>NZ_JBJYZK010000043.1:0-207 GCF_048654275.1 Candidatus Pseudomonas auctus | reverse complement strand
TCTGGGCAGATTCGAACTGCCGACCTCACCCTTATCAGGGGTGCGCTCTAACCAACTGAGCTACAGACCCAATTTCGAGCTTGTAACTGCTAGCTGTGAGCTATCAGCTTGGAGCTTAAAGCTGCTTCTATCGTCTTCTTCAATGAATCAAGCAATTCGTGTGGGAACTTATGGAGCAGCTGATGTCGTCGATTAAGGAGGTGATCC
>NZ_JBJYZK010000042.1:0-208 GCF_048654275.1 Candidatus Pseudomonas auctus | reverse complement strand
TCGGCGATGCATCGTTTCACTTCTGAGTTCGGGATGGGATCAGGTGGTTCCAACGCTCTATGGTCGTCAAGAAATTCTGTGACCAGCCCGTTACCGCAGTAACGTTCCGGCAAAAATCGGTGACTTCTACTAAAACAAAACCCCAACTGCTTTCGCAATTGGGGTTTCGGAATTTAATCTTGACGATGACCTACTCTCACATGGGGAA
>NZ_JBJYZK010000041.1:0-225 GCF_048654275.1 Candidatus Pseudomonas auctus | reverse complement strand
ACGGCTGTCAGGCCGGTCACCAGCAGGGTCCAGATGCCGGTTCCCGGATCGGCCACGGGCTGACCTTTGGGCACGCTGCCCAGCAGCACATCGACCTTCTGACCCTTGGCGGCGACACCCGACAGGGTGACCGCCGTTTCCACGGTGATCCCGCCGGGAGGAATGTCGTTTCCGCTGGGTGAGCCTTTAGCCGAGGTGATGGTTGGCGCAGTGGCAGCGGTCACG
>NZ_JBJYZK010000040.1:0-238 GCF_048654275.1 Candidatus Pseudomonas auctus | reverse complement strand
GATCACACTGGAGGCCAGAACTGATGCCCCGCCGTACCGACCTGCACCGCATTCTCGTCATCGGGTCCGGGCCGATCCTCATCGGTCAGGCTGCCGAGTTCGACTATGCCGGTACTCAGGCCTGTCTGGCACTCAAGGAGGAGGGGTACGAGGTCATCCTCGTCAACTCTAATCCCGCCACGATCATGACCGACCGTGACGTCGCCGACAAGGTCTACATCGAGCCGATCACCCTCGA
>NZ_JBJYZK010000039.1:0-248 GCF_048654275.1 Candidatus Pseudomonas auctus | reverse complement strand
ACGGCTGTCAGGCCGGTCACCAGCAGGGTCCAGATGCCGGTTCCCGGATCGGCCACGGGCTGACCTTTGGGCACGCTACCCAGCAGCACATCGACCTTCTGGCCCTTGGCGGCGACGCCCGACAGGGTGACCGCCGTTTCCACGGTGAATCCGTCCGGCGGAATCTCGTCCCCGCTGGGTGAGCCTTTAGCCGAGGTGATGGTTGGCGCAGTGGCAGCGGTCACGGTGAAGGTCCGCGGATCCGAGAC
>NZ_JBJYZK010000038.1:0-252 GCF_048654275.1 Candidatus Pseudomonas auctus | reverse complement strand
GGAATAGCTCAGTTGGTAGAGCACGACCTTGCCAAGGTCGGGGTCGCGAGTTCGAGTCTCGTTTCCCGCTCCAATTTTAAACAGCAACGCTTCAGGGCGGTGCTGAGTGAAACCAGAGCCAACTCTTCGGAGGCGGATCTGGACACCGAAACACACACCATGTGTTCCGGGTAGCGTGTCCCCTTCGTCTAGTGGCCTAGGACACCGCCCTTTCACGGCGGTAACAGGGGTTCGAGTCCCCTAGGGGACGCC
>NZ_JBJYZK010000037.1:0-275 GCF_048654275.1 Candidatus Pseudomonas auctus | reverse complement strand
GCCAACACCCTCAATGGCGGCGCAGGTGCCGACACCATGATCGGCGGTGATGGCGTCGACACCTACTACGTCGACGACGTCGGCGATGTAGTGATCGAAACCGATGCCTCGCTGACCGCACTCGACCGCGTGTTCGCGTCCATCGACTACACCCTCGGCGCCAACGTCGAAAACCTGATCCTGACCGGCACGGCCAATCTCAACGGCACCGGCAGCGCGGTCAGCAACCGCATCACCGGCAACGACGGCAATAACATTCTTGACGGCGGCCTGGG
>NZ_JBJYZK010000036.1:0-353 GCF_048654275.1 Candidatus Pseudomonas auctus | reverse complement strand
TAGCTCAGTTGGTTAGAGCGCACCCCTGATAAGGGTGAGGTCGGCAGTTCGAATCTGCCCAGACCCACCAATTTTGTTATGGGGCCATAGCTCAGCTGGGAGAGCGCCTGCCTTGCACGCAGGAGGTCAGCGGTTCGATCCCGCTTGGCTCCACCATAAACTGCTTCGAAAGTTTGAGAGTTTAGAAATGAATATTCGAGTTGAATATTGATTTCTAGTCTTTTGATTAGATCGTTCTTTAAAAATTTGGGTATGTGATAGAAAGATAGACTGATAGCCACTTTCACTGGTGGTGATCAGGCTAAGGTAAAATTTGTGAGTTCTCTTAGTTGAGAAATTCGAATTTTCGGCGA
>NZ_JBJYZK010000035.1:0-359 GCF_048654275.1 Candidatus Pseudomonas auctus | reverse complement strand
TGTGCCGACTTCAAAGGGCAGTTCAGGATGCAGGACGGCAATTGGTGCTATCCGCTGACCATTACCGATCAGATGAGTCGCTATCTGCTGCTCTGCCGGGCGCTGCCCGGCACGCACAGCGAGCCGACGCGACAGGGATTCGAGTGGGCTTTCCGGGAGTTTGGATTGCCGGACGTAATCCGCACAGATAACGGGGCGCCTTTCGCATCGACCGGTTTGTCGCGGCTGTCGAAGCTGTCCGTCTGGTTCATCAGGCATGGCATCCATATCGAGACAATCACACCAGGGCGTCCTGACCAGAACGGTCGACACGAACGGATGCACCGCACCCTCAAAGCAGCGGTACTGCGAACACCGGC
>NZ_JBJYZK010000034.1:0-380 GCF_048654275.1 Candidatus Pseudomonas auctus | reverse complement strand
ATGGTGCACTCGACAGGATTCGAACCTGTGACCGCTCGGTTCGTAGCCGAGTACTCTATCCAGCTGAGCTACGAGTGCAATTTGTGTTTTTAGACCAGACCACAACTGGCTGTAACCAAGTCATCCGCATCGCTGCAACTGACTCTTAAATGGTGCACTCGACAGGATTCGAACCTGTGACCGCTCGGTTCGTAGCCGAGTACTCTATCCAGCTGAGCTACGAGTGCATTTTGTGTTTTTAGACCAGATCACAACTGGTTGAAGCCGAGTCATTTACATCGCTGTAATTGAATCTTAAATGGTGCACTCGACAGGATTCGAACCTGTGACCGCTCGGTTCGTAGCCGAGTACTCTATCCAGCTGAGCTACGAGTGCATTT
>NZ_JBJYZK010000033.1:0-425 GCF_048654275.1 Candidatus Pseudomonas auctus | reverse complement strand
CTCAACGGCACCGGCAGCGCGGTCAGCAACCGCATCACCGGCAACGACGGCAATAACATTCTTGACGGCGGCCTGGGTGCCGACACGCTGATCGGTGGTCTGGGCAATGACACCTATATCGTCGACAACGTCGGCGACACCGTCACCGAAACCAGCACCCTGGCGAACGAGATCGACACCGTACGTGCATCGGTTGACTGGACACTCGGCGCCAACCTGGAAAACCTCGTGCTCACCGGCAACGCCGTCAACGGCACCGGTAACGCGCTGAACAACACGCTGACCGGCAACGCAGCGGCCAACACCCTCGATGGCGGCCTCGGCGCCGACACCATGATCGGCGGCGACGGTGTCGACACCTACTACGTCGACAACGTCGGCGACGTGGTCATCGAAACCGATGCCTCGCTGACCGCGCTCGACCG
>NZ_JBJYZK010000032.1:0-481 GCF_048654275.1 Candidatus Pseudomonas auctus | reverse complement strand
TCGCCGAAAATTCGAATTTCTCAACTAAGAGAACTCACAAATTTTACCTTAGCCTGATCACCACCAGTGAAAGTGGCCATCAGTCTATCTTTCTATCACATACCCAAATTTTTAAAGAACGAACTAGTCAAAGACCAGAAATCAACATTCACCATCAGTACGATGGAATGCTCATTTCTAAGCTCTTACTTCAGAAGCAGTAGTGGTGGAGCCAAGCGGGATCGAACCGCTGACCTCCTGCGTGCAAGGCAGGCGCTCTCCCAGCTGAGCTATGGCCCCGTATTTCTACAGGCGTTTCCCACACAAAATTGGTGGGTCTGGGCAGATTCGAACTGCCGACCTCACCCTTATCAGGGGTGCGCTCTAACCAACTGAGCTACAGACCCAATTTCGGGCTGCTTCTTTCGTCTTCTTCAATGAATCAAGCAATTCGTGTGGGAACTTATGGAGCAGCTGATGTCGTCGATTAAGGAGGTGATCC
>NZ_JBJYZK010000031.1:0-600 GCF_048654275.1 Candidatus Pseudomonas auctus | reverse complement strand
GGGTAAAGACCGGGTACATCCTTTACGTTTGAGACCGGGGACATGGTTTACAGGTATCAATCATGGTCAGGAGGTGCTGACCATGCCCTGGAATCAAGAGTCCCCGATGGATCAACGAGTGAAATTAGTCAGTGACTGGCTCAGTGGCAGCTACACCAAGAGCCAATTGAGCCGGCGTTATGGGGTCAGCCGGCCAACCGTCGATAAATGGCTGGATCGGTATGCAGCGCTCGGTGTGGATGGCTTGAAAGAGCAATCCCGCAAGCCTTTGAACTGCCCTCATCAAACCCCGGATGAAATCATCGCCACATTGCTGGCCAGGAAAAACGAGCATCCCGATCGAGGCCCCAAACAGATCATTGATCGCCTGCGAAAGTCCGATCCACAGATCCCATGGCCGGCCGCGAGCACTGCTGGTGAGTGGTTGAAGAAGGCTGGCTTGGTCATTGCGCGGCGCCCTTATCCTTTGCGCCCGCGTGCTCCGACGCATTTACGCCCGGCCGATGAACCCAACCAGACCTGGTGTGCCGACTTCAAAGGGCAGTTCAGGATGCAGGACGGCAATTGGTGCTATCCGCTGACCATTACCGATCAGATGAG
>NZ_JBJYZK010000030.1:0-1179 GCF_048654275.1 Candidatus Pseudomonas auctus | reverse complement strand
CGCTTGTATGTTTAGACTTGAAGGGGTGGGCGGGACTAAAAGCTCGATTCCGACTCTAGCCAGTACGGACCGTGGGAGACTTCTCGTCCCGCCCTTTCTACCTAAAGCGCCGATAAGGAATTCATCGGTAAAACCGACGATAGAGGCAAGCCAGCGCTACGGTAGACCCCGACAAGCTCTTAAACCCTAGCTCCGAGGATTCGTCATGACAATCCTTACCTCGCCAACGGTGATTGGTGTCGATGTGGCCAAAGCCGAAATCGTCGCTTATCGCGAAGATCTGAAAAACATTCAGGTCATCAACAACGACCGTACGTCTATAGGTCGTTGGCTGAAGACCCTGCCCGCACAAAGCTCGATTTCCCTGGAAGCCACTAATCTCTACCACCTGGATACGGCCGAACTGGCCCATGGTATGGGGCATCGGGTTTACGTCGTGGACCCTTACCGGGTGAGCCATTACCGCGAAAGCATCGGTCAGCGTGCAAAAACCGACCCTTGTGATGCACGTCTTCTGGCGCGTTATCTAACCAGTGAACAGCACCGGCTGCGGGTCTGGAGCCCACCACCACGGCACTACACGGTGTTGAAAAGTCTGCTTAACAAGCGTGCGCAGCTGATGAAGGCCCGAGTCAGTATCATGCTGAGCTGGTCAAACGAACCTCTCCTTGAAGATCTTTTGGCCCATGGGTTGGAGCATTTCAAACAGCTTGATCAGGCCATTCAGGAATTACTTCGCAAAGTCAGCCAAGAGGCCGGCATTAGCGAAAACATCAGACGCTGCAAAGCGATTGAAGGGATTGGTGAACTCACGGCAACGGGACTGGCAACTACGTACATGCGAGGTGAGTTCGCCAGCGCCGATGCGTTCATCGCCTTTCTGGGAATGGATTTGAAGGCAAAGGACTCAGGCAAGAAACACAGTCCTCGCCACTTGAGCAAAAAAGGTGACGGGGAATTACGGCGTCTTGCACACAATGCAGCTATGGCAGCTTGTCGGTCCCCTGTTTGGAAACCGTTCTATGAATCCTATCTGGCAAGAGGTCTAGCCAGAACCCAGGCCTTGGTCATCCTCGCCCGTAAGCTTTGCCGGGTGGCATTCGCCCTCATGAAAAATCAGAGCGAATACCAACCCAATTTAAGGTTGCAGGGTTCCCCTGCAACATAGAATCTCCCACA
>NZ_JBJYZK010000029.1:0-1868 GCF_048654275.1 Candidatus Pseudomonas auctus | reverse complement strand
ATCAAGCCTGTAAAAGGTGTAAACGATGTCCCCGGTCTAATGTGTAAAGGATGTACCGGTCTCTACAGTGAGGGGGTAAGCTTTTGATCTGCTTTTAATCACACCGCCAACTGGCGATTCGCATACATCCGACACTCCGCCAACAACGCCAGCAGATTCGGGTCCCGCTCTTTAGCCTTCAAAAACACCACCCCAATGTGCTGCTGCAACCGGTACTTCTCCTGCAACGGAATCAGCTTCACCCGGTTCTCGTACACCGCCGCAATCCTCCCCGGCAGCAACGCATAACCGACCCCGGAACTGACCATGCTCAGCAGGGTGAAGATGTCGTTGACCTGCATCGCCACCTTCGGCTCGAACCCCGCCTGCCTGAACACCCGAATGCCGTCCTGGTGGGTGGCGAAGCCTTGGGTGAGGGTGATGAAGGTTTCGTCGCGCACCTGCGCCAGATCCACTTCGCTGCGTTGGGCGAAGCGCGAATCCGCCGGGGTGGCGAGGAAAATGTCGTCGGAAAACAGTGGAATCTGCTCGCAGTCCGGGTCGTTGACGGTGTCGTCCAGCGACACCAGGATCGCGTCGACTTCCATGTTTTTCAGCTTGTAGAGCAGGTCGATGTTCGAGCCGAGGATCAGGTCGATGTTGAGTTCGCTGCGGCGGATCTTCAAACCCATGATCAATTGCGGCACGGTCTTCACCGTCAGCGAATACAGCGAGCCGAGCTTGAATCGCTCGGCCGAGAACCCGGCGGCTTCGCGCGTCAGGCGCACGCTTTCGACCACGTCCTGAATCAGCTTCTGCGCCCGCTCTTCGAGCACGTAGGCGCTTTCCAGCGGTGTCAGGTTGCGCCCTTCGTGTTTGAACAGCGGACAGCGCAGGGCGCTTTCCAGCGAATGGATCGCGCGGTGCACGCTGACGTTGCTGGTCTGCAACTCGGCGGCGGCGCGGGCGAGGTTGCCGGTGCGCATGAAGGCGAGGAACACCTCGAGTTTCTTCAGGGTCAATTCTTCGTCGATCAGCATGGCGCGGACTCTTCTTGGTATCGCTCGATTGTGCCCAAATATCAGGACAGGTGCAGGCCTGCGTTGAACGGAAACATTGCGCTTTTACGCTCAAGGCCCGAGCCTTGCGCGTTGCGGTAAATGAAATCGAGGTGTGCGACACATGTATCACGGAGAAAAACTGAACGCCTGGACGCATCTGGTCGGTGCGGTAGCGGCGTTTGTCGGGGGCGTCTGGATGCTGGTGATCGCCAGCCTCGACGGCAGCCCGTGGAAGATCGTCAGCGTGGCGATTTATGCCTTTACGTTGCTGGTGCTCTACAGCGCGTCCACCGTGTACCACAGCGTGCGCGGGCGCAAGAAAGCGATCATGAAAAAGGTCGATCACTTTTCGATCTACCTGCTGATCGCCGGCAGTTACACGCCGTTCTGCCTGGTGACCCTGCGCGGGCCGTGGGGCTGGACGCTGTTCGGGATTGTCTGGGGGCTGGCGCTGATAGGCATCCTGCAGGAGATCAAGCCACGCTCGGAGGCGCGGATCCTGTCGATCGTGATCTACGCGGTGATGGGCTGGATCGTGCTGGTGGCGGTCAAGCCGCTGATCGCCGCGCTCGGGACGGCGGGGTTTGCCTGGCTGGCGTCGGGTGGCGTGCTGTACACCGTGGGGATCATCTTCTTCGCCCTCGACCATCGGTTGCGGCATGCCCACGGGATCTGGCATCTGTTCGTGATCGCCGGGAGCCTGCTGCACTTTGTGGCGATTCTGTTTTACGTCCTTTAGAACGCCACAATTCCTGTGGGAGATTCTATGTTGCAGGGGAACCCTGCAACCTTAAATTGGGTTGGTATTCGCTCTGATTTTTCATGAGG
>NZ_JBJYZK010000028.1:1797-4840 GCF_048654275.1 Candidatus Pseudomonas auctus | reverse complement strand
CTCTTTCGAGTCTACAGATTGCTTGGGTGTTATATGGTCAAGCCTCACGGGCAATTAGTATTGGTTAGCTCAACGCCTCACAGCGCTTACACACCCAACCTATCAACGTCGTAGTCTTCGACGGCCCTTCAGGGAACTCAAGGTTCCAGTGAGATCTCATCTTGAGGCAAGTTTCCCGCTTAGATGCTTTCAGCGGTTATCTTTCCCGAACATAGCTACCCGGCAATGCCACTGGCGTGACAACCGGAACACCAGAGGTTCGTCCACTCCGGTCCTCTCGTACTAGGAGCAGCCCCTCTCAAATCTCAAACGTCCACGGCAGATAGGGACCGAACTGTCTCACGACGTTCTAAACCCAGCTCGCGTACCACTTTAAATGGCGAACAGCCATACCCTTGGGACCGGCTTCAGCCCCAGGATGTGATGAGCCGACATCGAGGTGCCAAACACCGCCGTCGATATGAACTCTTGGGCGGTATCAGCCTGTTATCCCCGGAGTACCTTTTATCCGTTGAGCGATGGCCCTTCCATACAGAACCACCGGATCACTAAGACCTACTTTCGTACCTGCTCGACGTGTCTGTCTCGCAGTCAAGCGCGCTTTTGCCTTTATACTCTACGACCGATTTCCGACCGGTCTGAGCGCACCTTCGTACTCCTCCGTTACTCTTTAGGAGGAGACCGCCCCAGTCAAACTACCCACCATACACTGTCCTCGATCCGGATAACGGACCTGAGTTAGAACCTCAAAGTTGCCAGGGTGGTATTTCAAGGATGGCTCCACGCGAACTGGCGTCCACGCTTCAAAGCCTCCCACCTATCCTACACAAGCAAATTCAAAGTCCAGTGCAAAGCTATAGTAAAGGTTCACGGGGTCTTTCCGTCTAGCCGCGGATACACTGCATCTTCACAGCGATTTCAATTTCACTGAGTCTCGGGTGGAGACAGCGCCGCCATCGTTACGCCATTCGTGCAGGTCGGAACTTACCCGACAAGGAATTTCGCTACCTTAGGACCGTTATAGTTACGGCCGCCGTTTACCGGGGCTTCGATCAAGAGCTTCGCGTTAGCTAACCCCATCAATTAACCTTCCGGCACCGGGCAGGCGTCACACCCTATACGTCCACTTTCGTGTTTGCAGAGTGCTGTGTTTTTAATAAACAGTCGCAGCGGCCTGGTATCTTCGACCGGCGTGGGCTTACGCAGCAAGTGCTTCACCCTCACCGGCGCACCTTCTCCCGAAGTTACGGTGCCATTTTGCCTAGTTCCTTCACCCGAGTTCTCTCAAGCGCCTTGGTATTCTCTACCCAACCACCTGTGTCGGTTTGGGGTACGGTTCCTGGTTATCTGAAGCTTAGAAGCTTTTCTTGGAAGCATGGCATCAACCACTTCGTCGCCTAAAGGCAACTCGTCATCAGCTCTCGGCCTTGAAACCCCGGATTTACCTAAGATTTCAGCCTACCACCTTAAACTTGGACAACCAACGCCAAGCTGGCCTAGCCTTCTCCGTCCCTCCATCGCAATAACCAGAAGTACAGGAATATTAACCTGTTTTCCATCGACTACGCTTTTCAGCCTCGCCTTAGGGACCGACTAACCCTGCGTCGATTAACGTTGCGCAGGAAACCTTGGTCTTTCGGCGTGGGTGTTTTTCACACCCATTGTCGTTACTCATGTCAGCATTCGCACTTCTGATACCTCCAGCAAGCTTCTCAACTCACCTTCACAGGCTTACAGAACGCTCCTCTACCGCATCACTTGCGTGATACCCGTAGCTTCGGTGTATGGTTTGAGCCCCGTTACATCTTCCGCGCAGGCCGACTCGACTAGTGAGCTATTACGCTTTCTTTAAAGGGTGGCTGCTTCTAAGCCAACCTCCTAGCTGTCTAAGCCTTCCCACATCGTTTCCCACTTAACCATAACTTTGGGACCTTAGCTGACGGTCTGGGTTGTTTCCCTTTTCACGACGGACGTTAGCACCCGCCGTGTGTCTCCCATGCTCGGCACTTGTAGGTATTCGGAGTTTGCATCGGTTTGGTAAGTCGGGATGACCCCCTAGCCGAAACAGTGCTCTACCCCCTACAGTGATACATGAGGCGCTACCTAAATAGCTTTCGAGGAGAACCAGCTATCTCCGAGCTTGATTAGCCTTTCACTCCGATCCACAGGTCATCCGCTAACTTTTCAACGGTAGTCGGTTCGGTCCTCCAGTCAGTGTTACCTAACCTTCAACCTGCCCATGGATAGATCGCCCGGTTTCGGGTCTATTCCCAGCGACTAGACGCCCTATTAAGACTCGCTTTCGCTACGCCTCCCCTATTCGGTTAAGCTCGCCACTGAAAATAAGTCGCTGACCCATTATACAAAAGGTACGCAGTCACAGAACAAAGTCTGCTCCCACTGCTTGTACGCATACGGTTTCAGGATCTATTTCACTCCCCTCTCCGGGGTTCTTTTCGCCTTTCCCTCACGGTACTAGTTCACTATCGGTCAGTCAGTAGTATTTAGCCTTGGAGGATGGTCCCCCCATATTCAGACAAAGTTTCTCGTGCTCCGTCCTACTCGATTTCATGACTAAGAGACTTTCGCGTACAGGGCTATCACCCACTATGGCCGCACTTTCCAGAGCGTTCCGCTAATCTCAAAGCCACTTAAGGGCTAGTCCCCGTTCGCTCGCCACTACTAAGGGAATCTCGGTTGATTTCTTTTCCTCAGGGTACTTAGATGTTTCAGTTCCCCTGGTTCGCCTCTTGCACCTATGTATTCAGTACAAGATAACCATCTTGTGATGGCTGGGTTCCCCCATTCAGACATCTCCGGATCAAAGTCTGTTTGCCGACTCCCCGAAGCTTTTCGCAGGCTACCACGTCTTTCATCGCCTCTGACTGCCAAGGCATCCACCGTATGCGCTTCTTCACTTGACCATATAACCCCAAGCAATCTGGTTATACTGTGAAGACGACATTCGCCGAAAATTCGAATTTCTCAACTAAGAGAACTCACAAATTTTACCTTAGCCTGATCACCACCAGTGAAAGTGGCC
>NZ_JBJYZK010000027.1:0-11060 GCF_048654275.1 Candidatus Pseudomonas auctus | reverse complement strand
TGTGAGAGTAGGTCATCGTCAAGATTAAATTCCGAAACCCCAATTGCGAAAGCAGTTGGGGTTTTGTTTTGTCCGCAGGAAAGTGCCTGGAGGAAGCTGAAGCTCCAACCGTCACGATCGCAACCATTGGGGAAATCCCTCTGAAATGACCGCCCGGTTTTTGGTATGGTGCAGCTCGTTTTTTAACGGACTGATGTCACGCCCAAGGATCGGCGCTCATTTTTTTGTCAAAGAGTGGCTGCAGAAATGCCCGAACCCATCCCAATCAAAGATCACGAAAAAGAGACGCGGCTGGTCAACAAACGCCTGATCGCCTGTGCCTTGTTCGTCTTCGCCATTAGTTGCACCTTGGTGGTGCGCCTGTACATCTTGCAAGTCGTCGAGTTCGACTACCACTCGACCATCTCCGAAAACAATCGCGTCCATGTCCTGCCGATCCCGCCGACACGCGGCCTGATCTACGATCGCAACGGCGTGTTGCTGGCCGACAACCGTCCCAGCTACAACCTGACGATCACAAGAGAACGTGCGACGGACGTCAACCGGGAGCTGGATGAAGTCATCAACCTCCTGCACCTGCCCGCCGAAGACCGCGCAGTCTTCGACAAGGCCATGAAGCAGTCGCGTCACCCGTTTACACCAGTGACGCTGTTCTATGAGCTGACCGAAGAACAGATCGCCGTGCTGGCAGTCAACGAGTTCCGCCTGCCGGGTCTGGATGTCGAGCCGCAATTCGTTCGTAACTATCCATTGGGCGCACACTTCGCACACTCGATCGGCTATGTCGGCCGTATCAACGAAAAAGAATCCAAGACTCTCGATTCTGTCGAATACCGTGGCACCCAATCCATCGGCAAGACCGGGATCGAACGCTTTTACGAGCCACAACTGCACGGCCACGTCGGTTACGAGGAAGTTGAGACCAACGCTCAGGGTCGCGTACTGCGCGTGCTGAAACACACCGATCCGATACCCGGCAAAAACATCGTTCTGAGCCTTGACGTCAAACTCCAGGAAGCCGCCGAAGCCGCACTGGGCGACCGTCGCGGCTCGGTCGTTGCACTGGACCCCTCGACCGGCGAAGTGCTGGCCATGGTCAGCAACCCGAGCTTCGACCCCAATCTGTTCGTGACCGGCATCAGCTCCAAGGAATATTCCGCGTTGCGCGATTCCATCGACCGCCCGCTGTTCAACCGTGTTTTGCGCGGTCTGTACGCGCCCGGTTCGACGATCAAGCCAGAAGTGGCGATTGCCGGGCTCGACGCCGGCGTGGTCACGCCTCAGACCCGCGTCTTCGATCCGGGTTACTACCAACTGCCTGATTTCGATCACAAGTACCGCAACTGGAACCACAGCGGCGACGGCTGGGTGGACATGGACGCCGCGATCATGCGCTCCAACGACACCTACTTCTACGACCTGGCGCACAAGCTCGGCATCGATCGCCTGCACGACTACATGGCGATGTTCGGCCTCGGCGAGAAAGTCTCGCTCGACATGTTCGAGGAGTCACCCGGCCTGATGCCGTCCCAAGCCTGGAAACGTGCAACTCGTCGTCAGGCCTGGTTCCCTGGCGAGACGGTGATTCTCGGTATCGGCCAGGGCTACATGCAAGTCACGCCACTGCAACTGGCCCAGGCCACCGCGTTGATCGCCAACAAGGGCGTCTGGAACCGTCCGCATCTGGCCAAGACCGTCGACGGCGTAGCACCGGTGGACGAACACCCGATGCCGAATATCCTGCTGAAGGATCCCCGTGACTGGGAACAGGTCAATCATGGCATGCAGATGGTGATGCACGACGCCCGAGGTATTGCCCGTGCGGCGGCGGCCGGTGCGCAATATCGCATCGCCGGCAAGAGCGGTACGGCGCAGGTGGTGGCGATCAAGCAGGGCGAGCGCTACAACCGCGAGAAAACCCTCGAACGTCACCGTGACAACGCCTTGTTCGTTGGCTTTGCGCCCGCCGAACATCCGAAGATCGTGATCTCGGTGATGATCGAAAACGGCGAGGCCGGTGGCCGCGTTGCAGGTCCCGTAGTGCGGCAGATCATGGACGCCTGGCTACTCGACCAGGACGGTCACCTCAAGCCGCAATACGCGGCGCCGACCAAAGCGCCGGGCGATCCCCACGTGTAATCCGTCACAGCTTCACAGCACAGGCTCACGCAAGCTGAGCATGTGCTGGAAGCTGTCGAGGAACACCGTTTCCGCCTGAGTCATCTTCTGCTCGCGATTCCACAGCAGCTGAATATCGAAATCCACCACCCCATCCTCCGGCGGCAAACGCCACAGCAAGCCCTGTTCGACATCCCGCCGAACCAGGTGAATCGGCAGACAGCCAATCCCGAAGCCTGCGCAGATCAGACGGTAAATCTCTTCGAAACTGGTGGAGGATGCGACGATCTTGCCGGTAAAGCCCTGTTGATCACGAAACAGCGTCAACGGCGAAAGATTGCCGCCGAGCTGATCACTGGTGAAGCTGACAAAGTTTTCTGCCGCGAGTTGCTCCAGCGTCAGATTCTGCTGCCCGAACAGCCGGTGCCGCTGTCCGCAAAAGTACGCATAGCGCTCACGAAACAAAACCCGTTGTTCCAGCCTCGGCTGCGGTAGACGACACAATCCGACACCTACCGTAGCGGTCTTTTGCAGCAATGAACTGATGATGTTCGAGCTGCCCATCACCTCGACTTCCAGCTCGATTTTCGGGTGAGTTTCGTGGAAATCCGCAAGAAACTCGTCGTAATGCCGCGCCTGCACGCCACTGACGGTGAGGATGCGGATCTTGCCGACAACGTCGTCATGGCGGTTCTCGACCACCGTGCCCAAACGGGAAATATCGCCGTAGATATCCGCCGCAATCCGCAGGACTTCTTCCCCGGTTTCCGTCAGATCAAAGCGCCTTCCACTGCGCGCAATCAACACACAATCCAGTTGTTCTTCGAGACGTTTCAACGCCTGGCTGACTGCCGACTGGGTGATGTGCAAGCGGGCAGCGGCACGGCTCATGCTGCCTTCCTGCCCGATCACCAGATACGTGCGGAGCAGGTTCCAGTCCAGCCGGTCATTGAGAAAACGCCGGCCAATCCAGGGATTTGCGGAGGAGGTCATGTAGTAGCCACGCTAATAGTAAAGATAAGTTTTTGAAAATTGACTAATCCTTTCACGGAAGCGATAAAGCCCACAAGCGCCACAGAGCGCGACCGTCAGCCGCCTCGACACCTGCCCAAAACTATAAATACACAGGGTTCTTGCATGCACACCACCGCTCAGCCGCGTCGCGCCGCGGCCGCTGCCTTCATTGGCACGACCATCGAGTTCTACGATTTCTACATCTACGCCACCGCCGCCGCATTGGTGCTCGGGCAAGTGTTCTTTCCCAGCAGCGACCCGGTGACCAGCACCCTCGCCGCGTTCGGCAGTTTTGCTGTCGGCTTCATCGCCCGCCCGATGGCCGGGATGGTGTTCGGTCATTTGGGCGATCGTCTCGGTCGCAAGAAAATGCTGCTGGTGACCATGGCGTTGATGGGCTTGGCCACGGCGGGTATCGGTATGTTGCCGAGCTACGCCAGCGTCGGCATCTGGGCGCCCATCGGACTGATCGCGTTGCGCCTGATTCAGGGCATTTCCGTCGGCGGCGAGTGGGGCGGGGCAGTGTTGATGGCTAGTGAGCACGCCCCGGCCAAGCGTAAAACCTTCTATGCCTCCTTTGCACAACTCGGCAGCCCGGCGGGTTTGCTGCTGGCGTTGATCGCGTTTCGACTGGTGACGTCGCTGTCGCCGGAAGACTTCCTCGCCTGGGGTTGGCGTCTACCGTTTCTTGCCAGCGGCGTGCTAATGATGGTCGGCCTGATGATCCGCTCCGGGGTGCATGAATCGCCGGAATTCGCCAAGGCCAAGGACAACAACGAAACCGCTAAATACCCAGTGAAAGACGTGATCCGTCAGTGCTGGCGGCAGATCCTGTTCGCCGCGGCCGCAGTCACCATCGGTTCGGCCGGGTTCTTCTTCACCAACACCTTCATGATCACCTACGTCACCCAATATCAGGGCATTCCGCGCGCGACCATTCTCGACTGCCTGTTCCTGGTGACAGTCATTCAACTGCTGTCGCAACCGTTATCGGCACTGCTCGCCGAGCGTATCGGCGAAGGCCGATTCCTGATGTTGGTGGCGTTGCTGTGCATGGGCACGCCGTACCCGATGTTCCTGCTGGTCGGCACTCAAAACATTCTGTTGATGACCCTCGGCATCGCTGTCGCGGTGGTGATTCTCTCGGCCTTGTACGCGGTGATCGCCGGGTACATGACCCAGGCCTTCCCGGTGCACCTGCGCTACTCGGGGATCTCCATCGCTTACCAGTTGAGCTGTGCGTTGGCCGGCGGTACCACGCCGCTGATCGGCACGCTGCTGGCCAGCAAGTTCTCCGGACAGTGGCTGCCATTGGCGGTGTTCTTCACGCTGCTGTCCGCCCTGTCTCTGATCGGTGTCTGCGGCCTCGCGCGCTTGCGGGCCAACCCGGTCGTCCTTCATACCAACAAAGAGGTGTATTCGTGAGTAAGCCCGCCCACATTGACCCGATCGAATGGCAAGCCCGTTGCGAGCTCGCGGCGTTGTACCGATTGATCGCGCACTTTCGCATGACCGACCTGATCGACACCCACATCACCCTGCGGATTCCGGGGCCTGAGCACCATTTCCTGATCAACCGCTACGGCGTGATTTTCGACCGCATGCGCGCCTCCGATCTGGTGCGCATCGATCAGGACGGGCGCATCGTCGACCCTGAGTACGCCGGGCATCGGGTCAACGCTGCCGGCTTCGTGATCCACTCGGCGATCCACATGGCGCGGCCGGATCTGAACTGCGTGATCCACACCCACACCGCCGCCGGCATGGCCGTCGCCGCGCAGAAACAGGGCCTGCTGCCGATCAGTCAGCACGCGCTGAAGTTCTACGGAAAACTCGCTTACCACACCTACGAAGGTATCGCT
The DNA here is from genome assembly GCF_048654275.1 of Candidatus Pseudomonas auctus. NCBI lineage: Bacteria > Pseudomonadati > Pseudomonadota > Gammaproteobacteria > Pseudomonadales > Pseudomonadaceae > Pseudomonas > Candidatus Pseudomonas auctus. Next base: position 6,066 of record NZ_JBJYZK010000027.1, on the reverse strand, counting down.
CTGTCGCTGGACGAGCGCGATCGGTTGATCGCCGACCTCGGCCCGCACCGGGCGATGATCCTGCGCAATCACGGCCTGCTGGTCGGTGGTTCGAGCGTGGCCCAGGCATTCCAGGAAATCCACTTTCTGGAGCGTGCCTGCCAGGCACAAGTGCAGGCGCTGGCCGGCGGTTGCGAGTTGCATTTCCCGTCGCCGGAAGTCTGCGCCCACACCGCCGAGCAGTTCGACCGCGATGAGCAGGACAACATCATCGACCTGGCCTGGGAGGCCGCATTGACCCTGATCGAATCCCAGCGCGAGTCCTATCTGTCATGAACACCGTTGCACTGATGTCCCGCGATACGCTGTTGCTCAAACAATTGCAGGAAGCCTTTGCCCGCCGTGCGCCGCAGCTTTCAGCGGTGCTGGCCGACGATCCCCGGGCGGCGAATGCGCAGATCGCGGCGTGCTGGTTTCCGCTGCCGGACAGCCTCGCCGCGTTGCCTAATTTGCAAGTGATTCACTCGGTCGCCGCCGGCATTGATCACCTGGAGCACGATCCGTCGTGCCCGGATTTGCCAGTGTGCAGGGTAGTTGATCCCGGCCATCGCCAAGGCATGACCGAGTATGTGCGCTGGGCGGTGATTCACTTTCATCGCGGCTTCGATCAAGTGCTCGAGCAACAACGCCAACAGCATTGGGAGCGACCGCTGCAACGCCCGGCCCGTGAGTTCCGGATCGGTGTGATGGGGCTCGGCTCGCTCGGCAGCGCGATTGCCCAAGACCTGGCCAGTGCCGGTTATGACGTGCGTGGCTGGGCGCGCAGCAAAAAGGATTTACCGGGCGTGCAGACCTTTGCCGGCACCGGTGCTTTCCACCCGTTCCTCGACGGTGTGGAATTGCTGATCAATCTGTTGCCGCTGACTCACGAGACTCGCGGCATCCTCAATCGCCAGACTTTCGAGCACTTGGCAAACGGCGCGGCGCTGGTCAACGTCGGGCGCGGCGGGCACCTGAATATCGAGGATCTGCGACAAGCGCTGGCCCGTGGAAAACTGCGCGGGGCGCTGCTCGATGTCTTCGAACAGGAACCGCTGCCCGCCGATCATCCACTGTGGAAAACCCCGGGCGTGACCATCACTCCGCACATGGCTTCGGCTGCCTCCCACGATTGCATCGCCGATCAGATCGCCGAGAACTTCCGCCGTTTGAATGCCGGCGAGCCGCTGCTCAACAGCGCGGATCGCCTGCTCGGTTACTGATCCGCCAGGCAGGCCTGCAAGCGTTCGATGAACAGCGTTTCGGCGCGGCTCAAGCGCTGGTCGCGGTTCCACAGCAGATGAATGTCGACATCGGCAATACCCTCGTGGGGCGGCAGGCGCCAGAGCAATCCGGCCTCGACGTCCGCTGCCACCACGTGCTCCGGCAGGCAACCGATACCGAACCCGGCGATCACCAGTCGCCGTACTTCTTCCAGGCTCGGCGATGACGCAACGATGCGTCCGCTGAAGCCCTGTTGATCGCGAAAAATCGTCAGCGGCGAGAGCATGCCGCCAATCTGGTCGCTGGTGAAACTGACGAAATTCTCACGCTGCAAATCGCCTTCGCCGATGTCCTGTCGGCCAAACAGCGCGTGGTGTTTGCCACAGAAGAACGCATAGCGTTGACGCAGAAACAGACGCTGTTCCAGACGCGGTTGCGGGCGGCGATTGAGGCTAAGGCCGAGCGTCGCGGTTTTCTCCTGAAGGGCGCTGACGATGTCCGAACTGCGCATCACATCGACCTCCAGATCCACCCGTGGATACTGCCGATGAAAGTCAGCAAGGAAGTCATCGAAACGCTCGGAAAAGATCCGGCTGATGATCAGCAGTCGCACCTTGCCGATCACTTCGTCAGCCGGTTGCTCCAGCAGGCTGCTGACCTGGGACATTTGCCCGTAGATCTCGCCGGCCAGTTCGAAGATCTGCTCGCCGACTTCGGTGAGGGCAAAGCGTGGGCCGCGCCGGGCGATCAACTGGCGACCCAGTTGCTCCTCCAGACGCTTGAGTGCCTGGCTCACCGCCGGTTGAGTCAGGTGCAGACGCGCGGCGGCGCGGCTGATGCTCAGCTCCTGGCCGATTACCCGGAAGGTACGCAGCAGGTTCCAGTCGAGGCGGTCGTTGAGCAGGCGCTGGACGTCGCGTTCGGCCATGGGATTTCTCGATTATAAGGTGGGGTAATACTCGGAATAATAAATAGAAAATTGACTAATCATAGCCCCAGGACGATAAATCACCCCACGACAGGCGCCGCCAGAGCGCCTTGGATTTACGTTTTCCTCCTGCCAAAAAAACAATCAAAGGAGCCCGACCCCATGAAGCCCCACGCTTCGAACCAGCCGCGCCGTGCGGCGGCCGCAGCCTTCATCGGCACCATGATCGAGTGGTACGACTTTTACATCTACGCCACCGCCGCCGCGCTGGTGTTCGGCGCGCTGTTCTTTCCCTCCGACGATCCGCTGTTCAGCACCATGGCCGCATTCGGCACCTTCGCCGTGGGCTTCTTCGCCCGGCCGTTGGGCGGGATCATCTTCGGCCATATCGGCGACCGTATCGGCCGCAAGAAATCCCTGATCATCACGCTGCTCATGATGGGTGTGGTCACGGTGTGCATCGGTCTGCTGCCGACCTACGCGCAGATCGGCGCGGCAGCACCGGTGCTGCTGATTCTGTTGCGCATCGTCCAGGGCATTGCCGTCGGTGGCGAGTGGGGCGGGGCGGTGTTGATGGCCGGTGAGCATGCGCCGAAGGGGCGGCGCAATTTCTTCGCCTCGTTCGCGCAACTGGGCAGTCCGGCGGGTCTGATCCTGTCGCTGCTGGCGTTCAGCGCGGTGACCCGTTTGCCGGAAGAAGATCTGATGAGCTGGGGCTGGCGTCTGCCGTTCCTCGCCAGTGCGCTGTTGCTGTTGGTGGGCCTGGCGATTCGTCTGGGCGTGAATGAGTCACCGGAATTCCTCGCCAGCCGCGAGCAGGCTAGCAAGCAAATCAAGAAAGAGCAGGCGCCGGTGATGGAAGTCCTGCGCACCGCGTGGCGCCCACTGTTGCTGTGCATCGGCGCCAACACGCTGGGCATCGCCGGGGTGTATTTCACCAACACTTTCATGATCGCCTACACCACTCAGCAACTGGCGCTGCCACGTTCGCTGATTCTCGAATGCCTGTTCTTCGTCGCGATCATCCAGTTCTGCATTCAGCCGCTGGCCGCGTGGACGGCGGAGAAGATCGGCGCGACGCGTTTCCTTTGCTTGGTATCGCTGCTGGCGATGGCCTCGCCGTATCCGATGTTCGTGCTGGTCAGCTCGGCCCAAGCGCCGCTGATCATCCTCGGCATCGCGCTGGCGGTGGTGTGCATGGCCTCGTTCTATGCGGTGATCGCCGGTTATGTCAGCGGCATGTTCGAGACCCGCGTGCGCTACACCGCGATCTCGTTGGCCTATCAGATCTGCGGCGCGGTGGCCGGTGGGCTGACGCCGCTGATCGGCACGATGCTCGCGCACAAGTTCACCGGGCAGTGGTGGCCGATGGCGGTGTTCTACAGCCTGATCGCCGGCATTTCGCTGGTGTGCGTGCTGTCCCTCGCCCGTCGTCACGCCAGTGCTCATCGCGCGGAACTGGCCCGTGCCTGACCCGGAATTTCAGGAGAACCTCATGTTGAAAATCAATGGCGAACGCCTGTGGGCGAGCCTGATGGCCATGGCCGAAATCGGTGCGACAGCCCGCGGCGGCAGCTGCCGTCTGGCATTGAGCGACGAAGACAAGGCCGGTCGCGAACTGTTCGCCCACTGGTGCCGCGAAGCCGGCATGACCCTGAGCGTGGATGCCATCGGCAACCTGTTCGCCCGTCGCGCCGGCACCGATCCGGACGCCGCGCCGGTGATGATGGGCAGCCACCTCGACACCCAGCCCGAAGGCGGGCGATTCGACGGTGTCTACGGCGTGCTCGCCGGGCTGGAAGTGGTACGTTGCCTCAACGACCTGAACATCCAGACCCGCAAACCGCTGGAAGTGGCAGTATGGACCAACGAAGAAGGCGCACGCTTCACCCCGGCCATGTTCGGCTCGGCGGTGTTCACCGGGATCATGGATCTGAACGCCGCGCTGGCGGTGCGCGATGTCGATGGCATCAGCGTTGCCGAGGCCTTGCAGCGCACCGGATATGCCGGTGAGCGCCCGTTGGGCGGCGCGGTGGATGCGTATTTTGAAGCGCACATCGAGCAAGGCCCGATCCTCGAGGACAACGCCAAAAGCATCGGCGTGGTCACGGGCGGTCAGGCGATCCGCTGGCTCGATGTGCGTGTCGAAGGCATGGCCGCTCACGCCGGCACCACGCCGATGCTGCTGCGCAAAGATGCGCTGTACGGCGTGGCGCGGATGATTCAGGCGATTGAAGGCTTGGCCACGGATTTTGCCCCCGAAGGCCTGACCACGGTCGGCGAGTTGAGTATCAACAAGTCCTCGCGCAACACCATTCCGGGGCTGGTGAATTTCACCGTCGATCTGCGTCATCACCGCGACGACGCCATTGCCACCATGGAGCAACAAGTCCGCGCCCGCCTGCAGGCGATCGCCGATGGGCGAGGTCTGAATCTGACGATCACCCCGCACTGGATCAGCCCGGCCACACCGTTCGACGCCGAGTGCGTGGCGTCGGTGCAAGAAGCGGTAGATGCGCTGGGCTACGCTCAGCAGTCGATTGTCAGCGGCGCCGGGCATGACGCGATTCATCTTGCACGCTACTGCCCGACGGCGATGGTGTTCATCCCGTGCGTTGGCGGCCTGAGCCACAACGAAGCCGAAGACGTGTTGCCCGAAGATGTGAAGCAGGGCACCGATGTATTGCTCAACGCCGTGCTGGCTCGCGCCGGTCGAATCGAACAGGGAGCCTGAACCATGCGCAGTTTTTTCCACCCCGAACAATTGCTCCACCATCCACGCAGCTATTACTCGCGGGGGCAGATGCGCACGCCGCAGGAAGTCCCCGAGCGTGCGCAACGTCTGGTGCAGGCCGCCCACGGTTTGGGTTTCAGTGTCGAGCAGCCGATCGATGCCGGCCTCGCACCGTTGCTGGCGGTACACGGTGCGCCGTATCTGACGTTCCTTCAGGAAGCGCATGCACGCTGGAAGGAAATCCCCGAAGACTGGGGCGATGAAGTGATGTCGAACATCTTCGTCCGCGAGCCCAACGCCTTGCGCGGCATCCTCGCCCAGGCGGCGCGCTATCTGGCGGACGGCAGTTGCCCGGTCGGCGAGCAGACCTGGCGTTCCGCCTACTGGTCGGCGCAAAGCGCAGTGGCCGGTGCGCAAGCCTTGATCGATGGCGAGCCGGCGGCCTACGCCTTGTGCCGTCCGCCGGGGCACCATGCCCGGGCAGAAGCAGCGGGCGGTTTCTGCTACGTGAACAACGCAGCGGTGGCGGCGCAAGTGCTGTGCGCCAAGTTTGAAAAAGTCGCCGTGCTCGACACCGACATGCACCACGGTCAGGGTATCCAGGAGATTTTCTACGACCGCGATGACGTGCTCTACGTCTCGGTGCATGGTGATCCGACCAACTTCTATCCGGGCGTCGCCGGGTTCGCCGACGAACGCGGCAGCGGCGCGGGGGAGGGCTTCAATCTCAACCTGCCGATGGCCCATGGTTCAAGCGAAGCGGATTTCCTCGGGCAACTGGAAGTCGCATTGAACGCGGTACGCGAGTTCGGCGCCGAGGTGCTGGTGCTGTCGCTGGGTTTCGATATCTATGAGCTGGACCCACAAAGCAAAGTCGCCGTGACTCGTGAGGGCTTTGCGGTACTGGGTGAGCGGATCCGCAGCCTGGATCTGCCATGCCTGATCGTGCAGGAGGGCGGTTATCACCTGGAAAGTCTCGAAGACAATGCCCGAGCGTTTTTCGTGAATGGCGAGGTGTGGCAACGCTGAGGCACCCCACCTGCCGTAGCACCGGTGGTGCTTGCCATCGCCCTGAAGCCATCGCTAGCAAGCTCGCTTGTATGTTTAGACTTGAAGGGGTGGGCGGGACTAAAAGCTCGATTCCGACTCTAGCCAGTACGGA
>NZ_JBJYZK010000026.1:0-15511 GCF_048654275.1 Candidatus Pseudomonas auctus | reverse complement strand
CCTCATGAAAAATCAGAGCGAATACCAACCCAATTTAAGGTTGCAGGGTTCCCCTGCAACATAGAATCTCCCACAGTTGACCGAGTTGCGGGGGAGCACGGGGTCTAATGTGGGAGCGGGCTTGCTCGCGATGGGGGCACCGCCGATATCATTCGGTAACGGGCACGTCATCCTTGAACTGGTCTTTGACGTACCTGATTTCGGTTCGCCCGTGCGGCGCCGGCAGGCCGTCTTCGCCGAGGTTGACGAAAACCATCTTCTCGACGGTGAGGATGCTCTTGCGGGTGATCTTGTTGCGCACTTCGCAGGTCAGGGTGATCGAGGTGCGGCCGAACTCGGTGGCGGTGATGCCCAGTTCGATGATGTCGCCCTGGCGCGAGGCGCTGACGAAGTTGATTTCGGAAATGTACTTGGTCACCACACGCTGGTTGCCCAGTTGAACGATGGCGTAGATCGCCGCTTCCTCGTCGATCCAGCGCAGCAGGCTGCCGCCGAACAGGGTGCCGTTGGGGTTGAGGTCTTCGGGTTTTACCCACTTGCGGGTGTGGAAATTCATCTTCACTCCTGAGCGTCTTGCCGAATGATGGCGCCATCTTGGCAGACTGAGCGGTCATGCTCCATGAGGCTTCTACTATGGTCGCGATTGGCGATCTTCATCTGGCCGACAGAAACCCTTTGGAAGATCAGTCTAGACGGCTATAATCGCCCCCGTTTCAAAACGGTAACCTTCACTTGATACCGTTTTCCCGCCACCTGTCCGAGGGGCGCTGCAGCAGGTTCAACCTGTCAGGCTCGGATGGGGCGTTGACCGGCTCAGGCCGGACACTAAACGCACAACGGCGCCCATTCGCATACATTACGAATGGAGGCTCTTCATGAGCGCTGTTATCACGCCTGCCGATTTTAACGATTACAAAGTTGCCGACATGTCCCTGGCTGCCTGGGGCCGTCGCGAAACCATCATCGCCGAATCGGAAATGCCGGCCCTGATGGGTCTGCGCCGCAAGTACGCTTCCGAGCAGCCTTTGAAAGGCGCAAAAATCCTCGGCTGCATCCACATGACCATTCAGACCGCCGTGCTGATCGAAACCCTGGTTGCCCTGGGTGCCGAAGTACGCTGGTCGTCCTGCAACATTTTCTCGACTCAGGACCAGGCCGCTGCTTCCATCGCCGCTGCCGGCATCCCGGTTTTCGCCTGGAAAGGCGAGACTGAAGAAGAGTACGAGTGGTGCCTGGAGCAGACCATCCTGAAGGATGGCCAGCCATGGGACGCCAACATGATCCTCGACGACGGCGGCGACCTGACCGAGCTGTTGCACAAGAAATACCCACAGGTTCTGGACCGCGTTCACGGCGTGACCGAAGAAACCACCACCGGCGTGCACCGTCTGCTGGACATGCTGGCCAAGGGCGAGCTGAAAATCCCGGCCATCAACGTCAACGACTCGGTGACCAAGTCCAAGAACGACAACAAGTACGGCTGCCGTCACAGCCTGAACGATGCCATCAAGCGCGGCACCGACCACCTGCTGTCCGGCAAGCAAGCGCTGGTCATCGGCTACGGTGACGTGGGCAAGGGTTCGGCCCAGTCCCTGCGTCAGGAAGGCATGATCGTCAAAGTCTCCGAAGTCGACCCGATCTGCGCCATGCAAGCCTGCATGGACGGTTTCGAACTGGTTTCGCCGTTCATCGACGGTATCAACGACGGCACTGAAGCGAGCATCGACAAAGCGCTGCTGGGCAAGATCGACCTGATCGTGACCACCACCGGTAACGTCAACGTTTGCGACGCAAACATGCTCAAAGCCCTGAAGAAGCGCGCCGTTGTCTGCAACATCGGTCACTTCGACAACGAAATCGACACCGCTTTCATGCGCAAGAACTGGGCATGGGAAGAAGTGAAGCCACAGGTACACAAGATCCACCGTACTGGTGCTGGCTCGTTCGACCCACAGAACGACGACTACCTGATCCTGCTGGCCGAAGGCCGTCTGGTGAACCTGGGCAACGCTACCGGTCACCCAAGCCGCATCATGGACGGTTCGTTCGCCAACCAGGTGCTGGCGCAGATCTTCCTGTTCGGCCAGAAGTACGCCGACCTGTCGCCAGCCCAGAAAGCCGAGCGTCTGACCGTTGAAGTACTGCCGAAGAAACTCGACGAAGAAGTGGCACTGGAAATGGTTCGCGGCTTCGGCGGCGTGGTCACTCAACTGACCAAGCAACAGGCTGACTACATCGGCGTGACCGTCGAAGGCCCGTTCAAGCCGCACGCTTACCGCTACTAAGAGCAGCTGCGAGCTTCAAGCTTCAAGCGGCAAGCAAGGCCACAAGCCGGGCTTGCCGCGCGAAGCCCGAAAGCTCTGCCCCTATTTGTCAAAACAGTGTCAGGCCGCAAGCTTCAGGCACAAGAGACCAGCGCACCTCCGCTGCTCTTGCAGCTTGAAGCTTGCAGCTTGTAGCTGGAGGTCCCCTCCATGTCCCAAGACCGTCGCTACAGCTTCGAGTTCTTCCCGACCAAGACCGATGCTGGGCATGAAAAACTGCTCGCCACTGCCCGTCAGCTGGCCACCTACAACCCCGACTTCTTTTCCTGCACCTACGGCGCTGGCGGTTCGACCCGTGACCGCACGCTGAACACCGTTCTGCAGCTGGAAAGCGAAGTCAAAATCCCCGCCGCCCCGCACCTGTCGTGCGTCGGCGACAGCAAGGACGACCTGCGCGGCCTGCTGAACGAGTACAAGGCCGCCGGCATCAAGCGCATCGTCGCCCTGCGCGGTGACCTGCCGTCCGGCATGGGCATGACCAGCGGCGAGCTGCGTCACGCCAATGAACTGGTTGAATTCATTCGTGAAGAAACCGGCAATCATTTCCACATCGAAGTCGCCGCCTACCCGGAAATGCATCCGCAAGCGCGCAACTACGAAGACGATCTCGCCAACTTCGTGCGCAAAGCCCGTGCCGGCGCCGACAGCGCGATCACTCAGTACTTCTTCAACGCCGACAGCTACTTCTACTTTGTCGACCGTTTGCAGGCGCTGGGCGTGGACATTCCGGTCGTGCCGGGGATCATGCCGATCACCAACTACAGCAAACTCGCGCGTTTCTCCGATGCCTGCGGTGCGGAAATCCCGCGCTGGATCCGCAAGCAGCTGGAAGCCTACGGCGATGACAGCCAAAGCATTCAGCGTTTTGGCGAACAGGTCGTGACCGAAATGTGCGAACGCCTGCTGCAAGGCGGCGCGCCCGGCCTGCACTTCTATTCCATGAACCAGGCCGAACCGAGCTTGGCGATCTGGAACAACCTGAAGCTGCCGCGCTAAAAAGACGTAACCGCAGAACCAGAAGATCGCAGCCACGACAGTGCCTACAGCGCTTTCGCCGCTGCGATTTTTTGCTTTTAACGCCCGAAACAGAGCTTCTGCGGCCAGTTTCTGGCTCTTTGCCGTTTCTCGTCGTAATCTCAAGCCATGCCTTTGATCACGCAGTTATTCGCCGTGCTGGTTTTTGCTTGCCTGAGCTTTGCCGCTCGGGGCGAGAAGCTGCGTATCGTCACCGAACCGTGGGCGCCGTACGTCTATGAACAAGACGGCAAGAACCTCGGACTGGACTACGAAACCACCGCCATCGTGTTCAAGCGCCTGGGCATCGAAGTCGAATGGCAGTTCCTGCCGTGGAAACGCTGCCTGTCGATGCTCGAAACCGGCCAGGCCGACGGCGCGCTGGACATCTTCCACAGCGACGAACGCGACGCCACCCTGCTCTATCCGAGCGAACCGCTGTCGGACGTCGAGTTCGTGATGTTTTACGCCAACGACCGCCCGCACCCTTTTCGCAGCCTCGAAGACCTCAAGGGCCTGACCATCGGTACGTCGCCGGGCTACCTGTACAGCCCCGATTTTCGCGAATCGACCCTGTTCACTCGGGAACCGGCCCCAACCCACGAAGCCAATTTCGGCAAACTGGTGCGCGGGCGCATCGACCTGCTGATCACCGACCGCCGCGTGGGCCAGCATTTGCTCGATGAATTGGATATCCGCAACCAGATCACTGAAAACCCCACGGTCATCAGCCGCCAGAGCCAGTTTCTGGCCGTGCGACGCAATGCCGGGATGGATTTGCTGGTGCAGCGCTTCGGCGCCGAACTCAAGCGTTTCAAGCGCGAACCGGCCTATGCCGAGCTCAGCGCTCGCTACGGCGCAGCCCCCGCCCTGACGTCGCCACTGAGCAACGCCACCGCCAGCGGCAAAACCGTTGAGCAGCAGGAAAGCGGCGCGCAGTGATTGCTCTGTTATACTCCGGCGTTCCCGCCAGGCTCACGCCCGGACGCCCGGAACCGTAACAGGCCTCCCGACCCGCTACAGCGCAGCTTTTCAGCCCGCGCGAGCGCTCCGGACGTGCCTTCGGAACCGCAGCAGGACCGGACGGGATTGCGTCCTCTTAAACGCCATTCGCGCCAGGCAAGACTCCCATTGGGCCAAGCCCTAACTAAAACAGGATTACTCATGTCCTTTGCTTCCCTCGGTCTCTCCGAGGCTTTGGTCCGCGCTATCGAAGATGCGGGCTATACCGAGCCTACTCCGGTGCAACAGCGGGCCATTCCCGCCGTGTTGCAAGGTCGCGACCTGATGGTTGCGGCTCAGACAGGTACTGGTAAAACCGGCGGTTTCGCCCTTCCGATCCTGGAGCGGCTGTTTCCCAACGGTCACCCGGACAAATCCCAGCGTCACGGCCCGCGCCAACCGCGCGTGCTCGTGCTGACCCCTACCCGCGAACTCGCGGCGCAGGTTCACGACAGTTTCAAGATCTACGCCCGCGACCTGAAATTCGTCAGCGCGTGCATCTTCGGCGGCGTCGGCATGAACCCGCAGGTTCAGGCCATGTCCCGTGGCGTTGACGTGCTGGTGGCGTGCCCCGGTCGACTGCTCGACCTGTGCGGCCAGGGCAGCGTCGATCTGTCCCACGTCGAAATTCTCGTGCTCGACGAAGCCGACCGCATGCTCGACATGGGCTTCGTCCATGACGTGAAGAAAGTCCTCGCGCGCCTGCCGGCCAAACGCCAGAACCTGCTGTTCTCGGCGACCTTCTCCAAAGACATCACTGATCTCGCCGGCAAGCTGCTGCACAACCCGGAACGCATCGAAGTGACGCCGCCGAACACCACGGTCGAGCGCATCGAACAACGCGTGTTCCGTCTGCCGGCCAGCCACAAGCGTGCGCTGCTGGCCCACCTGATTACCGCCGGCGCGTGGGAACAGGTGCTGGTGTTCACCCGCACCAAGCACGGCGCCAACCGTCTGGCCGAGTACCTGGACAAACACGGCCTGCCGGCTGTGGCGATCCACGGCAACAAGAGCCAGAACGCCCGCACCAAAGCCCTGGCCGACTTCAAGGCCGGTGAAGTGCGCATCCTGGTTGCCACCGACATCGCCGCCCGTGGCCTGGACATCGACCAGTTGCCACACGTGGTCAACTTCGAACTGCCGAACGTCGATGAGGACTACGTGCACCGTATCGGCCGTACCGGCCGGGCCGGTCGTTCGGGCGAGGCGATCTCGCTGGTCGCGCCGGACGAAGAAAAACTGCTGAAAAGCATCGAACGCATGACCAAGCAGAAAATCGCCGACGGCGACCTGATGGGCTTCGATGCCAGCACCATCGAGGCCGAGAAGCCGGAATCCCGTGAACGTCCGGACATGCGCAACCCGCGCAATGCCCGTGGCCCACGCGGCGACGGCCCGAATGGCGGCGGCGGTGGCGGCGGTCGTAAAGACAAAGGCAAAGACAAGGGCAAGGAAAAACCGGCCGGCGAACGTGGCGAGCGTCCAGCCCGTCAACAGAAGCCGCGTGAAGGCACCCCGGCCCGCGAACAACGCCAGCCAAGCCAGCCGCCACGCGCCGCTGCTGACCGTGCTCCGGACGAATTCCTCGACGACGATATCGATAACTTCGGTAACCGCGTTGATTACGTGCCGAAGCAGGCTCCGGCCGGTGGTCGCAACCGTCGTCCAGGTGCTCCGGCGCAAGGCGCAGGTTCGGGCGCACCCCGCGGCGGTCAGTCGCAAGGTCGCCAGAACGGCCCGCGCAACAGCAACGGCTCGAGCACCGGCACTCCGCCAGGCAAACGCAGTGGCCCACGCAACGGTGCTCCGCGTGACGGCCAGGGTCGTCGCGATGAAAATCCGCGCAACCGCCGCCCGGCCCGTGACGATCAGCAGCGCGCTGAACCGGCCGTGCAGAACCCGCGCAGCAGTGGCCCGAAGATCATGCACAAGGAGTCGAAAGCCGACCGCTTCCCGACGCCTGAGCAGCTGGATCAACTGCCAAGCCGCCCACGCGGTGAAAAACCGGCCTTGCTGACCCGCAATCGCTGAGTTTTCGACTGCAATGAAAAATGCCCCGGCCTGAAAACCGGGGCATTTTTTGTGCGCCGCTGAAACGAAAGTGGCGGCAGGCAATAAAAAACGCCCCCGATCGCAAGACCGGGGGCGTTTTTGTATGGCCGGCGAAAATTACTTCGCTTTGACACCTTCGAACGAGATGTACAGGTCGACTTTGTCAGACTGTGGACCCAGGTCCATCATCTTGCCGAAATCAGAACGCTTGATGCTGGTAGTGCCTTCGAAGCCGGCACGGTAGCCGCCCCATGGATCCTTGCCTTCACCCAGGAAAGTGGCCTTGACCACGATCGGCTTGGTCACGCCGTGCAGGGTCAGGTCACCCGTCACGTCGGCAGTGTCTTTGCCATCGGCGTTCTTGCCGGTGGACTTGACGCTGGTGGAGACGAACTTGGCATCAGCGTATTTGCCCACGTCCAGGAAGTCTTTGCTGGAGATGTGCTTGTCACGCTCGGCGTGGTTGGTGAACACGCTGGCTGTCTTCACGTCGAACTCGATCTTGCTGTCTTCAGGCTTGGCGGCGTCGAAACTGAACTTGCCGCTGATGTCCTTGAAGGTACCGGTGATGTAGCTGTAGCCCAGGTGGCTGATTTTGAAGTCGACGAAGGCGTGCTGGCCTTCTTTGTCGACTACGTAGTCAGCGGCCATCACATTGGCGGACAGGACGGCAGAGCCGATTGCCAGAGCGGCCAGAGTCTTTTTCAACATGCTTTGTTTTCCTTTGGAGTCGAGGTTGAACATCAGGCTTTGCGTCCCAGCATTCGTGTCAGGGTCGCATCACGATCGATAAAGTGGTGCTTCAATGCTGCCAACGCATGAAGGCCGGAAAAAATTACCAGCGCCCACGCCAGCCAGAGATGAATCACACCGGCGGTATCTGCCTGATCCGGTAGTCCGGAAACCAGTGCAGGAACTTCAAACAGGCCAAACACCGGAATCCCGACACCGTCTGCGGTGGAAATCAGGTAACCGGCAATCATCACGGCGAACAGCGCGAGGTAGAGAAACCCATGGCCGAACTTGGCGCCGATGCGGGTCATGCGGCTGTAGCTTTGCAACGTTGGCGGCGGTGGACTGACAAAGCGCCACAACACCCGCAACACCATCACACCCAGCAGCACCAGACCGATGCTCTTGTGCAGATCCGGCGCGTCTTTGCGCCAGGTACTGTAGTAATCCAGCCCCACCATCCACAGACCCAGCGCGAACAGCCCGAAGACCGCCAGCGCCACACCCCAGTGCATGAAGATGCTGACCCAACCGTAGCGCGAAGAAGAGTTACGTAGCTGCATTGCCCAAATCCTGTGAGAACTGCGAACCAAGACTAGCGAGTTATCTATCGAATTAAAGCGGAAAATTTTGCTTTGAAATATCGAGAAATACGATCAAGAGTCTTGAACAGGGGAGTTAAGGAAAGATTAAAGACAAAAGTGTGGCGGGATGTTGTGAATCCCACGCAAAAAAAAGCGCGGCCTGAAAGCCGCGCTTTTTCATTCACCGCAAAGCCTTACTGCGCTTTGGTCTCGGTGGTTGCCGCCGGTTTGGCCGCTGGCTTCTTCGCCGGCTCAGCCTTTTTCGCTGCAGGTTTGGCCGGGGCTTTTTTCGCCTCGGTCTTGGCCGCCGGTTTCTTCGCTGCTGGTTTGGCTGCCGCTTTCTTCGCCGGCTCGGCTTTCACCGGGGCCGCTGGCTTCGGTGCTTCCACCGGGGCTGGCGCAGGGGCCGGAGCCGGTGCAGGCGCTGGAGCGGCTGGAGCAGGTGCCGGCTCTGGCGCTTTCACTGGCTCTGGCTTCTTGTCGTCGTCCGAACCGCCGAACAGGTTGGTGAAGAAGTTGCCTTTCTTCGCCGCTACTGCCGCACCCGCACCCGCCGCTGCGGCGGTGGCCGCTGCCGGGCCGACCTTGACCGGTTCGAAGGATTTGCCCGCCGCCAGGTCTTCAACCTGACTGGCTGCACGCTGACCGGTGCGCAGTGCGCCTTCCAGCGTGCCCGGGTACAAGGTATCGGTGTGTTCGCCGGCAAACGCTACGCGCTGCAGCGGACGCTCCCACAGGCGCCAGTATTTGCTGATCTGGCCAGGGCCGAAGGCCAGGTAGGAACCACCGGTCGACGGGTCGGTGCTGTAACGACGGATTTCATAACCGGTGAACGAGCCACGAGCCTGTGGATAAAACGTGTGCAGGCGAATCAGCACCTGGTCGACCATCTGCTTGTCGCCGAAGGCCTGCATGACGCGAGCGTTGTCGCCGGACAGGTTGATCACCACGTTCGCGCCGCCCTTCAGGGCCGGCTCGATCCACAACATGCCAAGGCCGGTGTTGCTATAGATCTCGCCGGACATCCGCGCCTTGCTTTCCCATACCGGCGTCTTGAACTTCAGCATGATCTGGTCACGCCAGCCGTAGTTGGTGCCTTTGATCGCGGCCAGGTGCTGGGCGTCCAGCGCCGGAGTCAGCTGGATCTTGTTGAGGGCGCGCAACGGCACCGCCAGCACAACGTAATCGGCCTGGTAGCCGACGCTGCCGACCTTGACGGTCACGCCGTCCTTGTCCTGGGTGATGGCAGATACTGGCGAGTTGGTCTTGATGGTTTTCAGTTGTTTGACGAAGGCCTGGGCCAGCACCGGGCTGCCACCGACCAGACGCGAAGCGCGCAGGTCACGGTCGGACACGCCGCGATACACCCGGCTCTGCTGCGCGAAGTACAGCAGCGACAGGCGCGAAGGCTCGTCGTAGTGGGTGCGGATGTCCTGGTTGATCAGCTGACGTGCGGTGGCCGGCAGGTTCTGCTTGTCGAGCCAGCTCGAGACGTTGATCTGGTCCAGGGCGTGCAGGGTGTTGGTCGCCGCCGGGTTCTGCGGATCGTCGATCGAGCGCGCCAGATCGTCACGGGTTTTCTCGTAACGCTTCAGCGCTTCAGCCGTGGCAGGCTGTTTGGCGGTCAGGTCGGCGGCGGAGAAATACTCGCCGTCGATCAGGTAACCCGGGGTCCGTACGAATTCAGGGGCCGGCGTGGTGCTCAGCTTGAACGTCGAAACGTACTTGTTCAGCACCGGTTGAGTCTTGTCGTTGCCGATCCACTCGCTGGTGGCCATGCCCGAGCGACCGCCCAGACTCGGCTTGGCTTCGAGCAGCGTGACCTGCCAGCCCTTGTTCTGCAGTTCGTAAGCCGCCGTCAGGCCCGACAGGCCGCCGCCGATCACGATTGCGGTTTTATCCTTGGCCAGCGCCGTAACGCTGAACAGCCCCAACACCACCAGCGCACAGGCGCGCAGCCAACCGACAGACATTCAGCGAACTCCGGAAATACACGTAGGAAAAAGCAGTTTTGCGGGTCAGACGACCCAAAGAACCGCGAAGAATACGTCAGCCATCAAAACGCCGCCAGCGACGTCTATCGGCCCATACAAAGTAGCTCAATCGACACAATGGGTTGTTCCGGCGCGATGCATTGCATAGGCTTGCGCGATTGTTTGCCCGCGCCTGACGCGAGCCGCCTCGAGGAGACTGAACATGGGCCTGAACAACCAGTGGATGCAACGCGATCTCGCGGTGCTGTGGCATCCCTGCACCCAGATGAAAGACCACGAACAGCTGCCGCTGATCCCGATCAAGCGCGGTGAAGGCATCTGGCTCGAAGACTTCGAAGGCAAGCGTTATCTGGATGCGGTCAGCTCCTGGTGGGTCAACGTGTTCGGCCACGCCAACCCGCGCATCAACCAGCGCATCAAGGATCAGGTCGATCAACTGGAACACGTGATTCTGGCCGGTTTCAGCCATCAGCCAGTGATCGAGCTGTCCGAGCGTCTGGTGAAGATGACGCCGGAAGGCCTGAACCGGGTGTTCTACGCCGATAACGGTTCGTCCTGCATCGAAGTCGCGCTGAAAATGAGCTTTCACTACTGGCTCAACCGCGGCCAGCCGAACAAGAAACGCTTCGTCACCCTGACCAACAGCTACCACGGCGAAACCATGGCGGCGATGGCGGTCGGTGACGTGCCGTTGTTCACCGAAACCTATAAAGCACTGCTGATGGACACCATCAAGGTGCCGAGCCCGGATTGCTACCTGCGCCCGCAGGGCATGAGCTGGGAAGAGCATTCGCGCAACATGTTCGCGGCCATGGAACAGACGCTGGCGGAAAACCATGACAGCGTCGCTGCGGTGATCGTCGAGCCGCTGATCCAGGGCGCCGGCGGCATGCGCATGTATCACCCGGTGTACCTCAAGCTGTTGCGCGAGGCCTGCGACCGTTATGGCGTGCACCTGATCCACGACGAAATCGCCGTCGGCTTCGGCCGCACCGGGACGATGTTCGCCTGCGAACAGGCCGGCATCCGCCCGGACTTCCTGTGTCTGTCGAAAGCCCTGACCGGCGGTTATCTGCCGTTGGCCGCGTGCCTGACCACCGACGAGGTGTACAGCGCGTTCTACGACGATTACCCGACCCTGCGCGCCTTCCTGCATTCGCACAGCTACACCGGCAACCCGCTGGCCTGTGCGGCGGCGCTGGCGACTCTGGATATCTTCGAACAGGACAACGTGATCGAGAACAACCGGGCGCTGGCTCAACGCATGGCGTCGGCGACGGCGCATCTGGTGGATCATCCGAATGTTTCGGAAGTGCGTCAGACCGGCATGGTCCTGGCGATCGAGATGGTCAAGGACAAAGCCACGAAAGAGGCTTATCCGTGGCAGGAACGTCGCGGCCTGAAGGTGTTCCAGCATGCGCTGGAGCGTGGTGCGCTGCTGCGTCCGCTGGGCAGCGTGGTGTATTTCCTGCCGCCGTACGTGATCACCCCGGAGCAGATCGACTTCCTCGCCGAAGTCGCCAGCGAAGGCATCGACATTGCCACTCGTGACAGCGTCAGCGTGGCGGTGCCGAAGGATTTTCATCCGGGTTTTCGCGATCCGGGCTAATTGATTTCATGTGGGAGCGAGCCTGCTCGCGATGCGGGCGCCGTGGACTGTCTGGTACACCTCGCCGATCCAATCGCGAGCAGGCTCGCTCCCACAAAGTTGCACAACGAACAACGATCCTTTTCAGAGACTCCGAATGAGACTGTCCCGCTTTTTTATCGACGCCCCGCTGAGCACCGGTGAACACGAACTGCCGGAAGCCCAGGCGCACTACATCAGCCGCGTGCTGCGCATGGCCGAAGGCGATGCGGTGCAGTTGTTCGACGGCTCCGGCCATGAGTTTCGCGGATCGCTGGTGGAAGTCGGCAAGAAACGCGTGGTGGTGCAGATCGACGAGCAGTTCGCCGGTCAGGTCGAATCGCCGCTGAAGATCCACCTCGGCCAGGGCCTGTCCCGGGGCGAGCGGATGGACTGGGCGATCCAGAAAGCCACCGAACTGGGCGTGACTGAAATCACCCCGATCTTCAGCGAGCGCTGCGAAGTCCGCCTCAAGGACGAACGCGCCGACAAACGCCTGCTGCACTGGCGTCAGGTGGCGATCAGCGCCTGCGAGCAATGCGGTCGTTCGCGGGTGCCGGTGATTCATCCACCGCTGTTGCTGGCCGACTGGCTGAAACAGACGCAAGCCGAACTGAAACTGGTGCTGCACCCGGTGGCCGAGCCGCTGGTCAGCCATGCCAAGCCATCAGCGCTGGCGTTCCTGATCGGCCCTGAAGGCGGTTTGTCCGACGCCGAAGTCGAGCAGGCCAAGGCCAACGGCTTCCACGCCGCCCGCCTCGGCCCGCGCGTGCTGCGCACCGAGACCGCGCCGGTTGTGGCACTGGCGGTAGCGCAGCAACTGTGGGGTGATTTCTAACCCGTCACTGCACCGGATCACTGGTTGGTCTGGCGATGATTGCCTTGAGTTCGCCGGTCATCGGGAATTCAAGGTTCAAGCCCTTCGGCGGGATCGGCTGCTCGAACCACTTGCGGTAAATCCCGTTGATCTCTCCCGAGCTGTACAGGTCGGCCAACACGCCGTTCACCAGCGCAAGAAACTGCGGATCATCCTTGCGCACCATGCAGCTGTAGATTTCCCGCGACTGCTCCTCCCCCACCACGACCCAGTTGTGCGGATCGCGTGCCTTGGCCCGCTCGCCGTAGAGCAGCGCATCGTCCATGTAGAACGCCGCCGCGCGCCCCGATTGCAGCATCTGGAATGCCTCGCCGTGATCCTTGGCGCTGATCACGAACATGTTCAGTTTGTGGTCGAGGTTGTAGCTCTTCAGATAGCGCTCGTTGGTGGTGCCGGCGGTGGTCACCACGTTCTTGCCGCGCAGATCGTCGAAGCTGTGGATGCCGCTGTCCCTGGCGGTCAGCAACTGACCTTTGACGTAGATGAAACCGTAGGAGAACGCGACCTGCTTCTGCCGTTCGGCGGTCACCCCGGTGGAGCCGCATTCAAGGTCGACCGTACCGTTCTGCACCAGCGGAATCCGCGTCTGCGACGTCACCAGGTTGTACTTCACCTTCAGTTCCGGCAGCGCCAGTTGCTGCTGGATGCGCTCGACGATCTTGCCTGCCAGTTCCACCGAATACCCCATAGGCTGCCCGGTGTGATCGCCCACATACGAAAACGGCACCGACGCATCGCGATAACCCAGGGTGATGCTGTTGGCGCTGGCAATCTTGCCGAGCGTACCGGTCAGCGGCACTTCATTGGCCTGAGCCTGAGCACCGAAAACCAGCGCCAGAGTGCAGCCGAGCAACGTGATTTTTTGCATTGTTATTCTCCGTTGTGGGTGGGGTGTTTTAGCAGAAACCGTCACGCCGCACGGGGATTGAACCCGTGCAGATCAATGGATGTGCGCTGCTCACCGATCAGTTCGCTGAGCAACTGTCCGCTGCCGCAGGCCAGGGTAAAACCCAGCGCGCCGTGGCCGAGGTTGAGCCACAGATTGCGATAGGAAGTGGCACCCAGCAGCGGAACGCCGGTGGGAGTGGCCGGGCGCATGCCGGCCCATTCGACGGCGGCGTCGTAGTGGCCGGCGTCGGGAAAGGTGTCGCGGGCCTGGCGCTTGATCAGCGCCAGCCGCTCGGGGTCCACCGCCGGGTCGAAACCGACGATGTCGACCATAGCCGCCACGCGCAGTTGTTCGCCGATACGCGCGTAGACGATCTTGCGGTCGTAGTCGGTGATGCTCACGTCCGGCGCCCGGTGCTCGTTGCCAATCGGCACGGTCAGGCTGTAGCCCTTCAGCGGATACAGCGGCAGGCGCAGGCCGGGCAGCGCGAGCAACGGGCTGCGATGGCCGGCGGCGATCACCAGTTGTTCGACCGGCAAAGTCTCTTCGCCAAGTTCAATGGCCGTGACCGCGCCGTGACTATGGCGAATGCCGGTGACTGCCTGACCGAGACGAAATTCGCAGCGACCCGACGCTTCCAATCTCGCCGCCAACTGTTGGCAGAAACCGTGACAGTCACCGACTTCTTCATCCGGCGTGTAGATCGCGCCTACAAACGGCGCATCGGTCAGTGCCGTTTCCAGTTGCGCACATTCGGTGGCGGACAACACCTGCTGTTGTTGCGGATCAGCCAGGCCTTTGCGTGCATGCTCGAAGCTGGCGGCGTTGCGGAAGGTCACCAGTTTGCCGTTGCGCCGCCAATTGAAGCCGGCGAGTCCGTCGTCCTCGCGCCAGCGTTTCAGCGTGCTCTGGCTGAATAGCGCCAGACGCAACAGATGCGCGGCGTTTTCGCGGTTGACCGAGGTGCGGCACGCGGCGAGAAACGAGGCCATCCAGCGCCACTGCGCCGGGTCCAGGCGCGGGCGCAATTTCAGCGGTGAATCGCCGCGCAGCATCCAGCCGATTGCCTGCAACGGTACGCCGGCATCGGCCAGTGGCGCGACGTAGCGGTAGGACAACTGGCCGCCGTTGGCGAAACTGGTTTCGCTGCCCAGCGCCTGCCGCGCCTCGACCACCGTCACCTCGAAGCCGTCGCGCACCAGCGCCCAGGCCGTTGCCAACCCGATCACGCCGCCGCCGATGATGCACACACGCTGAGCCATGTCCGTCCTTAATCGTTCTTGAAGACGAGGCCGAGGTTAGGACGAGGTGACAGGCGCCGAACAATGAATAAAGATGCCAAACCTATAAACAAAGGTTATGGGATCGCCATGCGCCTTCGTCACATCGAGATTTTCCAGGCCATCCGCCAGACCGGCTCGATCAGCGCCGCTGCGCAATTGCTGCATGTCTCACAACCGGCGGTGACCAAGGTCTTGCAGCACGCCGAGCAGCAACTCGGTTTTCCGTTGTTTCTGCGGGTGCGCGGCAAGTTGCAGGCTACCCCGGAAGCGCTGGAGCTGGAGCGCGAAGTCGATAAGGTCACCGAAAGCCTGCAAGGCGTGCGGCGTCTGGCCCAGAGCCTGCGCCGCGAACCCGGCCACAGCCTGCGGATCGGCGCGACCCCGGCGCTGGCGCTGTCGTTGCTGCCTCCAGCGATCCAGCAGTGGACGGCGCAGTTCCCGGACATCGCCTGCGAACTGTCGAGCGCCCACAGCCGCGAGCTGATGCAGAACCTGCTGATGCGCGAAGTGGACGTGGCGCTGACGTTGCAGCTGCCGGACCATCCGGGGCTGAAGGCCCAGGCATTGGCATCGGGAGTTCTGGTGGCATTGGCACCGAGAGGTTATTGGCCGGAGGAAGATGCCGGTCAGCCGTTGCCGCTAATGGCGTTGGCGGGAGCGCCGCTGATCGGGCTGTCCAGCGCCGACCCGCTGGCCGCCCGCCTCGATAGTTATCTCGAAGCGGTCGAGCCACCGCCGCGTGTGCGGATTGCCGTGCAGACGTATTCGCTGGCGCGGGCGATGGTGGAGTCCGGCGCCGGGGTCGCGGTGATCGATCCGTTCACCGCGCTGGGTGCCTCATCGGCCACCACCACTATTCGCCCTCTCGCCCCGCCGCTGCCGATCACGCTGTACGCGGTGACCCGCGCCACCGAACCACCGCCACATACCCTCGGCGACCTGTTGCAGATATTCAGCAGCCGCGCACAGATACAACTGCAAACCCTGGTCCCTGTGGGAGCTGGCTTGCCAGCGATTGCGGTGGCCCTATCAACACCTGAGTGACTGACACTCCGTCATCGCGGGCAAGCCCGCTTGTATGTTTAGACTTGAAGGGGTGGGCGGGACTAAAAGCTCGATTCCGACTCTAGCCA
>NZ_JBJYZK010000025.1:0-17830 GCF_048654275.1 Candidatus Pseudomonas auctus | reverse complement strand
GTATCAAGCCTGTAAAAGGTGTAAACGATGTCCCCGGTCTAATGTGTAAAGGATGTACCGGTCTCTACAGTGAGGGCAGCGATCTCAATGACTCATCGCCAAGGCGCAGGCTCACCGAACAGCTGCCCCTGAACCCCATACAACCCCATCTCGCGAATCACCGACAATTCCCCTTGCGTCTCGACCCGCTCGGCAATCAGCGGCAGATCGATGCTGTGCGCCGCACGCTGGATCGCTTCGATGAACAGGCGCTTGTCGCTTTCCTGATCGATCGCCCGGATGTAGCTGCCATCGATCTTCAGGTACGCCAGCCCCAGCCGCGCCAGGTTGCCGATCATGCTGAAGCGCCCGCCGAAGCGCTGCAGGCTCAGGGAGAAACCGAGCTCGCGCAGGCGCCGGGTCAGCTGTTCCAGCACCGCTTGTTCCGGCAATTGTTCCTCGCCGATTTCCAGGGTCAGGCGCGCACCGAGGTTGGAATGCGCCCGTAGAATCTCGAACACTTTGTTCAACGCCTGCGGATCGGCGAGGGTCGCCGAGGACAGGTTCAACGCCAGAGATTCTTCATGTCCGGCCATCTGCTCCAGCACCCGTTCGAGCATCAACCGGTCCAGTCGCGCGGTCCAGCCGAAGCGCTCCAGCCACGGCAGGAAGCGTCCGGCGGGAATGGTCTGGCCCTGATCGTCGAGCAAACGCGACAGCACTTTGTAATGCAACACCAATTGCGTGTCCTGCGCCGCCACTACCGGCTGGAAGAACAGCTCGAAACGCCGCTGATTCAGGGCCTGATCGAGCAAGCGGTGCCAGGCGTGGTGATCGTCAACGACGTCTGCCACCAGGCTCTGATCGAGGCACGCCCAGTTCTGCTCGCCCTGCCCTTCGGCCTGGGCCAGCGCCTGATCGCCGAGGCTGAGGACCGCTTGCGGCGAATCGCCGTGAGCGAACGGTGCCAGGCCGATAGAAGCCACGGCGGCCACGTCGGTGGCACCCGTCGCGTGCAGGCTGCTCAGGGCACTGTCGAGACTCTGCGCCAGTTGCAGCGCCTCCTCGCGGGTCAGCCCCGGCGCCAGCACGGCGAATTCACCACCGCGAATGCGAGTGACGAGGTTCTGGGTTTCCGGGTATTTGGCGCACTCGCGGGACAGTTGCTCGCCGACCGCTTTCAACAATTCATCGGTGCGCTGACCGCCAAGACGCTGGTTCAACCCGGCCAGATCCTTGACCCGCAACAACAGCAGATAACCGGAACTCGCCTGCTCCGGGTTGCTCACCCGCGCATTCAGCTGCATCTCGAAATAACGCCGGTTGGCCAGCCCCGTAAGGTTGTCCTGATAGGACTCGGTGCGCAGTTTTTCACTGCGCTCGGCCTGCTCCTGAAACAGCGCCTTGAGCTTCTCGACCATCTGGTTCATCGCCAGCACTACGCGGCGCAATTCAGGCGTACGCGGCAGGTCCGGCAGGCTGAGGAATTCACGACGGGCGATGGCGTGAGATTGCTTGACCATGTAATCCAGCGGCTTCAATTGCCGACGCAACAACAGCGCGCCCAGCACCGCACTCACCGCGCCGCAGACCAACAGCCAGCCAAGGCTGCCGAGCGCGCTCTGCCAGAGCTTGGCCAGGGCGAACATCGGGTGGCTGACCACCTCGACCCGCGCCGCCTGCTCCCAGCCACGGCTGACCAGCGCATCGCCACCGGCCGGCTCCAGGCCGATCAGTTTGACGAACCAGTCCGGCACGTTGGTGACCGCCGGAATGCCGTTGCGCTCGACGATAGTCTGGTCGGTCTTCAAGTCGACCACGCGGATGCTCGAGTAATAACCGCTGTCGAAGATCGAGCTGACCAGCAGCTCGACCATCGCCGGGTCATCGATGTTCGGCGTCAACGACAGCGCCAGCGCCGTGGCCGCATCCTGGGCGTGGGAGCGCAACTGGTTGACGTACTGGGTGCGCGAGCTCTCCAGACTGACCATGAAGCTGCCGGTGAAGGCGACCACCAGGAACAGACAGATAGCGATCAACAGCTGTTTGAACAAAGACATCTGAGCGCGTGCTCCTAGTTAGTCGTCTCGACCGGAAATCCTTCGGCCTGCATTTTCTTCAACACATCCTGCCAGCGTGACAGGCGTTTGGTGTCACCGACCTTCTTGTTGCCCTTGGCGCCCGGCAGGTACAGCCCTTCGGCATTGAAAGAGTAGACCGGCAGCAAATCGGTTCGCTCGGCGGCCGGCTTGATCGGGTCGATCAGGCTGTCGAGCACCAGCGGCATGGCGTCAGGGCTGGAATAGTAAGTCAGGACCATGTGCGCGCGGTTCTGGCGCAGGGCCTTGACGTAGGTGATGCGCAACTTGTCACTGGCCACACCGAGGTGGCGCAGGCTGAAATACTTGGCGATCGCATAGTCTTCGCAGTCGCCGGCGCCTTTCCACAAGGCTTCGATGGGGGTTTCCCAATAATCGACCTCGTGCCACAGATCGATGTCTTCGACGTAGCGCATCTGTTTGTTGAAAAACAGGTTCACCACTTTGAGCTTTTCCATCTCGCTGACCTGCTTCTGCGTGGCCAGCAGATTCTGCCAGGCATCAATCCGCTGTTGCCCGGCGCCCAATGGCCCGTACAGTGCC
The DNA here is from genome assembly GCF_048654275.1 of Candidatus Pseudomonas auctus. Classification (NCBI taxonomy): domain Bacteria; kingdom Pseudomonadati; phylum Pseudomonadota; class Gammaproteobacteria; order Pseudomonadales; family Pseudomonadaceae; genus Pseudomonas; species Candidatus Pseudomonas auctus. Next base: position 15,209 of record NZ_JBJYZK010000025.1, on the reverse strand, counting down.
GTGGCCTTGCGGCTGATCGCGGAAAAATCCCAATCGGCATGCAGGCCGCCCAGCATGATGCCGGCCAGCAGCAGCGCGCCGGCAAGCCAGCGCGCAATCCGTGGGATCACGTAACGTACCGCCAATGCAAGGCATCCAGGGCAGAGAGGAAAGCGCTTGATGGTGAAGGTTAGCCCAGCAAAAAACAATGGCACCATGAGATCATCGCTGCCGCGCTAAACTTCAGATGTGACAGGGTTCTTCTACACGGTTTGACAACCTGTAGAGCAATCACTAGTGTCCTTTGGATCCAAATCCGCAGTCATAGGGTGTGCAGTTGTGACCCAAAAGCCCAAGCCACTCCACAGCATCAAAGTCGACGGCCCGATTCCCGCGCATCTGGCGCGCTCGGTCATTGAAGAAACCCTGCGCGCGGCGATTCTCGACGGGCGCCTGCCCTGCGGCACCGCCGTGCGCCAGCAGGATCTGGCCGACCTGTTCGGTGTCAGCCGCATGCCGGTGCGCGAAGCCTTGCGCCAGCTCGAGGCCCAGGGCCTGCTGAACGTCACTGCCCACAAGGGCGCCGTGGTGGCGCCGCTGATTCAGGGTGACGCAACGGAAACCTACGAGCTGCGCATTCTGCTGGAGTCCGAAGCGCTGCGCCAGTCGATCCCGCTGCTGACCCCGGTCGACCACGAACGCGCGGCCGGTTTCATCGAAGAACTGGAAAACGAACACGACTACACCGAAATCGGTCGACTCAACCGTCTGTTTCACATGGCGCTCTACAGCAAGGCGCCCAATGGCCGATTGTTGCGGCTGGTGGAAGACGGCTTGAATGAAGAAGAACGCTTCCTGCGCTTCAACCTCGAGGCCATGGGCCTGGGCAAAATCTCCCAGGACGATCACCGCGCGTTGTTGCAGGCGGTGAAAGAGCGTGACACCGCGCACGCCGTGACACTGCTGGAGCAGCACCTCAACCGCGGTGTCGAGGTCATCACCCGTTACCTCGCCAACTCCGCCGGCCAAAGCCGCAAAGCGGCGCACTGAATCCTCCCTCCCGGGTGAGCCTCCACTCACCCGGCGAATAACCCGCTTACAAATACCCCCACCCGTCACGGTCATTTGCCGTGGCACATCGACGCCTGCGCTCTAACCTCCCTTCTGCTTTGAACAGCCCGGAATTTGCACCGCAAGGAAGTCATTTTCGACGATAGCCGCGGCGCCGATTTACGCGCACCCTTGAATCGCCAACCCAATATAGAACGGGGACGCGCCGCCCCGGCAGCAGTCCCCGCACCAGGAACCTACGGAAGGAGCCTTGTCACGGGAACAGGAAGAAACGGCGCTCTTACAGCCCGACTTCATCCCCTCATATCAATTCGATTACTTAATTTGAAAGTTGCTTCGAGTGAGGCATTCACTCTTGTCGTTCAATTTTGGCCATTAAACGCCGAAAGGAGCAACTACGCCCAAATAAAACTTAACTTATAAGTTTTATCAGCCCCACTCATACTTCAAAAACAGCCAACTAAAAATAATTAAAAATAAACTTGTTAAGTTGTTTTGCGATGTATTAGTTTTTCTTCGCCGGGTTTGGATCCGAAATCACCAACCCTGCACAACCTTGCGCTACGGCCCGTTTCGCAGCGGTTTATCCGTCCGCTGCTGTCCCGGGCCCTTCAGACATTGCCTGTTTTCATCGAAACCGAATGAGGCTGTCGTTCGCCTGGAGAAACTTGCTCAACGTTGTTAGCGATTAATTGAGCAATCCTTATTCCCTATTAACCAGAGTCTCGCAACCATGCCAACTAAAGAGCAACTTACACTGAAGAAAGCCGAACTCAGCATTCATCCGATCTTCTCCGAGATCGATTCTTTGGCGACATTGCGCCGTTTTATGGAGTCCCATGTATTTGCCGTCTGGGACTTCATGTCGCTGACCAAACGCCTGCAGCAGGAACTGACTTGCACTCGCCTGCCGTGGTTACCGCCACGAGATCCGCACGCAGCAAGACTGATCAACGAAATCGTGCTCGGGGAAGAATCGGACGATCGGCTGTCACACGGGCATTACAGTCACTTCGAACTGTACCTCGATGCCATGCGCGAAGTCGGTGCGGACACGACAGCCGTGGAACGCTTCGTCACGCTGCAGCAGGAGGGCGTGAGTTACGACGTCGCCCTGCAAAGCGTCGAGGTCGATCCGGCGGCGGCGCGATTCGTCCGCGACACTTTGCACACCGCGCTGCATGCACCCGGTCACAGCGTTGCTGCCGCATTCCTGCACGGTCGCGAGAGCGTGATCCCGACCATGTTCCAGCGCATGCTCGATGCCTGGGGCATCGGCGTCGAACAGGCGCCGACCTTCCGTTACTACCTCGAGCGACACATCGAGGTCGACTCCGAAGACCACGGCCCGGCCGCAGAACAACTGCTGGACCGACTGGTCGATGGCAATCCGCAGCGCGAAGCCGAGGTCTACGCCAGCGCCATCGCCGCCGTGGAAAGCCGCATCGCCCTGTGGGACGGTCTGCGCCTGAGCATGCGTGAACCGCTGGCGGAGGTGGCCCAATGAACGCCGCCGACTACCAGTCTTTCGCCGATGCCTGGGAAAGCCGCGCGACCATTCGCACCCGGCCACGCCGCGTGCTGGAGGACGACGCGCGGCTGATCTATCCGCTCAGCCGCCAGCCGTTGGTGCTCAGCGAAACCTTCCTGCGCGAATGCCCGCAGCAGCGTGATTTCGCCCTGGTGCAGACGTTGTACAAATTCATCAACGACGTGGTGATTTTCGAAACCGAAATCGTCGACAAGACCGCCCGCAGCATCGCCAAGAACCGCTTCGCCGTGCCCTTCCCGTTCGCCTGTCGCTACGACGCCATGACCGTGGTGGTGGACGAGGATTACCACGCGCTGGTGGCGATGGATTTCATGCAGCAGACCGTAGCCATGACCGGCATTGAGCCGATCGAGCTGCCGAATGAAATCGAACTGAGCCGGGCGATTCCGGCCGCGGTCGAACTGGCCCCGCAACACTTGCGCAGCGCCGTGGAGCTGATCTGCGTGGCCATCGCCGAAAACACCGTGACCGGCGACGTCGCGGCGTTCGCCCGGGACGACACGGTCAAGCCATCCATCAAGGGCCTGATGGCCGACCACTTGCTCGACGAAGGTCGCCATTCGAGTTTCTGGGCGCGGATGGTGCGCATCTACTGGCACACCGCGAGTGATGCGGACCGTGAATGCATCGCGCAGATCCTGCCGGTGTTCATCGGCCATTACCTCACCAACGACATCCAGAAGTCGTTCGACCTGCACCTGATCGACGCCCTGCCGGTCAACGATGCCACCCGCCGCGCACTGAAAGACGAGATGGCCGGGCTGGCCTTCCCGATCAATCGCCACCACCCGCTGGTGGGCAACATCGTGCGATTTTTCCACAACAGCTCGCTGCTCGACACACCGTGCGTGCAGCACGCCCTGCGCGACTACCTGGTTTGACAAGGAGGCTGACATGAGACGTCTCGACATTTTGCTGAGGGGCCGCAGCCAGGCCTTGACCGACCTGGCGCAGGAGCTCGAACAACACGGTCATTCATTGCTGACGCTAGCGGCTCCGTCGGTGGATCTGGTGATCGATGACGGCAGTCTTGCGCCGCAGGATTACGGCACCACATCGCAGCTGAACTTGCGCCTGGGCATTGGTGCAACGGGCATCGGCGGACTGCCGGTGCTCGATCTGCTGTGCCTCTGCAACACGACACTGCTGAGCCGCGTGCCCATCGCCGACGAACCGTCCGGCAACGGTCAGGCCTTGCGCCAGCGAACACTGGCGCAGGTGGTGGACGAAGTGGCGCTGCTGGTCAGCCGTTTCTCCCGCGACGCCGAGTATTTCCAGCACGCGACAGCGGCCCGTGCGCCGGACTTCGAACAGGTGGAAAACCTGCTGTTTCTCGACGGCCTGGCCTACGTCCATCGCCTGAATGTCACGGCCAATCCGGCCTTGCTGCAACAGGCGCAGATCCCGGTGATCGAGCGGCTGCAACAGAGTCTGATCGAGCACGCGGAGCGCCCGGCGCTGCACCTCGCCGAGCAGTCGATCAGCTACCGCCAGTTGCATGCTCACAGCCGAGCGATCCAGCAACGCTTGCTGGCCATGCTGGAGACACAACCGCAACCCTGGGTCGTGGGAATTTGCCTGCCGAAATGCGATGCGCTGTTTGCTTCGATCCTGGCGATTCTCGGCAGCGGTGCGGTGTACCTGCCGCTGGAGCCGAGCCATCCACTTCAGCGCCAGCAATACATTCTGGAAAACGCCGGGGCGGTGCTGTTGCTGCACGACGGCGAACACCCGCTGAGCGGTTCGATGCCGGGACTGGATGTCTGCCGCATCGACTGCACCGCCGCCGATCTGTCGCAACCGTTGATGCTTCGCCGGCCCGAGCTCGATGCGCCGTGCATGGCGCTCTATACCTCGGGCACCACCGGGCATCCGAAGGGTGTGCTGCTGAGTCAGGCAAATCTCGCCCACTTCACCGCGTGGTACGCCGATTACGTGCAATTGCACACCGAGAGCCGAGTGCTGCAGTTCTCTTCGCTGAGTTTTGACTCGTCGCTGATCGATATCTTCCCGACCCTGCTCGAAGGCGCGGAACTGGTGGTGCCCGACGACAACCAGCGCCGCGATCCGCTGCAACTGGTGGCGCTGATCCGACGCCGACAACTGACCCATGCGTTCCTGCCGCCGGCGCTGTTGAGCATCCTGCCGCTGGAGCAACTGCAAAGTGTCGGGCAGATCATGACCGGCGGTGATGTGTGCGAGCCGTTCGTGATCGAGCAACTGACCCGCCAGGGCAAGCTGCACAACCTCTACGGCCCGACCGAAGCCACGGTGCTGATCACCGCGCGGCAATTGCGACCGGGCGACAGCAATCGCACCCTCGGCGGGCCGATTGCCAACAGTCAGGTGCTGATCCTCGATGACGAACTGCAACCGGTGCCGGAGCAAACGGTGGGCGAACTGTTCATCGTCGGCCCCGGCGTGTGCCTGGGTTACTTGAACAATCCACAGCAGACCGCCGAGCGCTATCTGGACCTGGAGTTGCCGGATGGTCAGCGTCTGCGCGCCTACCGCAGCGGCGACATGGCCAAGTGGGGCGAGGACGGCATCGAGCTGTGCGGACGTCGCGACAATCAGGTGAAGATCCGTGGCTTCCGGGTCGAGCCGGAAGAGATCGAACGCTGCCTGCGCGAGAGTCAGCTGTATCGGCAGATCGCCGTGGTGATCGACAGTCAGCGGCGGATTCTCGCGTTCCTCGCCCAACCGCAAGCAGATGCCGCCCGCGATGCGCTGAAGGCACACGCCCAGCAGTTTTTGCCCGACTACATGCAACCGGTGGCGTGGACGGAACTGCCGAACATGCCGTTCGCCGCCAACGGCAAAGTCGACCGAAAAGCCTTGCTGGAATTGCCGGTCAGCGTGCAGGACAGCGGCCCCAAATGCCTGCCGGCCAACGCCGACGAAGCGCTGCTGCTGGAGATCTGGGGCGAGTTGCTGGAGCTGCCGACCAGCGATATTTCCACCGACGAAAGCTTCTTCAATCTCGGCGGTCACTCGATTCTGCTGTCACGCATGCTCCTGCGTCTGCGGGAGGAATTCGGTCGCAGCATCTCGATCAACCGCTTCATCGAACTGCCGACCATCACCAAGCTCGCCACGCTGGTGCGCGGCACCGACAACAGCGCGGTGCTCAGCGCCCAGGCGATGGCCGACGCCGAGCGAGCGCTGGAAATCGAGCCGTTGCCGATCAGCCGCATGGGCGATGTGCACAAGGTGATCGTCACCGGCGCCAACAGTTTTGTCGGTGTGCACATCGTCGAGGCGCTGCTGGGATGGGGCGCCAGCGAGGTGGCGTGTCTGGTGCGCGACGGCGGCGGGCAAACCGCGGCGCAGCGCTTTGCCCAAGCGCTGCGAGAGAACCGGCTGGAGCATCTGGACCTGAGTCGGGTGCGGGTCTATTCGGCGGACATCACCCGGCCGCAACTGGGCCTGGCCAATGAGGATTTCGAGCGACTGGATCGTGAGTTCGGCGCGCTGGTGCACAACGCGGCCAACGTCAATCACGTGCTCGACTACGAGTCGCTGGCGGCGGACAACGTCGAGCCGATTTTCGAACTGCTGCGGCTGTGTGAAGGACGCAGCAAGAAGGTGTTCAATTTCGTCTCGACGCTGTCGGCCTCCAGCACCGTCGACGACGCGGGCCGGGTGCTGGAATTGCCCGCCGCACCGACGCCGCCGATCTACATCCGCAACGGCTACAACCTGTCGAAATGGGTCGGCGAGCGCATCCTCGAACGGGCCCGCGAGCGTGGGGTGCGGGTCAATCTGTATCGGCCCGGCAACATCAGTTTCAACAGCCTCAGCGGCGTCTGCCAGCCGCACAAGAACCGTTTGATGCTGATGCTCAAGGGCTCGATCCAGCTCGGCCAGGTACCGGCCTTCGCGCTGAATTTCGACCTGATGCCGGTGGACTTCCTCGCCCGCTTCATCGCCTTCCACGCCAGTCGTTATTCGCCGGAACGAGCGGTGTTCAACCTGCATAACCCGGAGCCCCTGAGCTGGGATGCCTACGTCGCATCGTTCCGCGAAACCGGCAGCGAGTTTTCGCTGGTCAGCGTCGCCGACTGGCAACAGCAACTGGGCCGCGTCGATGCGGATAACGCGCTGTTCGGCGTGCTCGGTTTCTACCTCAACGGCTTCGAGGAAGACATCGGCGACATCTCCCTGATCGGCCACGCCAACGCCCAGGCCGGCGTGCAGCAGATGGGCGCGCACTACCCGGAAAAATCCCCGGCGCTGCTGCGTCGCGGCTGCGACTACCTGAAAGAAATCAACTTCATCTGACTCATCAACCAAGGAGCAACACCATGAACAATCTGCAACCCGACACCCTGATCAAGAATCCTCACGGCTGCCACGTCGTTTCTTCGGTGAAAGTACCGGTGGACGCCAAACAGGTGTGGGCAGTGGTCGGCAAATTCGACGGTTTCGACCGTTTCATTCCGGCGCTGTCGCACATCGAAATGACCGGCGAAGGCGTGTCTTCGCTGCGCAAGAAGTTCTTCAAGGATGGCAACGTGGTGGTCGAGCAACTCAATTCCCGGGACGACCAGGCGCTGAGCATGACCTGGACCACGATCTACAACACGCTGGGCGTGGCCAATCTGTGGGCGGCGATGAATGTGGAGTCGCTGGGCGCGGGCAAGTCGCGGGCAACCTGGACGATCATTGCCGAACCTGCCTCCGGCGGTCCCGAGGCACTGCCGGGGTTCAAGGACTTCGTGCAGGGCTTTGCCGATGATGCGATGGGCAATGTGCTGAAGCTGTTTGTGTAAGGTTTCAGTTCTGCGGTGATTGAGCCACCGCTATCGCTGGCAAGCCAGCTCCCACAGGTTCCCGGTCGGTCACAAATGTTGTGTGCGCCTGAAATCCTGTGGGAGCGGGCTTGCTCGCGATGAACGATAACGCGGTCTGACTTGGTGTCAGATCTTGAAGCTGTCGACCAGTTGTTTCAAACGGTTGGCCTGCTGCGACAACGCATCGCAATCCTTCAACGTTTCATTGAGGTTGGCCACGCTCTGCTGGTTCAGCAGGTTGATCTGGTTGACGTCGACGTTGAGGGTTTCCACCACGGCAGTCTGTTCCTCGGTAGCGGCAGCCACCGACTGGTTCATGCCGTCGATTTCGCCGATGCGCTGGGTCACGCTGACCAGTCGCAGACCGGCCTGGTTAGCCACTTCAACGGTCTCCTCGCTGGACGCCTGACTGGCGTTCATGGTGGTCACCGCTTCGCGGGAGCCGACCTGCAGCGAAGTGATCATCTTGTGGATCTCTTCCGCCGATTCCTGGGTGCGGTGAGCGAGGTTGCGCACTTCGTCCGCCACCACCGCAAAACCGCGTCCGGCTTCACCGGCCCGGGCCGCTTCGATGGCCGCGTTGAGCGCCAGCAAGTTGGTCTGCTGAGAGATGCCTTTGATCACGTCGAGAATATGGCCGATGTTGTCGGTGCTGGCATTCAGGGTTTCGATCTGGGTGCACGACAGGCTGATCTTCTGCGACAGCTCGGTCATCGCCTGAATCGTCTGCTCGACCACCTGACGACCGTCATCGGCCTGCTCGCTCGCGCCGCTGGCGTGTTGCGAAGCATCGGCGGCGTTACGGGCGATTTCCTGGGTGGCGGCACCCAGCTGATTGATCGCCGCAGCCACGCTGTTGGTGCGCGCGCTTTGCTCGTCGGAGCCGATGATCGAGGCGTTGGACGATGCCATCACCCGTTGCGACAGGTCGTGTACGTGGCGAGTCGCCGACGACACTTCGGAAATCGAGGCGTGAATCCGCTCGACGAACTGGTTGAACGAACTGCCCAGTTCGCCGAACTCGTCCTTGCTTTCCACCACCAAGCGGCGTGTCAGGTCGCCTTCACCCTGGGCGATGTCCTGCATAGCGCGGCCCATGGTGATCAGCGGACGCATCAGCACGGTGATCAGCAGGCTCAGGAACACCGCAATCGCGCCGACGGCGACGAACATTGCGATCAGTGCCGAGGTGCGGAACTGGCTGAGTGCGGCGTAGGCCTTGTCGCGGTCGATCGACAGACCGATGTACCACTCGGCATTCGGCAGACCGGCGACCGGAGTGAACGACAGGATGCGTTCCTGGCCGTTGAGCACCACGTTCTGGTTGCCCTTCTCGATACGCACACCGGCGTTCGGGTAGATGTCCTTGAGGTTCTTCATCACCTGGTCTTTGTCCGGGCTGACGATCACCTGACCGTCACCGCTGACCAGGAACGCGTGGCCCAGGCCGCCGAAGTCCACCGAGTTGATGATCTTCACCAGGGTTTCCAGACTCAGGTCACCGCCGACTACGCCGAGCAGCTCGCCGTTCTTTTTCACCGGCATGGCGATGGTCACCACCAAACCGCCAACGGCGGCCATGTACGGCGGGGTCAGCATGGTCTGGTCAGCGGCCACGGCCTGCTTGTACCAGGGACGCTGACGCGGGTCGTAACCGTCCGGCATCTTCGCGTCAGGGCGCTGGGTGAACACGCCGTTGGCCTGACCGACGTAGGTGAACTGGAAGTTCGAGGTGAAGGCCGGTTGATCGACCAGCCCCGGGAAGTCGGCATTCTTGCCTTGATGGGCGACGTTCTGCGCGAGGTTTTCCAGTACCAGAATCCGCCCGCTCATCCAGTTCTGCACACTGCTGGCGGTCAGGTCACCGGCCTGCTGGACGGAAGACTGGAGGTTCTGGCGAATGGTGTTTCGCTGCAGATAGTCGTTGTACAACGTGAACAGCGCGAACGCCAGGACCACGACGCCCGAGGCGGCCAGCAGGATTTTATGGCTGAACTTGAGATTCATTTCATGGGACTTCTTATGCGAAAAGTGGGGATGCGTTCCGGATGCAACATTCCATGTACAGCGCAGGCAGCGTTCTGATGGCTGCTCTACTTTGGTGCACGCATGTCTCACCAGTCTGTCGGCACGCTTTGGAGAAAACTTAGGGTTTTGCAGCAAATGGATGGCATTTCTGCCAGATTCCCGCCGGACGGCGTATTAGAGCGGTCGCCTCCGCTTTTTTGATGAGCGTTTTGCAGCGCCGGTTGCAAATTCTGTAACCCTTGATGACAATGCGACTAATTATCATTTGTGACGTTCGGGCTGTCGCGTTCATGTCCTCACCTGAGTTGGCTGTACAGGCGCTTTACACGAGTCATCACGGCTGGCTCAACGGCTGGTTGCGCGCTCGGCTGGGCAATGCTGCCGATGCGGCGGATCTGGCCCAGGACACCTTCGTTCGCCTGTTGCAGCGCACCGAGCGCCTGGAACTCAAGGCACCCCGCGCGTTTCTGCGCACGGTTGCCCGGGGATTGGTGATCGACCATTGGCGCCGTGAGGAAATTGAACGCGCCTATCTGGAAACCATCGCCCATTTGCCTGAAGCCGAAACTCCGAGTGCCGAATCCCGCGCATTGGTGATCGAACTGCTCGAGGGCATCGCCCGCATGCTCGAAGGCTTGAAGCCAAAAGTGCGTCAGGCATTTCTGCTGGCTCAGTGCGAAGGTTTGACCCACAAACAGATTGCCGAGCAGATGGGGCTGTCCCTGCGCTCGGTAGAACGCTACGTCGCCGACGCCCTGTTCCACTGCTACATGTTGCGGTATGAAAGCTGATGCCGGTGGATAACCTCTCGCTTGGCCGACGCGCCGAGCCACCGCAACAAGTCGTACGACAGGCCATTCACTGGCTCCTGCGTCTGCGCAATAACCATGGCAACCCGCGCCTGAATCGCCAGTGCGAACAATGGCGCGCTGAACACCATGATCACGAACTGGCCTGGCAGCGGGTGCAGTCTCTGCAAGCTGAACTGACGCACAATCTGCGCGCCGTGCCCGGTGCGCAGGTGGCGTTCAACACGCTGGAAAACAGTGCGCAGGGGTTGGGTCGACGTCAGGCCTTGAAGCTATTGTCCGGCGCGCTGCTGATGGGCTCGGCGGGATGGCTGGCCAGCGACACTTCCGTCTGGCAACAGTGGCGTGCCGACTATGCCACCGCCACGGGCGAACGCCGTGGCTTCCAGTTGCCGGACGGCACGCGGATCGAGCTCAACACCGCCAGCAGCGTGGATCTTGATTACACCGCGCAACAACGGCTGATCAAACTGACCCGTGGCGAAATCGTCGTCACCTGCGGCGGTGCCGATGAAGGTGCGCCGTTTGATCGACCGCTGCGGGTGCAGAATCGTCATGCCAGTTACGAACCGTTCAACGCTCGATTCATCCTGCGCCAGGAAGAGGGTTGCACCCGCCTGAGCGTTACCAGTGGCCGGGTCGCGATTCATTCCGCTGGCAACTCGACGGAGGCCATCGCCGGCCAGAGCTATCTGATCGATCACCATCAGATACGTCCCGCGCCGCCGTTGGACATGGACGCCGGCGCCTGGGTCGACGGGCTGATCGTGACGCGCAACATGCGGCTGGGCGACTTCCTCGGCGAAGTCGGCCGGTATCGTCAGGGATTTCTGAGCTGTGCGTCGGATATTGCGGATTTGCGTCTGTCCGGCGTGTTCCGTCTTGAGGACACCGACAAGCTGCTGGCGATCCTGCCGCAGACCCTGCCGGTGCAATTGCGCTACCGCACCCGTTGGTGGGTGACGCTGGAGTCTGTGGCCTGAAAGTATTTTGGCGGGTTTTCGCGGCAAGTCCGGCTTAGTCAGTAAGCACTTCAACTCAGCCTTCGCGACTGCCTACGGAAACCTACAATGACTGCGCGCGTTACCTGTAAGAACCCTCTGAATTTCTCTGCCGAATCCGGCCTGTTGCGCCACGCCGTTCGGGCGGCGCTGTTTTCTACTGCACTGGGCGTTGGCGTGCTGCCGAGCCTGAGCATGGCGGCCAATGCCAGCAAGGTCAGCAGCCACCGCTACAACATCGCCCCCGGACCGCTGGGCGATGCGCTCAACCAGTTCGCGCGTGAGGCGGGCATCACGTTGTCGATGACGCCGCAGCAAACCCAGGGCCGGCAGTCACCGGGTGTGCAGGGCGAGTATTCGACCGATCAGGCCCTGAGCCACTTGCTCGGCGGCTCGGGCCTGGAGGCGATCAGCCAGGACGGCAGCAGCTATGTGTTGCGCTCGGTCGCAGAAACCGAAGCGCTGGCCCTGCCGACCACCGACATCAAAGGCTTCGCCCTCGGCAACGCACTGGGCAGCATGGACGGCTATAACGCGACGCACAGTCAGATCGCCACCAAGACCAGTACCGCGCTGCTGGAAACTTCGCAAAGCGTGTCCGTGGTCACCCGCGAGCAAATGGATGACCAGGGCTCGCAAACCGTGTCCCAGGCCATGCGTTACACCCCCGGTGTGCTGACCAACCCCTACGGCGCCACGCACCGTTACGACTATGTAGCGATGCGCGGTTTCAACGATGGCTCGGTGGACAACATCTACCTCGACGGCCTCAAGTCGATGGGCGACAGCGGCACCTACAGCACCATGCAGGTCGACCCGTATTTCCTCGAGCGTGTCGATATTCTGAAGGGCCCGTCGTCGGTGCTGTACGGCCGTAGCTCGCCGGGCGGTCTGGTGGCGCTGACCAGCAAGAAGCCGCTGTACGAGGCCTATCACCAGGTACAAGCCACGGTGGGTACTCAGGGCCAACGTGGTGTCGGTTTTGACTTCAGCGGACCGGTCGATGACGACAAGCGCATCGCCTATCGTCTGATCGGTTTGACGGATCAGTCCGACACGCAATTCGACCACAACAAGGAAAAGCGCTTCGCCCTCGCACCGACCGTCAGCATCGACTTCAGCGAAGACACCTCACTGACCCTGCAAGCGTATCTGCAGCATGACCCGGACGGCGGCTATCACGGTGGCGTGCCGGCCGACGGCACGATTCATCAACGCAACGGTAATCGTATCTCGCCGCACTTCTTTGAAGGCGAGCCGGGCATCGATGGCTACTCCCGTGATCAGCAGTCGTTCGGTTACCAGTTCGAACACCGCTTCAACGACGTCTTCACCGCACGGCAGAATTTCCGCTACCTCGACTCCAAAGTGAACATGGATCAGGTGTACGCCTATGGCTGGACGTCGCCGACCAGCAACGAACTGAATCGCTACTACACCGGCGGTAACGAGCGCCTCCATGCGTTCATCGTCGACAACATGCTCCAGGCCGAATTCTTCACCGGCGCGACCAAGCACACAGTGCTGATGGGTGCGGATTACCAGCGGCGCAAAACCGTGGTCGACTGGACCAGCGGCGGCCTGGCGCCTATCAATGCGTTCAACCCGGTGTATGGCAATTCCGCTATCACGCCATACGGCGAGACGAGCTATCTGCGGCGCCTGGAGCAGACCGGCGTTTACCTGCAAGACCTGATCGAAATGGACAAGTGGCGCTTCTCGCTGGGCCTGCGTCAGGACTGGGTGGAAACCTCCGACGAAAACCGTATCGCCGAAGCAGGCCGCCCGGTCGGCACCGAGATCAACGACCGACGCACCAAGCTCACTGGCCGTGCCGGCGCGCTGTATCTGTTCGATAACGGCCTCGCACCGTACGTCAGCTATTCCGAGTCGTTCAACCCGAACTCCTACGCGGACAGTGCCGGCAATCCTCTCGCACCGACCGATGGAACGCAGTGGGAAGTGGGCCTGAAGTACCAGCCGCCGGGTACCGACAACCTGTTCACCGCCTCCTTGTTCCACATCGATCAAGAGAACCTGGCGACCAAGCTGCCGCAGGAAAACTTCTATCGCGCTGTAGGCGCTGTCCGCTCTCAGGGGCTGGAACTGGAAGCGCACATGCAGTTGACCGACAACCTGAAAGTCCTCGGCAGCTACACCTTCACCGACATTGAATACTCGAAGTCGATGACCAGTACCTTGAGCACACCGACCGATGTGATCGAGAACAAAGGCAATTCGCCAACCCAGGCACCGCGGCACATGGCATCGCTGTGGGCCGACTACAAGTTCGACAGCGCGGCACTCGATGGTCTGCGACTGGGCGGTGGTGTGCGTTATGTCGGCTATAGCTGGGCGGATGCAGAGAACACCACGAAGGTGCCGTCCTACACATTGTTTGACGCATCGATTGGCTACGACCTCGGCAAGGTCGGTCTGAAGGGTGTCGACGTACGCCTGAATGCGAACAATCTGACCAACGAATCCTACGTAGCCTCCTGCGCCAGTCTGGACTTCTGCTACATGGGCGAAGAGCGCAACGTCGCCGCTACGGTCAGTTACCAGTTCTAAGCCTTTGTCTTGTGCATAAAAAAGCCAGCCCCTGATTTCAGGGGCTGGCTTTGTCGTATCTGTAGGGGAATTTTCATGCGTTCGTTTCTGGTTTTATTGCACCGGTATATCGGGTTGGCCACGGCGGTTTTTCTGCTGCTGGCAGGGGTTACCGGGAGCATTCTGGCGTTCAACCATGAGCTGGATGAGTGGTTGAATCCGGAGTTTTACGCAGCTTCAGCCGAGGGGGCGAGACTACCGCCAGGTGAGTTGGTGGATGCGGTGCAATCGTTACATCCGAAGTTGCAGGTCTGGTACATGGAGTACCCGAACGAGGCAGGCCACACGGCATTACTGGCGGCGGTTCCGCGAAATGATCCGGCGACGGGCGAACCGTTCAAAGAACGCAATGAAGTGTTCTACCTCGACCCGGTCAGTGGCGAGCAGAAAGGTCAGCGCTATTGGGGCGAGTGCTGTTTCCAGCGTGAGAACTTCGTTCCGTTCATTCTCGAGTTTCACTACAACCTGACACTCCCCGGTAACTGGGGTTTGCTGTTGATGGGGTTGGTGGCCATCGCCTGGGTAATCGATTGCTTCATCGCCCTCTGGCTGACGTTGCCGCGGGGTAAACCGTTCTGGAAGAAGTGGTCGAACGCCTGGAAGATCAAGGGCGGGCATGCCTATCGGCTCAACTTCGATCTGCATCGGGCAGGGGGCTTGTGGCTGTGGTTGTTGTTGCTACCGATAGCCGTCAGCAGCGTGGCGATGAACCTGCCGAGTCAGGTCTTCAAACCTGCGGTGTCGTTGTTTTCTCCGATTGAACCGAGCGTGTATGAGGCGCGAGGGCGGATGCCTGCCGAAGAGCTGGGGATCACCCGATTGAGTTATCAACAGGCATACGAAAGGGCACAGAAGGAGGGGAAAAGGTTGGGGCTGACAGCGGCGATCGGCGAGTTGTATTACAGCTTTGAGTACAACTTCTACGGTGCGGGTTTTGGACAGCATGACACCGAGGCCCACGGCAAATCCTGGTTGTTCTTCCACGGTACTGACGGACGATTATTAGGGCAGGAGATCGCAGGAGAAGGGACGTTGGGAGAGCGGTTTTATCGGTTGCAGTTGCCGATACATGGGGGGCGGATCATAGGTTTCACCGGGCAAGTGATGATCGCAGTATTGGGTGTTCTGATTGCGGGGTTGTCGGGGACTGGCGTCTACATCTGGTGGCGCAAATGGCAGGCTCGTCGGAGCAGCAAGGCACGCAGAGCGGTTTGAAGACAGGTTTTTGGTGTCCCCTGAAACGACAAAACCCCTGTCTGCTTTAGCAGACAGGGGTTTCGGAATTCAATCTTGACGATGACCTACTCTCACATGGGGAAACCCCACACTACCATCGGCGATGCATCGTTTCACTTCTGAGTTC
>NZ_JBJYZK010000024.1:0-36172 GCF_048654275.1 Candidatus Pseudomonas auctus | reverse complement strand
TCTACAGCGTTACACGCTGCTGTCAACACCTCTTTTTCTCCGCTTTCGACCGAGAAGATCGAACCGTTGAAAGCACCAGAAAAACCGGCATTTCCAACTCATTCCAGGCTTCGATGAACTGAAGCGATCCACTATCGAAACCTACTTAACTCATTGAATCTCAAGGAGTTTTCCGTTTCGACTGCGCCGGAAGTGGTGCGAATTATAGAGACTCAGAATCTCCCGTCAACCCTTAATTTCGGCTTTCTTTCAATAACTTGCAGATAGGCCAAAAAACATCCAACTCCCTCTATATAGAAGAAGGATTCAATATTCCTTCTATATAGAGAGAACTCTCAGAGCACTCCATCCTCTTTCATCGCAGCCACTGCACCCGCCCCCAGCCCCAGCACCCGCTGCAAAACCTCCAAGGTATGCTCCCCCAACAAAGGAGGCGCACGGCGATACTCGACAGGAGTCCGCGACAACCGAATCGGGCTAGCCACCTGCGGCACCATCCCCGCCAGCGCGTGAGGCAGCTCGATCGCCAACCCGCGCGATTTCACCTGCGGATCCTCGAACACCTGTGACAGATCATTGATCGGCCCGCATGGCACGCCCGCCTGCTCCAGCTGACTCACCCACTCTGCGGTGGTCTTGAAGACGGTCGCCTGGCGGATCAGCGGAATCAGGACGGCCCGATTCGCGACTCGCAGCTTATTAGTCGCGAAACGCGGATCATCCGCCCACTGCGGTTGCCCCGCCACTTCGGCGAACTTGCGGAACTGTCCGTCATTACCCACCGTGAGAATGAAGTCACCGTCAGCCGTAGGAAAATCCTGATACGGCACGATGTTCGGATGCGCATTCCCCAGCCGCTTTGGCGCAGTGCCCGTCGTCAGATAGTTCATCGCCTGGTTGGCCAGGCATGCGACCTGAACATCCAGCAGCGCCATATCGATATGCTGCCCGCCGCCATCGTGATCACGATGAGCCAGCGCCGCCAGGATCGCCACGGTCGAATACAGGCCCGTCAGGATATCCGTAAGCGCCACACCCACCTTTACCGGCCCGGCCCCTTCATCACCCTCAGGTCGCCCGGTCAGACTCATCAGCCCACCAAGCCCCTGGATCATGAAGTCATAACCCGCACGCTTTGCATACGGCCCGGTCTGACCAAAACCGGTGATCGAGCAATAGATCAGATCCGGATTGATCGCCTTCAGCGATTCGTAATCCAGGCCATAAGCCGCCAGACCACCCACCTTGAAGTTCTCGATCAGGATGTCGGACTTGGCGGCCAACTCCCGTACCAGCTTCTGACCCTCGGGACGCGTGAAGTCGATCGTCACCGATTGCTTGTTGCGATTGGCCGACAGGTAATAAGCCGCCTCGCTGGTGTTCTCGCCGTAAGCGTCTTTCAGGAAGGGCGGCCCCCAGGCGCGGGTATCGTCACCATTACCTGGGCGCTCGACCTTGATCACTTCCGCTCCGAGATCGGCCAGGATCTGACCAGCCCACGGGCCGGCCAGCACTCGCGATAAATCCAGTACCCGCAGATGCGACAGCGCGCCCATGGTCGTTCTCCTATTAATAGAACGCCTGCAGGCCGGTCTGCGCACGACCGAGGATCAACGCGTGAACGTCGTGCGTACCTTCATAGGTATTCACCACTTCCAGGTTGACCAGGTGACGGGCCACACCGAACTCATCAGAGATCCCGTTGCCGCCCAACATGTCACGCGCCATGCGCGCGATCTCGAGAGACTTGCCGCAAGAGTTGCGCTTCATGATCGAAGTGATTTCAACCGCAGCAGTGCCTTCGTCCTTCATGCGACCCAGACGCAGACAGCCTTGCAGTGCCAAAGTGATCTCGGTCTGCATGTCAGCCAGCTTCTTCTGGATCAACTGAGTGGCGGCCAGCGGACGACCGAACTGTTGACGATCCAGGGTGTACTGGCGAGCGGTGTGCCAGCAGAACTCGGCCGCGCCCAGCGCACCCCAGGAAATGCCATAACGTGCGGAGTTGAGGCAGGTGAACGGACCTTTCAGACCACGTACATCCGGGAAGATGTTCTCTTCCGGCACGAACACGTTGTCCATGACGATTTCGCCGGTGATCGAAGCCCGCAGGCCAACCTTGCCGTGAATCGCCGGAGCACTCAGGCCTTTCCAGCCCTTCTCAAGAACGAAGCCGCGAATATCGCCAGCATCATCTTTGGCCCACACCACGAACACATCGGCGATCGGGCTATTGGTGATCCACATTTTCGCGCCGGTCAGGCTGTAGCCGCCGTCGACTTTGCGTGCACGCGTAATCATCGCGCCCGGGTCGGAACCGTGATTTGGCTCGGTCAGACCGAAGCAACCGATCCACTCGCCGGAAGCCAGTTTCGGCAAGTACTTCTGCTTCTGCGCTTCGGTGCCGAACTCGTTGATCGGCACCATCACCAGCGAAGACTGCACACTCATCATCGAACGGTAGCCGGAGTCGACACGCTCGACTTCACGGGCAATCAGGCCATAGCTGACGTAGTTGAGGCCGCTGCCACCGTACTGCTCGGGGATGGTCGCGCCCAACAAGCCGACCTCACCCATTTCACGGAAGATCGCCGGATCGGTCTTCTCATGGCGGAAGGCTTCAAGAACACGTGGAGCGAGGCTCTGCTGGGCGAATTGCTCGGCAGTGTCGCGGATCATGCGTTCTTCTTCAGTCAGCTGTTGATCCAGCAGCAGTGGATCGATCCAGTTGAAGCTAGCTTTACCGCCCATGAGTGAGTCCTCGCAAATCGGGTGAATTAACGTGGCATTGATCCTAGGCCCGCTTCGCCATCCCGGCAAACGAGGATTTCGCATCCTGTTGTGCTAATTTCTCACTCCGAAACGTCGCGAAATCCCGATTAAGCGATGTATTAGTGAGGTTGACGTACATGCGCCGCAAGATACCCAGCACTACCGCCCTGATCAGCTTCGAGGCTGCCGCCCGTCACGAGAGCTTTACCAAGGCCGCTGAAGAACTTTCCCTTACTCAGGGCGCCATTTGCCGACAGATCGCCAGCCTTGAGGACTTCCTTAGCGTCGAACTCTTCCGACGCTCGCGTCGCGGGGTGAAACTGACAGAAGCCGGCCTTTCCTACAGTCGCCGGGTCGCCACCCAACTTGACGCCGTTGAGCGCGACACCCTGTCGGTGATGGGTCAGCAAGGCACCAATGTGATCGAGCTCGCCGTGGTGCCCACCTTCGGCACGCAATGGCTGTTGCCAAGACTGAAGGACTTCCAGCTCAAGCACCCGGAAGTGACGGTCAACCTGACCAACCGCACGCGCCCGTTCCTGTTTGCCGACACTGACTTCGATGCCGCCATCTACTTTGGCGATGCCGACTGGTCCGGTACCGAATCCCACAGGTTGATGGGCGAGAATCCGATGCCGGTGTGCAGCCCTGCCTTGCTTGGTGACAAGAACAGTCTGACACCCGAAGAAATCGCCGATCTGCCGCTCCTCCAGCAAACCACCCGTCCCTACGCCTGGCGACAGTGGTTCAACTCGCAACACCTGAACATCCCACGCGACATGACAGGTCCGCGCTACGAACTATTCTCCATGCTGGCTCAGGCGGCCATGCACGACATGGGCATCGCGCTAATCCCACCGTTCCTGATTCAGCGCGAACTGGCCGAAAAACGCCTGGTGATTGCCAACCCGAACGCACTCTCCAGCATCAAGGCGTATTACCTGATGATTCCGGAGCGAAAGGTCGAATCGGCGTCACTCAAGGCTTTTCGCGATTGGCTGGTGAACCAGGCACACAGCTACAACCCAGAAGGATAAAGGGCTCCAGCGATTACTAACCCCGTAGTCAGAAAAATCAAAGCCCTACAGATATAACTATTTGTCGCAAATAGACAGACTGTATCCGAAAGTCGTACAGACGTCCCACAAGCGCCTGCCGACGTGGCTTTGCGCCCTCATTCGCGACGCATTGCGGCCTATTCACGTCACCGATGAGAAAATTCTTCAAATTCATCCAGACTCCTTGAAAGGCACGGCCTGCAAGGGATTCAACTGGCCATCTGCGACATTCGGTCACGGGATGACTTGTAGTTAATTTTCCGTCACCCGTCATAATCCCTTGAAGGGCATAAACTTCGCCTGCAAAATGCCGCGCCCCGCCCTGATTTGGCGGGATCGTGCTGATCGGCCGCCCCAGTCGCACCATCCGTAGTGCATGGGTTTACTCAATAAGATCACGCAGGAGATTTGACGTGCACATTGGTGTTCCTCTCGAAACCCAGACCGGTGAAACACGGGTTGCTGCAACCCCGGAAACCATTAAAAAGCTGATCAGCCAAGGTCATAAGGTCACTGTGCAAACCGGCGCCGGCGTTAAAGCCAGCGTTGTCGACAGTGCCTATGAAGCGGCAGGCGCAACCATTGGCAGTGCCAATGACGCGTTTGGCGCCGAGCTGATTCTCAAAGTGGTCGCGCCAAGCGATGCCGAACTGACGCTGATCAAGCGCGGAACGGTGCTGGTGGGCATGCTCAACCCGTTCAACAACGACACCATCGCGAAGATGGCCGAGTGCGGGATTACCGCGTTCGCCCTGGAAGCGGCGCCACGCACCTCCCGGGCCCAGAGTCTCGACGTGTTGTCGTCCCAGGCGAACATTGCCGGCTATAAAGCCGTGCTGCTGGCTGCTCACTACTATCCGCGCTTCATGCCGATGCTGATGACGGCTGCGGGCACCGTGAAAGCGGCGCGCGTGCTGATTCTGGGGGCTGGTGTGGCCGGGTTGCAGGCGATTGCCACGGCGAAACGTCTGGGTGCCGTCATCGAAGCGTCCGACGTACGTCCGGCCGTGAAGGAACAGATCGAATCCCTCGGCGCCAAGTTCGTCGACGTGCCTTACGAGACCGATGAAGAACGCGAATGCGCGGTCGGCGTCGGCGGTTACGCACGCCCGATGCCGGCGAGCTGGATGCAGCGTCAGGCCCAGGCCGTGCACGAGCGCGCCAAGCAGGCTGACATTGTCATCACCACCGCACTGATCCCGGGCCGCAAGGCACCGACGCTGCTGAGTGCGGACACCGTCGCGCAGATGAAACCCGGCTCGGTGGTCATCGACCTCGCGGCAGCCCAGGGTGGCAACTGCCCGCTGACCGTGGCCGATCAGGTCGTGATCGAGAACGGCGTGACCATCGTCGGCCCGACCAATCTGGCCGGTGAAGTCGCCGCAGACGCCTCGGCGCTGTACGCACGCAACCTGCTGGACTTCCTGAAGCTGGTCTTCACCAAAGAAGGCCAGTTCGAAGTGAACCTCGAAGACGACATCGTCGCCGCGTGCCTGATGTGCCGCGACGGCCAAGTCATTCGCAAAAACGCCTAAGCAGGGATTCAGACGATGGAAGAGCTTATCTCCCCCGGTATCTACAACCTGATCATCTTCGTGCTGGCGATTTATGTCGGTTATCACGTGGTCTGGAACGTTACACCCGCGCTGCACACGCCTTTGATGGCGGTGACCAACGCCATTTCGGCGATCGTGATCGTCGGCGCCACGCTCGCCGCCGCACTGACCGTTACCCCGCTGGGCAAGACCATGGGCACCCTCGCCGTGGCACTGGCCGCGGTCAACGTGTTCGGTGGCTTCCTGGTGACCCGCCGCATGCTTGAGATGTTCAAGAAGAAAGCCCCGAAAGCAAAAGAAGAGGCGCCTAAGTAATGAGCATGAACCTCGTCACGACGCTCTACCTGATCGCGTCGATCTGCTTCATCCAGGCCCTCAAGGGTCTGTCGCACCCGACCACATCGCGCCGCGGCAACCTGTTCGGCATGCTCGGCATGGCACTGGCAATCATCACCACGGTCGGCCTCATCTATAAGCTGGGCGCTGAGCTGGCGACTGCAGGCATCGGTTACGTGATCGTCGGCCTGCTGATCGGCGGCACCGCCGGTTCGATCATGGCCAAGCGCGTTGAAATGACCAAGATGCCGGAACTGGTTGCGTTCATGCACAGCATGATCGGTCTGGCAGCGGTGTTCATCGCCATTGCTGCCGTGGTCGAGCCGCAGTCGCTGGGCATCGTCAAGCAACTGGGCGACTCGATCCCGGCGGGTAATCGCCTGGAGCTGTTCCTCGGCGCGGCCATCGGTGCAATTACCTTCTCAGGTTCGGTGATCGCGTTCGGCAAGCTGTCGGGCAAATACAAGTTCCGTCTGTTCCAGGGTGCACCGGTACAGTTCAACGGTCAGCACAAGCTGAACGCGGTACTGGGTCTGGCGACGCTGATCCTCGGTGTCACCTTCATGCTGACCGGCAACCTCGCCGCGTTCGCCCTGATGCTGGCTCTGGCGTTCGTCATGGGCGTGCTGATCATCATCCCGATCGGCGGCGCCGACATGCCGGTGGTGGTGTCGATGCTCAACAGCTATTCCGGCTGGGCAGCGGCGGGTATCGGCTTCTCGCTGAACAACTCGATGCTGATCATTGCCGGCTCGCTGGTGGGTTCGAGTGGTGCGATCCTCTCGTACATCATGTGCAAGGCGATGAACCGTTCCTTCTTTAATGTACTGCTCGGCGGTTTTGGCAATACAGCAGACGCCGGTCCTGCCGGTGAGAAGGAAGCCCGTCCGGTGAAATCCGGTTCGGCTGACGACGCGACGTTCCTGCTGACCAACGCCGACACCGTGATCATCGTTCCGGGTTACGGCCTGGCGGTGGCCCGTGCACAGCACGCATTGAAAGAGCTGACCGAGAAGCTGACCCACCATGGCGTGACCGTGAAATACGCGATCCACCCGGTGGCCGGTCGGATGCCTGGCCACATGAACGTACTGCTGGCCGAGGCCGAAGTGCCGTACGACCAGGTGTTCGAGATGGAAGACATCAACTCCGAGTTCGGTCAGGCCGACGTGGTGCTGGTGCTCGGCGCCAACGACGTGGTGAACCCGGCCGCCAAGAACGA
Source organism: Candidatus Pseudomonas auctus (assembly GCF_048654275.1). Classification (NCBI taxonomy): domain Bacteria; kingdom Pseudomonadati; phylum Pseudomonadota; class Gammaproteobacteria; order Pseudomonadales; family Pseudomonadaceae; genus Pseudomonas; species Candidatus Pseudomonas auctus. The sequence continues at coordinate 29,228 of NZ_JBJYZK010000024.1, read as the reverse complement.
TCCGAAATCGCCGATTGCCGGCATGCCGATCCTCGAAGCGTTCAAGGCCAAGACCATCATCGTCAACAAGCGCTCGATGGCCAGCGGCTATGCCGGTCTGGACAACGAACTGTTCTACCTGGACAAGACCATGATGGTGTTCGGCGACGCGAAAAAAGTCATCGAAGACATGGTCAAAGCGGTCGAGTAACCCTCGCCGGCAACACCGAACGCCCCGACTTGTCGGGGCGTTTTTGTTTGCGCAAAACGTCGGACAATTTGCCGCGTTGTTGCAGATCCGGTAACGGTGTTTTACTTGCAACCCGCTAAATAGACGCCTCGTTTGCGACCTTGGTAGCGGGACAGGCGCTCGCGAAATTCACTAGACTGCGCATCCTGCTACTCGCTGCCCGAGAAAATAATCCATGTACCGTGACCGTATTCGCCTGCCTTCGTTGTTGGATAAAGTGATGAGCGCCGCCGACGCCGCTGCGCTGATTGAGGACGGCATGACCGTCGGCATGAGCGGCTTCACCCGCGCCGGCGAAGCCAAGGCCGTGCCCCATGCGCTGGCCGAGCGAGCCAAGGTCACGCCGCTGAAGATCAGCCTGATGACCGGCGCCAGTCTGGGCAACGACCTCGACAAGCAACTGACCGAGGCTGGCGTGCTGTCCCGGCGCATGCCGTTTCAGGTCGACAGCACCTTGCGCAAGGCAATCAACGCCGGCGAAGTGATGTTCATCGACCAGCACCTGTCGGAAACTGTCGAGCAATTGCGCAACCAGCAACTGAAGCTGCCGGACATCGCCGTCATCGAAGCCGTGGCCATCACCGAACAGGGCCACATCGTGCCGACCACTTCGGTGGGCAACTCGGCGAGCTTCGCGATCTTCGCCAAACACGTGATCGTCGAGATCAACCTGGCGCACAACGCCAACCTCGAAGGTCTGCACGACATCTATATTCCGACCTACCGCCCGACCCGCACGCCGATCCCGCTGGTAAAGGTCGACGACCGCATCGGCAGCACCGCGATCCCGATCCCGCCGGAGAAGATTGTCGCCATCGTCATCACCCAGCAGTCGGACTCGCCGTCCACCGTGTCGTCGCCGGATGTCGATACCAAAGCCATCGCCGATCACCTGATCACTTTCCTCAAGCAGGAAGTCGACGCCGGGCGCATGACCAACAAGCTCGGCCCGTTGCAGGCCGGGATCGGCAACATTGCCAACGCGGTGATGTGCGGGCTGATCGATTCGCCGTTCGAAGACCTGACCATGTATTCCGAAGTGCTGCAGGACTCGACCTTCGACCTGATCGACGCCGGCAAGCTGAGCTTTGCCTCGGGCAGCTCGATCACCCTGTCGGAGCGGCGCAACAGCGACGTGTTCGGCAATCTGGAGAAGTACAAAGACAAGCTGGTGTTGCGCCCGCAGGAAATCTCCAACCACCCGGAAGTGGTGCGGCGTCTGGGCATCATCGGCATCAACACGGCCCTTGAGTTCGACATCTATGGCAACGTCAACTCGACCCACGTCTGCGGCACGCGGATGATGAACGGCATCGGTGGCTCGGGCGACTTCGCTCGCAACGCACACCTGGCGGTGTTCGTGACCAAGTCGATCGCCAAGGGCGGCGCGATTTCCAGCGTGGTGCCGATGGTCAGCCACGTCGACCATACCGAGCATGACGTCGACATCCTGGTGACCGAGGTGGGCCTGGCTGACCTGCGCGGCCTGGCGCCACGGGAACGCGCCCGGGTGATCATCGACAACTGTGTGCACCCGGACTTCCGCCAGGCGCTGAACGACTACTTCGACAAAGCCTGCGCGATCGGCGGCCACACCCCGCACATTCTGCGTGACGCCCTGAGCTGGCACATCAATCTGGAAGAAACCGGACGCATGCTGGCAGTGTAATCCGCACAGATTTTCCGCTGGCGCAAACACATTTCGCCAGCGGGATTTTGAAAACCACTGCAATCGTCAAAAACTGTACTGCTGTACCGGTCATTTCCTACAGCTTTTACCTACTCACATCATCGAACTGGGTCAAAATGCACCAAATAAGCGCAGACAGGTACAGTTTGCGCAATTTTGACCCGTACACCCCCTATAAACAGTTAACTGGTCAATCACAATACAGGTGAACTGTATCTAGAGAGTCTGGCCAAACGAGAGGATCATGGGCACCAGTTAAACCACTACCTAATCCCGCCACAAGCGGAAGGATGTCAACCATGGAACGTACACTCAGTTCCGAACTGTTCTTCGAAGACAAAGCTGTAAAAACCCAGGCTTCCCTGCCTCTGCGCGTTATCGCCAACCTGATGTTGTGGCAGCGCCGCATTTCCAGCCGCCACCAACTGGCTCGTCTGGACTCGCGTCTGCTGGCCGATGCCGGTATCAGCGAAGCACAACGCTACGAAGAGCTGAGCAAGCCGTTCTGGCGCTAATCAGCGTCGCTGGCTCTGGTCGCTAGACCCACCGCCAGCAACCCGAATTGAATAAACAAGACCCGTCGCGGGAAACCGCGACGGGTCTTGTCGTTTCAGGGCAGAAAAACCTGAATACCCAGCCTGAACCACCAGACAGGTACAGTTTCTTTAAATAGATTAATGACAAGTACAGTTACGCAAAATGTATTCAGGCCAGTATCCTGACCACTGTGCGAACTCGCAACGGAGGCCTAAGCTCCATGCAGAACGTGGCGAATGCTGTGCAACTGGCGTCTGACCTTCAGACACCGAGCCACCTCTCAATACGGTTTATCCACAGGAGTTCTCCCATGTCCCGTCTTCGTCTGCTCAGCGCCGCCGCCCTGCTGGCCGTCGCTGCCAACGCCAGCGCAACCAGCTTCATCGTGACCACCGACGCCGTGGTTGGCGCGCTCAAGTCTTCTTCAGATGCCACCTCCGACGTTACTTCGTCCTTCCGTGACGACAAGATCGTGCTCGCTGCCCGTGACGACGCCGCCAGCTTCGTGGCCAGCGAAGGTGAAATCCGTGGCGTGAAACTGGAGAGCGCACTGGATCACATCCGTCATCAGGCTCCGCAACTGAACGCGACCGACGCACAGCTGGCCCAGGCCATTCTGACGATCTAAGCGACAGGGGCATCTCGGGACACGCCGGTCGTGTCCCGATGTTTCGGCGCTGGCTCTAGTCGGGGCATTGCGCTAGCCTTGGGACTCGCCAACAGTTGCCGAGTCCCATGCGTTTTCTTTCAAATCTGCTTATCCCTTCTTTACTGCTCACCGCCTGCTGGATTCCTCTGGCAGACGCCTTCGATGTGTCCACACAGAACACCGTGGTCAGCGTCTGGGCCACGGGCATGGTTTCTTCCGCACCGTTCGACCGTAAACTGATCATCGCCGCGCACGACGATGCCGCAGCGTTCGTTGCCAGTGACGGCCAGATGCGCGGCGCACAGCTCGAATCTGCGCTGCATTACCTGCGCAAGAGCCGGCCAAAACTTCATGTCAGTGACCTTGAACTGGCACAGGCAATTCTCGTCCAATAGTCATCCCTGTCCTTTCGGAGTCGTTCCATGCGTAGCCCGCTGATTGCTGCCGCCCTTGGCCTGCTGTTGTTGGCCGATATGGCCCAGGCGCACACCCTGGTAGCCACCAGTAACATCATCGTCCGCGCCTCCCAGCGCACCATCGATTTCACCTCCGACACCACTACGTCGATTCGCGATTCGAAAATCATCCGCGAAGCCCACGACGACGCTGCCAGCTTCGTGGCCAGCGACGGTGATATCCGTGGTGCAAACCTGGAAGCGGCCTTCAAGACCTTGCGCACCCGCGTGCCGGAAGCCCGCGACGCCAGTGATCAGGTACTCGCCGAAGCCATCCTCGCACTGTGAGGTCACTCGGCGCCTGGCTGCTGGCCGGGGCGTTGTTGCTGTTTGGCAACAGCGCCCACGCCGGCCTGCAATTGCGGCTCAAGACCGATGGCTTGAGCCCCACCCAACAACAGGCCAGCCAGGCGCTGCTCGATGAAGCCATGCAGGCATTGCCGCCGAGCTTCATCGAACGCCTGGATCGGCGCATCGATGTCGGCTGGACCGACGACATGCCCGGCAACGCCTATGGTCAGGCGACGCTCGTCTCCGAACTGGACCTGAACCGCAAACTGCTCGCCGGACTAACCGATGGCAGCGCGGCCACTCAAAAAACCAATCGCCCCCACGGCACCGTACGCCGGGAACTGCTGGCCACGGTGCTGCACGAAATCACCCACATTTACGATCGCGCGCGCTTGTGGCCGGCGGCCGAACGCACGCTGATCCAGCGCTGCACCCGGCGCAACAACAGCGCCGGGTTGATCGGTATTCCCGATGAGTGCCGCGGCCAGAACGGTCGGCGCTTCACCCTCAGCGATGATCCACGCCTGCTGGACCTCGCCGGCTGGCAGCAATACGTCGGGCGTCGGGGTGAGCGGGAACAGCACAACCGGCAGATCGCCCGCAGCCCCGACCTCTACGAAATCTCCAGCCCGAAGGAGTTTGTCGCGGTCAACATGGAGTACTTTCTCCTCGACCCGAGCTACGCCTGCCGGCGCCCGGCGCTGTATCGCTATTACCAGGAACACTTCGGCTGGGCACCGCCGGCCAAGGATGCGTGCGCCAAAACCTTTGCCTTCCTCAATGCCGGCAACGACTTTGCCAAACAGCCTCTGGGCCAGGTCGATCCGGAGCGGGTGTACGCGGTGGATTACCTGTTGGCCGAAGCCAACCAGAACTGGGTCAGCCGTTGGGGCCACAGCATGTTGCGTCTGGTGATCTGCGCACCGGGCCGGCCACGCGGGCCGGACTGCCGACTGGATCTGGATCAGCATCTGGTGTTGTCGTACCGCGCTTTCGTCGGCGACGTGCAGCTGTCGAGCTGGGACGGGCTGGTCGGCAAGTACCCTTCGCGCCTGTTCGTGCTGCCGCTGGCGCAGGTGATCGACGAATACACCAAGACCGAACTGCGCAGCCTGGCGTCGGTGCCGCTGAATCTCTCTCGCAGCGAAATCGAGGGCGTGGTCGAACACGCTGCCGAAATGCACTGGAGCTACGACGGCAATTACTTCTTCCTCTCCAACAACTGTGCGGTCGAAGGCCTGAAGCTGCTGCGCAGCGGCAGCAACAATGCCCGGCTCACCGGCCTCGACAGCATCATGCCCAACGGTTTGCTGGAAGTGCTGAAGGGCCGAGGCCTGGCCGACACCAGCGTGCTCGATGATCCGAAAGAGGCGCTGCGCCTGGGTTATCGCTTTGACTCGTTCCGTGACCGTTATCAGGCGATGTTCGATGTGTTGAAGAAGCAATTGCCGATCAAGCAGACAACCGTTGAAGAATGGCTTTCGCTGTCTGCCGAGGAGCGTCGCCCCTGGTTCGAACGGGCTGACCTGCGCACCAGCGCCGCGCTGTTGTTGCTGGAGCAAGCCAGTTTCCGCCGCCAACTGTTGCTCGCTCAGGATGAGGTCAAGCAACGCTACCTCGGCGCCCGTGAGCTGGAGAACGGAGGCATGGACAAGGCCAACGCCACCTTGCAGCAGATTCTCGCCAACAGCGGCTTCCTCAGCCGACCGGCAGAATTGCTCGACTCCCGAGGTTATGGCCTGCCGCAACCTAGCGAATTCAGCCGACTGGAAGCAGAAAGCAGCCAGCGCCAGAAACAATTGCTGGCCCTGACCGGCGATCTGGATAAGGAAGTGCGCGCGCTGCTGGAGCCCAAACGAGCAGCCGAGATTGCGGCCAGCGAGGCCAACGTAAAGCTGATCGGCGAACATCTGCGCAAACTGCACAAAGCCTCTGGCGGACTGGAGTTGCCCTGAAAAACCACGGCCCTGAAAGCAAAAGACCGCAGCCTGTAAAAGGCTGCGGTCTTTTTTATTGCCTGACGATCAGTACAGAACGCCATCCAGTACTTCGTAAACGATCCCAGTGCCCACCGCGATCAGCACGATGTCACCGCCGGCACGACGCCATTCATAACCCGGGTAATACGGCAGACGACTCAAGGCCCGGTTATCCAGGCGCTCGCCGTAATAGCCATGGGGCAGCGGTCGGCCACGGACCAGATGGATGCCTGGAGGTGGCGGCGCACCGCGCACGAAATAGCCATGATTGTCACGGATCACCTGACGCACCGGGCCGAAATCCCGAGGCGGCGGGCCGCCGCGATGGTTGCTTTGCCAATCAGGGTGATCACCACCGCGATTGTCGTAGTGGCCCTGTTGCGGGCCGCCGTGGTCGTGATCGTCGCGCGGATCGGCGCTGGCCAGCAGCGGCGTCGCGCTGATCATCAGCACGCCCAGACTGGCAATCAGACGTTTCGGCATTTTCATCGGGTCTTTCCTCACTGCACTGACAGCAAAAAGGGATTCAGAACGTGGTTCTGAATCCCTCGGTCTTGCTCAATTAGTCTGTGCCGTGAGGCTCTAATTCCTCTGTATCAGGAACTTTACCTTCAGCTGACGCGAGCCTTACGCACGCCTTCGGACAACGCCGAGCAAAGGCTCAGCACGCCGTCGATGGCCTGGTCCGGTGTGGTCGCATTGGCGATGTGATCGATCAGCGCCGAGCCCACCACCACACCGTCGGCCAGACGCGCGATGGACGCGGCCTGCTCCGGCGTGCGGATACCAAAACCGATGCTGATCGGCAGATCGGTATGACGACGCAGACGCGCTACCGCCTCCTCGACGTGTTCCAGAGTCGCCGCGCCGGCACCGGTCACACCGGCAACCGACACGTAGTAAACGAAGCCGGAGCTGCCATTCAGCACTTTCGGCAGACGTGCATCATCGGTAGTCGGAGTGGTCAGACGGATGAAGTCGATGCCCGCAGCCTGGGCCGGGTCGCACAGTTCCGAGTTGTGCTCCGGTGGCATGTCGACCACGATCAGGCCATCGACGCCGGCCTCTTTGGCTTCGGCGATGAAACGCTCGACGCCGAACTTGTGGATCGGGTTGAAGTAACCCATCAGCACCAGCGGCGTGTCGCTGTTGTCCTTGCGGAACTCGCGGACCATTTGCAGGGTTTTGACCAGGTTCTGCTTGGCGCCCAGGGCACGGATGTTCGCCAGCTGAATCGCCGGGCCATCGGCCATCGGGTCGGTGAACGGCATGCCCAGTTCGATCACATCGGCACCGGCTTTCGGCAGGCCTTTGAGGATCGCCAGCGAGGTGTCGTAGTCCGGGTCGCCAGCGGTGACGAAGGTCACGAGGGCAGCGCGGTTCTGTTCCTTGAGTTCGGCAAAGCGGGTTTGCAGGCGGCTCATCAGTGTTTCTCCTGCTTGGAAGTTTCCATATGGTGCATGACGGTCTGCATGTCTTTGTCGCCGCGGCCGGACAGGTTGACCACCATCAGGTGATCCTTCGGCAGTGTCGGTGCGCGTTTGAATACTTCGGCCAACGCATGAGCGCTTTCCAATGCAGGGATGATCCCCTCGAGGCGGCAGCATTTGTGGAACGCATCAAGGGCTTCATCGTCGGTCACCGAGGTGTACTGGACGCGGCCGATGTCATGCAACCACGCGTGCTCAGGGCCGATGCCCGGATAGTCGAGGCCGGCGGAAATCGAGTGGGCATCGATGATCTGGCCATCGTCGTCCTGTAGCAGGAAGGTACGGTTGCCGTGCAGCACACCCGGTACACCGCCGTTGAGGCTGGCCGCGTGCTTGCCGGTCTCGATGCCGTAACCGGCGGCTTCGACGCCGATGATCTCGACGCTCTTGTCGTCGAGGAACGGGTGGAACAGGCCCATGGCGTTGGAACCGCCGCCGATGCACGCCACCAGGCTGTCCGGCAGGCGACCCTCCTGGGCTTGCAACTGATCGCGGGTTTCCTTGCCGATCACCGCCTGGAAGTCGCGAACCATGGCTGGATAAGGGTGCGGACCGGCCACGGTGCCGATCAGGTAGAAGGTGCTGTCGACGTTGGTCACCCAGTCACGCAGTGCTTCGTTCATCGCGTCTTTCAGGGTGCCGGTGCCGGCGACCACCGGGATCACCTCGGCGCCCAGCAGCTTCATGCGGAACACGTTGGCCTGCTGGCGCTCGATGTCGGTGGTGCCCATGTAGATCACGCAATCCAGACCGAAACGCGCAGCCACGGTGGCGGTGGCTACGCCATGCATGCCGGCTCCGGTCTCGGCGATGATGCGTTTCTTGCCCATGCGCCGCGCCAGCAGGATCTGGCCGATACAGTTGTTGATCTTGTGCGCGCCGGTGTGGTTCAGCTCTTCGCGCTTGAGGTAGATCTTGGCGCCACCGCAGAACTCGGTCAGGCGCTCGGCGAAATACAGCGGGCTCGGACGTCCGACGTAGTCACGCTGGAAGTAGGCCAATTCCTCTTTGAACGCCGGATCTTCCTTGGCCGCCTCGTATTCGCGGGCCAGATCGAGGATCAACGGCATCAGGGTTTCGGCGACGTAACGGCCGCCGAACGAGCCAAACAGGCCGTTGGCGTCAGGGCCGTTACGCAGATCGGAAGTGTTCGAAGTCTGGGTCATGGTTCGCTCCAGCGGATTTCACGAGAAGACAATGGCGTTCACTCTACCCCTGACCTTCCAGACTGAAAACCGATAAGATCGCCACAACCTGTCAGGAAAACTCACAGATATCATGAGCCATGACCTTCCCCCGCTGAACGCCCTGCGCGCCTTCGAAGCCACCGCCCGCCTGAACAGCGTCAGCCAAGCTGCGGAGCAGCTTCACGTGACCCACGGCGCGGTCAGCCGCCAGCTCAAGGTGCTGGAAGAGCATCTCGGCGTCAGTCTTTTCGTCAAGGACGGTCGTGGCCTGAAACTCACAGATGCCGGCATCCGCCTGCGCGATGCCAGCGGCGAGGCGTTCGACCGCTTGCGCAGCGTTTGCGTCGAACTGGCCCAAAGCACCGCCGATGCGCCGTTCGTGCTCGGTTGCTCCGGTAGCTTGCTGGCGCGCTGGTTCATTCCGCGACTGGGAAGGCTGAATGCCGATCTGCCGGATTTGCGTCTGCACCTGTCAGCCGGCGAAGGCGATCTCGACCCGCGTCGCCCGGGGCTGGATGCATTGCTGCTGTTCGCCGAACCGCCATGGCCGGCAGACATGCAAGTCTATGAGCTGGCCAGCGAGCGCATCGGCCCGGTCATGAGCCCGCTGTTCAGCGGCTACCAGCGCCTGCAATCGGCACCGCCCATTGCCCTGCTCGATGAACCCTTGCTGCACACGACTTCACGCCCGCAAGCCTGGCCGAGCTGGGCGCAGCAAAGCGGCCTCAACGCCAAGGCGTTGAAGATGGGGCAAGGTTTCGAGCATTTGTATTACTTGCTGGAAGCGGCCGTCGCCGGGCTGGGCGTGGCGATCGCGCCGGAACCGTTGGTGACCGAAGATTTGAAGGCCGGGCGCCTGGTCGCGCCGTGGGGTTTCAGCGAAACCCCGGCGCAACTGGCGTTGTGGCTACCCAAGCGCGCCTCGGACGGGCGCGCCCGGCAATTGGCGCAGTGGCTCAGGAACGAACTGCGCCAGGCGGATCACTCGCCGCGCTTGAACAGCAAGTAAGCGGCCAGCAGACCCAGCGCACCGACCGCCACACCGGCAGTCGTCCACGGGTGTTCCTGCGCATAATCGCGGGTGGCAATCCCGGTCTCGCGGGTTTTGACTTTGACTTCTTCGTAGGCATCGCTGAGCAGGCTGCGCGAGTGTTTCAGCGCGCTTTCAGCGTTGCTCTTGAGCGCCTTGAGGGTCTTGCGCGACTCGTCAGAAGCGTCGTCCTTCAGGCTTTCCAACGACTTGAGCAGACTCTCGATCTCCGCTTCCATGCTTTGCAACGAGGCTTTGCGTAACGAGGTGTTGGCCATGGTGGCTCTCCTGCATTGGTGATGAGTGGCGTGTGTTGGTTGGGACTTCAGCGTTTCTGGAAAGTGCAGAAAATCTGAACTTCCATTCCCCAAAGTCGCCGAAATCAACACGGCAAATCGCTGCTAGGCTCAATTGCACACTTCAAGGAGAACACCATGAGTGACCATCACACCTACAAGAAAGTCGAGCTGGTCGGTTCGTCCACCAGCAGCATCGAAGACGCCATCAACAATGCGTTGGCCGAGGCCAACAAGAGCATCAAGCATCTGGAATGGTTTGAAGTGACCGAAACCCGCGGCCACATCAAGGACGGCAAGGCTGCCCACTTTCAAGTGACCCTGAAAGTCGGGTTCCGGATTGCCAGCAGCTGAGTTTGGTCTACGCTTCTGAACTTGCGCGCTGGCCGAGTGCCATAGGAATGGCAATGCGCTACGAGGTGAGTGCATCGAGCGAACGGCTCGATGCCCGCCTTAATTAATCCGACCAGGGAGTGCGACCGATGAAGAAGTTGATATTGGCAGTAGGTTTGTTGAGCCTTGCGGGTGGTGCGTTTGCTGCCGGCAAGCCCTGTGAAGAACTGAAGGCCGAAATCGCGGCCAAGCTGGATGCCAAGGGCGTTTCCGGGTATTCGCTGGAGATTGTCGACAAGGGTGCGGCCAGTGGCGGCAAAGTCGTCGGCACCTGCGAAGGCGGCGCCAAAGAGATCGTCTACACCCGCGGCTGATCACGCCGGAAAAACAAAAGCCGACGCTATGCGTCGGCTTTTTTGTGCGCGGCTATCGGGCTCAGCCCTTCATGACCTGCGCCAGCAACTCGTAGGAATGCAGGCGATCGGCATGTTCGTAAAGGTCGCAGGTGAAGATCAGCTCATCAGCCTGGGTCTGTTCGATCAGCACTTCGAGTTTCGCGCGGATTTTCTGCGGACTGCCGACCATCGCCAGACCAAGGAAATCACCCACGGCCTCACGCTCGTGGGGCAGCCACAGGCCGTCCATGGTTTTCACCGGTGGGCGCTGCACCAGACTTTGCCCTCGCATCAGCGCGAGGATTCGTTGGTACACCGAGGTCGCCAGGTAGTCGGCCTGTTCATCGGTGTCGGCTGCCACCAACGGCACACCGAGCATTACGTACGGCTTGTCGAGCACCGCCGATGGCTTGAAGTGATTGCGGTAGACGCGAATCGCCTCGTGCATGAAACGCGGTGCGAAATGCGAGGCGAAAGCGTAGGGCAAACCGCGCTCACCGGCCAGTTGCGCACTGAACAAACTCGAGCCGAGCAGCCAGATCGGCACGTTGGTGCCGGTTCCCGGCATCGCGATCACCCGCTGTTCCGGCGTGCGCGGACCTAGAAAGCGCGCCAGCTCAGCCACGTCTTCCGGGAAATCATCAGCACTGCCGGAACGCTCACGACGCAAGGCACGGGCGGTCATCTGATCGGAACCCGGCGCACGGCCCAGGCCGAGGTCGATACGTCCCGGATACAGGCTTTCGAGGGTGCCGAACTGCTCGGCGATCACCAGTGGTGCGTGGTTGGGCAACATCACGCCGCCAGAGCCGACGCGGATGGTCGACGTGCCGCCGGCCAGGTAGCCCAGCAACACCGAGGTGGCGGAACTGGCGATGCCATCCATGTTGTGGTGCTCGGCGACCCAGAACCGCGTGTAGCCAAATTTCTCGACATGCTGCGCCAGGTCCAGCGAGTTGCGCAGCGACTGGGCCGGGCTGCCGTTCTCGCGCACCGGCACCAGATCGAGGGTGGAAAATTTTACGTCGGACAGTTGCTTCATAAACCTGCATCTCCGATTGAGGGCGCAGGTGTGTTCTTGGCGAACGCAAACCTGCCCAATTCATAAGCGTGTTCTGTGCAATGAGGGCATATACCCGAGTTTCAATAGCCGATCTGAAATTTCCTACTAAAAAAGTCAACGATTCACTTGGGCTGAACTTTGTTCCGGCGTCTATCCTCAGAAGCCTTGCAGGCAAAAACCACGACGGCGCGGCGTTTCGCGCCCGAATTGAAGGAGGCACACATGGCTATCGTGAAGAAGGCATCCGCGCATTGGGAAGGTGACCTGAAAACCGGCATCGGCTCGATTTCCACCGAAACCGGCGTCCTGCGTGAAGCGCCCTACGGCTTCAAGGCCCGCTTCGAAGGCGGCAAGGGCACCAATCCGGAAGAACTGATCGGCGCCGCCCATGCGGGTTGTTTCTCCATGGCGTTTTCGATGATTCTCGGCGACGCCGGGCTCAAGGCCGACAGCATCGACACCCAGGCTGAGGTCACGCTGGATCAGGTGGACGGCGGCTTTGCAATCACCGCAGTGAAACTGATCCTCAAGGCAAAAATTCCGGGAGCGACCCAGGCGCAGTTCGAAGATCTGAGCAACAAGGCCAAGGAAGGTTGCCCGGTATCCAAGGTGCTGAATGCGAAGATCAGTCTCGACGCATCGCTGGACAGCTGACTGCCTTGAGCCGGATCAGAACCCGCCAGGCAAAAGTGTGGTCGAATAAATGACAGCAGCTTTCGCGCATCTTCGTGCGCGCTGCTTCGATGGAGCTTCAACCATGAAACGTTTTGCCTTGGCGGTTATCTGTGGCGTGCTGGCAACGTCGGCCTTCGCAGCGCCCAAAGATTGCGAAGAACTCAAGCAAGAGATCGAAATCAAGATTCAGGCGAATGCCGTGCCCTCCTATACCCTGGAGATAGTTTCCAAAGAGGAGGCGGAAAAACACGACATCGCCATGATCGTCGGCACCTGCGACAACGGCACCAAAGCCATCATCTATCAGAAGAACGACCGCTGATACTCCTCAGATGATGCAATTGACTTCGCGATCCTCGGCGACGATTTCCCGCCTGTCGTTGTAAAGGCGGGCACTCGGGGTGAATGCCAGAGAGCGGCCTTCCAGCCTGTAACGCTGCCCTGCCTCGAAATGATCGTAGCGGATGGTCAGGTAGCACAGGCGCTCCACAGGGCCGGTCATCAGGCTGCCGCCTCCGCCGAACACTTCAAAGTCGAAACGCACCCGCAACTCATGGCTGCCGGGCGTAACCTGAAAGAAACGCCCATCAGTCAGTCGCTGGTTGTCGAGACGCTCGGCCATCAGCAACTTACCGCCCGGGGACGGCGTGGAGAACTCGACCCAGGCCATGTTCGGATCGACAGGGGGCAACGGTGTCTGGCAACCGGCGAGCAGGCTGGCGGCGAGCAACAGCATCAACGTGCGCATGATGGATGTCCGTGAGTTCGGACCTCCAGCATAACGCCGATCAGGTTCGCTGGCAGCCCGCCGGCGTGCCCTGGCCCACCACGTTGCGTTGTTGATCGTAGAGTTTGGCCCACGGGCGGAAACCGATGCTTCCCGCCTGCAACTGATAACGCTGGCCAGCGTTGAAATCCTTGAATTTCACGTTCAACTGACAGTCACGCCAAAGCGGCTCGGCATCCGGGCCGATGTTGGTCGCCTCGACCGGGAATTGATAACGCACCCTCAGCTCATGGCTGCCGGGCTGCACTTCGAAGTAACGATGATCGACGGCAGCCTTGTCGTCGACTTCCAGCGCCTGCAGCGCCGTGTCCTGTTGCCGGGCATCCAGATCGATCCAGGCCTGCGAGGGGTCAGGGGTCGGCATTCCGAATCCGGCACAACCGGCCAGCGTCAGCACGCTTCCTGTCAGTATCAACATGCGCATAGCGGAGCTCCAATGGGCGGGATAGTCTTGGGCAGACTTTCCGGGGGATTTCTTATTTTGATCAGGCCGCTTCCAAGCCATGGGTTACTTGATCGCGTTTTGCGGATTTTGTTTCCGGGTGTGATGATTTTGTTGCTCAACGGTTGCTCAAGCCTGAGCTATTACAGCCAGCTGGCCAGCGGTCAGCTGCAGCTTTTGCGGGCGCGGGAGCCGGTGGCCAAGGTGATCGCCGACCCGGCTCGCGATGCCAAACTGCGCACTCATCTGGCCCAGTCACAAAAAGCCCGGGCCTTCGCCAGCGAACACTTGCACCTGCCGGACAACCAAAGCTATCGCCTCTACGCCGACATCGGTCGGCCGTTTGTCGTGTGGAATGTGTTCGCCACCCCGGAGTTTTCCCTGAGCCCGCAGAACCATTGCTTCCCGATTGCCGGCTGCGTGGCCTACCGCGGCTATTACAGCCAGAGCGCGGCGCGGGGCGAGGCCGCGATTCAGCGCCTGCAAGGCATGGACGTGTCGATCGGCGGCGTCGAGGCCTACTCGACCCTGGGCTGGTTCAACGACCCGATCCTCAATTCGATGATGGGCTGGGGCGACGAGCGTCTGGCGACGCTGATCTTCCACGAACTGGCCCACCAGCGCTTCTATGTGAAGGACGACACCGAGTTCAACGAGTCCTTCGCGACCTTCGTCGAGCAGGAAGGTACGCGGCAGTGGCGAGCGTTTCGGGGCTTACCCCCGGAAAACGACTCGAAGCTCAAGCAGCGGGATCAGTTCATTCAGCTGATCCTCGACACCCGTTCACGCCTCGAAAAACTCTATGCACAACCATTGGCGACAGCGCAGATGCGCGAGCGCAAGGCGGCGGAGTTCGAACGGTTTCGACACGACTACCGAACAATGCGCGATAGCCAGTGGGCCGGCGACAAACGCTATGACGCCTGGGTCAATGCGCCGTTGAACAACGCGCGGCTGTTGCCGTTCGGGCTGTATGACCAGTGGGTGCCGGCGTTTGCGGCGTTGTTCAGGCAGGTCGATGGGGATTGGGTCAGGTTTTACACAGAAGTCGAGAAGTTGGGTGGCTTGCCAGTCGTTGAGCGTAAGTCGGCTCTGAAAGTGCTGGCAGGCTCATAAATCTACTGCGGCTTTTTGGCCCCATCGCGAGCAGGCTCGCTCCCACAGGAAACCGAGTTCCGGTACTGAAACGCGGTCACTGTGGGAGCGGGCTTGCTCGCGAAGGCTATCTGATCAGCGCTGCAAAAATGCCTGATGCAACTGATCCAAAGTCTCGAAGTGATAAGCCGGCGCCTCGGCATTCAACTCTTCAAAACTGCCAAACCCATAACCAACAGCCGCTGCATCCAGACCGTTGCTGCGAGCACCGATCAGGTCATGCTTGCGGTCACCGATCATCAGCGTGCTGGCCGGGTCCAGCCCTTCCTCGGCGATCAGGTGGGCAATCAGCTCGACCTTGTTGGTGCGAGTGCCGTCCAGTTCGCTGCCGTAGATCACCTTGAAGTGTCTGGCAAAATCAAAATACCGGGCGATTTCCCGGGCGAACACCCACGGCTTCGACGTCGCGATATACAGCTGCCGGCCCTGGCCGCTCAGGGTTTCCAGCAACGGCGTGACGCCTTCGAACACCCGGTTCTCGTACAGGCCGGTGACCTTGAAGCGCTCGCGGTAGAAATTCACCGCCTCCCACGCCTTCGCTTCATCAAAACCATAAAACTGCATGAACGCCTGCAACAGCGGCGGGCCGATGAAGTGTTCCAGCTTGGTCAGGTCCGGCTCATCGATGCCGAGTTTGCTCAAGGCGAACTGGATGGAACGGGTGATGCCCTCACGCGGATCGGTGAGAGTGCCGTCGAGGTCGAACAGTACGGTCTGGTAATGCATGAAAAATCCCGGGCGGTAGAGAGAAAAGTCAGAGCTGGTCATAGCCTTCAGCCAGATGCAGGTCCTTGAGCTTCACGTAGTTCGCCGCGCTGTAGGTGAAAAAGGCGTTTTCCTTGTCGGTCAGCGGACGAACCTGTTTCACCGGACTGCCCACGTACAGAAATCCGCTTTCCAGGCGCTTGCCCGGCGGCACCAGGCTGCCGGCGCCGATGATCACGTCGTCCTCGACCACCGCGCCGTCCATCACGATGCTGCCCATGCCGATCAATACGCGGCTGCCGACGGTGCAGCCGTGCAGCATGACCTTGTGGGCGATGGTCACGTCATCGCCGATCAGCAGCGGGAAGCCGTCCGGGTTGAACGGGCCGGCGTGGGTGATGTGCAACACGCAGCCGTCCTGCACGCTGGTGCGCGCACCGATGCGGATGCGGTGCATGTCGCCGCGGATCACGGTCAGCGGCCACACGGAGCTGTCTTCGCCGATTTCGACGTCGCCGATCACCACCGCCGAGCCGTCGACAAAAGCGCCTTTGCTCAAGCGTGGGGTTTGATTCTGGTACTTGCGAAGGGACACGATTAGTTCTCTCTCTGTCGCCGATAGCTGCGGTGGGTGTCGATTGTAATTAAGATGGGCGCATGTTTCTTCCAGCCAAGGTGCCAACCGTGAGCGTGAACAACCCTCTTCTGCAGTCCTACGACCTGCCGCCGTTCTCCGCGATCCGTGCCGAACACGTGCAGCCGGCCATCGAAACCATCCTGGCCGACAACCGCGCCGCCATCGCCGAAATCCTCAAGACCCAGGGCCAGAACCCGACCTGGGCCGGGCTGGTGCTGGCGATGGACGAACTCAATGATCGCCTGGGCGCCGCCTGGAGCCCGGTCAGCCACCTCAATGCCGTGTGCAACAGCGCCGAACTGCGTGAAGCCTACGAGTCGTGCCTGCCGGCATTGAGCGCCTATTCCACCGAGATGGGTCAGAACCGCGAGCTGTTCCAGGCTTATGAAGCCCTGGCCAACAGCCCGGAAGCCGCCGGTTTCGACGTGGCGCAGAAAACCATTCTGGAACATGCCCTGCGCGATTTCCGCCTGTCGGGTATCGACCTGCCGGAAGCCGAACAGAAACGCTACGCCGAAGTACAGAGCAAGCTGTCCGAGCTGGGCAGCCGCTTCTCCAACCAGTTGCTCGACGCCACCCAGGCCTGGACCAAGCACCTGACCGACGAAGCCGCCCTCGCCGGCCTGACCGATTCGGCCAAGGCGCAAATGGCTGCTGCCGCCCAGGCCAAAGGCCTCGACGGCTGGCTGATCACCCTGGAATTCCCGAGCTACTACGCGGTGATGACCTACGCCCAGGACCGTGCGCTGCGTGAAGAAGTCTACGCCGCCTACTGCACCCGTGCGTCGGATCAAGGCCCGAACGCCGGCCAGAACGACAATGGCCCGGTGATGGGCGAAATCCTCGACCTGCGTCAGGAACTGGCCAAACTGCTCGGTTTCTCCAGCTTCTCCGAACTGAGTCTGGCGACCAAAATGGCCGAGTCCAGCGATCAGGTGCTGAGCTTCCTGCGCGATCTGGCCAAACGCAGTAAACCGTTCGCCGCCCAGGATCTGCAACAGCTCAAGGCTTACGCCGCCGAGCAGGGCTGCGCCGATCTGCAAAGCTGGGACAGCGGTTTCTACGGTGAAAAACTCCGTGAACAACGTTACAGCGTGGCTCAGGAAACCCTGCGCGCCTACTTCCCGATCGACAAAGTGCTGGGCGGCCTGTTCGCTATTGTTCAGCGTCTATACGGCATCGAGATCGCCGAACTGAAAGGCTTCGACACCTGGCACCCGGATGTACGCCTGTTCGAAATCAAGGAAAACGGCCAGCACGTTGGCCGCTTCTTCTTCGACCTCTATGCCCGCGCCAACAAGCGTGGCGGCGCGTGGATGGACGGCGCCCGCGACCGTCGCCGCACCGTCGACGGCGTGCTGCAAAGCCCGGTAGCCAACCTGGTGTGCAACTTCACCCCGGCCGACAGCGGCAAACCTGCACTGCTGACCCACGATGAAGTGACTACCCTGTTCCACGAATTCGGCCATGGCCTGCATCACCTGCTGACCCGCGTCGAGCATGCCGGCGTGTCCGGCATCAACGGCGTGGCGTGGGATGCGGTCGAGCTGCCGAGCCAGTTCATGGAAAACTGGTGCTGGGAGCCGGAAGGCCTCGCGCTGATTTCCGGCCACTACGAAACCGGCGAGCCGCTACCGCAGGATCTGCTGGAAAAAATGCTCGCGGCGAAGAACTTCCAGTCCGGCCTGATGATGGTGCGCCAACTGGAGTTCTCGCTGTTCGACTTCGAACTGCACGCCACCCACGGTGACGGCCGCAGCGTCGCGCAGGTGCTCGAAGGCGTGCGCAACGAAGTCTCGGTGATGCGTCCTCCGGCCTACAACCGCTTCCCGAACAGCTTTGCCCACATCTTCGCCGGCGGTTACGCGGCGGGTTACTACAGCTACAAGTGGGCGGAAGTGCTGTCGGCGGATGCCTTCTCCAAATTCGAAGAAGACGGCGTGCTGAATGCCGACACCGGTCGCGCCTTCCGCGAAGCGATCCTCGCCCGCGGTGGTTCGCAGGCGCCGATGGTGCTGTTCGTCGACTTCCGTGGCCGTGAGCCGTCGATTGACGCACTCTTGCGCCACAGCGGCCTGAGTGAGGACGCGGCAGCATGAGTGAGGCACCCGTGAAGACCAAAAAACGCTTTATCGCCGGGGCGGTCTGCCCGGCGTGCAGCGAGCCGGACAAACTGATGATGTGGAGCGAGGACGATGTCCCGCACCGTGAATGCGTGGCGTGCGGTTACAGCGACACGCTCAATGCCCAAGGGCTGTCGGTGCCGAAAGAGCTGGGCACGCGGGTCAACACCAGCGCGCTCAAGCCTGCCCCGGACAAGACGGTTCAGGCGGTGCAGTTCTTCCCGAATCCGAAGCTGAAGAAAAAGCCTGACGAGCAGCACTGATCCTCAACCACCTTCCCCGATTCGTCGGTGGAAGGTGGTATTGGCTTAACACCTGCCCCCCGCACTTGCTTCGTAGGCTGGCCCCTTTGCGCCACGCCTCGAAGGAAGCTGCCATGCCCGACACCAATCCCCTCCTGCAACATTGGACGCTGCCACCCTGGCCAGCGATTCGCGCCGAGCATCTCGTGCCGGCAGTCAACCGCATCATTGCCGACAATCGACACATCATCGCCCAAGTGATCGCCAGTCAGTCCGAACATCCCGGCTGGGACGATCTGGTGCTGAGCATCGACGAAGCCGATGCCCGCCTCGGTGAAGTCCGCTCGATTCTCGAAACGTTGTCGATGGTCAGGTCCGACGATCCCACCTGGCTCGTGGAAAGCGCCAAGGCGCATCTGGCGATCAATCAGTATCGCTCTGAAAAAGCCCGCAATCGCCGGTTGTACGAGACCTATCAGCGTTTGGCGCAGAGTTCGATCGCCGGCAGTTTCGATGAGTCGCGCAACATCGCACTGGCGCGGATTCTGCGCCGATTCAAGCAGTCGGGCATCGAGCTTCCTACTGAACAGCAACAGGAGCTGGCGCGGTTGAACCTCGAGATCGGCGGGTTGGAGCACGTATTTCTGGACAACCTCGAGCGCTGGACCGAGGCGTGGAGCAAGCGTGTCGACGACATTGCGCTGCTCGCAGGCTTGTCGCCGGCGATGAAGGATCGTCTGGCGCGCGCCGCACGCGAGGCCGGGCATGACGGCTGGCTGATCCGGCTGGAGCAGAACACCTGCCAGCACATTCTCAAGTACGCCGAGAACCGCGCCTTGCGTGAGGAATGCTACGTAGCCTACATGACCCGCGCCTCCGATCAGGGCCCACTGGCCGGTCGCTTCGATAACGGCCCGGTGCTGACCAAGCTGCTTGCCTTGCGCCAGCAGAAAGCCCGTTTGCTCGGCCACGAAAACGCCGCGCAACTGAGTCTGGCCAAACACAGCGCCGGGACGACGGCGTGGGTCAGTGGTTTTCTCCAGCGTCAGGCGGCGCAGCTGGCACCTGCCCTCGCGCAGGATGCAGAACAACTGGCGGCCTTTGCGCAGCAATGCGGGATCGACCGGGTCCAGCCGTGGGATGAAGACTTCCTCGCCGAACAATGGCGCCAGCAGCAGTTTCCCGGCGCACTGGAAAACCTGCGTGATTACTTCCCACTGGAGGGCACCC
This sequence comes from Candidatus Pseudomonas auctus, assembly GCF_048654275.1. Taxonomy (NCBI): domain Bacteria; kingdom Pseudomonadati; phylum Pseudomonadota; class Gammaproteobacteria; order Pseudomonadales; family Pseudomonadaceae; genus Pseudomonas; species Candidatus Pseudomonas auctus. Next base: position 9,608 of record NZ_JBJYZK010000024.1, on the reverse strand, counting down.
TGCGCAGGCTCTTTCTGTTCTGTGAACGGATGTTCGGGATCCGCATCGTCGAGCAGTCCGGCGGCGGGCATTGGCATGACGATGTGCGCCTGCTGGAAATCAGCGAGCATGAACAGGTCATCGGCTACATCTACCTTGACCCGTTTCACCGCGACAAGGCGGTGGACTTCCCCGGCACCACCACACTGCGCAATCGCCGGATCAACGCCGAAGGTCGCCCGGCGCTGCCGATTGCCCTGCTCCACAGCAATTTCACACCGCCCACCGATACCCATCCGTGCCGCCTCGAAATCGACGATCTTCGGGTGCTTTTCCATGAGTTTGGCCACTGCCTCCAGCACGTGTTGACGCGTTCGCCCCATTACACGCTGTCCGGCATCCTGCAATTGGGGCATGAAGCGGCAGAGTTTTCCGGGCAATTGTTTGAGCAATGGTGTCAGTCGCGCGAGTTTGTGCTGTGGCTCGGTGCCCATTTTCAAACCGGCGAGCGCTTGAGCGCCGCACGGGTCGACGCGGCTCTGTCAGCCAGTCAGGCCCATTCCAGCCGGCAACAGGCCTTGTTGCTGATGGGGGCGATGATTGACTTCGAACTGCACTTGACCCACGGCGATGGACGCTCGGTCGAAGAGGTTTGCAACGATGTGCAGCGCACTCTGACTCATCTGCAATTACCGGACGATCACCGGTTCGCCAATGGTTTCGATTACATGGTGACCCAGTACGACGCTTCGGTTTACGCCTATGTCTGGTCGAACATGCTGGCCCAGGAAGCATTCAAGCGCTTCAGCCGCGACTGGGTGTTCAACGCGCAGACCGGTCGTGAGTTTCGCGCAACGTTCTTTACACCGGGTGCGGGGCGTCCGCTCCTGGATGCGGTTGAAGCGTTCATCGGCCGGCCAGTCGCCGGCCTCGTTAATGAGGAGGCCGGAAGGGTTACTTCAGATTGACCGTCTGAAACCAGCTCTTCATCGAGCACGTAGCAAACGCGCTGGTACTGCAATCGCCATTGGCCAGCGCGGTGCGCAACTTGTCGACATCGACCTGCATCACGTAACGCACGCTGTCGCGGAAGTGACCACTTTCACCAAAGCCGCCCTGGGTCATTTCGTTCAGGGCATCCTCCTTGCTCCAGCCCTGCACAACGATCCGGTACATCGCCGCCATCAGGCCGGTGCGATCGGAGCCATGCTTGCAGTGCATCAACACCGGGCCGTCGGCTTCGGCGGCTTGAATCGCACGCAGGGTCTTGAGCACATCACTGTCGTCCACGTGATTGGTGCGATAGGGCAATTGCACCTGATGGATACCGGGGGCCTTCAGCCAGCTGGAATCCGCTTCCGGCAGAAAATTGATGACGGTGGCCACCTTCAGGTTGTTCAGCAACGGCACCGCACCGTCATCAGGGAGCGCGCTGCGATACAGCGTGGGCGACATCTGGAACAGGTTGTATTGCACCTCTACCGGTTGCGCCCACTCGACGGGACGGGAAGCCGGGGTTTGCGCGGCCTGAGCTGGACTCCAGCTGAACAGGGCCAGCAGCGATAAACAGAAAGCGGAGGAAAAACGCGTCAGGAACATGCTTTACGGCGACCGTGTGGGTTTCGTCAGTGAAGGCCGCAGCTTGCGAGCTTCGCGGTCAAATCCGCGTGAGGCGCTTGTAAAAGAATCGTGAATACCGCGATTCCCTTGATCGAAAAGCGCTGTTTTTTTGGCTGAATCGGTTCATCCGGTTGCTTAGCCTGCTACCATTTGTCACATCATGTTGCAGACGCGTCCCCTTTCTCCCGGTCATTCCGGCCACGTCGCAGCCAGAAAATTCTTGAGCCGTTCGCAGAAACGGCTGACAACCATCAATGCCTGATGAGGTGCATCCCCATGTCTGATGAAGATCGAGACAACCCGCGGCGTGAGTTTTTGCGCAAATCCCTGACCCTGATTCCAGTGGTTACCCTCGCCGGCAGCGGACTCGGCAGCACCGTGCTGCAAGCCGCGCCGGAAAGTGCGCCTGCCACGCCCCCGGCGAAACCGGCCGCCGGTGAAGCCAGTACCTATCAGCCAAGCTATTTCACTGCCGAAGAGTGGGCGTTCATCAATGCCGCCGTCGCGCAATTGATCCCCAACGACGCACAAGGCCCAGGTGCACTCGAAGCTGGCGTGCCGGAATACATCGACCGTCAGATGAACACCCCGTACGCCGCCGGTGCCCTTTGGTACATGCAGGGCCCGTTCAATGCCGACGCCGCGCCGGAGATGGGCTGGCAGAGCAAACTGGTCCCGAAAGAAATCTATCGTCTCGGCATCGCCGCCACGGATCAGTGGGCAAAATCCATCAACGGTAAAACATTTGCCGAGCAAGACAGCGCTACCCGAGACGATCTGCTCAAGCAGCTCGAAGCCGGGAAACCGCAATTCGACAGCGTTCCGGCGAAGATTTTCTTCAGCCTGCTGCTGCAAAACACCAAGGAAGGGTTCTTCTGCGACCCGATCCATGGCGGCAATAAAGGCATGGTCGGCTGGACCATGATCGGATTCCCCGGCGCCCGCGCCGATTTCATGGATTGGGTGGAACGCAACGAGCAGTACCCCTTCCCGGCAGTTTCGATTCGCGGCGAGAGGGCGTGAGCATGGCAACGGTAATGAAAAAGGTCGACGCAGTGATCGTCGGTTTCGGCTGGACGGGCGCGATCATGGCCAAGGAGCTCACCGAAGCGGGGCTGAACGTGCTGGCATTGGAACGCGGGCCGATGCAGGACACTTACCCTGACGGCAACTATCCACAGGTGATCGACGAACTCACCTACAGCGTGCGGAAAAAACTCTTCCAGGACGTTTCCAAGGAAACCGTCACCATCCGCCACAGCATCAACGACATCGCCCTGCCGAATCGCCAGTTGGGCGCGTTCCTGCCCGGCAATGGCGTGGGCGGCGCCGGGCTGCACTGGTCGGGCGTGCACTTTCGAGTCGACCCGATCGAGTTGCGCATGCGCAGCCACTACGAAGAGCGCTACGGCAAAAGCTTCATCCCCAAGGACATGACCATCCAGGACTTCGGCGTCAGCTATGAAGAGCTGGAACCGTTCTTCGATTTCGCCGAAAAAGTCTTCGGCACCTCCGGCCAGGCCTGGACCGTGAAAGGACAACTGGTCGGCCAGGGCAAGGGCGGCAACCCGTACGCACCGGATCGCTCGAACCCGTTCCCGCTGGAAGCGCAGAAAAACACGGTTTCCGCACAGCTGTTCGGCAAAGCGGCTACCGAAGTCGGTTACAAACCCTACAACCTGCCTTCCGCCAATACTTCAGGGCCGTACACCAACCCCTACGGCGCGCAGATGGGCCCGTGCAATTTCTGCGGTTTCTGCAGCGGTTACGTTTGCTACATGTATTCCAAGGCGTCGCCGAACGTGAACATTCTGCCGGCGCTGAAGCCGCTGCCGAATTTCGAACTGCGGCCCAACGCCCACGTGCTGCGGGTCAACCTCGACAGTACGAAAACCAAAGCCACCGGCGTCACCTACGTCGACGGCCAGGGCCGCGAGATCGAACAACCGGCGGACCTGGTGATCCTCGGCGCATTCCAGTTGCACAACGTGCGTCTGATGCTGCTCTCCGGCATCGGCAAACCCTACGACCCGGTCAGCGGTGAAGGCGTGGTCGGGCGCAACTTCGCCTACCAGAACATGGCCACCATCAAGGCGTTCTTCGACAAGGACACCCACACCAACAACTTCATCGGCGCCGGCGGCAACGGTGTGGCGGTGGATGACTTCAACGCCGACAACTTCGACCACGGGCCTCACGGTTTCGTCGGTGGCTCGCCGATGTGGGTCAACCAGGCCGGCAGCCGACCGATCGCCGGCACCTCCAACCCGCCGGGCACCCCGGCCTGGGGCAGTGCGTGGAAACGCGCGACCGCCGATTACTACACCCACCAGGTGTCGATGGACGCCCACGGCGCACATCAGTCCTACCGTGGCAACTACCTCGATCTGGACCCGGTGTACCGCGATGCCTACGGCATGCCGCTGCTGCGGATGACGTTCGACTGGCAGGAAAACGACATCAAGATGAACCGCTTCATGGTCGAGAAAATGGGCAAGATCGCCGAAGCCATGGGCCCGAAAGCCATTGCCGTGATCGGCAAGAAAGTCGGCGACCACTTCAACAGCGCCTCGTACCAGACCACCCACCTCAACGGTGGCGCGATCATGGGCACCGATCCGAAGACCAGCGCGCTGAACCGCTACCTGCAGAGCTGGGACGTGCACAACGTGTTCGTTCCGGGTGCCTCGGCATTCCCGCAAGGGCTGGGTTACAACCCGACCGGGCTGGTCGCCGCGTTGACCTACTGGTCGGCGAAAGCGATTCGCGAGCAGTACCTGAAAAACCCCGGCCCGCTGGTTCAGGCTTAAGGAGCGATGACCATGAAGACTCTCGTTATCGCGACCCTCGCGCTGCTCGGCAGCACGGCCGCTCACGGCGCCGAAATTGATCAATCCTTGATCAAGCAAGGCGAATACCTCGCCCGTGCCGGCGACTGCGTGGCCTGCCACACGGCCAAGGATGGCAAGCCGTTCGCCGGTGGCCTGCCGATGGAAACCCCGATCGGCACAATTTACTCAACCAACATCACCCCGGATAAAACCGGTGTCGGTGACTACAGTTTCGAGGACTTCGACCAGGCCGTGCGCCATGGCGTGGCCAAAAACGGCACGACCCTGTACCCGGCGATGCCGTACCCGTCCTACGCCCGTGTCAGCGAAACCGACATGCGGGCGCTCTACGCCTACTTCATGCATGGCGTTGCACCGGTGGCGCAAGAGAACAAGGCCAGTGACATCCCGTGGCCATTGAGCATGCGCTGGCCGCTGATGGGCTGGCGCTGGCTGTTCGCGCCAAAGGTCGAGGACTACAAACCCGCGTCGGACGATGCCGTCGTCAGCCGTGGGGCGTATCTGGTGGAAGGCCTCGGACATTGCGGCGCCTGCCATACGCCACGGGCCCTGACCATGCAGGAAAAATCCCTGAGCGCGGCCGAAGGCAGCAGTTTTCTGTCAGGCAGCGCGCCGCTGGAGGGCTGGATCGCCAAAAGTTTGCGCGGCGACCACAAGGACGGTCTCGGCAGCTGGAGCGAAGGACAACTGGTGCAGTTTCTCAAGACCGGTCGCAGCGACCGCAGCGCAGTGTTCGGCGGCATGAGCGACGTGGTCACCCACAGCATGCAGTACATGACCGACGCCGACCTGACCGCGATTGCCCGTTACCTGAAATCGCTGCCGGCCAATGATCCTGCCGACCAGCCGCACCAGTACGACGAGAAAGCCGCCAAGGCCTTGTGGAACGGTGATGACAGTCAGCGTGGCGCATCGGTGTACATCGACAACTGCGCCGCCTGCCACCGCACCGACGGCCATGGCTACACCCGGGTGTTCCCGGCGTTGGCAGGTAATCCGGTGTTGCAATCGGACGACCCGACCTCGCTGATTCACATCGTGCTCAAGGGCGGCACTCTACCTGCGACGCACGCCGCGCCATCGACCTTCACCATGCCTGGCTTCGCCTGGCGTCTGTCGGATCAGGAAGTGGCGGATGTGGTGAGCTTCATCCGTGGCAGTTGGGGCAACAAGGGCGCGCCGGTCAAGGCCGCTGACGTGACCCAGTTGCGCAAGGACGATATGAAGCAAACCTCGAACGATGACCTCGGCCAGGTGACACAGCACAACTGACTGTTCGCCCAACGGCACTAGTCAGACCGACAACGCCTCGATACTGTATATGCACACAGTATCGAGGCATTGCCATGTCCACCCCTCTTCCTCCGCGCGGTCGCGGCACCGCCACCAACCCGCACAACCGCTTCGCGCCGAGTCGTTCGGTGGCCGAGGATGACGGCTGGTATCAGGAAGTGCCACTGACTCAGGGCACCGAAGTCAGCTTCGAAACCGCGAAGACCATCATCACCCGCAACACCTCGCCGGACCTGCCCTTCGACCGTTCGATCAACCCCTATCGCGGCTGCGAGCATGGCTGCATTTATTGCTATGCACGGCCCAGCCACGCTTATTGGGACATGTCGCCGGGGCTGGATTTCGAAACCAAACTGATCGCCAAAACCAACGCGGCACAGCTACTGGAAGAACAGCTGGGGAAAAAAGGCTATCAATGTGCGCCGATCAACCTTGGCTCCAACACCGATCCCTATCAGCCGATCGAACGCGAACACCGGATCACCCGCCAGACCCTCGAAGTACTGCTCCGCTACCGGCATCCGGTGACGATCGTCACCAAGGGCTCGCTGATCCTGCGCGACCTCGACCTGCTCACCGAACTGGCACAACAGCGGCTGGTGGCGGTGATGATCAGCCTGACCACCCTGAACGACGAACTCAAACGCATCCTCGAACCCCGCGCCGCCGCACCCAAGGCCCGGTTGCGGGCGATCCGGGTGATGCGCGAGGCGGGGATTCCTGTGGGCGTGCTGTGTTCGCCGATGATTCCGATGATCAACGACAGCGAAATCGAAAGCCTGCTGACCGAGGCCCACGCGGCCGGCGCCCAGAGCGCGGCCTACATGATGCTGCGCCTGCCGCTGGAGGTGGCGCCGCTGTTCGAGGAATGGCTTGAGGCGCACTACCCGCAACGTGCAGCGCATGTGCTGAGCCTGATCCGCCAAAGCCGTGGCGGCGAGCTGTACGACAGCCGTTTCGGTACCCGGATGCGCGGCGAGGGGCCGTTTGCCGACCTGCTCGCCCAGCGCTTCGCCAAAGCGATCAAGCACTTGGGACTCAATCACCGCGAAGGCTACAACCTCGACTGCACAGCCTTCTGTCCGCCGGGTCGTCAGATGGCGCTGATTTAGCGACAATTGGCCCATGGTTGAGAGGAAGGAATGCTTGACCCGGTTTACGCCGGTCACACATTTTGTGACCTGGAACACACGTTCTAGAGCGCTTGATTCAGTTTGAGTTAAGTTTCGGCAGTTACCTTGCTCATCGAGTGACTGACGGGTCGGGATGACCCGGATGTTCTAAACAGCCACTGGCTTCACACCGGAATACACGGGAACGACTCCCCGAATCCGCCAATGAGGATGAATCATGAGTGACAAGGATAAACAGCCGTTGGCTGCGTCGGCGCAAGCCGCCCCTGTGGCGGAATCCGCCGATGCAGCGTTGAAGCGTATCGTTGACGGCTTTTTGCATTTTCATCATGAGGTCTTTCCGCAGCAGGAAGAACTCTTCAAGAAACTCGCCACGGCCCAATCGCCACGGGCCATGTTCATCACCTGCGCCGACTCGCGCATCGTTCCTGAACTGATCACCCAGAGTTCGCCCGGCGATCTGTTCGTGACCCGTAACGTCGGCAACGTCGTGCCACCCTACGGCCAAATGAACGGCGGCGTTTCCACCGCCATCGAATACGCGGTACTGGCCCTCGGCGTGCAGCACATCATCATTTGCGGCCACTCCGACTGCGGCGCCATGCGTGCGGTACTCAATCCGGACAGCCTGGAAAAGATGCCGACGGTCAAAGCCTGGCTGCGCCACGCCGAAGTCGCGAAAACCATGGTGCATGACAACTGCAACTGCGCCGACGAAAAAGAAAGCATGCCGATCCTCACCGAGGAAAACGTCATCGCCCAACTGCAGCACTTGCGTACCCATCCTTCGGTAGCCTCGCGCATGGCGAACGGTCACCTGTTCATCCATGGCTGGGTCTACAACATCGAAACCAGCGAAATCAAAGCTTACGACGCGGATCAGGGATGCTTCCTGCCGCTCGACGGCAGCCATCCGATTCCGGTGGCGACGCCCAAAGCGCGCTTCTAAATCCTCCTAAAAATCCGTGTGGTTTGACGCCGGCCGCTGTTTCAGCGGCCAGGCCTTGCCACGCCTGAAGAAAACTTCGGGAGTATCGCCATGCGTGCGGCTCAATTGAAAGCTGTGTTGCCACGGGAGCTGCTCGCTTCAGTGGTTGTGTTTCTGGTCGCGTTGCCGCTGTGCATGGGCATTGCGATTGCTTCAGGGCTGCCACCGGCCAAAGGCCTGATCACCGGGATCATCGGAGGGCTGGTGGTGGGCTGGCTGGCGGGGTCGCCGTTGCAGGTCAGCGGTCCGGCGGCGGGTCTGGCGGTGCTGGTGTTCGAACTGGTGCGCCAGCACGGCATTGAAATGCTCGGGCCGATCCTGCTGCTCGCCGGTTTCCTGCAACTGGTAGCGGGACGCCTGAAGCTCGGATGCTGGTTCCGGGTCACGGCGCCAGCGGTGGTGTACGGCATGCTTGCCGGTATCGGTGTGCTGATCGTGCTGTCACAGGTGCATGTGATGCTTGACGCGTCACCGAAACCCTCTGGTCTGGACAATCTGACGGCATTCCCCGGCGCAGTGGCGCAGGCGTTGCCGTCCTTTGGCTGGCAGGCCGGGCTGCTCGGGCTGTCGACCATCGCGGTGATGTGGCTGTGGGAAAAATTCCGCCCGCATTCGCTGCGTTTCATTCCCGGCGCGCTGCTCGGGGTCGGGCTGGCGACAGGTGCCAGCCTTTTGCTGGCGCTGCAAGTGAAGCGGGTTGAAGTGCCGGCGAATCTGGCCGAAGCCATCGATTGGCTGAAACCGGCGGACCTGCTCAGCCTGGCCGACCCGACGCTGCTGATCGCCGCGTTCGCTGTCGCCTTCATCGCCAGCGCCGAAACCCTGCTGTCCGCCGCCGCGGTGGATCGCATGCACAGTGGCGCGCGTTCGGACTTCGACCGTGAGCTGTCGGCGCAAGGCGTCGGCAACATGCTCTGTGGTCTGGTCGGCGCGCTGCCGATGACCGGGGTGATCGTACGCAGTTCGGCCAACGTCCAGGCCGGCGCCACCACGCGCTACTCGACGATTTTCCATGGCCTGTGGCTGCTGGCGTTCGTGCTGTTGCTGTCGAGTGTACTGCAGAGCATTCCGGTGGCGAGTCTGGCGGGCGTTCTGGTCTACACCGGTTTCAAACTGGTGGATCTCAAGGCGTTCCGTGGTCTGGGGCGTTATGGCCGGATGCCGATGTTCACCTACGCCGCCACGGCGCTGGCGATCATCTTCACCGACCTGTTGACGGGCGTATTGATCGGTTTCGGCCTGACTTTGTTGAAACTGGCGTTCAAGGCCTCGCGCCTGAAAATCAGCCTGATCGATCTGCCGCAGGAAGGGGAAATGGAGTTGCGTCTGGTGGGCGCCGCGACGTTCCTCAAGGTGCCGGCGCTGACTCAGGTACTGGGCAGCATTCCACCGGGCACGACGGTGCACGTGCCGCTCAATAACCTGAGCTACATCGACCATTCGTGTCTGGAACTGCTCGAAGAGTGGGGCCGGGCGAATGCGGCCAAGGGGGCGAAACTGTTGATCGAGTCGCGTGGATTGAAGCGACGGCTCGAGGGGAGGATCCGCACCACCACCGGAATAGGTGCTGCTGGCTAAAAACCTGACGTGGAAATACCCCTGTGGGAGCGGGCTTGCTCGCGAAATCGGTGGATCAGTCGACATTAATTTTGACTGACACAGCGCTTTCGCGAGCAAGCCCGCTTGTATGTTTAGACTTGAAGGGGTGGGCGGGACTAAAAGCTCGATTCCGACTCTAGCCAG
>NZ_JBJYZK010000023.1:0-52216 GCF_048654275.1 Candidatus Pseudomonas auctus | reverse complement strand
CTCTCGTTAGCGGGAGGCGAATTCTACAGCGTTACACGCTGCTGTCAACACCTCTTTTTCTCCGCTTTCGACCGAGAGGATCGAACCGCTGAAAGCACCCAACAAACCGGCATTTCCAACTGCCTCCAGGCTTCGATGAACTGAAGCGACCCGCCTTCGAAACCTACTTAACTCATTGAATCTCAAGGAGTTTTCCGTTTCGACTGCGCCGGAAGTGGGGCGAATTATAGACCTCTGGAATTCGCCGTCAACACTTAATTTCGCTTTTCTTGAAAAACCTGCTTCTTACCCATCAAACGCGGGATCCGACGGGTCAAGGGAGGAATGCGCAGCGCTAGAAGGAAAACACCTATAAAGGCATAGATCGCCCACTCTTTGAGATCGGCACGTACGATCCATAACATATGCAGCAATCCCAACCCGAGAATCACATACACCAACCGGTGCAGCTTCTTCCAGCGGGTACCTAAACGGCGCTGGCTGTATCGGTTGGAGGTAACCGCCAATGCCAACAATCCCAGAAAACCCAAAGCACCCACAATAATGTAAGGACGCTTGCGCAGTTCGACGCCCAGTTGCGACCAGTCAAAACCGAGAATGAACGCCATATAGCTGCAAAGATGCAGAACCACATAGGCAAAACACCAAAGCCCCAACTGCCTGCGCACAGCAATCCACCCGGCCCACCCCGTAAGCTTCTGCAACGGCGTCATACTCAAGGTGATCAACAGCAACACCAATGTCCCGAGGCCCAGTCGATCAACCAGGACTTTCCCGGGATCAGGCCCAAGCAGATCCGCAAAGGCCTGATAGAACCAGAACAGCGGCCATATTGCCGCAGCCAGGAAAACACCTACGCGCCAGATCGGATATCGCATCAGTAGTTCTTCCGCAGATCGAGCCCTGTATATAAAGAAGCGACCTCGTCCGCATAGCCGTTGAACATCTGCGTATCACGCACATTCGGCTTGAACAGGCTGTTGGGCAACCGCCTCTCCCGCGCCTGGGTCCAACGTGGATGGTCGACCGTAGGGTTCACATTCGCATAAAACCCGTACTCATCCGCCGCAATGCTCTGCCAGGTCGTCTTTGGCTGCTCGCTGACCAGACTGATCCGCACGATGGATTTGACGCTCTTGAATCCGTACTTCCAGGGCACCACCAGACGCAAAGGCGCACCGTTCTGATTGGGCAATTCGCGGCCATACATACCTACCGCAAGAATCGCCAAGGGATTCATCGCCTCATCCAGGCGCAAACCTTCAACATAGGGCCAGTCGATCAGGGCAAATCCCGAACGCTGTCCGGGCATGCTCTTCGGATCCTGCAAGGTTTCGAAGCGAATGTATTTGGCATTGGAAGTAGGTTCTACCTGCTTCAACAGCGCCGAGATGGGGAAACCAATCCAGGGAATCACCATCGACCACGCCTCAACACAACGAAGGCGATAGATGCGCTCTTCCAACTGGTAAGGCTTCATAAAGTCTTCCAGAGCATAACGCCCCGGCTTGCCCACCTCCCCGTCCACGACAACACTCCACGGTTCGGTTTTCAACGAACCCGCATTGGCCGCCGGGTCGCCCTTGTCGGTACCGAATTCATAGAAGTTGTTGTAATGGGTTGCGTCTTTGAAAGGTGTGATCGCCTCATCCTTGACGCTCACCGCCCCCCATTTGACAGAGGGCAGTTTCTCGGCAAACCAGGCGGGCGCCTTTCCGGCTTCGACATCGGCATAGCGGGCAGCCTCTTCGGCACTGGCCCAGCGCGGCAAAGTGCTCATGGCCAAACCGGCCGCGGTTGCTCCGAGCAATTGACGGCGAGAGAGATAAATGGATTCAGGCGTGACGTCCGACTCATGGCAGTCGGACGCTTTGGGGACTTTGATCAGCATGGCAACTCCGCAGCTTTGGAGGACAGATGCACCATAGACTGCGGAGTATGAGGGAAATTACATCACTCGGCGTGTTTGTGACGACGAAGATGCAACAGATACTGCACCGGGCCCGACGCGGCATAGGCGAGGAACACCAGCAGCAGAATGCGAGGCGGATCACTGAACACCACGGCAAACACCAGCACCACCGCCAGAATCGCCACGAAAGGCACGCGCCCCTTCAGATCCAGCTCCTTGAAGCTGTTGTATTTGATATTGCTGACCATCAGCATGCCGGCGGCCGCAACCATCAGCGCGACCAGGAACGACATCTTCGAACCCTGAATCCCGTAATCGCTGAACGCCCAGACAATCCCCGCAACAACGCCGGCAGCAGCCGGGCTGGCAAGACCGATGAAGTAGCGCTTGTCGGCGGTCCCCACCTGAGTGTTGAAACGCGCCAGACGCAACGCCGCACCCGCCACATAGATGAAGGCAACCATCCAGCCGACCTTGCCCATGTCACCCAGTGCCCAGCCGAAAGCCAGAAGCGCCGGCGCGACACCGAAGGCAACCATGTCCGACAACGAGTCGTACTCGGCACCGAACGCACTTTGGGTATTGGTCATGCGTGCCACGCGACCATCAAGGCCGTCGAGCACCATGGCGACGAAAATCGCGATGGCGGCAAAGGCGAAATACTTGCTCGCATTCGCCGCGTCCCCGGCACTCAAGGCAGCCTGGGCACTCATCGAGTTGATGATGGAATAGAACCCCGCGAACAGATTCGCAGTGGTGAACAGATTCGGCAGAAGATAGATACCACGATGCCGGACTTTACGGCCTTCTGCGTCATGCCCTTCTTCGATGTGCTCATCGATGGGCAGAAGGCTTTCGGCGTCTGAAGCCTGGTTCGGCTCTTCGGGACGTTCGCTCATGGACAGTACCTTGCAACGGATTGGACATTTTCGACAGGTGTCTGGGACGACGGTTCGGCCACAAACGATGCAGCTTTATACCAGAACCGCCGGCCCATACGAAAAAACGCGGCCGAGGCCGCGTTTTTTCATACAAGGTTCGACGACTTAGTTTTTGGCTTTGTCGACGATCTTGTTGGCACCGATCCACGGCATCATGGAGCGCAGTTGCTCGCCGATGATTTCGATACCGTGAGCGGCGTTGTTACGACGCTTGGCGGTCATCGAAGGGTAGCCGGTTGCGCCTTCGCTGATGAACATTTTGGCGTATTCGCCGTCCTGAATACGTTTCAGGGCGTTGCGCATGGCCTGACGGGATTCGGCGTTGATCACTTCCGGACCGGTCACGTACTCGCCGTACTCAGCGTTGTTGGAGATCGAGTAGTTCATGTTGGCGATACCGCCTTCGTACATGAGGTCAACGATCAGCTTCAGTTCGTGCAGGCACTCGAAGTAGGCCATTTCCGGCGCGTAGCCAGCTTCAACCAGAGTTTCGAAACCGGCTTTTACCAGTTCAACGGTACCGCCGCACAGAACAGCTTGTTCGCCGAACAGGTCGGTTTCGGTCTCGTCCTTGAAGGTAGTTTCGATGATGCCGGTACGACCGCCACCAACGCCGGCAGCGTAGGACAGTGCAACGTTTTTGGCGTTGCCCGAGGCGTCCTGGTAGATCGCGATCAGGTCAGGGATACCGCCGCCTTTCACGAACTCGGAACGTACGGTGTGGCCCGGTGCTTTCGGCGCGATCATGATCACGTCAAGGTCGGCACGCGGAACAACCTGGTTGTAGTGGATCGCGAAGCCGTGGGAGAAGGCCAGGGTGGCGCCTTTCTTGATGTTCGGCTCGATTTCGTTCTTGTACAGCTGGGACTGGAACTCGTCCGGGGTCAGGATCATGACCAGGTCGGCACCGGCAACAGCGGCAGCCACGTCGGTCACTTTCAGGCCGTGGGCTTCAGCCTTGGCAACGGTAGCCGAACCTTTACGCAGACCGACGGTAACGTCGACACCGGAATCTTTCAGGTTGCACGCCTGGGCGTGGCCCTGGGAGCCGTAACCGATGATGGCAACTTTCTTGCCCTGGATGATCGACAGGTCGCAGTCTTTATCGTAGAAAACTTTCATGAATTTCCCCTTTATATCCAGGCCGTTCAGGCCATTCGCTAATTTGGTTTAGATGCTGAGTACTTTGTCGCCGCGGGCAATACCGGTGACGCCACTGCGGACGGTCTCCAGAATCGATGCGGTGCCGATGGACTGAATGAAGCTGTCGAGCTTGTCGCTGGTACCGGTCAGTTGAACGGTATACACGCTGGCGCTGACGTCGACGATCTGTCCACGGTAAATATCGGTGGTGCGTTTGATCTCGGCGCGCTGGGCGCCAGTGGCCTTGACCTTGACCAGCATCAGTTCGCGCTCGATGTGAGCGCTTTCCGACAGGTCCACCAGCTTGACCACTTCGATCAGCTTGTTCAGGTTTTTGGTGATCTGCTCGATGATTTCATCGTGACCGACGGTGGTCAGCGTCAGACGCGACAGGGTCGGGTCTTCGGTTGGCGCCACGGTCAGGCTTTCGATGTTGTAGTTGCGCTGCGAGAACAGGCCGACTACGCGAGACAAAGCACCGGGTTCGTTTTCCAGAAGCAAGGAAATAATGTGCCGCATGATTAGGTACGCTCCGTCTTGCTCAGCCACATATCGCGCATCGAGCCGTCTTTGATCTGCATCGGATAGACGTGCTCGCTGGTGTCGACCGAAATGTCGATCACCACCAGGCGATCCTTCAGGGCGAACGCCTCTTCCATCTTCGACTTCAGATCTTTCGATTCGGTGATGCGTACGCCGACGTGGCCATAGGCTTCAGCCAGCTTGACGAAGTCAGGCAAGGATTCCATGTAGGAGTGCGAGTGACGGCTGCCGTAACTCATGTCCTGCCACTGACGAACCATGCCCAGAACACCGTTGTTCAAGATGACGATCTTGACCGGCAAACCATATTGCAGGCAGGTCGACAGCTCCTGGATGTTCATCTGGATGCTGCCTTCACCGGTGACGCACGCAACATCGGTATCTGGGAAGCTCAAAGCGATACCCATCGCGGCCGGCAGACCGAAGCCCATCGTGCCCAGACCACCGGAGTTGATCCAGCGGTTCGGCTTGTTGAACTTGTAGTACTGCGCAGCAAACATCTGGTGCTGGCCCACGTCGGAGGTCACAAAGGCATCGCCCTTGGTCACTTCGCACAGGGTTTCGATCACGGTCTGTGGCTTGATCTTGCTGCCGTCGCCCTTGTCGTAAGGGAACAGGCCACGATCACCGCGCCACTCGTCAACCTGCTTCCACCAGCTGGCGACCGCTTCCTTGTTCGGGGTTTCGCCGATTTCCTTGAGGATCGCGACCATTTCAGTCAGGACGCTCTCCACCGGACCAACGATTGGCACGTCGGCCTTGATGGTCTTGGAAATCGAAGCCGGGTCGATGTCGATGTGAATGATCTTGGCGTTCGGGCAGAACTTCGGCGCGCCGTTGATCACGCGATCGTCGAAACGCGCACCGACCGCCAGGATCACGTCGGCATGGTGCATCGCCAGGTTAGCGGTGTAGCTGCCGTGCATGCCGAGCATGCCGATGAACTGACGGTCAGTGCCAGGGTAGGCACCCAGGCCCATCAAGGTATTGGTAACCGGCAGGTTGAGCATTTGCGCCAGTTCGGTCAGCGGCGCGGAGCCGTTGCCGAGAATCACGCCACCGCCGGAGTACAGCACGGGACGCTTGGCCGCCAGGAGCATTTCTGCCGCCTTGCGGATTTGCCCGGAGTGACCGCGAACGGCCGGGCTGTAGGAACGCAGTTTGGCTTTCTTCGGGAAGATGTATTCGAACTTCTCGGCCGGGTTGGTCATGTCTTTCGGGATATCGACCACGACCGGGCCCGGACGACCGGATTGCGCCAGGTAGAAGGCCTTCTTCATGACTTCCGGGATTTCCGAGGCGTGCTTGATCATGAAGCTGTGCTTCACGATCGGCCGGGAGATACCGATCATGTCGGTTTCCTGGAACGCGTCGGTACCGACCATGGTGCTTGGCACCTGACCGGAAATGATCACCATTGGAATCGAATCCATATAGGCAGTGGCGATACCGGTGATGGCGTTTGTGGCGCCTGGACCGGAAGTCACCAATACCACGCCGGCTTTACCGGTGGCACGGGCGTAGCCGTCAGCCATATGGGTAGCCGCTTGTTCGTGAC
The DNA here is from genome assembly GCF_048654275.1 of Candidatus Pseudomonas auctus. Taxonomy (NCBI): domain Bacteria; kingdom Pseudomonadati; phylum Pseudomonadota; class Gammaproteobacteria; order Pseudomonadales; family Pseudomonadaceae; genus Pseudomonas; species Candidatus Pseudomonas auctus. The sequence goes on along the minus strand of NZ_JBJYZK010000023.1, from coordinate 46,119 downwards.
GAACCAGGATGTGGGTCACTTCCGGTTCTTTGAACAGGGCATCGTAAACATGAAGGAGAGCACCACCCGGGTACCCGTAGATATATTTGACGCCTTCGTCACGCAAAAAGCGGACGAGCATCTCACCGCCAGATAAAAGCTCCACGTTGTTCACCTCTAAAACGCCAGAATACCGTCCACAAAAAGGCGAACGGGTCTTAATAGGTTTACTTCTCGGCAGAGCATGAGCGACGGTGGTCGCCGACTACGTCAGCACTGACTGAGCAAGTATTGGGATCGTCCCAAGTGTTGCGGGCCTTTCCCACCCAGCGCGAGGTAACGCGTTGCGGGTGTAACAGGTCGACGCGGATATGCGCCTCATGATCTGCCGAGAGGGTCTGCTTCTGGCAGTCCCTGTACAGCGGACTTTGGATTCTTCTGTTTCGCCCTCTGCAAGTCAAGCCGTCTATGTGCTTAATTGTGGGTAAGCACATGAGAACGCAAGAAAAAACCTGGAAACCGCTACTCTGTTAGCTTCAATTGCGCAGTTTTGCCAAGGAATCAGCATGCGAACGCTTCTCCTAATTCTGTTAATCAGCGCCAGCCCATGGTGCATGGCCGCTCAGATCTACAAATGGGTCGACGCCCAAGGCGTCACCCATTTCGATCAACAGCCACCACAAGGGCAGTCGTCCACCGCCGTTAAGACGCCCTCCTCTCCCGCACCAATACCTGCCGCATTACCTGGCAGCGGTGCGCTGGGCGATCAGAAAGCCATCGATGACAAGGTCAAGAAGCAAGTGGCCGAACAACAGAATCAACTCAAGGCATTTTGCGAACAGGCGCGCACGAATCTCGCGCAACTGCAGAACAATCCGCGCTTGAGGGAGGAGGTGGAGGGAGAACTGCGGCGGCTGAGCGACGACCAGCGCCAGCAGCGTACTGAAGAGGCAAAGAAACAGATAGCGGAAAACTGCCAGTGACGACTGGCAGCTCCCGGCTCAGCGTGAAGCGGTGATCAGCAGGTCGAACTCTTTGAGCAACACCTGAAGCTGCCGATCCTTGCCCTGCAGGTTGCGTTGGGCAAAAACCATTTCGGCCATTTCCTGAATGCCCGAGGCATTGGGCAATGGCAGATCCTGTTCGAGGATCATCTTCATCCGCGGCAGGAAGATCCATTGCAGCCACTGCTCGAAATCAAGCGTGTCGACCGAAAACGGCTCGACGCTGCTCAGGGCTTCGACCGAGGGCTGGACGTCATCCCACCAGCCCTGGGCGCGCAGTTCGCGCTCGATCAACAGCAATTGATCGGCAACTTTGGAGAAACGACTGTCCATCACAGCGAAACCTTGGCCTTCTGACGGGCCAGAGTGGCGCCGGCGGAATCACCTTGTTTCTCACGCGCCTGAGCGATCAATTCCCACAGACTGGCCTGCAAGTCCGGACGACCATTGGCCATGGTCAGTGCGCGACGAGCGGTCTGCTCGGCTTGCGGCGCATCGCCCTGGGCCATGCGCACCTGCGCCAGACGGTAAAGTACTTGCGGCTCGCGCGGTGCTACACGCTGCGCACGCTCCAGGCTGGAGGACGCGCCGTTGAGGTCGCCACCGGCCTGCTGCTGTTGCGCAGTAGTCAACAGGGCGAGAACCGGGCCATCCAGTTGTTCATCGGCAGACAGACCACCGCCGCTGCTGGCCGAAGGAATGCCGCTCGGCGTCGAAGGCATGCTGTAGCTGCCGGAGCTGATCGGCGCCGACTCGACCGCCGACGGGTTGTACGGCCCCGGCGTGATGCCGCCGGACGCCGGGCCCGGAACGATCGGCGAAGTGCTGATCGGTGCCGAAGCCGCTGCGCCGCCCGGCACCATCACCACCACACCGGTATCACCTTGCGGGATCGCCTGGGTCTGGGCCTGTGCAGGACGTTTCACCGTCGTTTGACGGAAACCGCCATTGGCCGAAATGCGCTCGCTGTTGGACACGGCGGTGCCGGAATCCACGACCGGGATCGAACCACGCTGTACGGTGGAGCAGCCGCTGAGCAAAGCCACGGCGGTCACCGCTGGAATCAACCACTTGTTCACTTGAAACCCTCTTTGCTTAATTCATCCAGCCCTTGACCCAATCCATCACCGACTCGCCCGATGCCGGGCTTTCGCCCGCACAGGAGGCGCCGGGTGGCGGTTCGCTGCCGCGAATATACGGCATCTGCACGGCGCCCGGACAGTTGGCATCGGAGCCTTGGCCGGTACGCGAATCGACCCAGGCCTGCACCACGTTATCCGGCTGCGGCATGTCCAGCGGCAGCGGATCGGCCTTGCGCATGAAACTGGTCCAGACCTGCAACGCACCGGTGGCCCCGGTGAACGGCGTCTTACCGTTGTCGTCGCGGCCGAGCCAGACTACCGCCAGCAGATCCTGGCTGAAGCCGGCAAACCAGCTGTCGCGCGAATCGTTACTGGTGCCGGTCTTGCCCGCCAGTGTCAGGGTTCTTGGCAACACGTTATAAACCGAACTGCCGGTGCCTTCACGCATGACCCGCTGCATGGCGTTCTGGATCAGGTAGATCGAGGCCGGATCGAAACGCTGCTCGATCTGGAACGGATAACGCTTGAGCGGTTCGCCGTCGGCAGTCAGCACGCTGCGAATCCCGCGCATCGGCGTATTGAAACCACCGTTGGCAAGCGTCTGATACATTGTCGCGACTTCAATCGGGGTCATTCCGCCCGCACCGAGCAGCATCGACGGGAACGCCGGAAACTCGCGGGTCACGCCCAGGCGACCCAGCGTCTTGAGGACATTCGGAACGCCAACCGCCAGACCGAGGCGCGAGGTCGACAGGTTGTAGGAATGTGCCAACCCCTGATACAGGAACACCGTACCGTGGGAGCGGCGGTCATAGTTCTGCGGTTTCCAGACCTGACCATCCGCACCCTTGATTGAAAGCGGCTCGTCCGACAGCCAACTGGTCAACGTGTACTGGCTCGGCTTCTCCAGCGCCGTCAGATAAACCGCCGGCTTGATCAGCGAGCCAATCGGCCGCACCGCATCCAGTGCCCGGTTGAACCCGGCAAAACTCGCCTGACGGCTGCCGATCATGGCCTGGACTTCGCCGGTTTCCGGGTTGGTAACGACCATCGCCGCTTCCACGTCGTCGGAACCCTTGCGACCGGACAGACGCTTGAAGGTGTCGTTGACCGACGCTTCGGCTTTCATCTGCAGAATCGGATCGAAGCTGGTGAAAATCCGCAGGCCTTCTTCGGTCAAGTCTTCGTCGCGGTAGTCTTCACGCAACTGGCGTTTGACCAGATCGATGAAGCCCGGAAACGAACTGTCGGCCAGCTTGCCGCGCGTGGTTACGCCCAGCGGCATTTTCTTCGCGGCAGCCACCTGTTCGGCGGATGCGACGCCTTGCTGCTCAAGCACGTCGAGCACCAGATTGCGTCGCTCCAGCGCCCGCTCCGGATTGCGGCGCGGGTTGTAATAGGACGGACCTTTGACCATCCCGACCAACAGCGCGACCTGGTGCAGCTTCAACTCGGACAAGGGCTGGGCAAAGAAAAACTGGCTGGCCAGACCGAAACCGTGCACCGCCCGCTGACCGTCCTGACCGACAAAGACTTCGTTGAGGTAAGCCTCGAGGATTTCCTTTTTGTCGTAGTGCAGCTCGAGCAGCATCGCCATCATCGCTTCGGTGAGCTTGCGGGTCAGGCTGCGTTCGTTGGTGAGGTAGAAGTTCTTGACCAGTTGCTGGGTCAGCGTACTGCCGCCCTGGGTCATCTTGCCGCCCGAGGTGTTGACCCAGACTGCGCGGGCAATCGATTTCGGCGACACGCCCCAGTGGCTGTAGAAATCCCGGTCTTCCACGGCGACCAGGGTTTCCAGCAGGTACGGCGGCACCTGATCGAGCTTGATCAGAATCCGGTCTTCAAGGTTTTTCGGGTAGATACCGCCGATCATCAACGGCTCCAGGCGTACCACGGAGAGCTTCGAACCGTTGGTCGCCGAGAGTTCGGCCACGTAATCGCCGGAGAAACGCACGCGCACCGGCTGCGGTTTCTCGAGGCCTTCATAGAACTGGAAGCCACGGGTATTCAGATCAACCGTGTTGCCATTGACCGCCGCCGCGCCGGGACCGTTGCTCACGGCTTCGCGGCGATAGCCCAGGGCATCGAGTTCGGTGAGGAAATCGTCCTTGCTCAGCTTTTGTCCGACGAACAGCTCAAGCGGGCGCGCATACACCTTGGCCGGGATGGTCCAGCGCTTGCCGGAGAACTTCTCCTGCACCACGGCATCGAGGTAAACGGCGAAGCCGGCCAGCACCACAAGGCCGACCAGACTGAGTTTAAGGGCCCAGCCCAACCATGGGCGCAGGCCCCGGGAAGCTGGTTTTTTAGGGGAACGGGGGGATCGAGTACGAGTCATGGCGGCGGATTATACGCACTTTATTCATACTCAACAGGAGCGCTCCGAGGTTTGCGTCGGGCTGGCGAGCGGCCATAATGAGCGCCTTGAATTTCCCCCAGTCTCTGAAGGATCGTCCGTGAGCCAGTCCCTGATCGCTGCCCTGCAAAACCCGGCCCTCTACCCGCATCCCGTCGAAGGGTTCCAGGTCATCGAAACCCATATTTCGTGGGTGCTGCTCACCGGTCCCTACGCTTATAAAGTGAAGAAACCGGTGAATTTCGGTTTCCTCGACTTCACCAGCCTCGACTCCCGCGAGCACTTCTGCGGTGAAGAGCTGCGCCTGAACCAGCGCCTGACCGAAGATTTGTATCTGGAAGTGATTCCAGTGACCGGCAGCGCCGAAGCCCCGCAACTGGGTGGCGAAGGCCCGGCCATCGAATACGTGCTGAAAATGCGCCAGTTCCCGCAGACCGGCCTGCTCAGCACCCTGCAAGCCAACGGCGAGCTGACCACCGCGCACATCGACGCGATGGCCGAGCAGATCGCCCGCTTCCACCTCAACGCGCCGAAAGTCCCGACCGAGCACGATGCCGGCACGCCTGACAGCGTGATGGCGCCAGTGCGTCAGAACTTCGAACAGATCCTGCCTTTCCTCAGCGACAAGAATGACCTGCTGCAACTCGACGCCCTGCAAGCGTGGGCTGAAAGCAGCTTCGATCGCCTCAAGCCGCTGTTCGCCCAGCGCAAGGCCGACGGCTTCACTCGCGAGTGCCACGGTGACATTCACCTGGGCAACGCCACGCTGATCGACGGCAAAGTCGTGATCTTCGACTGCATCGAATTCAACGAACCGTTCCGCTTCACCGACGTCTGGGCCGACACCGGTTTCCTGGCAATGGACCTGGAAGACCGTGGCCTGAAATCCCTCGCCCGTCGCTTCATCAGCCAGTACCTGGAACTAACCGGCGACTATCAAGGCCTGGAAGTGCTGAACTTCTACAAGGCTTACCGCGCATTGGTACGTGCGAAAGTCGCACTGTTCAGCATGCCGGCCGATGCCACTCCGGTGCAGCGCGCCACCACCCTGCGCCAGTACCGCAACTACGCCAACCTGGCGGAAAGCTACAGCACCATTCCTTCGCGCTTCATGGCGATTACCCACGGCGTTTCCGCGGTCGGTAAAAGCCACGTGGCCATGCGTCTGGTCGAAGCGCTGGGCGCGATCCGCCTGCGCTCCGATGTCGAGCGCAAACGCCTGTTCGGCGAGCAAACCGTTGCCAATGATGTTCAGGCCGGGATCTACAGCGCCGATGCCAGCACCGCGACTTATGCTCGCCTGCATGAAATCGCCGAAGTGATCCTGCACGCCGGTTTCCCGGTGGTGATCGACGCCACTTACCTCAAGCGCGAACAACGCGACAACGCCGCCAAGGTTGCCGAAGCCACCGGCGCGCCATTCCTGATCCTCGACTGCAATGCTCCGCAGGCAGTGATCGAGAGCTGGCTGGCGATTCGTCAGGCAGACAAAAAGGATCCGTCCGACGCGACCCTTGCCGTGATCGAAGCGCAACAAGCCAACCGCGAAGCCCTGACCCCGGAAGAAATCCTGCGCAGCAAACGCGTGCAGACCAATGAATCCGGCACCCTGGACACCGTCGTGGCGCAAATCCGCCAGCGCCTGCCAGGCCTGTAAGAAACTATTTCGGCCGTGAAGCCCTCGCTCGCTTCACGGCCGTCAAATAGTGGCACTATACTGGCGTCATAAAACCAACAGGTGATTTGACATGAGCCAGCCGAAACTTCTCGACACCCCGCTTTATGCCTTGCTGCACAAAGACGACATCACAGGTTTCAACAATGAACGGCCGAAAGACGGCCCGATCGACATGGTCGGTGGTGATTTCCGTGGCCTCGACCTGCGTGAACTGAACGCCGATGGCGTGGACTTCAGGGACGCCTACTTTCGTTCCGCCGACCTGCGCGGAATCGACTTTCGCAACGCTTCGCTGGAGGGCGCGAGCCTGGCCCACGCGCAGATTTCCGGTGCCTACTTCCCGCCGGAGCTGAGTGCCGACGAAATCCTGATGTCGATGAATTTCGGTACGCGCCTGCGTTATCGCACTCGCTGAGTCTCAGGATACCCAAACTCGTCCAGCGCCCCCGCTTTGCGCTGGACTGCGTGCTGTTGGTAATTCCCCCTCGCCCTGCTCCGTGCTGATTCATCAGCGAAAAACTGACGTTTCTTAGAAGCGTTTGCGTCGAAGCCGACCAAACAACCACGCTTTTCCTACTGATGGCTACACTCCTGAGAAGCTCGCCCACGCACCATTCGGCCGTCGCAAGGAGGCTTGATGAATGATGAACTGCAACACCTGAAGAATCTTGGCAAGACGTCGGCGCAATGGCTGCATGCCGTGGGCATCCATAGCGCCTCCGACTTGCGTCGCCTGGGCGCGGTGGATGCCTACCGGGCCGTGCGTACCCGCGGGTTCCGGGCGTCGAAGGTGTTGTTGTACGCGATCGAAGGGGCGCTGATGGACGTGCACTGGAACGACATTCCCGCCGAACGCAAGGATGCGCTGAACAAGCAGCTGGAAGCCATTTCCTCTCGCCACAAGAACTGACGGGCACTGACCGCCATGTACCTGCTCGGGGAACAATCGGCCAAGGCCGATGCATTGATCAACCACTTGCAGAGCTTGCCTGCGCAATGGCTCGAAGGCCTGGCGCCGTGCGGGCCGGCGCTGGAACTGGAAGCCACGGATGATTTGCTGACACGCTTGCCGGACGACCAATTGTTCTTGCTCACGCAAGGTGTCATCACCGGCAGAGTGAGCGGTCGCGGTCTGTTCTATTGGCATGAGGGGGACCTAATCGGCCTGCAGCAGGGGCCGGAATGGGCTGATTGCGCCTTGGGCACGGATAACCCGCTGACGTTGCTGCCCTATCGACGAAGTGATTTGTTTCAGCATGTGTATAGCGATTCATCTCGCTCGGAGCAGTTTCTGCGCTACCTGCTGGGGCAAATGGCGCTGCTGGCCCACGCCGTTGCCGAGTTCAAGCCACGTGAGTTTCGCAGCACCAATGGGTTCAAGCGTGTCGAGGCCGGAGACGTTCTGATACGCCAGGGCGATGTCGCTGACCATGTATTCGTGATTATCGAAGGACACGCCGAAGCCTTTGTTAATGGGCACAAGGTAGGCGATGTGCCCAAGGATGAGATCTTCGGCGCAATGGCTGTATTCACTGGCGAACCGCGCAACGCAACGGTCATTGCCCGGGAAGCGAGCACGGTGATGCTGATTCCCGGCGATCAGTTTCTGAGCATGACCCGCACCAATCCGAAAATCGCCCACAGCCTGATCGAAAGCATGGCGCGGCGTATCGACCAGCTCAACAAGCAGCTCACGGGATTTAACAGCCAGAACTGAAGCCCTGTTCGCGGGGCGTTTACGCCATTGCCGGGACAAAACGACAAAAATGGAAAAACAGCAGTTGACTCGTTAATGAGAATCGCTATGATTATCACAACTGATCGCGAGATCAGTCGATATTCTGAAAAGCCCTTGGTTCGGACTCTCAGATTATCTCCTCATCAGGCTAATCACGGTTATTTGACCCGGTTTTTACCGGGTCTTTTTTTGCCTGTGGAAAAGTCATTGCTTGCCGAACTGCTTACGCATCTGCGCGCAATAATCCGGTTTCGGCGTGGCTGGGGTGAGCCAGACATAATCAGCCATCGCCGCCGTAACCTCACTGCCCTGCTCCGCCAGCATCAACACCGTCGGCGCTTGCGGCGCGCCCAGATCCAGTACATGCAGCGGCACCCCGACATCTTTGCGCGCGTGATACGCACCCGCCAGTAACAAGGCAGGCGCAGGCGCTGCCAGCAAACGCGAGGCCATGCGTCGATCCCGCTGTTGCTGAACGGCCAGCATCGCCGGCATTTGTGATGACGGCAGCAAGCCGCAGTGAGAATCGCCGATCTGCTCCAACAGCGTCTCTTTCACAGATTTGGCATTGCTGCGCTCACCGCTCAGAACCGGAGGATCGCGATAGAACGCGCGGATTTCGATGTTATCGAGGTTCGCCGCCAGCAACGGCCAGGATTGCGTCAGGGCGAACCGCACAATCGGTCCGTAGAGATTCCAGTCCCAACCCTCCTGCCAGGCCAATGCAGCAGGAAGATCAGCCGGTGGCGTTGACGCATGTCGTACGTCATCAACCCGCGACTGTTGATCGGGTGTCAGCATTTCCAACAGGAGACTGCCCTGGGGCCGCGCCTTTTCCAGGTTCTGTAACAGCCACAATTGAAGGGCATGGTGATCAGCGTTGTCATGCCGCTCACCAACAATCACCTGCGATGGACTGCTCAACCGAGCCAGTAATTGCTGCGCCGTCAGATGCTCGCCGCTGCGCAAATCACGGATCTCGCCCACGACCGGGGGCGCCGCAACATGCTGGCAACCTGCAAGCCACAACACCGCCAACAGCAAAATCCCGCGCATACACTCACCTCGATGACGAAATCAGCGGGCGATGATCAGCGGATGCCCGCGCTCCGGGTGCGGCTGCACCAGCACTTCCAGACCGAAAACTGCCTTCAACGATTCCGGACGCAATACCTGCTGCGGCGTGCCCAGCGCAATCGGGCGCCCGCCTTCCAGCAGCAGGATGCGATCACAATAGCGCGCCGCCAGATTCAGATCATGCAGGATCACCAGCACCGCCGCGCCGCGATCGGCAAATTCGCGCACTGCTTGCAGCGTCGTGTGTTGATGCAATGGATCAAGCATCGAGGTCGGCTCATCAAGCAGCAGAGTCTGCCCCGCCTGCCCCGGCCAGAGTTGCGCCAGCACACGCGCCAGATGCACCCGTTGACGCTCGCCGCCGGACAGCGCCAGATAACTGCGACCGCTCAGATGCCCGGCATCCGCCGCCCGCAAAGCATCAACGACAATTTCGTCGTCGCGCACCCGCCCGCTCTGATAAGGCAGACGCCCCATGCCGACCACTTCTTCAACGCGAAAGGCAAAATCCAGGGTCGACACCTGCGGCAACACCGCCAGCCGCTGGGCGCGCTGAGTGCCGCTCCAATGACTCAAGGCCTCACCGTCCAGCAGCACTTCCCCCTCGTGCGCGCTCAACTCACCGCACAACGCGCCGAGCAAGGTACTTTTACCGGCGCCATTCGGCCCCAGCACGCCAAGCACTTCGCCCGGTTCGAGTTGCAGGCTGACGTCGGCCAGAACAGTCTTGCGGCCACGGCGGATGTGCAGATTGTGCGCACGCAGCATCAGGCACGCCCTCGCAGCAGCAGATAAAGGAAGAACGGCGCACCGATGAACGCGGTGACGATGCCGATCGGCAACTCCGCCGGCGCCAGTGCCAGACGTGCAACCAGATCCGCCAACAGCAACAGACTGGCCCCGGCCAGCACCGATGCCGGCAGCAACACCCGGTGATCCGGCCCGGCGAGCAAGCGCACCAGATGCGGCACCACCAGCCCGACAAAACCGATCATCCCTGCCGCCGCCACCGCCGCACCGACACCCAGCGCCGTGCAAAACACCAACTCGCGCTTGAGCCGTTCGACATCGATTCCCAGATGCCCGGCTTCCGATTCGCCGAGCAGCAACGCATTGAGCGCCTTCGCCCGACGTGGAAGCCAAAGCGCAACACCGGCAGTGATGATCAGCAGCGGCCACAACCGCGCATAGCTCGCGCCGTTGAGGCTGCCCAGGTTCCAGAACGTCAACGTGCGCAATGTGGCGTCGTCGGCCAGATAGGTAAACAGCCCCACCGCCGAACTGGCCAGCGCGGTCAGGGCAATCCCCGCCAGCAACATGGTCGCCACATTGGTCTGCCCGTTGCGGCGGCCGAGTCGATAGACCAGCGCAGTTACGCCAAGGCCACCGAGAAACGCGCAAACCGACAGCAGATAAGGCCCGAACCACTCTGGCAGTCCGCCAAAAAACGAGCCGCCGACGATCGCCACCGCCGCGCCCAGCGCCGCGCCGCTCGAGACGCCAACCAACCCTGGATCGGCCAGCGGATTGCGAAACAGCCCCTGCATCGCCACACCGGACAGGGCAAGCACGCCGCCGACTGCCAGCCCGAGCAACGTACGCGGCAGACGAATCTGCCCGAGAATCAGTTCAGCCTGCTCCAGCCCGTCCGGCGCCAACGGCACACCGATCATGCGCAGCGCAGCGCGCAAGGTATCGAACAACGGCAGGCTGACCGGCCCCAATGCCAGCGACAGCCAGATCGCCAGCAGACACAGCAGGATCAGGCCGATGAACAAGCCACGGGGTTTGACCAGCGTGGTCATTGGCCGCTCGAGGCCGGATAGAAACCGTCAGACAGAGTCTTCAGCGCTGCCGGCAAACGCGGCCCGAGTCCGCCCACCAGCAGCGTCGGATCCAGCTCCAGCACGCGTCCGGTCTTGGCTGCACGGCTGGAATTGAGGATCGGGTTTTCCTTGAACAACGCCGCTTTCGCCGCCTCGCCGGTCAGCGCACGGTCAGCGAACACCAGCACTTCAGGATCAAGACTGGCCAGTGACTCCACGGAAAACGGCTTGTAACCGGTGTGGGTCGCGAGGTTATGGCCGCCCGCCTGTTGCAGCAGCCAATCGGCGGCGGTGTCCTTGCCGGCGATCAGTGGTTTGCCGCCGGCATGGCCGAGCAGCAACAGCACGCCCGGTGCTTTGTGCTTTGATTGCACCGCAACCACACGTGCCTTCTGAGCATCGAGTTGCTGTTGATAACTGTGCAGCAATTGCGCGGCCTGGCTTTCGGCCCCCAGCAACTGCCCCAGATGGGTGACGTTTTTCTCCAGCGTCGGCAGATCCGGCTGAGCCGAGAACAATTCCACCTGCACCTTGGCACTGCGAACCTGCGAGATCACTGGCGGCGGGCCCATTTCTTCGGTGCCGATGAGGATGTCCGGGCGCAGGCTGAGGATGCCTTCGGCCGACAGGCTGCGCTGGTAGCCGATGCTCGGCAGGGACTTGAGGGATTGCGGATGCTGGCTGGTGGTGTCGACGCCCACCAGTTTGGCCTCGCCGCCCAGCGCACTGACCCACTCCGACAACGCACCGCCGGCGCTGACCCAACGTTGCGGCAACTCGGCCGCTGCAGCCTGGTGGCTGACCAAAAGTCCGACACACAGCACGGCAACGGGGGTACTCAGGCGCATAGACAGCTTCCTTGAAAGGTTTTCCCGGGCATCGGAACGGCAGGCCAAGTATCCTCGGCAGCGATCACCTCGCCACGGGCGAAGGCGGCCATTTGATAATTGTTTGCATTTGAACGTCAAGCTCGGACATATCCGGACACGAGCCGACACTTGAGGATAGCCATGAAGTTTCTTTGCGCGGGTGCCGATCTGGCTGAGGGCGGCAGCCGCGGTTTCGATATCGACGGGAAAAAACTGTTTGCCGTGCGCCGCGCGGGGCAGGCTTACGTCTACCTCAATCGCTGCCCGCATCGGGGCGTCGGTCTGGAATGGCATCCCGACCAGTTTCTCGACCCCAGCAACAGCCTGATCCAGTGCGCCACCCACGGCGCACTGTTTCTGATCGAAGACGGAGAATGCGTCGCCGGCCCCTGCGCCGGACAATCGCTGACGGCCATCCCTTGCCATGAAGACGCGCAAGGGCTGTGGATCGACGTTTAACCGTTGAGCAGCACGTCCAGGCGCCTGTCGATCACCATCTCTTCATGGCTCAATCGCACGCCGTACGCCAGGACCTCGACCCCGCACGCCACCGCCTCACGTAGCGCAGCGGCGTAGGCCGAGTCGATTTCCTCGGCCGGGCGCACCGCTTCGACACCCGTGAGATTGACGCAGTACAACTGCACCGCACGAATCCCGTCCCGCGCCAGATGCGCCAGCTCACGCAAATGCTTGGCGCCGCGCTGGGTCACTGCATCGGGAAATGCCGCAATCGCCGTGCCGTCGAAACCCAGAGTGACGCTTTTCACTTCAACGTAAGCCGAGCCCGTCGGGTAGTCGAGGCGAAAATCGATCCGGCTCTTTTCCTGCCCGTACGCCACTTCACGCTTGAGCCCGGTAAAACCGTTCAGCTCACTGATGACGCCGGCCTGCAAGGCCTCTTCGACCAGTGCGTTGGCGCGCCCGGTGTTGACGCAAAACAACCGGCCTTGCGGGGTTTCACCGACCTCCCAGGTGCCGGGCAGTTTGCGTTTCGGATCTGTGGAGCGGCTGAACCAGACCTGCCCGCCCTCGACCTGGCAATTGAGCATTGAACCGGTGTTCGGGCAGTGAATGGTCAGCAATTCGCCGCCAACGGTTTCGATATCGGCGAGAAAACGCTTGTAACGGCGGATCAATCGACCTTCTTCGAGCGGAGGATGAAAGCGCATCAGCCTTGCCAGCTCTTCAAGCCACGGGCGATACGCTCTACCGCTTCCTGTAGGCGTGGGAGGTTTTGCGTGTAGGCAAAGCGCACGTGATGACCGGCCTGATAGCGGCCGAAATCCAGCCCCGGCGTGAATGCCACGTGTTCGGTTTCGAGGAAATGCCGGCAGAACGCGAAGGCATCGCCGCCGAACTGGCTGATATCGGCATACAAATAGAACGCGCCTTCCGGCTCCACGGCAATGTTGAAGCCCAGCTCCCGCAATGCCGGCAGCAGGAAGTCGCGACGACGGCCGAATTCGGCGCGACGCTCTTCGAGAATCGCGATGGTGTCCGGTTCAAAACAGGCCAGCGCTGCGTGTTGGGCCATGCTTGGCGCGCTGATGTAGAGGTTCTGCGCGAGTTTTTCCAGCTCACTGACGGCCGCATCCGGCGCCACCAGCCAGCCGAGACGCCAACCGGTCATGCCGAAATATTTGGAGAAACTGTTGAGGACAAAGGCGCTGTCGTCCACTTCCAGCACACTGGCGGCGTCGGTGCCGTAAGTCAGGCCGTGATAAATCTCGTCCACCACCAGATGCCCGTGACGGGCCTTGATGGCTGCGGATAACCCGGCCAGTTCATCGCGGGTCAGAATCGTACCGGTCGGGTTGGCCGGCGAAGCGACCAGCGCACCGACGCTGTCGTGGTCCCAGTGGCGTGCCACCAGGTCCGGCGTCAGTTGATAGCGAACGTCCGGGCCCACCGGTACAAGCTGTGCCGCGCCTTCGACCAACCGCAGAAAGTGTCGGTTGCAAGGATAGCCGGGGTCGGCCAGCAGCCAGTGTTTGCCCGGATCCACCAGCAACGCACTGGCCAGCAGCAGCGCGCCGGAACCGCCGGGCGTAATGAGAATCCGTCGTGGATCGATGTTCAGGCCGTAGCGCGTTTGATAGAAGCCGGAAATCGCCTCGCGCAGCTCGGGAATGCCACGGGCTGCGGTGTAGCGGGTTTTCCCGGCCGTCAGGGCTTGCTGGCCGGCGCGGATGATCGGCTCGGCGGTGGTGAAGTCCGGCTCGCCGATTTCCAGGTGGATCACGTCGTGGCCGGCGGCCTGCAATTCATTGGCCCGCGCCAGCAACGCCATCACATGGAACGGTTCGATCGCACGACTGCGCGCACTGTAGGGCTGAGCCATTGGCCTTCCTTCAACGAGGGAAAAGAAACGATTCTACCCATCTGCCGGAACGAGCGAGAACCCGCAGCGGTCACAGCCTCAAGAACACTGGACTGTAACGACCCGCGCGTACGCTCCAGGATTGACTAAAATCAGTGATTGAGCAGGTTTGCAGCACCGCCGGACATGGCTTGGCAAACATTTGCAAGTCCCATCGGCCACGCGCTCGACATCCGGGAGTAGCGCGGGTCGAATTGATCTGGTAAGTTCGCCCGCTTGCAGCCGCAGGGCCGGCAGGTGTCGGTGATGGAGCAATCCTGCGCAATGGATTACAAGAGTAGAGGCGGTCCATTTCATGCCCACCCAAGCAAAGCAACAGGCAAGTCAGACACTCAGCGGTTTCGAACCTTACGTCCCTAAAGAGGGCGAAGAGTACATGGGCGCGCCTATGCGTGCGCACTTCACCAAGATCCTGACCAAGTGGAAACTCGACTTGATGCAGGAAGTCGACCGCACTGTTGATCACATGAAAGACGAAGCGGCCAACTTTCCTGATCCGGCCGACCGTGCCAGCCAGGAAGAAGAGTTCGCCCTCGAGCTGCGCGCCCGCGACCGCGAGCGCAAACTGATCAAGAAGATCGACAAGACCCTGCAACTGATCGAAGACGAAGAGTATGGCTGGTGCGACTCTTGCGGCATCGAGATCGGTGTCAAGCGCCTCGAGGCCCGTCCGACTGCCGACATGTGCGTCGACTGCAAGAACCTGGCGGAAATCAAGGAAAAGCAGGTCGGCAAGTAATCCCGGCCTGAACGAAAAACGGAGCGTGCGAACGCTCCGTTTTTGTTTCTGCTGTTTTCTGACTCTCAAGTAACATCGCCCTCATGACTGCCAACACCTCCCCCGCCTACATTGGCCGCTTCGCCCCGACACCCAGCGGGCACCTGCATTTCGGTTCGCTGGTCGCCGCCCTGGCCTCTTATCTGGACGCACGCTCGGTGGGCGGCCGCTGGCTGGTGCGCATGGAAGACCTCGATCCGCCTCGCGAAGAGCCGGGCGCGCAAGCGGCGATTCTCAAGGCGCTGGAAAGCTATGGCTTCGAATGGGACGGCGAAATGGTCCGCCAGAGCGATCGGCACGAAGCCTACGCCCAAGTGCTCGACAGCCTGTTCAATCACGGCCTCGCCTACGCCTGCACCTGCTCACGCAAACAACTGGAGCCGTACCACGGCATTTATCCGGGACTTTGCCGCAATGCCGGCCATGGTCAGGAAGACGCGGCGATTCGCCTGCGCGTGCCGGAGCTCGAATACCACTTCATCGACCGGGTGCAGGGCCAATACCGCCAGCATCTGGGCCGTGACGTGGGAGATTTCGTAATCCGCCGCCGCGACGGTCTCTACGCCTACCAACTGGCGGTGGTGCTGGACGATGCGTGGCAGGGCATCACCGACATCGTGCGCGGCGCCGATCTGCTCGACTCCACGCCGCGCCAGCTCTATCTGCAAGAACTGCTGGGCCTGCGCCAACCGCGCTACCTGCATCTGCCATTGATCACCCAGCCGGACGGCAACAAGCTCGGCAAGTCCTATCGCTCGCCACCGCTGGAAGCCGATCAGGCCACGCCATTGTTGCTGCGGGCCCTGCGTGCATTGGGGCAAAACCCGGGGCCCGAACTGGCCCACGCCTCGCCGCAAGAGCTGCTGAACTGGGGCAGCGCCCACTGGGATGCCTTGAAAATCCCGCGCACACTGACCCTGCCCGAAGCGCAACTGCTGTGACGACACTTGCAGTGGCGCGCCCATCCGTTACCATCGCCGCACGTTTTCGGGCACGCGCATAAAAAAGAGAGGCCGGGATGTACATCTATCGCTTGGTCCTGCTTCTGGTCGTGGGGATCTACCTGTTTTCTCCTGCCATCATGGATTGGTGGATCGACGCGACGGGCGCCTGGTATCGCCCTTATCTGCTCTGGCTGATCCTGATTGTCGTGACCTTCATCCTGCAGAGCCAAAAAGATGCCGATGAGCTTTAGCCTGACCCAGATGCTGCTGATCAGCGCCGCCTACCTGGCCGCGCTGTTCGGCGTGGCCTGGATCAGTGAGCGGGGCATGATCCCGCGGGCGATCATTCGCCACCCGTTGACCTACACCCTGTCGCTGGGGGTCTACGCCAGCGCGTGGGCGTTCTATGGCACGGTGGGTCTGGCCTATCAGTACGGCTATGGCTTTCTGTCCAGTTATCTCGGGGTGTCCGGCGCGTTTCTGCTGGCGCCAGTGCTGCTGTATCCGATCCTCAAGATCACCCGCACTTATCAACTGTCGTCGCTGGCGGACCTGTTCGCCTTCCGCTTTCGCAGCACCTGGGCCGGTGCGCTGACCACGATTTTCATGCTGATCGGCGTCTTGCCGTTGCTGGCGTTGCAGATTCAGGCGGTTGCCGACTCCATTGGCATCCTCACCGGCGAACCGGTGCAGAATCGCGTGGCCCTGGCGTTCTGTGCGCTGATCATTCTGTTCACGATCTTCTTCGGCTCCCGTCACATCGCCACCCGTGAAAAGCACGAAGGACTGGTGTTCGCGATTGCCTTTGAATCGGTGATCAAACTGGTGGCCCTTGGCGGCGTTGGCCTCTACGCGCTATACGGCGTATTCGACGGCCCGCAGCAACTTGAACTGTGGCTGTTGCAGAACCAGACCGCCCTCGCCGCCCTGCACACGCCGTTGCAGGAAGGCCCGTGGCGCACGTTGCTGCTGGTGTTTTTCGCCTCGGCGATCGTGATGCCGCACATGTATCACATGACCTTCACTGAAAACCTCAACCCGCGCTCGCTGGTCAGCGCGAGCTGGGGCTTGCCGCTGTTCCTGCTGTTGATGAGCCTGGCCGTGCCGCTGATTCTCTGGGCCGGCCTGAAACTCGGCGCCACGACCAATCCGGAATACTTCACCCTCGGCATCGGCATCGCCGCCAACAGCAAGTCGCTGGCGTTGCTGGCCTATGTCGGCGGTCTGTCGGCGGCCAGCGGCCTGATCATCGTCACCACGCTGGCGCTGTCGGGCATGGCCCTGAACCATCTGGTGCTGCCGCTCTACCAGCCACCGGCCGAGGGCAATATCTATCGCTGGTTGAAATGGACCCGCCGGGCACTGATCGTCGCGATCATCATGGCCGGCTTCTGCTTCTACCTGATGCTCGGCGCCGAGCAGGATCTGGCCAACCTCGGCATCGTCGCCTTCGTCGCGACCCTGCAATTCCTGCCGGGTGTGCTCTCGGTGCTGTACTGGCCGACCGCCAATCGCCGCGGTTTTATCGCCGGTCTGCTGGCGGGGATTGTGGTGTGGGTCGTGACCATGCTCTTGCCGCTGGTCGGCAACCTGCAAGGTTTCTACATTCCGCTGCTGAACATGATTTACGTATTGGACGACACCAGTTGGCACATGGCGGCCATCGCCTCGCTGGCGGCCAACGTCCTGATGTTCACGCTGATTTCGCTGTTCACCAATGCCAGCCCCGAAGAAGCCAGCGCCGCCGAAGCCTGCGCGGTGGACAACGTGCGACGCCCGCAACGCCGGGAACTGCACGCCGCCTCGCCGCAGGAGTTCGCCACGCAACTGGCCAAGCCGCTGGGCGCCAAGGCCGCGCAGAAAGAGGTCGAGCAGGCCCTGCGCGACCTTTATCTGCCATTCGACGAACGCCGCCCTTACGCCTTGCGTCGCCTGCGTGACCGGATTGAAGCCAACCTCTCCGGCCTGATGGGCCCGAGCGTCGCCCAGGACATGGTGGAAACCTTTCTGCCGTACAAGGCTGGCGGTGAAAACTACGTCACCGAAGACATCCACTTCATCGAAAGCCGCCTCGAGGATTATCACTCGCGCCTCACCGGTCTGGCTGCCGAACTCGATGCCCTGCGCCGCTACCACCGCCAGACCCTGCAGGAACTGCCGATGGGCGTCTGCTCGCTGGCCAAGGATCAGGAGATCCTGATGTGGAATAAGGCCATGGAAGAACTGACCGGAATTGCCGCGCAACGGGTCGTCGGCTCGCGCCTGAGCACCATCGCCAATCCGTGGAAAGACCTGCTGCAAGGCTTCATCCATCTGCCGGATGAGCATTTACACAAACAGCATTTGGCCCTCGACGGCCAGACCCGTTGGCTGAACCTGCACAAAGCGGCGATCGACGAGCCGCTGGCACCGGGCAACAGCGGCCTGGTGTTGCTGGTGGAAGATCTGACCGAAACCCAAATGCTCGAAGACAAACTGGTGCACTCCGAGCGTCTGGCCAGCATCGGTCGACTCGCGGCGGGTGTGGCTCACGAAATCGGTAACCCGATCACCGGCATCGCGTGCCTGGCGCAAAACCTGCGGGAAGAGCGCGAAGAGGACGGTGAGCTGACGGAAATCAGCGGCCAGATCCTCGAGCAGACCAAACGCGTGTCGCGCATCGTCCAGTCGTTAATGAGTTTCGCCCACGCCGGCAGCCATCAGCACAGTGACGAGCCCGTTTGTCTGGCGGAAGTCGCCCAGGACGCCATCGGCCTGCTGGCCCTGAACCGGCGCAATTTCGAAGTTCAGTTCTATAACCTGTGCGATCCCGATCACTGGGTCGAAGGCGATCCGCAGCGGCTCGCCCAGGTGCTGATCAATCTGCTCTCCAACGCCCGTGACGCCTCGCCTGCCGGCAGTGCGGTGCGGGTCAAGAGCGAAGCCGGCGAACACACGGTCGATCTGATCGTCGAAGACGAAGGCAGCGGTATTCCGTCGAGCATCATGGACCGATTGTTCGAACCCTTCTTCACCACCAAGGATCCTGGCGAAGGCACCGGTCTGGGCCTTGCACTGGTCTATTCCATCGTTGAAGAGCATTATGGACAAATCACCATCGACAGCCCGGCTGATGTTCAGAGCCAGCGCGGCACCCGTATCCGGGTGACATTGCCGCGTCATGTCGAAGCGACGTCCGCTGTGAACTGAGACCGTCGAGAGTATCGAATCAATGCCGCACATTTTGATCGTCGAAGACGAAACCATTATCCGCTCCGCCTTGCGCCGCCTGCTGGAACGCAACCAGTACCAGGTCAGCGAAGCCGGTTCAGTGCAGGAAGCACAAGAACGCTTCAGTATTCCCACATTCGATCTGATCGTCAGCGACCTGCGACTACCGGGCGCTCCCGGCACCGAGCTGATCAAGCTCGGCCAGGGCACACCGGTGCTGATCATGACCAGCTACGCCAGCCTGCGCTCGGCGGTCGACTCGATGAAGATGGGCGCGGTGGATTACATTGCCAAGCCTTTCGATCACGATGAAATGCTTCAGGCTGTCGCGCGGATCCTGCGTGATCGCCAATCGGCGCCTGCCGCCGGCGAGGCAGCTGCTGCCAAACCTGCCAATGGCAGCGGCAAATCCGCCATCGACAACAGCAACGGCGAAATCGGCATCATCGGCTCGTGTCCGCCGATGCAGGATCTTTACGGCAAGATCCGTAAAGTCGCGCCGACCGATTCCAACGTGCTGATCCAGGGTGAGTCCGGCACCGGTAAAGAGCTGGTGGCCCGCGCCCTGCACAACCTGTCGAAACGCGCCAAGGCGCCGATGATCTCAGTGAACTGCGCCGCCATTCCGGAAAGCCTGATCGAGTCCGAACTGTTCGGCCACGAGAAAGGTGCGTTCACCGGTGCCAGCGCCGGTCGCGCCGGTCTGGTGGAAGCGGCGGACGGCGGCACGCTGTTCCTCGACGAAATCGGCGAATTGCCACTCGAAGCTCAGGCTCGCCTGCTGCGCGTGTTGCAGGAAGGCGAAATTCGCCGGGTGGGCTCGGTCCAGTCACAGAAAGTCGATGTCCGCTTGATCGCGGCGACCCACCGTGACCTCAAGAGCCTGGCGAAAATCGGCCAGTTCCGTGAAGACTTGTACTACCGCCTCCACGTGATCGCGTTGAAACTGCCGGCCCTGCGCGAGCGCGGCGCCGACGTCAACGAAATCGCCAATGCGTTTCTCGCTCGTCAGAGCGCGCGCATCAACCGCACCGACCTGAAATTTGCCGCCGATGCCGAGCAGGCGATCCGGCACTATTCCTGGCCGGGTAACGTGCGGGAGTTGGAAAACGCCGTCGAGCGCGCGGTGATTCTGAGCGAAAGCCCGGAAATTTCTGCCGACCTGCTGGGCATCGACATCGAACTGGGCGATCTGGAGGACGACGAATTCATCGGCCTGCCGGCTCAACAGTCCGGTAACGCCAGCAACAGCAGCCACGAACCGACGGAAGACCTGTCACTGGAAGACTATTTCCAGCATTTCGTGCTCGAGCATCAGGACCACATGACCGAGACCGAACTGGCGCGCAAACTGGGCGTCAGCCGCAAATGCCTGTGGGAACGCCGTCAGCGTTTGGGCATTCCGCGGCGCAAGACCGGGGTCGCCAGCGAGAGCTGAACGTTACCTGTCGAGTGTGCGGGTAACCGCTAAAGAAGTGAAAAAACTGTTACCTCAGTCTTTTCACGTAACAGAAGCCGGGGTTATCGGTAACGAAATCCCGGCTTTTTTTCGCCCTGCGAAAACGGTTATATCGACCTAACCCCTTGTTTTATTGGGGTTCGAAAAAGTTGGCACGGCACCTGCTATATGTTTGGTACAAGAACAATAACAAGCAATGCACAAGACAATAAAAATAAGACGAATCGACTCACGCACAATAAAAACAAGACGGCGAGAGGCGCAGCTAACTGATTCTTTTGGAGAGGCGTTGTATTTGGGGCTAGCCCCACGACCAGGCCGAGAACAACAAAAACTGTCTTAAGACAGAGCCTGTACTGGTTGGATCGCAAGATCACTGCAACACAGCGACCAAAGCAATCCGTTTGCTCTTGGCTCCCGATTGGGAGGGTCATGAAGGAAAAGCTTCATGACGAGGGCACTCAACAAAAACAAGAAGCCCGAATCAATAATAAAAAGAGCACGCAACTACTTCTTGGGGAGCTTCGGCTCCCCTTGTAGTTTCTCCTTTACGGCAAATCTCTCCTTCACACGCCCCTACACCCCTCTAGCCTGCGGCTTGCAGCGCAAAACGGCAGCGTCCTACACCATCCCTCGACTAAATGCTAGAATCCCGGCCCATCATGCGGTCATTCTCTGGTATGGCCGAACATTCCTTCAAACAGTGCATCCCATGCTGAAGAAGCTGTTCCAGTCATTCCGAACTCCCCTGCGTCGTACGCAACACATCCGTAGCACGCCTGAAGTCCTCAACAGCGGCCAACATTCGCTGCAAAAGGCCCAATTCAGCCGGTACGCGGTCAACATCGTCGAACGTCTGCAGGGCGCCGGCTACCAGGCCTACCTGGTTGGCGGTTGCGTGCGAGACATGCTGCTGGGCATCACGCCCAAAGACTTCGACGTCGCCACCAGCGCCACCCCCGAGCAGGTTCGTGCCGAATTCCGCAATGCGCGGATCATCGGCCGCCGCTTCAAGCTGGTACACATCCATTTCGGCCGCGAAATCATTGAAGTCGCGACCTTCCGCGCCAATCACCCGCAAAACGAAGACGATGAAGACAGCAATCAGTCTTCGCGCAACGAGAGCGGGCGTATTCTGCGCGACAACGTCTACGGCACCCTGGAAGAAGACGCGCAACGCCGCGACTTCACCATCAACGCCCTGTATTACGATCCGGTCAGCGAGCGCATCCTCGACTACGCCAACGGCGTACACGACATCCGCAACCACCTGATCCGCCTGATCGGCGACCCAAAGAAACGTTACCAGGAAGACCCGGTGCGGATGCTGCGGGCCGTGCGTTTCGCCGCCAAGCTCAATTTCGGTATCGAAAAGCACACCGTCCAGCCGATCCGCGAACTGGCACCGATGCTGCGCGAGATTCCGTCGGCCCGACTGTTCGAGGAAGTGCTCAAGCTGTTCCTCTCCGGTCATGGCGCCATCACCTTCGAGATGCTGGTCGACCTGCAACTGTTCGCGCCGCTGTTCCCGGCCAGTGCCGATGCGCTGGAACACAACCCGGAATACACCCACACGTTGATCAGCGAAGCACTGACCAACACCGACCTGCGGATCAAGCAGAACAAACCGGTGACCCCGGCGTTCCTGTTCGCCGCCCTGCTGTGGCCTGCCCTGCCGGCCCGCGTGTTGCGTCTGCAAGAGCGCGGCATGCCGCCGATTCCGGCGATGCAGGAAGGGGCTCACGAACTGATCGCCGAGCAGTGCCAACGCATCGCGATTCCAAAACGCTTCACCATGCCGATTCGCGAGATCTGGGACATGCAGGAACGCCTGCCACGCCGCAGCGGCAAACGTGCCGACCTGTTGCTGGACAACCCGCGCTTCCGTGCCGGCTACGATTTTCTGCTGTTGCGTGAAAGCGCCGGCGAGCAGACCGATGGCCTGGGCGAATGGTGGACCGATTATCAGGACGCCAACGACAGCGAACGTCGCGACATGATCCGTGACCTCAGCGGTAAGGGTGATGACGCCAGTGGTGCACCGCGCAAGCGTCGCCGCAGCAGCGGTTCCAAGCGCAAACGCGCCGGCGCACCGAGCGCCACGGGCGAATAAGGCATGGAACGCATCTACATCGGCATGGGCAGCAACCTGGCTGACCCGGCCGAACAACTGCGCAGCGCGGTCGACGCGCTGGGGCAATTGCCCGATACCGAACTGGTCGGCGTGTCTGCCTTCTACCAAAGCGACTCCCTGCTGCCGGGGCAACCGCGTTATACCAACGCGGTTGCCGCGCTCGACAGCGCGCTCGCCCCGCTGGATCTGCTCGATGCCTTGCAAGCCATCGAAAACGACCAGGGCCGCGAACGCCTGGAGCGCTGGGGCCCGCGCACGCTGGATCTGGACATTCTGTTATTCGGTGATCGCCTGATCGACGAGCCGCGCCTCAAAGTCCCGCATTACCACATGCAGGAGCGCGCATTCGTTCTCTATCCTTTGGCCGAACTGGCGCCCGATGATCTGCGTCTGGCCGATGGCCGCACCCTTGCCGATCTTCTCGCAGCCTGCCCGTTCGTCGGCCTCGAACGCCTTCCCCTCCCCTAACATCTATCCCCTGTGGGAGCGGGCTTGCTCGCGAATGCGGTGTATCAGCTCAATAAGATGCTGACTGACACGACGCCTTCGCGAGCAAGCCCGCTCCCACATCGACTTGTCCAAATCCCGGTTTTTGTCGGACAAAAAAACCGCAGATCAGGCCCGCCGGCCCGCTGAATCGCATCAGTAACGTCGGTAACACTCCCCTCGTAACAATGCGGTAACACATGCAATTGACTTCCTGGGGCCTCATCACGACTATAGGCGTCCCGCTGCCGCCAACCCGGCATACAAGGGCGCAATCCAGGCCTTATAAGCACGACAAAAGAGCGTGCGCCTGAATAGATGACGAATCACGCGCGTTACTCGCAGTAGTTTCCAAAGCGCCTGAACGAGGATTTCTTACATGCCAGCCATCACCCTGACCACGCTCCAGAGCCTCAAGCAGAAAGGTGAAAAGATCACCATGCTGACCTGCTATGACGCGACCTTCGCCCACGCCTGCAACGAGGCCGGTGTCGAAGTGCTGCTGGTGGGCGACTCCCTCGGCATGGTCCTGCAGGGTCACGACAGCACCCTGCCGGTGACCACCGCAGAAATGGCCTACCACGTTGCCAGCGTCAAACGCGGCAACTCTGATGCCCTGATCCTGGCCGACCTGCCGTTCATGGCCAACGCCACCCTCGAACAAACCATGACCAACAGCGCCCTGCTGATGCAGGCCGGCGCGCACATGGTCAAGGTCGAAGGCGCCTTGTGGCTGGCGGACTCGATCCGCCTGCTGGCCGAGCGCGGTGTGCCGGTCTGCGCCCACATGGGCCTGACCCCGCAAGCCGTGAACATTCTCGGTGGCTATAAAGTGCAAGGTCGCAACGAAAACCAGGCTCGCCAGATGCGCGCCGACGCGATCTCGCTGGAGCAGGCAGGTGCAGCCATGCTGCTGCTCGAATGCGTGCCGAGCGAACTGGCAGCTGAAATCAGCCAGGCCGTGAAGATTCCGGTGATCGGCATTGGCGCCGGCAGCGACACCGACGGTCAGGTGCTGGTACTGCACGACATGCTCGGCCTGTCGATCAGCGGCCGCGTGCCGAAGTTCGTGAAGAACTTCATGCAGGGTCAGGACAGCATCCAGTCCGCGCTGAAGGCTTACGTCAGTGAAGTCAAAGCCACCACTTTCCCCGGGATCGAACACGGATTCTCTGCATGAACACCGTCAAAACCGTACGTGAACTGCGCGCCGCCGTGGCGCGCGCCCGCAGTGAAGGCAAGCGCATCGGCTTCGTGCCGACCATGGGCAACCTGCACAGCGGCCACATCGCGCTGATCACCAAGGCCACCCAGCGCGTGGACTTCGTGGTTGCGAGCATTTTCGTCAACCCACTGCAGTTCGGCGCCGGCGAAGACCTCGACAAGTACCCGCGCACCCTGGCGGCGGATCAGGAAAAACTGCTGGAAGCCGGATGCGATCTGCTGTTCGCCCCGACCGTCGAGGAAATGTACCCCGACGGCATGGCCGGTCAGACCCGGGTCAGCGTGCCGCAACTCTCCGAAGGCCTGTGCGGCGCCAGCCGTCCGGGGCACTTCGAAGGCGTGGCAACGGTGGTCAGCAAGCTGTTCAACATGGTCCAGCCGGACCTGGCGATCTTCGGCCAGAAAGATTTCCAGCAACTGGCGGTGATCCGCGCGCTGGTGCACGACCTGAACATGCCGATCCAGATCATCGGCGAGCCGACCGTACGCGCCGCCGACGGCCTGGCGCTGTCCTCGCGCAACGGTTTCCTCAGTGAAGAACAGCGCGCCGTGGCGCCGGTGGTCTATCGCACCCTGAGCAGCATTGCCGAGTCGATCAAGCAAGGCGAGCGCGACTTCCCTGCCCTGATCCAGGCGCAACGCCAGCAACTGGAAGCCGCCGGCCTGCGTCCTGACTACCTGGAAATCCGCCACGCCCTGACCCTGCGTCCGGCAACGGCGGAAGATCGTGATCTGGTGATTCTGGTCGCGGCCTTCCTCGGCACCACCCGGTTGATCGACAACCTGCATCTGAATCTCGATACCCCCGCCTGAACACCGGCAAACGCTGTGGGAGCCCCCCGCTCCCACAGTGTCTGCACGCACTTCCAGACCGTATTGCTGAGTACCTGCCCATCGGGCAAACTCCCGCCGTTCGACTCGACACCAATAGCAGGGACTGCTCACATTACCCGCCGTTTGTCGGCCCCGTCTGTTATCAATGTTAAAAAAGTACCGAAAACAGGTCAGACAAAGCCAAGACAGATCGCGGCGCTGGGTTTACTGTATTCGCCCTGCGCCAAAGTAATCGTGTCGACGCAGTTGCCCCCTCGCCCAAACATGGCGGGGAGGTCTTTTCAGAGTTCAAAAGGCCGTTCAAGTAAAAAGGAAAACCGCAGCGATGGCGTACTACCGCACTCCTCATGACGTTACCGCTCTGCCTGCCTGGCAAGCGTTGAAAGATCACCGCCAAGCCATGCAGGATTTCAGCATGCGCGAAGCCTTCAACGCCGATCCGCAGCGCTTCAATCAGTTCACTCTCAGCAGCTGCGGACTGTTTCTCGACTATTCGAAGAATCTGATCAACGCCGAGACCCGCAACCTGCTGGTGGGTCTGGCCAATGAAGTCGATCTCAAGGGCGCGATCAAGGCGCTGTTCGACGGCGAAATCGTCAACTCCTCCGAAGGCCGCCCGGCGCTGCACACCGCCCTGCGTCGCCCGGTCGGCGACAAGCTGTCGGTCAACGGCGTCAACGTGATGCCTGAAGTACACAAGGTGCTGAACCAGATCACCGATCTCGTGGGCCGCATCCACGACGGTCTGTGGCGCGGTTACACCGAGAAGCCGATCACTGACGTGGTGAACATCGGCATCGGTGGCTCGTTCCTCGGCCCCGAGCTGGTTTCCGAAGCCCTGCTGTCCTACGCCCAGAAAGGCGTGCGTTGCCATTACCTGGCGAACATCGACGGCAGCGAGTTCCACGAGCTGACGCAAAAACTGCGCGCCGAGACCACGCTGTTCATCGTTTCGTCGAAATCGTTCAACACCCTCGAAACCCTGAAAAACGCCCAGGCCGCACGCGCCTGGTACCTGGCTCAGGGTGGTTCGGAAGCCGAGCTGTATCGCCACTTCATCGCCGTATCGAGCAACAACGCGGCAGCCGTGGCCTTCGGTATCCGCGAAGAAAACATCTTCCCGATGTGGGACTGGGTCGGCGGTCGTTACTCGCTGTGGTCGGCCATCGGTCTGCCAATTGCGCTGGCCATCGGCATGTCCAACTTCAAGGAACTGCTGTCGGGTGCCTACACCATGGACCAGCATTTCCAGAGCGCGCCGTTCGAACAGAACATGCCGGTGCTGCTGGCCCTGCTCGGCGTGTGGTACGGCAACTTCTGGGGCGCGCAAAGCCACGCGATCCTGCCGTACGACCACTACCTGCGTAACATCACCAAGCACTTGCAACAGCTGGACATGGAATCCAACGGCAAGAGCGTGCGTCAGGACGGCACTGCGGTGTCGACCGATACCGGGCCGGTGATCTGGGGCGGCGTCGGCTGCAACGGTCAGCACGCCTACCACCAGCTGCTGCACCAGGGCACCCAACTGATCCCGGCCGACTTCATCGTGCCGATCGTCAGCTTCAACCCGGTCTCCGACCACCATCAGTGGCTGTACGCCAACTGCCTGTCGCAGAGCCAGGCGCTGATGCTCGGCAAGACCCTGCCGGAAGCCGAAGCGGAACTGCGCGACAAGGGCATGAGCGAAGACCAGGTGCAGAAGCTGGCACCGCACAAGGTGATCCCGGGCAACCGTCCGAGCAACACCATCGTGGTCGAGCGCATCAGCCCGCGTCGTCTCGGCGCACTGGTGGCGATGTACGAGCACAAAGTCTTCGTGCAAAGCGTGGTCTGGGGCATCAACGCCTTCGACCAGTGGGGCGTGGAACTGGGCAAGGAACTGGGCAAGGGCGTGTACAACCGTCTGGTCGGCAGCGAAGAAACCGCCGCCGAAGACGCGTCCACCCAAGGCCTGATCAACTACTTCCGCGGCCGTCACCGCGGCTGATCCAGCCCCGAACACACCCCCTCGCCATGAGGGGGTGTTTGTTTACAGGTATTGAACCCTCCCCGCTCTCGGCGCATCTTTATCCTTGTCGCACAACAAGAATAAGGAACCGTCATGTTCGATATCAGCACGTTCCCCAAAGCCGATGCCGTCCGCCGGGCTGCACAGTTGAGTCAGGACGACTACCAGCGCCTGTACCGCGAATCGATTGAACACCCCAGTACCTTCTGGGCCGAACAGGCCACCCGCTTCCTCGACTGGAGCACGCCGTGGCAGACCGTCCAGCGCTATGACCTGAAGACCGGCGAAGCCGCCTGGTTTGCCGGTGGCAAGCTGAACGTCAGCTACAACTGCATTGACCGCCATCTGGAAAAGCGCGGCGATCAGACCGCCATCCTCTGGGAAGGCGACGACCCTGCCGAATCGACACAAATTACTTACAGCAAACTTCATCACCACGTCTGCCGCCTGGCCAACGTGCTGAAAAGCCGTGGCGTGAAGAAAGGCGACCGGGTGTGCATCTACATGCCGATGATCCCCGAAGCGGCCTACGCGATGCTCGCCTGCGCGCGGATCGGTGCGATTCATTCGGTGGTGTTTGGCGGTTTCTCCCCGGACTCATTGCGTGACCGCATTCTCGACGCCGACTGCCACACCGTGATCACCGCCGACGAGGGCGTGCGCGGTGGCAAATTCGTGCCGCTGAAACAGAATGTCGACAAGGCCCTGCAGAGTTGCCCGAATGTCAGCACCGTCGTGGTGGTCGAGCGCACCCAGAACAACGTCGACTGGGTCGAAGGCCGCGACCTCTGGTATCACCAGGCCGTGCGCGACGTCAGCGACGATTGCCCGCCGGAACCGATGGACGCCGAGGATCCGCTGTTCATCCTCTACACCTCCGGCAGCACCGGCAAACCCAAGGGCGTGCTGCACACCACCGGCGGTTACCTGCTGCAGGCGGCGATGACCTTCAAGTACGTGCTCGATTACCGCGACGGCGAAGTGTTCTGGTGCACCGCCGACGTCGGCTGGGTCACCGGCCACAGCTATATCGTCTACGGGCCGCTGGCCAACGGCGCCACCACCCTGATCTTCGAAGGCGTGCCGAGCTACCCGAGTACTTCGCGATTCTGGCAAGTGATCGACAAACACAAGGTCAACATCTTCTACACCGCCCCCACCGCCCTGCGCGCGTTGATGCGTGAAGGCGCCGGGCCGCTGCAGGAAACATCGCGGCAAAGCCTCAGATTGCTCGGCAGTGTCGGTGAGCCGATCAACCCGGAAGCGTGGGAATGGTATTTCAACGTGGTCGGCGAACAGCGCTGCCCGATCGTCGATACCTGGTGGCAGACCGAAACCGGCGGCATCATGCTCAGCCCGCTGGTCAGCGCCCAGCGGATCAAACCGGGCTGCGCCACCCAGCCGATGTTCGGCGTGCAACCGGTGCTGCTCGATGAGCACGGCAAGGAAATCCAGGGCGCCGGCAGTGGCGTGCTGGCGATCAAGTCGAGCTGGCCGGCGCAGATCCGCAGCGTTTACGGCGACCCGCAGCGCATGGTCGACACCTACTTCAAGCCCTATCCCGGCTACTACTTCACCGGCGACGGCGCCCGCCGTGACGAGGACGGCGATTACTGGATCACCGGGCGCATCGACGACGTGATCAATGTCTCCGGCCATCGCATCGGCACCGCCGAGGTAGAGAGCGCGCTGGTGCTGCACGACAGCATCGCCGAGGCCGCTGTGGTCGGCTATCCACACGACGTCAAAGGCCAGGGGATTTATGCCTTTGTCACACCGATGAATGGCACCGAGCCCAGCGATGAACTGAAGAAAGAACTGCTGGCCCACGTCAGCAAGGAAATCGGCAGCTTCGCCAAACCGGACCTGATTCAGTGGGCCCCGGCCCTGCCGAAGACCCGCTCGGGCAAGATCATGCGGCGGATACTGCGCAAGATTGCCTGCAACGAGCTCGACAGCCTCGGCGATACCTCAACCCTGGCGGATCCGAGCGTGGTGCAGGGCTTGATCGATAAACGCTTGAACCAGTAAGACCGCAAACGCATCGCGAGCAGGCTCGCTTCCACAAGGACTTATGATCGTCTGTGGGAGCGAGCCTGCTCGCGATGGGAACCCCTCGAGTGCCTGCCAAACTGCTAAACTCCCGCGCCCCGATTTCCTCCAGCAAGGCGCCCGCATGTCTTCCTTGAACCTGGCGCTGCGCGCCGCTCTCGATCAACGCCAGGATCTGCTCGCCGAGCTGCACCGCCAGGGCACCGACTGCTATCGGCTGTTCCACGGCAGCCAGGAAGGCGCCGGCGGCCTGACCATTGACCGCTACGGCCCGCAACTGATGGTGCAAAGCTTCCACCAGACCCTGGCGCGTGAAGACCTGCTGCAACTGCACGCCATGGTCAACCAGACTCTTGGCCTGGAAACCCTGCTGGTCTACAACGACCGCTCCCGTGGCAACTCACGGATCGATCGTGAAGACAGCGTCTACCGCGCCGACGACGCCGCGCTGGCCGATCTGGTCGGCCACGAATGGGGCTTGAACTATCGCGTGCGCGGACGTCACGCCGGGCAGGATCCGCTGCTGTTCCTCGACCTGCGCAACACCCGCGGCTGGGTCAAGGATCACGCCAAGGGCAAAAGTGTGCTCAACCTGTTCGCCTATACCTGCGGGGTCGGTCTCAGCGCGGCGGCCGGCGGTGCGCGCGAGGTGTGCAACCTGGATTTCGCCGAGGGCAATCTGGCAGTCGGCCGCGAGAACGGTCAGCTCAACCCGCACCTACCGACCATGGAATTCATCCAGTCCGACTACTTCCCGGCCATCCGCCAACTGGCCGGCCTGCCGATCAGCCAGCGTCGCGGGCAGAAACTGCCGAGCTATCAGCGCCTGGAACAGCGCCAGTACGATCTGGTGCTGCTCGACCCGCCCGCGTGGGCCAAGAGCGCGTTCGGCACCGTTGACCTGCTGCGCGATTATCAAAGCCTGCTCAAGCCGGCCCTGCTGACCACCGCCGAGAATGGCGTGCTGATCTGCTGCAACAATCTGGCGAAAGTCAGCATGGACGATTGGCGCGAACAGGTGCTGCGTTGCGCCGAAAAAGCCGGGCGGCCGGTGCGTGAGTGGAGCGTGATGACCCCGGGTCGGGATTTCCCCTCGCTGGATCAGCAGCCACCACTGAAGACCCTGATCCTTCAGCTCTAAGCACTGCCAAGGAAACTTCCCACAGAAAAAATCTGAACAACCCTGAGCATGGGCAATTGCTTCGGAACCGGAATCGCGTGCCATACTCCAAGGCACTCCGATTCAGACAGATGAAGCCGCACATGCCCAAAGGATTGATTCGCGCGATTGGCGCCCTGTTGACTGCCCTGGCCCTCTACAGCCTGCTGGGGTTCCTGATTTTGCCGGGCATTGCGCTCAGGGTGGTGAATCAGCAACTGGCCAACTACGCCACGGTGCCGGCGCATCTGCAACGTATCGAACTCAACCCGTTCAGCCTTGAACTCACGCTGTGGGGTCTGGTGATCGGCGAGCCGGGCAAGGAACAGGTCGGCTTCGAACGCCTGTACGCCAACCTGCAACTCGACAGCCTGTGGACCAAAGCCCTGCATCTGTCCGACATCGAACTGGAAAAATCCAGGACCGAGATCCTGTTCGCCAAGGACGGTCAGCTCAACCTCCTCGGTCTGTTCAAGCTACCCGCCAGCGAGCCCACCCCGGCCGATCCCGACGCCAAACCGTTTCCGCTGCGCATCGACCGGATCCAGCTCGTCGGCGGCAATCTGCATTTTGTGGATGCGCGGCCCAGCGAGCCGATCGAGTTTCTCTACGACAAGCTCGACTTCGAGCTGAAAAACCTCAGCACCCTGCCCGAAGACAACGCCGACATGACCCTCGTCGCGATCGGCCCGGCCGGTGGGCAGATCGACTGGAAAGGCAACTTCAGCCTGATCCCGATCGCTTCCGAAGGCACGCTCAAGATCACCGACGGCCAGATGAAAGCCTTCTGGCCTTACGTGCGTGATGCCGTGCCACTGGTGCTGGAAAACGGGGTCGTCAGCCTGAGCACCGACTACAAGCTCAACCTGTCCAAGGAAACCGAACTGCTGCTGAGCAACGTGGCGGTCAATATCGCGCCGTTCGCCATCAAGACGCCGGACGGACGCCCGCTGGCGAAACTCGAGCGTCTCGACGTCAGCGACACCACGGTGGACCTGGCCAAGCAGCAAGTGGTGGTTGGCAAGATCCGCAGTCAGAAACTGGAAACCTGGGCAGCCCTGGAAGCGGACGGCCAACTGGATTGGCAAAAACTGTTCGCCAGCCAGCCGTCGAAACCCGCCGCAAAAGCGGCTGCCGAACCTGCGAACACACCAGCGGCAGCCGACTCGCCGAAACCCGAACCGACCGCGCCGAGCAAACCGTGGCAAGTGTTGATCAAGGACGTGCAACTGCGTGACTACAAAGTGCATCTGGCCGACCGTTCGGCGAAGCCGGAAGTCACGCTGGATGTCACGCCGCTGAACGTCGATCTGCAGAATTTCGACAGCCTCAACAGCTCGCCCTTCAACCTCAGGCTCGACACCGGGCTGGGCAAGCAAGGCAAGATCAGCGCCGATGGCGTGGTCAACCTGGCGCCGGTCACCGCACAGCTCAACGTGAAAACCCAGGACATCGACCTGCGGGTCGCGCAGTCCTACATCAACCCGTTCATTCGTCTCGAACTACGCAGCGGCATGCTCGGCAGCGACCTGAAAGTGAACCTGAAAAGCACTGACCCGCTGGCCCTCAGCATCACCGGTCGTGCTCAGATCGATCAGTTGCACACCCTCGACACCCTGAAAACCCGCGACTTCCTGAAGTGGCAGCAAGTGGTGGTCGAAGGCCTGAACTATCAACATGGCGACAGCCTGTCGATCGACAGGGTCAACCTGTTCCAGCCGTATGCGCGGTTCATGATCAACGATGATCGCACCACCAACATCGACGACCTGCTGATTCCGCAGCCGGCCGATTCCGGGGCGAAGACCGCCGCGGCGAAACCGGCGAGCAATGACAAACCGCTGGGTATTCACATCGGCGGCATCGCGATCAACGACGGCTCGGCCAACTTCGCCGACTTCAGCCTGACCCCGAACTTCGCCACCGCCGTGCAGCAGCTCAACGGGCAGATCGGCACCATCGACAGCCGTCAGGCGAAACCGGCCAGCGTCGACATCAAGGGCAAGGTCGACCGCTATGCGCCGGTGACCATCAAAGGCGCGGTCAACCCGTTCGACCCGATGGCCAGCCTCGACATCGCCACCAGTTTCAAACGGGTCGAACTGACCACCCTGACGCCCTACTCCGGCAAGTTCGCCGGCTACCGCATCCGCAAGGGCCGGCTCAACCTCGACCTGCATTACCTGATCACCAAAGGCCAGCTCAAGGCCGAGAACAAAGTGGTGGTCGAGCAACTGCAACTGGGTGAGAAAGTCGACAGCCCGGATGCCGTGAGCCTGCCGCTGAAACTGGCGATCGCCCTGCTCAAGGACGTCGACGGCAAGATTTCCATCGAACTGCCGGTCACCGGTGACCTGAACAATCCGCAATTCAGCGTGATGCCGATTGTCTGGCAGACCCTGCGCAACCTGATCGTCAAGGCCGCCGCCGCACCGTTCAAGCTGATTGGCGGTCTGGTCAGCGGTGGCGGCTCGGAAGACCTCGGCACCGTGTCCTTTGCACCGGGCTCCAGCGACCTGAGCAAAGACGCCGAAGCGGCGCTGGTGAAGCTGTCGCAAGCGCTGAAGGAACGTCCGGCCCTGCGCCTGGAAATCGAGGGCACCGCGGCAAAAAGCAGTGATGGCCCGTTGCTCGCCGAACAGCGCCTGGAACGTGAATACCAGTACAACTACTACAAGATGCTCCAGCGCCGTGGCGACAAAGTGCCGGCGCAGGCTTCGCTGATCCAGGTCCCGGATAACGAAAAAGGCCCACTGCTCGAGGGCATCTATCGCACCCGCCTGAAAACCCAGCCACCGGCCGAGTGGAAGGACCTGGGCAAGGAAGAACGCACCGCGAAAATGCGCGCCGACGTGATCAAGTTCTGGAGCTCCAGCGACGTGCTGCTGCGCCAGCTCGGTCAGGACCGTGCCAGCAGCATCAAGGATTACCTGGTAGACAAGGGCCAACTGGCCGACGATCGTGTGTACTTCATCGACGCCAACCTCGGCGAAGCGGAGAGCGACGGGCGAGTGGTGACGCAAATGCATCTGGATGCCGAGTAATGAACCGCAAGTGGCTGGCTGCACTGGGGCTGGTGTTTCTCGCCAGTCAGGCTGCGGCGTCCGATACCCTGCGCTGCGGCAGCCAGTTGGTGAGCCTTGGCGACCGCGCCAGCGAGGTGCTGCAAAAATGTGGTGAGCCGGTCGGTCGCGATCTGCTCGGTTACAAGCGCAGCGCCAACCGTCGCGAGGAGTTTCAGGTCGAGGAATGGACTTACGGCCCGAACAACGGCATGTATCAATACCTGCGTTTTGAAGGCAATCGCCTGAAGCAGATCAACAGCAAGCGCGGCAACTGATCTTCCGCGCCTTTTTCCGGCCCCTGAAATAGAACAGGCCCCGACATGAATGCCGGGGCCTGTAATGGCCACATTCCGTGTGGCCGGTCGCATGAACTCTAAAGTGCGGCAGACGTATTGCTCGGCCCGCCTGTCGCGTCTTCTCCCGGTCCAGGCGAGAAGTCTTGCCTTACTCGGCTTTCAGGCCGTCAGCGGAGACCGCTCTCACGCCTTTGATTTTCTTGGTGATGTTCACAGCGGTGGTTTTCTGAGCTTCGGTGATCGCGACGTCAGAAGACAGGGAAACCACGCCTTTGTTGGTTTCAACTTTGATGTCGGTGCCAGGAATGCCTTTTTCGGTTACCAGGTCGCTTTTGACTTTGGTGGTGATCCAGGTATCGGAAGTAGCTTCTTTAGCCTTGGTGACTTCACCGGCAGCCAGGGTCATTGGAGCCTGAGTGGTCTGGGTCGATTGAGCAAATGCACCCGAAGCCATGGTCAGGGTCAGCGCGGTAGCAGCAGCGGCAGTGATAGCGAACTTCTTCATACGAGTAACTCCTGTTTTTCTGGAAAGTCTGCTGGTTGTCTTGTCAGCAGGGTTACTGGAGATATTGCGAACGCTGTGCCAACTTTCAAAATTAGATTAAAACCTTATAAATCAATAACTTATAAATGTTGCATTTTTTCGGAATCATGCAAATTGCATGAGTCGTGAAATATCTACATGCAAGTTGCGGCTTTTCGGAAAGTTCCTAACAGCCTGAAATTATTGAAGCTTTTGTGAAGTGTCGCGCAATGAAAAATGCCCCGCATCGCGGGGCATTCCTGCTGTCAGCTTATGTATCAAGCGCCACTGCCAGGGCAACCTCTCGGCGCGTATTCATTGTTGACCGTCGAGGCACATGTCCAGACACCCGACGTGGCACCCGTGGCCGCGCCAGAGCGGGTGAGCGTAATGGTTTTACCCAGCACCGGACCTGGTGCATTAACCAGCGTACATGTAATGGTGCCAGCGCCAGTCGCCGCGGTGCCTGTAACCGTCAACGTACAGTTGGAGGTGGCGGCTGTACCGCCATTCACATTGGTTATATCCGGAGCGGTACCTTGGTTGATGGTGTCCTCGAACGGCACCTTCATCGCACTGATCTCCGCCAACCCCGCCGTCACCTTCGACCGCGCCTGATATTTGGAGTACTGCGGCAGCGCCACAGTAGCGAGAATACCGATGATCGCCACAACGATCAGCAGCTCGATCAGAGTGAAACCCTGTTGTTTATTCATAGACACGCTCCATGCATGAGTCGAAATCTCATGATCTGTTCAAGACTCAGCACAGCCCGTGCCAAACGCTCGCAGCCCATACCCGCTGGGCGCCATCCGGCTGACATGCCGATTCCTACAACCCGTAACCGCACTATCTGACACTTTTTGTCACCCGCACTCCACGTGTATGGCGCTGTCACTTGACTAGGCTATAAGTCATGAACGGCAAGCACGTGGAAACCCCATGAATGACATCGCTCTGAGCGGTCTGGCCAAGCAACTGGTCCAGGCCGAATTGCTCACGGAAAAGAGTGCCCAGCAAGCCTGGCAACAGGCGCAGCGCAATCGCCTGTCGCTGGTCAGTTACCTGGTGCAGAACAAACTGGTGAAGAGCTGGCAGGTCGCGGAAATTGCCTCGGAGCATTTCGGCATGGCATTTCTCGACCTCAACTGCCTCGACAAGGAAACCCAGCCCAAAGGCCTGGTCAGCGAAAAACTGGTGCGCCAGCACCACGCCCTGCCCCTCTGGCGACGCGGCAACAAACTGTTCGTGGGGATTTCCGACCCGAGTAATCATCAGGCGATCAACGACATTCAGTTCAGCACCGGACTGAGCACCGAAGCCATTCTGGTCGAGGACGACAAGCTCACCGACGCCATCGAAAAATTCTTCGACACCCACGCCACCGGCCTGGAGGAGATGGCCGATGTCGACCTCGACGGGCTGGACATCGAATCGGTCGACGACAGCAAGCAGGACACCCTCGGCGGAATCGACGCCGACGATGCCCCGGTGGTGCGCTTCGTTCACAAGATGCTGCTGGACGCGATCAAGAGCGGCTCGTCCGACCTGCACTTCGAGCCTTACGAAAAGAACTACCGGGTGCGGGTGCGCACCGACGGCATTCTGCGTGAGGTAGCCAAGCCGCCGATTCAACTGGCCGGGCGCATCGCCGCGCGCCTCAAGGTGATGGCCAGCCTCGACATTTCGGAGCGACGCAAACCCCAGGACGGGCGGATCAAGATGCGTCTGTCGAAAAGCAAGTCGATCGATTTCCGGGTCAACACCCTGCCCACCCTCTGGGGGGAGAAAGTGGTGATTCGGATCCTTGACCCGTCCAGCGCCCAGATCGGCATCGATGCCCTTGGCTACGAGCCGGAGCAGAAAGACCTGTACATGGCCGCCCTCAAACAGCCGCAAGGCATGATTCTGGTGACCGGCCCAACCGGCTCGGGCAAGACCGTGTCGCTGTACACCGGGCTGAACATCCTCAATACCGTCGACATCAATATCTCCACGGCCGAAGACCCGGTGGAAATCAACATGGAAGGCATCAACCAGGTCAACGTCAATCCCCGTCAGGGGCTGGACTTTGCCCAGGCCCTGCGCTCGTTCCTGCGTCAGGACCCGGACGTGATCATGGTCGGCGAAATCCGCGACCTCGAAACCGCCGAAATCGCGATCAAGGCCGCCCAGACCGGTCACCTCGTGCTGTCCACCCTGCACACCAACAGCGCAGCAGAGACCCTCACCCGCCTGCACAACATGGGCATCCCCGGCTTCAACATCGCGACCTCGGTGAGCCTGATCATTGCCCAGCGTCTGGCGCGAAAACTCTGCAGCCACTGCAAGAAACCCATCGAGATCCCACGCGAGACCCTGATCAAGGAAGGCTTCCCCGAGGAACGCATCGGCCATTTCACGATCTATGAGCCCGCCGGTTGCGATCACTGCAACGGCGGGTACAAGGGTCGCGTGGGGATTTATGAAGTGGTAAAGAACACCCCCGATCTGCAACGGCTGATCATGGCCGAGGGCAACTCACTGGAAATCGATACCCAGATGCGCCGGGACGGCTTCAATGACCTGCGTACCTCGGGCCTGATCAAGGCCATGCAAGGCATTACCAGCCTTGAAGAAATCAACCGGGTCACCAAGGACTGAACATGGCGGTCAAGGCAGCAAAAGTCAGCGTCTACGCCTGGGAAGGCACGGACCGTAAAGGCAGCAAGGTAACCGGCGAGTTGAGCGGCCAGAATCCCGCACTGGTCAAGGCCCAATTGCGCAAGCAAGGGATCAACCCGGGCAAGGTGCGCAAGAAATCCGCCTCGCTGCTGAGCTTCGGCAAGCGCATCAAGGCCCAGGACATTGCCCTGTTCACCCGACAGATGGCGACCATGATGAAGGCCGGCGTACCGCTGTTGCAGTCGTTCGACATCATTGGCGAAGGCTTCGAAAACCCGGCCATGCGCAAGCTGGTGGACGAGGTGAAACAGGAGGTCGCCGCCGGTAACAGCTTCGCCGCCGCGCTGCGCAAGAAGCCGCAATATTTCGACGAGTTGTACTGCAACCTGGTGGATGCCGGCGAGCAGTCCGGCGCCCTCGACACCCTGCTGGAACGGGTCGCGACCTACAAGGAAAAGAGCGAAAGCCTCAAGGCCAAGATCAAGAAGGCCATGACCTACCCGTCGGCCGTAGTGCTGGTGGCGGCGGTGGTCACCGGGATTCTGCTGGTCAAGGTGGTGCCGCAGTTTCAGTCGGTGTTCTCCGGCTTCGGTGCCGAACTGCCGGCCTTCACGCTGATGGTGATCAGCCTGTCCGAATTCATGCAGCAATGGTGGTGGGCGATTCTCGGTGCGCTGGTGGCCGCGTTTTTGGGCACCCGCCATGCCCTGAAAAAATCCCAGGCCCTGCGCGATCGACGCGACGCCTGGTTTCTCAAGCTGCCGTTGGTGGGCACATTGATGTACAAGTCCGCCGTGGCGCGGTTTGCCCGGACCCTGTCGACTACCTTCGCCGCCGGTGTGCCGCTGGTGGAAGCGCTGGACTCGGTGGCCGGCGCCACCGGCAACGTGGTGTTCAAGCGTGCCGTGCTGCGCATCCGCCAGGACGTCTCTACCGGCATGCAGCTGAATTTCTCGATGCGTTCCACCGGCATCTTTCCGAACATGGCGGTGCAGATGACCGCCATCGGCGAAGAGTCCGGCGCACTGGACGAGATGCTCGACAAGGTCGCAGGTTTCTATGAGGACGAAGTGGACAACATGGTCGACAACCTCACCAGCCTGATGGAGCCATTCATCATGGTGGTGCTGGGGGTGATCGTCGGCGGTCTGGTGGTGGCGATGTACCTGCCGATCTTCCAACTCGGCTCAGCGATCTGACATGCCTATCGACGAACTCCTCAGCCTGTATCCGCTGGCCTTTGTCGTCGCCGCCCTCCTGCTGGGGCTGGTGGTGGGCAGTTTCCTCAACGTGTTGATCTGGCGCCTGCCGAAAATGCTCGAGCGCGAATGGCGCCAGCAGGCTCACGATGTACTGGGCCTGCCCGGTGAATCGCCATTGCCCACCTACAACCTGATGCTGCCGCACTCGCAATGCCCGCACTGTGGCCACCGGATCCGTGCGTGGGAAAACATTCCCCTGTTGAGTTACGTGTGCCTGCGCGGGCGCTGTTCAAGTTGCAGCGCACCGATCAGCAAGCGTTACCCGCTGACCGAAATGGCCTGCGGCCTGCTCTCGGCGTTCATCGCCTGGCACCTGGGTTTCGGCTGGCCGGCGTGCCTGTTGATCGTGCTGACCTGGGGCCTGTTGGCCATGAGCCTGATCGACACCGAACATCAATTGCTGCCCGACGTGCTGGTGCTGCCGCTGCTGTGGCTGGGGCTGATCGTCAACAGCTTCGAGCTGTTCGTGCCGCTGCACGATGCCCTGTGGGGCGCGGTGCTGGGCTATATGGCGCTGTGGTCGGTGTTCTGGCTGTTCAAACTGCTCACCGGCAAGGACGGCATCGGTCACGGCGATTTCAAGCTGCTGGCGCTGCTCGGGGCCTGGGGCGGCTGGCAGATTCTGCCGCTGACCATCCTCTTGTCCTCGCTGGTGGGCGCCGTGCTCGGGGTGATTTTGCTCAAGCTGCGCGACCAGAAAACCTCGACGCCGATCCCCTTCGGCCCGTATCTGGCAATTGCCGGCTGGATTGCCTTGCTCTGGGGTGGTCAAATAACCGGCTTCTATTGGCAGTTTGTCGGTTTGAAATGAATACCCCTGCGGAAAAACCCTGGATTCTCGGCCTGACCGGCGGCATCGGCAGCGGCAAAAGCGCCGCCGCCCAGCACTTCATTGATCTTGGTATCCACGTGGTGGACGCCGATCACGCGGCGCGCTGGGTGGTCGAACCGGGCCGCCCGGCGCTGGCGAAGATCGCCGAACACTTCGGCCCCGAAGTCCTGCAGGCCGACGGCACGCTGGATCGTGCGGCTCTGCGCAAACTGATCTTTGAAGTGCCGGAGCAACGACGCTGGCTCGAAGCGCTGCTGCATCCGCTGATCGCCGAAGAAATCGCCCATCACCTGGCGCTGGCAAAATCGCCTTATGCGATTCTGGTTTCGCCGCTGCTGATCGAATCCGGGCAATACGCGATGACCCAGCGAATCCTGGTGATCGACGCCCCGCAACAACTGCAGATCGAACGCACCTTGCAGCGTGACCAGACCAGCGAAGAGCAGGTCCAGGCGATCCTCAAGGCCCAGTCCAGCCGCGAAGACCGCGTCAGCCGTGCCGATGACGTGGTGGTCAACGACCGCGACCTCGCCTGGCTGCACAGCGAAGTCGAGCGCCTGCATCACTTTTACCTGACTTTATCCGGAGGCCAATCATGAGCCAGACCCCAACCGTCAACTGCCCGACTTGCGGCGCGCCCGTGGAATTCACCACGGAGAACAAATACCGTCCGTTCTGCTCGGACCGCTGCAAACTCATCGACCTCGGCGCCTGGGCGTCGGAAGAGCACAAGATTCCGGTGGCCCCGGATGCCGAGGACGAACTGTTTTCCGGCGATTTCGACCCGCGTCACTGATCCCGTTCAGGGCCGCATGAAGCCGTAGTCCTGATCGTCGTCGAGGTTTTCCGCCAGAAAGCGCAACTCGTCGGCCAGGTCTTCGGCGTTGCGCACCGCCTTGCTCTGCTGCACCACCGCACTGAGCAAGGCGCGCAGGCTCAGGCCCGGATCGAACCCCACCTCCTGCGCCATCTCCAGACTCTGCCGGGTTTCCTGCCTCGCCCACTCGTACACGCTCATGCCGCTGCTCCTGAAGGAATTTGGCCGAGCATGAAATGCCGCGCGCAGAGTGGATTTGATGTGGATCAAGACTTGGGATCGTCGTCTTTCCACGGCGCCGAAAGGTAGCGGGTGCGGTTGAAGGTCTCCAGCCATTCCGGGCAGAACACCACCAACGCGCTGACCACTATGCCGTTGATGAAGGCTTCAGGAAATATCAGCAGCCACAGGTAACCGATGAAATCCTCCAGCCATTCCGGCATGGCAAAGAGGCCGTCGTACCAGAGCAAGGTCAGGCTCAGCGTCAGGCAGAACAACGCCGACAGCGCCGCGGCGAAAAAACCGGAACAGAAGATGTACACGAACGGATTGCGCGGCTGGGCGCGCTCGACCAGGATCGCCACGCATTCGGTGATCAGCACCGGCAACAGGATCAGCAAGGTGCCATTGACCCCGACGGCCACCAGATCCTGTCGCCCCAGCAGCACCAGCCCCAGTTGGGCCACCAGTGCACCGACGATCGCCAGTGGCCAGTCCAGCAGCAGCGTCACCGCTGTCATGCCGATGAAGTGGTAAGACACCCCGGTGTCGAAATCCCTGCGCACCAGCCACAGCAGAAACAACGCGAACACCGTACCGAACAGCAAATGCTGACGGCGGTTGTCGCTGAACAGCTCGACCCACGGTGCGCGGACAATCGCCCAGAGCAGCGCCGGCAGGTAAATCAGCCAGCCGAGGGTCAGACTTGCCGATGACAGCAGTTCTGCACCGATCATGATCCCATCACCTTCATTCGCACCGCAGACTCCTTTGATTGGCGCTCCTGCGGCGAAGTCTACACCCTGCACGGCGGCACATCTGCCGATGCAAAGCTTTCTGCTTGTCGCAATTGAACGCTAAGCTTGGGCCTATGGATGACTCAGATTATTTACGCCTGCTGACCATCGCGGCCGAGCAAGCCAACGCCTTTCTGTCCAATGCCCGCAAATGG
Organism: Candidatus Pseudomonas auctus; assembly: GCF_048654275.1. Taxonomy (NCBI): domain Bacteria; kingdom Pseudomonadati; phylum Pseudomonadota; class Gammaproteobacteria; order Pseudomonadales; family Pseudomonadaceae; genus Pseudomonas; species Candidatus Pseudomonas auctus. Next base: position 5,209 of record NZ_JBJYZK010000023.1, on the reverse strand, counting down.
GAGCGTGAGCGTTGGGTCTGCCAGCGCCTGCTGCAAGGCCTGAATATTCCTTATCGCGCCGACGAGTTCGCCCCCGCCGGGGAACCACCGGACGTGCTGTTTCGCGACGCCAATTTCGAGGTGTTTTTCGTCCTCGACGAGGGCCGTCGGCTTAACGATGAATGGCGCGATGAGCTGCAACGTCGGCGCAGCGCGTTTTCCCTCAGCCAACTGGTGCGGCGTGAAGCCAAGCCGCGGCGAATTCCGGCCAATGAATTTCTGCTGAGACTGGCGCCGACCTTGCGCAAGAAAGCGCACAACTACAAAGAACGCGGCATGGACCTGGGTGAGCTGGACATCATTGCCTTCGCCAGCCTCAAACGCGAAGTGCTCGACCTCAACAGCCACTTTCCGCCGCCCACCGAATACCTGCGTCAGGGCTGGCGTTCGCTGTCGCTGGTCGGACCTACGTTCGCCCGGGTGCTGTTCGCCCATCCCGATGCCCCGGATTTTCTGCGCGGCAACCTGGGGCGCAGCATCGTGTTCGATGTAGGGATCAGCCTGTGACGCCGCTTCAACAATTGATCGCCGAGGTCCCGCAGAGCGGCCGCGTACGCTGGATTGGCGTGCGTCCTGAATCTCGTGGACCGGTGATCGAGCTCGACGCCGTAGAGGCACGCCTTGAAGCGGGACTGACCGGGGATCATGCCCGCCCCGGAGTACGTAACGCCCGACAGGTCACGCTGATTCAGTTCGAACACCTGGCCGTGATCAGTGCATTGATGGGCCGTCCCCACGAGCAACCGGTCAGGCCTGAAGATCTGCGGCGCAATCTCGTCATAAGCGGGATCAATCTGTTCAGCCTCAAGGGGCGGCGCTTTCGCATTGGTCAGGCGATTTTCGAAACCACGGGCTGGTGCCAGCCGTGTGCGCGCCTGCAAAACAACCTTGGCCCGGGCACGTTCCAGGCTGTGCGCGGGCATGGCGGAATCACTGCGCGAGTGTTACAAAGCGGGATCATTCGCCTCGACGATGGCGTGTCGGTCGAACCGGTCCCGGACAGTGGCTATGCTCCTTTCAATCCCGGTTGAAAACCGCTGTAGCGTGTTCTCATTCAGTAACGTCTACCTGACGAGGCCTTTATGACCAGCCGCCTGAACCCCGAAGACCAGAAGCATGTCGAAGAGTACCTGCAGTTGTCCCAACACCGTGTCGAGCGCCGGCCTTTCCGGCCGTGGATGCTCCTGGTGCTGGTGCTGGCAGTGACCATTGGTCTGGGCCTGTTGAGCCGATTTATCAGTTACCTGACGCTATGAGCTGCATCGCGCTCGCTCGGGTAACCACACCGATTTCCTTTAAAAACCTTGCGAGCTATCCCTATGTCCCATCGTATTGTCATTGTCGGCGGCGGCGCCGGCGGTCTGGAGTTGGCTACCCGTCTGGGTAAGACTCTGGGCAAACGCGGCACCGCCAGCATCATGCTGGTCGACGCGAACCTCACGCACATCTGGAAACCGCTGCTGCACGAAGTGGCCGCCGGATCGCTGAACTCCTCCGAAGACGAACTCAACTATGTCGCCCAGGCCAAATGGAACCACTTCGAGTTCCAGCTGGGGCGCATGAGCGGGCTCGATCGTGAGCAGAAGAAGATCCAGCTGGCCGCCACCTACGACGAAAACGGCGTTGAACTGGTCCCGGCGCGGGAAGTGCCCTATGACTCGCTGGTGATCGCGGTCGGCAGCACCACCAACGATTTCGGCACCCAGGGCGCCGCGCAGCACTGCCTGTTCCTCGACACCCGTAAACAGGCCGAGCGTTTCCACCAGCAACTGCTCAATCACTATCTGCGCGCCCACGCCGGGCAGACCGATGTGGTCCAGCAGATCAGCGTGGCCATCGTTGGCGCGGGCGCCACGGGCGTCGAACTGGCGGCCGAGCTGCACAACGCGGCCCATGAACTGGCGGCTTACGGTCTGGACCGGATCAAACCGGAAAACATGCACATCACCCTGATCGAAGCCGGGCCACGGGTGCTGCCCGCCCTGCCGGAGCGCATCAGCGGGCCGGTGCACAAGACCCTGGAGAAACTCGGGGTCAACGTGATGACCAACGCTTCGGTCAGCCAGGTCACCGCTGACAGCCTGATCACCGCCGATGGCAACGAGATCAAGGCCAGTCTGAAAGTCTGGGCCGCCGGGATCCGCGCACCGGGTTTCCTCAAGGACATCGATGGCCTGGAAACCAACCGCATCAATCAGCTGCAAGTGCTGCCGACGCTGCAGACCACTCGCGACGAGAACATTTTCGCCTTCGGTGACTGCGCCGCCTGCCCGCAACCGGGCTCGGATCGCAACGTTCCACCACGGGCCCAGGCTGCGCACCAGCAGGCGTCGCTGCTGGCCAAATCGCTGAAGCTGCGCATCGAAGGCAAAACCCTGCCGGAGTACAAGTACACCGACTACGGCTCGCTGATTTCGCTGTCGCGTTTCTCGGCGGTGGGTAACCTGATGGGCAACCTGACCGGCAGCGTGATGCTCGAGGGCTGGCTGGCGCGGATGTTCTACGTGTCGCTGTACCGCATGCACCAGATGGCGCTTTATGGGCCGTTCCGCACAGCGATGCTGATGCTCGGCAGCAAGATCGGACGCGGCACCGAACCACGCCTGAAGCTGCACTGATGTAAAAACACCGTGGGGGCGGGCTCGCCCTCACGGTGTTTTGTTTTCTACTGTATCTGCCCTCGCTTTCCCCACCTTCGCTTACAAACGCCCCGCTCCTCGACACAGACGCGATACACCGCCACCGCTTAATGGCCACACCCGAGCACACCTGCTCCGGCTTGATCGCCCTTAACGTGTGGTTGCGCTGTGCAACCGAAGGAGAATGCAATGTCCCGTACTTCGAAAATCGGCAAAAACTCCCTTGGCCTGGTCGGTGCCGTACTGGCCGGCGGCATGATGCTGTCCGGCTCGGTGTTTGCCGCGCAACCGCTGGCCCAGGGCTACATGGTCGCTTCGGCCGAGACCTCGGTGAAAACCCCGGAAGGCAAATGCGGTGAAGGCAAATGCGGCGATGCGTCGATGGCCAAGACCGACACCGATGGCGACGGCAAGGTCTCCCGCGCCGAGTTTCTGAAAGTTGCACCGAAGTCCGACTTCGACAAGATCGACACCAACCACGACGGCTTCATCGACGAGCAAGAGGCGTACAACAACGTCAAAGCCAATTTCGAAGCCAACGGCAAGAAAATGCCGAAAGGTCTGTTCGAACACCTGAAAGACCAGGACGGTGCCTGATTTTTCAGACGCTCGACAAAACAAAGCCGCGCTTTCTCTGACGAGAAGCGCGGCTTTTTCACGCCTGCATGATTACAGCTGGAAGCGCCGCACCATGCCTTGCAGGGCGTTGGCCAGTTGCGACAGTTCATGGCTCGACGCATTGGTTTGATCGGCACCCGCCGCCGACCGCACCGACAGGTCGCGAATGTTCACCAGGTTGCGATCCACTTCCCGCGCCACTTGCGCCTGCTCTTCGGCGGCGCTGGCGATCACCAGATTGCGCTCGTGGATTTCGTGTACCGACGCCGTGATCGTCTGCAACGCTTCACCGGCCCGCTCGGCCAGCACCAACGTGGTGGCCGCCCGCGAGGCACTGGCCTGCATCGACTCCAGCGCCAGGCTCGAACCGTTGCGCATGCCCTGCACCATTTGCTCGATTTCCTGGGTCGATTGCTGAGTGCGATAAGCCAGCGCGCGAACCTCATCGGCAACCACCGCAAACCCGCGCCCGCTCTCCCCGGCTCGCGCTGCTTCGATGGCGGCGTTGAGCGCCAGCAGGTTGGTCTGCTCGGCGATCGCTCGAATCACGTCCAGCACTTTGCCGATGTCCTGCGACTGGTTGGCCAGCGATTGCACCAGTTCGCCGGTGTGCTCGACTTCGCTGGCCAGGGCGTTGATGGCGCCAGCAGTTTCGCTGACCCGTTCCTGGCCCAACTGCGCCGATTCGCTGGACTGGCGGGTGGCGTCGGCCGTCGACACCGCATTGCGGGCGACTTCCTCAACCGCCGTAGTCATCTCGTTGACGGCGGTGGCGGCCTGTTCGATTTCGTTGTTCTGTTGTTGCAGTCCTTGCGTGCTGTCGTGGGTGACCGCGCTCAGTTCGTCGGAAGCGGTCGCCAGTTGCGTGGCCGAGCCGCTGATGCCCTGCAGGGTTTCGCGCAGATTCTGCTGCATGGTTGCCAACGCCTTGAGCAACCGGCTGACCTCATCGTTGCCGTGAGTTTCGATCGGGCGGGTCAGATCGCCTCTGGCGACGTGCTCGGCCGCATCGACAGCGACGCTCAGGGGGCGGACGATGCTACGGGTGAGCAACATGGCCAGGGCCACCGTCGCCAGCGCCGCCAGAGCGATGAACAAGGTCACGATGGTGCGCGAGGTTTCGTAGTGGGCCGCAGAGTTCTGGCTTTCGGCGGCGACCTGGCGGGCGAACAGATCCGCCAGGTCGTTGAGTTGTTTGCCGGAGCCGTCGACCACGGTTTTCATGTCCACCAGCAGCAGTTTGGTCAGCTCGTCGCGCTTGCCCTGCTCGGCGAGGGTGAACGACTGGGCGATCCCGGTGCGGTAGGCGGCAAAGGTTTTCTTAAACTGTTCATACAACTGCTGACCTTCCGGGGTGGTCACCAGTCGATCATAGGCGGCGATTTTCTCGCTCAACTCTTTGTCCCGGGTGTCCATCTGGCTGCGGTACGTGGCGATGTTGGCCGGATCCTGATCCAGCGCCATGCGTAGGGAGATGGTGCGGATGCGCAGCATGATCTCGCGAATTTCGTCGCCGCCACGAATACTCGGCAACCACTGGGTCTCCACCGCCACTTCACTGTCGCGGATGCTCGACATCTGCCCCAGCGCGAACACCCCGAGCAACGCCACCAGTAACGCGATCAGGGCAAAGCCCAGAGCGGCGCGGGGAGCAATATTCAACTGACGAAGCAACATGACGAACGCCCTTTTTCTTGTATTGGCAGAGTTCAGGGGCGTTTGATGCGGCAGGCCCCTTTCGTTAGCGGGCTATCGGCAAGTTGTATGACGACTTGAATGAAACATTTCCGGAGGGCAAAAAAAATCCCCGTATCTTTCGATACGAGGATTTTTAATATGGTCGGGGTAAGGGGATTCGAACTCCTGACATCCTGCTCCCAAAGCAGGCGCGCTACCGGACTGCGCTATACCCC
>NZ_JBJYZK010000022.1:0-54728 GCF_048654275.1 Candidatus Pseudomonas auctus | reverse complement strand
CACGGTCCGTACTGGCTAGAGTCGGAATCGAGCTTTTAGTCCCGCCCACCCCTTCAAGTCTAAACATACAAGCGAGCTTGCTCCGGGCGGCGATCCGACGATGGCGTCAGTCCAATCAGCGCAAGGCCAACAGCCCTGTCACCAACGGTTCCAGCTCCAGACCATTGACGGCCTTCACCGTCTCGATCATCGGCGCCGGCCAGCTCTGCAGGCCCAGGCAGGCCCCGAGCATGGCACCGAGAATCGCGGCGATGGTGTCAGTGTCGCCACCGAGGCTCGCGGCCATGCACAGCGCATCGAACGGCGTCATTTCACCAACCGCGACTTGCTGCGCGAGGGCGAATGACACCACTACCGACTCCTGCGAGGCCACAGAGGTGCCGATCACGTCGTACAGCAGATCCGCGAGCAACACCGGGTCGCTCTCGACACTGATGCTGCGCGCCCAACTGATCCGCGAGGCGATGCGCCCGCCGGCCACCCAGTGTCCGTGCGATTCTGCTTGCTGGGCGATCTGCTGGCCGAGGTTCAGCGCCTCACCCAGATCCAGACCGTTGATGCCGGCCGAGACCACCGCCGCCACCGCCGCCGCGCTGGAAATCCCCAGCGTGGTGTTGTGAGTGACCTGACAGGCCTGCACCACCGCCGCGATAAAGCGCTCGGGGTCGGCGACATCCGCCGCGATGCCCACCGGGGTGATGCGCATCGCGGCGCCATTGGTGGTGCCGTAGCGTCCGGCCTCTTCCGGCGAGTGGCCGGCGAGGATCATTTCGATCGCACGCTTGGTCGACGGGCCGAGCAAGTCCTGCGAGCCCTTCGCCTGCATCTCGGCTTCCCATTCGATCAGCCGTTGCGCGAGCACCGCCGGTTCGATCCGGCCCTTGCCTGCTACCAGCAACTCGCCGACCAGAATCGCCTGTTCGGTGTCATCGGTGATCGAGCCCTTGGGCATGTTCGCGGCAATCGGCTGCAAGGGCCCGGCGTCCTGTAGATCGGTGATCTGGCCGAAGCGCTGCTTGATGGTTTCGCGGTTCAGGGATTGGGTCGGCATGCCCAGCGCGTCACCCAGGGCAAGGCCATAAAACGCGCCCAAGGCACGGTCGAGGGCGGTCATTTCGATTCTCCAAATTGCAGGTGCAGACGGAAATGCACCGGGTCGAGCAGGCTTTCGACCTGTTCCATGAAACGGTTCTGCCGGTCGTAGGTGGTTCGCAGCGCCTTGAGGAACACCGTGCCTTCGGGGCGGCCGAGCAGTTCGGCGTCCACGGCGTTGAGCGGTTCGGCGCCGATCCACTGATCGCCGCGCTCGCCGATGTAACCGTAGGCGGCCAGGGTGATGGTCAGGGAGTTATCGATCAGGCCCACTCGCGGCAGGCTTTCCAGGCCTCCGCTGGCGGGCATCAGAGAGCGTTCAAGGGACACCGCCGTGCCATCGTTGGAACGGCGGCGACGTTCGAGAAGAATGAATTGATCGGAGCCGAAACGCGCAAGCAGATCCGCACGGGTCACGGCTTCCAGACGCAGCACGTCGGTATTGATCATCGCCCCGCTGTCAGCCAGGGCCTGGGCCCAACCGCTGCGCTGGTCGAGCACTACCCCGTCAAACGTGACGATGGAACCGACCCCGCTTTGCGTGGCGATGTAATTGCGCCGCTTCAGTTCAGCCAGCGCTTCGCGCAACGTGCCACGGCTGACGTTGAATTCCTGAGCCAACTGATGCTCGCCGGGCAACAGAAAGCCGTCCTCCATGAGACCGCTTTCGATGCGTCGGACGAGCTCGTCGACCACCCGTTGTTTCTTGTCAAATCGTACCTGTCTAATCATGTACAAAGTGATAACCGAAATGGGTTGAGACGGGCAAGGGAAATTTTGGGTGGGGTGACGGAAGGCGGGAAGATCAAAAGCACCCTCACCCTAGCCCTCTCCCGGAGGGAGAGGGAACTGAATGGGGAATATTCGGGAGGTACGTCGACGTGAAAAGGCTTTGCCGAATCCATAATCGACTGGATTCTTCAGGTCAATGTAGAGCCCAAGACACCTCGGTCGGCTCCCTCTCCCTCCGGGAGAGGGCTGGGCGGGCGGCGTTCCGATGAGGGAGCATTTGATTTCAGCGCTGTTTCAGACGGTCAATCACCACAGCCAACAGCAAAATCGACCCACGAATCACATACTGATAAAAGGTGTCGATATTCTTCAGATTCATCGCATTCTCGATAATCGCCAGAATCAACACCCCGGCAATCACATGCCGGATCATCCCGATCCCGCCACTCAGCGACACCCCGCCCAGCACGCAAGCCGAAATCACCGTCAGCTCAAAACCCTGGCCAATCATCGGCTGCCCCGACGTCATCCGCGACGCCAGAATCACCCCCGCCAACGCACCAATAACCCCGTGCACCGCAAAGATGATGATCTTCGTACGGTCAACATTCACCCCCGCCAGCAACGCCGCCTCCTGGTTGCCGCCGATGGCCATGGTGTTGCGCCCGTAGGTCGTGTAGTTCAGCAGCCAACCGAAAAACAGGAAGCAGACGATGGTGATCAGGATCGGCACCGGCACACCGAACAACTGACCGTTGCCGAACACGAAGAACGATTCCTGCGATACGCCCACCGCTTTGCCGTTGGCAAAGATGTAAGCCAGGCCACGGACGATCTGCATGGTCGCCAGCGTCGTGATCAACGCGTTGACCCGCAACTTGGCGATCACGATGCCGTTGATCAAGCCGACGATCAGGCCCATCACCAGCGCCGCGCTGACGCCGAGAAACACGCTGTTGGTGTCGCGCATCACTACCGCCGCCACCACCCCGGCGCAGGCGATTACCGAGCCCACCGACAAGTCGAAATGTCCCGACGCCAGGCAATACAACATGGTGCATGCGGCGATCCCGGTGGTGGAAATCGCCAGCCCCAGGCCACGCATGTTCAGCGGCGAAAGGAAGTTGTCGATCAGCAAGGTGCAGGCGACAAAAATGCCCACCGCCGCCAGCAGCATCACCCAGTCATCGAGGAAGCGCCGCATATCCAGAGGTTTGCGCTCGGTCGGCAGGGTTTCGTTTTGGGTTGTCATCATAGTCACCTCTCAGTTCGCCACGCCGTCAGCGCGGTGGCGCGGCAAAGCCAGTTGCAGCAGGTTGGATTCGTTGGCCTGGTCGCGGCTGACTTCGCCACGCAGGGCGCCCTCGCACAGCACCAGAATGCGGTCGGAAATACCCATGACTTCCATCAGATCGCTGGACACCACGATCACCGAAATACCGTCGGCGGCCAGGTTATGGATGATCTGGTAGATCTCGGCCTTGGCACCGATGTCGATGCCCCGGGTCGGCTCGTCGAGCAGCAGCACTTTCATCGGCATCGACAGCCAGCGGCCGAGAATGGCTTTCTGCTGATTGCCGCCGGACAGGAACTTGATCTGTTGCCCGGCGTGGGGCGTTTTCACTTTCAGGGCCTTGATCTGTTTCTCGGCGTTGCCCTTCTCCCAGATCCCGCGCAGCAGGCAGCCGAGCCCGGAATGCGCACCGCGCGCACTGATGTTGATGTTCTCGGCGACGCTGGCCAGCGGGATGATGCCTTCCTTCTTGCGGTCTTCCGGGCACAACAGAATCCCGGCGGCAATCGCATCGCGGGGTGAACGCAGTTTCAGTTCATGACCGCGCAACTCCAGGCGTCCGGCGGTGTTGCGCTCAAGACCGCTGAGCAGCCGGAACAGCTCGGTGCGCCCGGCCCCGACCAGTCCGAACAGGCCCAGAATCTCGCCTTTGTGCGCATCGAAACTGATCGGCTCACGCAGGCCCGGACCGAGCAAGCCATCGACTCTCAGCGCCACGGCGCCGCGCGGGCGACCGCGATAATCGTAGATGTCCTGAATGTCGCGCCCGACCATGCAGGTCACCAGTTGATCGTGGGTCAGCTGGCTCATGTCCTCGAAGGTACGCACGTAGCGACCATCCTTGAACACCGTCACCGCGTCGCAGATGCGGAATACTTCTTCCATGCGATGGGAGACGTAGAGCACCACTTTGCCCTCGTCGCGCAGCCGGCCGATGATCGCCATCAAACGGTCGATTTCCCGCGCCGAGAGGCTGCTGGTCGGCTCATCGAAGGCAATCACATGCGCGCCCCGGGACAGCGCCTTGGCGATTTCCACCAGTTGCCGCTGACCGAGGGACAGGCGTCCGACTTTCGTCTGCGGGTCGATTTCATCGGCCAGGCCTTTGAGGCATGCCAATGCCTGCTGGCGCAACGCGCCGCGATTGATCAGGCCGAAGCTGGCCGGCAGGTGACCGAGGAACAGGTTCTCGGCCACGGTCATTTCCGGCACCAGATGCAGCTCCTGGTGAATCACCGCCACGCCGTTGCCGATGCTGTCGGCGGTGGACTTGAACGCCATCGTCCGCTCGCCGATCTGCAGCTCGCCGCTGCTCGGGATATAGGCGCCGCCGAGGATTTTCAGCAGGGTCGATTTGCCGGCGCCGTTCTCGCCCATCAAGGCGTGAACCTGCCCGGGGTGAGCGACGAAACTGATGCCGTCCAGCGCCTTCACGCCCGGGAAGGTCTTGCCGATCCCGTTGAAACGCAGGCTACCGCTGGCACTGTGTTCTTGTGTCTGTACTTGCGCGTGCATTTAAGCCACCTCATCACACCGTTCAAGCGGCCCGGCTGCCCGGGCCGCCGCTGCCGTCAGTTCCACAGGCCGATCTTCTCCAGCTCCTGCTTGAAGTTGTCGCGGGTGATCAGGGTGACGTCGTCCATCGCGGTGTACTTCGGCGGTTCCTTGCCGGTGGTGACCCACTCGTACATCATCTCGGCGGTCTTGTAGCCTTCGATGTGCGGGCTTGGCAGCATCGAACCGTAGAAGCCGCTGTTAGGCTTTTTCAATTCGCCGATAGCGTCGGTGCCGTTGATGCCGATGCCGATCACATTGGCCGCGGCAAACCCGGCGGCTTCGGTGGCGCGTACGCCGCCGAGCACGGTGTTGTCGTTCATGCCGCCGATGATCAGGTTCTTCGCCGCACTTGGCAGCTTGACCAGCGCCGAGTTGGTGGCGTCCATGCTGCCCGGCACGTCGAGGGTTTTCAGGGCGGCCGTCAGAATGTGATCTTTCGGCATGCCAGCATCTTCGAGGGCCTTCATCGAGCCGTCGGTGCGCTTCTTGCCGGTGTCGAGTTCGTTGTAGGTGTTGACCACCGCGTAGGTGTCTTTCCAGTCCCAGTTACGCTTTTTCGCTTCGGCGGCCATGGCGGCGCCCTGCTTCTGGCCGACTTCGAAGGCGGCCATGCCGAGGTACGGAACGTCCTCCATGAATTTGCCATTGGCATCGACGAAGCGGTCGTCGACGGCGATCACTTTCAGGTCATTGAGCTTGGCCTTGGCCATGATCGCAGGGCCGAGGGACACGTCCGGCGGGCAGATGACGAAGCCCTTGGCGCCGTTGGCCGCGAGGCTGTCGATGGCCGAGAGGGTTTTCTCGCCGTCTGGCACGGCGATCTTGATCAGCTCGAAGCCTTTGTCCTTGGCAGCTTTCTCGGCGAAGGCCCATTCAGTCTGGAACCACGGCTCTTCGGCCTGCTTGACCAAGAAACCGATCTTCACCGGATCGGCGGCCAGCAGCGAACTGCTCAGGCTGAACGCAGTAACCGCCAGCGCGGTACTGCACAGGGTACGAATCCCGAAACGACGTTTCATAAGCAGACTCCTTGTTATTTTTCTTGAGCGTTATTTGAAAAACGTTAAAGCGGTCGAAGCGTTTCCTGCGAATCATGACGACAATAGTCATATCGTATGATGATTGAATTTCAGGCGGACCTTTCCGCCTGAAATCCGCTTTTCTCAGTCGTGGTACATCACCGAGCGACCACCATCGATGGTGATGCACGAGGCATTGATGAACGGCGCTTCATCGCTGGCCAGAAACACGGCGGTCATCGCCACTTCAATCGGCTGGCCGATGCGTTTCGGTGGATGCAGATCGAAAGCGCGCTGGCGTTCGGCGTGCGGGTCGGCAAAGCCGTTCCAGTAATCGACGTTGAGTTGGGTTTCGATGTAGCCCGGTGCAATCGCATTGACCCGAATACCCTTCGGCGCGTACTCGATGCCCAGCGCTCGGGTCAACCCGAGCAAGCCGTGCTTGGCCACCGGGTACGGAAAGCAGCCGGGAATGATGTTCGTGGAATGGGTCGACGCAATGTTGATGATGCTGCCGATGCCTTGCTCGATCATCTGCGGCAATACGGCCTTGCAGCCATACCAGGCGCCGTCGAGGTCGATGGCGAAGCAGCGTTTCCAGTCTTCTTCGGTCATTTCCAGCGGATCGCGGAACACATTGACCCCGGCGCAATTCACCAGCACGTCGATGCGGCCGTGCAGCTCGATGGCCAGTTTGGCCATGGCGTGCAGATCCTGCTGACGCGAGACGTCGGCCTTGATCGCCTGCACATCGGCGCCCTGCTCGCGCCAGTGCGCGGCGACTTTTTCGACCTTTTCAGCCTGGATATCGCTGATCACCAGTTTGGCCTGCTGCGAGGCGAAGGTCGCGACGATTGCTTCGCCGATGCCTTGGGCAGCGCCGGTCAGCAGCACAACCTTGTTTTTCAGGCGCTCACCTTTCGGTGGCTCGGGCACCGGTGGCAAGGATAGTGGTTCAGCCATGAATCAGGACTCCTGTTCGAAAGCATAAAAAAACCGGGCATCTGACGATGTCCGGTCTGGAAGGCTTGTGGAACAAGACAGGCGAGCGCACGCCGCGGCACCGAGACGGCCCGAAGCGCTGACTCCGCTATGGAGTGCGATGGAAATTCGCTGCATCACTTCACCTGTTTTGTTCTTTTTAAGTGTGAGTGCGTGTTACTGCTGGGACCGACTATAAACCCGACCGCCAAATAATCTCAATATATAATTTTGCATCCCATATTTTGGGATTTAACTGGCAAATCGCGTACAGAGCTTTCCGGCGACATCCACTTGCAGCGACAGTACGGCGCCGTCCAGCGGATGATTCAGCGGACTTTTGGCGCTGGTGATGTACAGGGTTTTCAAGTCTGCGCCGCCGAACACGCAACTGGTGGGGCGACTGATCGGCAGGTCGATCTTGCGATCGATCTGGCCATCCGGGGTCAGGCGCAGCAGGCAGCTGCCGTCCCAGCGGGCGTTCCACACGTAGCCTTCGGCGTCCATCGCCGAACCGTCCGGGCCGCCGTGCTGATCGGCGCTGTACCAGGGCTGGGCGGTGTCGAGGTTGCCGTCGGTGTGAATGAAATAGCGGTACAAGGTGCTGTCGAGGCTGTCGCCGAACAGCAGCGTGGTGCCGTCGTCGCTCCAGAGCAGCGTGTTGGGAATGCCCAGGCCGCGCAGCAATGGCGTGACCCTTTTATCCGGATCAACGCGGAACAGACCGCCGGAACGACGGGTGATCGGCAGATCTTCGCCCAGCTCACCGATGTTGTTTTGCATGGTGCCGAGCCACAAGCGACCCTGGCCATCGCAACGCGCTTCGTTGGCGCGATTGCCCGGCTGCGGGTCGGCGACGCAGAACAGCGTCAGTCGCGGCTCAAGTCCGGGGGAATCCAGATCGAGCCGATAGACGCCACTGCTCAGGGTCACCAGCGCGTCGCCGCTGGCGCAGGGAATGAACGCCGAGACGTGCTCCGGCATCTGCCAGATCTGCACGTTCTGCCCGATCAGCCGCAGCGCCTGCCTGCCGGCGATGTCCACCCAGTACAGCGCCTGGGTTGGTGCGTCCCAGAACGGGCCTTCGCCCAGTTGCGCCCGATGTTCTGTCACCGCAGTCCACGTCATGCAACCTCCTGTCTTGTTGTTTTTGTCAGCTGGCTTTTTTGTCGGCCATCACCTGCGGGTAAAACCGCTTGATGGCCAGGTCGGCATTGTCGATCAGCGTCATGCAGGCCCACACCCCGCGCGCGGCATCCCGGGCGGCAATAGCGTCGGCCATGTCTTTGTGGATAGGCAAAGTGCGGCGCAATTCGTCGGGGTCAGCCGCGGACACTTCGAAGGAAACGGCAAGCAGCGCGCCGAGGGCCGGCACCATTTGTTCGATGAATTGATTGTGGCTGGCGGCCAGGATGCATTCGTGGAAGAACTGGTCGGCGCGGTTGTAATCGATGCCGCTGTCGACCGCCCGTTCCAGCGCGTTGTAAGCCTGCTGCACGGCTTGCACCTGTTCGACGGTCGCCCGCTCGCAGGCCCAGCGCACCGCCATCGGTTCGATGGTACGGCGCAGGTCGAGCAGGTCATCGACGAAATTTTCCGGCAAGCCGCTGCGTGACAACCAGCCCACCACTTGCGGATCGAACAGGTTCCAGCGCTTGATCGGCAGCACCCGCGTGCCGACCTTCGGCCCGACTTCGAGCATGCCTTTGGCGACCAGGGTCTTGATGGCTTCGCGGATCACGGTGCGACTGACGCCGAGCTGCTCGCCCAGATCGGCCTCGACCTTGATCGCCTGCCCCGGCTTCACCTGGCCGGCAGCAATCCAGGCGCCCAGCCAGTCAACCGTTGATGCGTGAAAACTGCTCGACATGGACACCCCGAAGCCGTTCGCTGTGGATGCCCAAGCTAATCATCATATGATTAAACGTCAATCGGGATTTTTAGGCTGACGGACACAAGGCCTCAGGGGTACAACTCATCCCCCCCGAAGCGACCGACCTCAGGGGGCCGGAGGTGAGATCAATGGCACTGCCTGGTCAGCAAAACTTTCGGTATAAACGACGTCCTTGGTTGCCCCCGCCACTTCCGCGAAGCGACAGGCAAAGAACTGGCTTCCATGATTGGAAACACCCCCAGCGCTGGTCAAGAAGTTGAACCGCAGATCCCTGACGTGCGAATCCCTTTTTTGCGGCGGGACAATCATATTGATGACCAACCGCACGTAAGCGAGCGCTTCGCCATGTTCGAAAACGCGGTCGATTTCCAATCCATGAGTATTTTCATCGCGGGGGGGATTCTGGGTACTGAGCCAACCAGTGACAGGGGAGGAGTTGAATGCCACGACTTTTGAAACTTTGATCAGGTGCTCGCTGGATCTGGGCATTGCATAGGCCAACTGCTGCGCCAGACCGCCTCCAAGGGAATGCCCCAAAGCAACGACCTTCACATCAGGCGGCAGTCGATGCTGGCGAATGCGGGTCTGTATTTCATCCTCGAAGACCCGAGCCACAATATCTCGCGTTATATCGTATTGGTCTTCGCCACGCAGTTTTGTCGGGATGAACCAGCGAGCATTGGATTCCCAGTCCTGACGCTGATCACCCTCGGTACCACGAAAAACGATAGCGACCTCGGAAACGTCACTGCTTCCCTTGCCCGTTCGATGCTCCCATACACTGAAAAACAACTTCGCTTTCTCAGCCTTTTTGGCCAGACTGGGTCCAGGGAACTGAGTCCATGCGTACCAGCCGGGCGTGGGGATCGTCACATCACTGTGAGGTTTACACGATCGCTCGAACTGCTTGGATAAGGGCTCGGTCACTTGTTTGATATTGGCCTGCACCAGTTGTTGCTTATAATCAGGCCATTTCAAGTGATAGGCATTCGCCGCGAGGGCTGTATAAACCCAATAATTCTTCGCGACTGTTTCAACGTCATAATGAATCGTGTAACCGCTCTGATCATGCTCTCGAATCAGTACGGTGTCCGGTTTCTGTACCCATGAGCTGCATCCCGTCTGCAAAACGATCAACGTCAGCGCACCGACTTGATGTCTGTTCATTTCCATGCCCCTTCTGGCGAGTGGCATCTTGCCACACTACAGCTATAGCAGCTGCCGGAAAGGATTCAAGCGGGCTCGATCTGCGCAGTGGCGCCAGGCGGACAACGTCTCAAGGTTCAAGACCTATCGGGAAAAACTCACCGCCACTCCAAATACCCAACCATCGCTGGCCATCGATTTCACGGCTCACTGCCAGCTCCACCAACTGGTAGAACACGTTGCGGTGGATCAGCGCTTCGAGATTGGTGCGGACATGCACGTAAGGCGCAGGTTCTTGCGTCGCTGGATCGATCTCGACCCGGATCGGATGCTCCGGGCCGGCTTCCGTTGTTTCATCGACGTTGGTGGTAAAGCGCAGCAGTTGCGCCTCACCCTCGCCTTCCACCTCGACGGCAATCGCCACGAATGGCGCGTCATCGACCTTGATCCCGACCTTCTCGACCGGAGTGATCAGGAAATAGTCATCGCCATCGCGGCGGATGATGGTGGAGAACAGTTTGACCATCGGCTTTCGCCCGATCGGCGTACCCAGGTAATACCAGGTGCCGTCACGGGCGATGCGCATGTCGATATCGCCGCAGAAATCCGGGTTCCACAAGTGCACCGGCGGCAAGCCTTTGGTTTTGGGGATTTGTCCCAACAGGTCATTGGCTTTTTGCGGGCCACTCATGGCGTACTCCTTGAATTACTGGTCCCCGACGCCCAGCAGGCTGCGCGCGTACTGCGCAAGCGGTGGGCCGATCAGGTCTTCGGGCTTGTTGTCGTGGAACGTCAGTAAACCGCCACGACTCTTGATCCGTGCAGTATCAATCAAATACTGGGTGCTGGTCTCGATCAACATGATCTGAATCACGCCGCCGTCGATACCGAGGCGATCCACGGCTTCCTCATCCAGCCATTCATCGGAGTTGCCGATGCGGTCGTCGGCCTTGGCGAAACGGGTGTACAGCAAGTAGTGGGCACCGGCGTCGCGGGCTTCGCCCATCGCCTGGTCGAGGCCTTCCGGCGCACGGGCGCGGCGGACCATCGGGAAGTATTCGACGAAGCCTTTGAAGGCCTCTTCGGCCACTACGTTGGGACGCGGGTAAGAACCACCCGGCGGCGCGAACGAGCCTTGCGCGATGTAGATAAACGAATCCGGCTGAATGCGGAAATTGTTCACGCGACGGCTGTCGCTGTGGTCCAGCAGACCCGCGTCGCTCATCTGGTAGCGAGTCCCTTCGGCCATGTCACTGACAGTCATACAGCCGCCCAGCGCCAAAACGGCCAGCAGCAAAACCAGGCTACGCATCCTAATCCTCCAGAAGCCGGTGACGGAAAACCGGCGAATGGCCGTAGGATGCAGCTTTTGCGCCACCTCCAGATCTTCGTCGTTTTTTCGATCGTAATCGCGAGCAGGCTCGCTCCCACAGGAAATAGCATTTACCTGTGGGAACGAGCCTGCTCGCGATGAGGATTTTCAGCCGCCGATGATCTTCATGACGGTGGCGCCGCCAGAGAACGCGACTTCCTGCTTGTCGCCCAACGCCTTGACCAGCAATCGTTGCAACGCCGGCAGCGCCTCATGGCGCGGCTTGTCGAGCAGGTCACCGACGTAGTGGCGGTTGCTCGACGACAGGCAGCCATGCAGCCATCCGGTGGACGACAGGCGCAGGCGCGAACAGGTTCGGCAGAACGGCACGCTTTCGTTGGCGATCACGCCGAAATTACCCAAACCGGGAATCGCATAGCGAACCGCCGTGGCATCCACCGGCGCGTCGGTTTGCGCGTACTCGTAATGTTCGCCGATCAGGCTCAGCAGCTGTTGCAGGCTGACGAACTGCTGCAGGAAGGCGTTGGAATCAGTGGCCAGGTGGCCCATGCGCATCAGCTCGATGAAGCGCAGTTCAAAGCCGCGTTCAAGGCAGTAATCGAGCAACGGCATCACCTGGTCGAGGTTCTGCCCGCGCAACGGCACCATGTTGACCTTGATCTTCATCCCCGCCGCTGCGGCCTGATCCATGCCATCCAGCACGGTGGCCAGATCGCCGCCACGGGCGATGCTGCGGAACGCGCCGGCGTCCAGAGTATCGAGGGAAACGTTGAGGCGTCGCAGGCCGGCATCAACCAGCAACGGGAGTTTTTTCGCCAGGAGCTGGCCGTTGGTGGTCAGGCTGATGTCTTCCAGGCCCATCCTGCCGACGGCGCTCATGAAAGATTCGAGCTTGGGGCTGACCAGCGGCTCGCCGCCGGTGATGCGCAGGCGCTCGATGCCCGCGGCTTCGATCAGATAGGCTACGCCACGCGCCATGGCCTCGGCCGACAGTTCATCCTGCGCAGCCACCAACCGCTTGCCGTTGGGCACGCAGTAGGTACAGGCGTAATTGCAGGCTGAAGTCAGACTGATCCGCAAATTGCGAAAACGCCTACCTTGACGGTCAACGATCATGAAGCACTCCGGCGATGGAAAATCGAGCGACTAAAACTTGACTCACAATTCAAGTTTTAGCAAGCCCTATGCCTGAGTATATTCCTGCGGTACTGCGCCATGTAGCTAAAAACACGGCGCATAAGGCAACTGAATGATTCAGCTGCTCGGTGTTTCAGGGTCGCGCTTGCGCTTGTTGCCCATACGCACGCCGATATCCATCAGGAACTGGAAGAAACCTTCCTGATCTTCCAGCACATTGCTCCAGAACGGCGAGTGATACAGCGCCACCGCGCCGTGCACCAGCGCCCAGGATGCGCAGTAATGGAAGTATGGCGGCACGTCTTCGAGCTTGCCTTCGCTGATGCGGCCCTTGATGAGCAGCGTCAGGCGTTCGAAGTTCGAGGCACGGATCTTGTGCAGCTCCTCGACCATCTCAGGGACCTGATTGCCCTTGACCACCTTCTCTTCCAGGCGATCGAACAGGCGATAGCGCTGCGGGTCGCGCATGCGGAATTCAAAGTAGGCACGGGACAGCGCTTCCTTGTCCTTGTCGACATCGGCCGAGTGCAACAGCTCGTTCAAGTCGCGCTCGTAATCGAGCATCAGGCGCAGGTAGATCTCGGCCTTGGACTTGAAGTGCTTGTAGATCGTGCCTTTGCCGATACCCACGGCATCAGCAATCATCTCGACGGTGACACTGTCTTCACCTTGTTCGAGGAACAGCTTGAGCGCGGTATCGAGAATTTCTTGCTCGCGGCGACGAAACTCACGGACCTTACGAGGTTCTTTGTGCATAAGAAAAGGTCTGTAGGGGTCAAAATTCGAAGCCGCGTATTATGCCTAACTTGCGCAAAAATGCACGGATCATCCGACCATATCTGTGTTTCTTGTTCATTTCACGAACGTTTCGAGGGGAATGAGAACATAACCGAAGCGAACGTATTCCAAATTTGTTTAAAAACCCCGGCCAGCCAACTGGACTCGGCGCCAGACTGATCAATACTTGAACTGTCGGGCGACATCTCCCCCAAGTGTCGCGCCGGTAAAGGTACCAAGGGACCGCGTGCCTTTGTTTTACTCCTAATGGTCTTAACCCGGATTCACCCCCCAGAACCCGGGTTTTTTTTGCCTGCGATTCAGGCTTTTACATGCGCCAGCGGAAACAGTCGCTTGAAGTTCTCGGTGGTCTGCTCGGCAAAACGCTCGTAGTTCTCGCCGCGCAGCATCGCCAGAAACTCTGCCACTTCCCGCACGTATTGCGGCAGGTTCGGTTTGCCGCGATAAGGGATCGGCGCCAGGTACGGCGAGTCGGTTTCCACCAGCAGGCGATCCGCCGGGACTTTGCTCGCGACATCACGCAGCGCATCGGCATTGCGGAAGGTGACGATGCCCGACAGGGAAATGTAATAACCCATGTCCAGCGCCGCCTTGGCCATGTCCCAGTCTTCGGTGAAGCAATGCAACACGCCGGCCTGGGGCAACGCGGCTTCGCGCAACAACTCGAGCGTGTCGGCGCGGGCGCCGCGGGTGTGGATGATCACCGGCTTGCCGGTCTGCTGCGCGGCTTGCAGGTGCAGACGGAACGACTCCTGCTGAAGCTCGGCGGCTTCCGGCTCGTAGTGGTAGTCCAGACCGGTTTCACCGATCGCCACCACTTTCGGGTGATTGAGCTCGTGCAACAGCCAGCCCAGCGCCGGCGCCGCGCCCGGCTGCACATCCAGCGGATGCACGCCGACCGAGCAATCGACGTCGTCGTAACGCTCGGCCAGGGCTTTGACGTCGGCTGCGTTGTCGGCGCTGACGCCGATGCACAGGAAATGCCCGACGCCGCGTTCGCGGGCCGCATCCAGCGCGGCATCCAGGGAACCGTCGTGAGCGGCGAGGTCGAGGCGGTCAAGGTGACAATGGGAATCTACGAGCATAAAAAGGACTGCAACTTACATCGTATGAGTGGGACGGTCGGATTTCAGGGCTCCGGCCAGATGAGTTTCGATGCGACTGCGCGCGGTGTTGTCGCCATCGTTGAATTGCACGCCGACGCCGGCTGCGCGGTTGCCCTGCGCGCCTTTGGGGGTGATCCAGGCGACTTTGCCGGCCACCGGAATCTTCTCCGCCTCGTCCATCAGGTTCAGCAGCATGAACACCTCGTCGCCCAACTTGTAGTTCTTGTTGGTCGGGATGAACAGGCCGCCGTTCTTGATGAACGGCATGTAGGCGGCGTAGAGGACCGACTTGTCCTTGATGGTCAGGGACAAGATGCCGTTGCGCGGCCCCGGACTGACGGGTTCATTCATGTTGACCTCCACTGCTGATGCTCAGAGTCTAGGTACACATTCTTATCTTTGGCCAGGCAAGCTCGCCCATTGCACCAGCAACGCTTCCAGCAGCAACGCCGCGTTGAGGTTGGCCTTGCTCAGGACTTTCTGGCGCTGAGCGAGAATCCAGTCCTGGATATCGAGCACTTTAGCCTGGGCACTTTTCTGCGCCAGATATTGCACGACCTTGCGCATGTCGGTCAGGCCGAGACCCGATTCATCTTGGGTCAACTGATAGCGCAGGATCAGGCTCGACCAGTCGCAGAACCAGTCGAACAGACGCAGCATCGGAATGTTTTTCCACTCCTCGGCCAGTTGCGTCGGCGATTGCTGCTGCTTGAGCAGCTTCTTCACGCCTTCCACCACCTGCGCGCGCTGTTCACGTACGCCCTGCCCCTGCAACGTGACGGCGGCCAACGGCGAGCCGGCGGCCAGGGTCAACAGTTCGACCCGTTCGTCTTCGGAACATTCCGGCAGTGCCTGAGCCAGCCACTGCAGACTCATGGATTCGCTCGGCAGCGGGCAGGCCTGCTGCACGCAGCGGCTCTTGATGGTCGGCAACAACCGGCTCGGCTGGTGGCTGACCAATAACAGCACGGTATCGCCGGACGGCTCTTCAAGGCTCTTGAGCAAGGCGTTGGCGGCATTGATGTTCATCGACTCCACCGGCTCGATTAGCACCACCTTGCGCCCGCCCAGTTGCGCGGTCTGCACCACGAAACTGACCAGATCGCGCACCTGATCGACCTTGATCGCCTTGTCCGCTTCTTCCGGTTCGAGAATGTAATTGTCCGGATGGCTGCCGGCCTTGAGCAGCAGGCAGGATTTGCACTCACCGCAGGCTTCAGGCGTCGGACGCTGGCACAGCAGACTGGCCATCAGTCGTTCGGCCAGCGCGCGCTTGCCGATCCCGGCCGGCCCGTGCAGCAGATACGCGTGGGCGTGCTGAGTGCGCCCGGCCAGTTGCTGCCAGAGGCTGTCCTGCCACGGATAGGCCTCAGCCACGGCTCAGCTCCAGCAAGTTCGGAATCAGGGTATCCAGCGATTGTTGAACCTTGGCCAACGGCTGACCGGCATCGATCCGCACATAACGCGCCGGATCAGCTTCGGCGCGCTTGAGGAACGCACTACGCACGGCCTCGAAAAACTCACGGCCTTCCAGCTCGAAACGATCCAGACGACCTCGGGCGCTGGCGCGGGCCAGGCCGATTTCCACCGGCAGATCGAAAATCAACGTCAGGTCGGGACGCAGGTCGCCCTGCACGAAAGTCTCCAGCGCCGCGATGCGCTCCAGCGACAAGCCGCG
The DNA here is from genome assembly GCF_048654275.1 of Candidatus Pseudomonas auctus. Classification (NCBI taxonomy): domain Bacteria; kingdom Pseudomonadati; phylum Pseudomonadota; class Gammaproteobacteria; order Pseudomonadales; family Pseudomonadaceae; genus Pseudomonas; species Candidatus Pseudomonas auctus. The sequence continues at coordinate 38,961 of NZ_JBJYZK010000022.1, read as the reverse complement.
GCCGCCACCCTGATAGGCGTAAGTCGAATCGGTGAAACGATCACACAGCACCACCGCACCACGGGCCAGTGCCGGTCGAATGACTTCAGCCAGATGCTGGGCACGGGCGGCGAACACCAGCAACAGCTCGGTGTCCGGGTTCATCACTTCGTCGACCGGGGCCAGCAACACCTCACGAATGCGCTCGGCCAGCGGCGTACCGCCGGGCTCGCGGGTCAGCACCACTTCGATACCGGCGGCGCGCAGGCGCTCGGCGAGGTATTCGCGGTTGGTGCTTTTGCCGGCGCCTTCCGGGCCTTCCAGGGTAATAAACAAGCCAGTCACAGGCAGTCCTTAATCAAAGTCATTGCGTGTTTTGGGGAGCGGACGCTTCCGGTTCCGGCGTCGGTGCAGGCGCTTGAGCAGGCGGCTGCGGCAACGATTCCGGTGCAGTATCGGGTGAGGCGGCAGGAATCGCCTCCTCGGCTGCCGGAGCGGTCTCGGGCGCTGTCGTCGGCGCCGGACTGGAGCGGTAATCCGCGCGCCGCTTGAGCTGATACTCGCGCACCGCGTTGTTGTGCGCGTCCAGATCATCGGAGAACACGTGGCTGCCATCGCCACGGGCAACGAAGTAGAGGCTGGTGCCATCCACCGGGTTGAGAGCCGCGTGAATGGCTTCACGTCCGACCATGGCGATCGGCGTCGGCGGCAGGCCGGGAATCATGTACGTGTTGTACGGCGTGGCTTCCTTGAGGTGGGCGCGGGTCAGTTTGCCGTTGTAGCGATCGCCCAGGCCGTAGATCACCGTCGGATCGGTCTGCAACTGCATGCCCAGCGCCATACGCCGCACGAAGACGCCGGCAATCTGGCCACGCTCCTGAGGCACGCCGGTTTCCTTCTCCACCAGCGATGCCATGATCAGCGCCTGATAAGGCTCGGTGTAAGGCACGTCGGCGGAGCGTTTTTCCCACTCCTTGGCCAGCACCTCGTCGAGGCGGTCAAAAGCCTTTTTCAGCAGTTCGGTATCGGTCACACCGCGCACGAAGCGGTAGGTGTCGGGGAAGAAGCGGCCTTCAGGGAACAGACCCTTGTGACCGATTTTGGCCATGACCTCGCTGTCACTCAGACCATTGAGGGTCTGTTCGATCTTTTCATCCTTGGCCAGCGCGGCGCGTACTTGATGGAAATTCCAGCCTTCGACCAGGGTCAGGCTGTACTGAACCACATCGCCACGCTTCCACAGGTCGATCAGGCCGTTGACGGTCATGCCCGGTTGCATACGGTACTCGCCCGTATGAATCGGCGTGCCAGCGAGATTAAACCGCCAATAGACCCGCAGCCAGAACGCGTCCTTGATGACGCCATCGGCTTCGAGTCCAAGAAAAGTACGGGTCGGGGTGGATCCCTTGGGCACATCCAGCAGTTCTTCCTGCGTGATGTTCAGGGGCTGTTCCAGTGCCGAATGAATCTTCCAGGCGCTGGCGCCCAACAGCAGCCCTGCCAGAACCAGTCCGGTTTCCAGCAGCAGCAAAAGTTTACGTCTCACGAATCAGGCATCCAGTAGCGCGCGGGCAATGGTTTGCAGTTTACGGGTGAGCGGGCCAACCGGCCAGCTCAGAGCAGCACAGGCGCGTACCGGCCAGACGCCATACACGCTGTTGCAGACAAAGACTTCATCAGCCCATTGCAGCTGTTCGAGGGGGATGTCGGTGATTTGCACGGGAATGCCCAGGGACTCGGCCTGAAACAATATTTCTGCGCGCATCACGCCGGCCACGCCGCAACGTTTCAGGTCCGCCGTGATCAGCACACCGTCACGCACCAGGAACAGGTTGCTGAAGACTCCCTCGATCACGCGACCCGCCTGATCGAGCATCAAACCTTCGGCGTGCTCACTGTCCCGCCATTCGGCGCGGGCAATGACCTGCTCCAGTCGATTGAGGTGTTTGAGCCCGGCGAGCAACGGCTGTCTGGACAAACGCGTGCTGCAAGGAAACAGGCGAACGCCCTGTTCGGCGTGGGCCGCTGGATAAGCGGCGGGAGGATTGCCTTGCAGAATGCGTCGGCCCTGCGCCGAAGGATCCGGCGCATAACCGCGCAATCCGTCGCCACGGGTGAGGATGAGCTTGAGCACGCCCTCGCCCATCGCGGCGGCATAGGATTGCAGCTCATGGCGAATCAGCTCGACGTCCGTCGCAATGGCCAGACGTGTACAGCCGTCGGCCAGACGCGTCAGATGCCGATCCAGCAGCAACGGCTGGCCGCCACGCACGGCGATGGTCTCGAACAAACCGTCGCCGTAAGCCAGGCCGCGATCTTTCAGCGACAGAGCGTCAGCCGGCAGACCGTCGACCCAGCAGTCCATCAGCCGGCGAACCGACGGAACGCCAACGTGCCGTTGGTGCCGCCAAATCCGAACGAGTTGGACAGCACGACATCGATGTCCATGTTGCGCGCGGTGTGCGGCACGAAATCGAGGTCGCAGCCTTCGTCCGGCTCATCGAGGTTGATGGTCGGCGGCGCCACCTGGCTGTTGATCGCCAGCACGCTGAAGATCGCCTCGACCGCGCCCGCCGCACCGAGCAGGTGACCGGTCATGGATTTGGTGGAGCTGACCGCCAGCTTGTAGGCGTGATCACCGAACACCGACTTGATCGCGTTGGCTTCAGCGAGGTCACCGGCCGGCGTCGAAGTGCCGTGGGCGTTGATGTATTGCACTTGATCGACGTTGATCTTCGCATCGCGCAGCGCGTTGGTGATGCAACGTGCCGCACCGGCGCCGTCGGCGGGTGGCGAAGTCATGTGGAAGGCGTCGCCACTGGTGCCGAAACCAATCAGCTCGGCATAGATGGTCGCGCCACGGGCCTTGGCGTGTTCGAGCTCTTCGAGCACCAGGGCACCGGCGCCGTCGGACAGCACGAAGCCGTCACGGCCCTTGTCCCACGGACGGCTGGCGCGGGTCGGCTCGTCGTTGCGGGTCGACAGCGCACGGGAAGCACCGAAGCCGCCCATGCCCAGACCGCACGCGGCCATCTCGGCACCGCCGGCAATCATCACGTCGGCTTCGTCGTACATGATGTTGCGTGCCGCCATGCCGATGCAGTGCGTACCGGTGGTACACGCTGTGGCGATGGCGTAGTTAGGCCCCTGCGCACCCAGATGGATGGACAGGAAACCGGAAATCATATTGATGATCGAGCCAGGCACAAAGAACGGAGAAATCCGGCGCGGGCCAGTCTCGTGCAGGGTGCGGCTGGTTTCTTCGATGTTGGTCAGACCGCCGATACCCGAACCCATGGCCACGCCAATGCGTTCACGGTTGGCATCGGTGACTTCCAGACCGGCATTGCGTACGGCTTGAAAGCCGGCCGCCAGACCGTACTGAATGAACAGGTCGAGCTTGCGCGCTTCCTTGACCGACAGGTATTCCTCGACATTGAAGCCCTTTACCGAGCCGCCAAAGCGGGTGGAATAGGCAGAAAGGTCGGTGTGTTCGATCAGACCAATGCCACTGCGGCCAGCCAGAATGCCCTGCCAACTGCTCGGCACATCCGTGCCCAGTGGCGACAACATACCCATACCGGTGACTACGACGCGTCTACGCGACACAGCACTCTCCTTTTTCAAATGACGACTTTGCATCAGGCCTAAAGAAAAAACCGCACGCCATGATGGCAGTGCGGTTTTTCCATGACAGCAAGCAACGATTACAAACTATTACGCCTGGTGGCTGGTAACGTAGTCGATTGCAGCTTGTACAGTAGTGATCTTCTCAGCTTCTTCGTCAGGGATTTCGGTCTCGAATTCCTCTTCCAGAGCCATCACCAGCTCAACGGTGTCAAGGGAGTCGGCACCCAGGTCTTCTACGAAGGAAGCGGTGTTGACCACTTCTTCTTCTTTAACACCCAGTTGCTCGGCAACGATTTTCTTGACGCGCTCTTCGATGGTGCTCATACCTTGTTTTCACTCCTAATGGACAAATTCAGGCAGCTGGCCAGTGGGTAAGTGTATAGAAAGACTTTTCAGCTTTTCAACTGAAAGCTTCACTCCTCAAACCCTGCGGCCCTCTGCCTATAAATAGATTGCAGCTTTATAACGGATTTTAGACAGCTCGTATGACATTTTTTTGAAGCAATCCGTCACATTTGAATTACATGTACATCCCGCCGTTAACCGGGATTGTAGCCCCGGTCACGTATGCCGCACCGTCGGATGCAAGAAAAGCGACCACGGACGCGATCTCTTGAGCTTGTCCCAGACGGCCCAGCGGAATCTGCGTCTGCAAGGCTTCACGCTGTGCTTCAGGCAGCTCGCGCGTCATATCGGTGTCGATAAACCCTGGGGTTACCGAGTTGACCGTAATCGAACGCGAACCGACTTCACGCGCCATGGCACGGCTGAAACCTTCCAGCCCGGCCTTGGCGGCTGCATAGTTTACTTGGCCAGCGTTGCCCATGGCACCCACCACCGAGCCAATACTGATAATTCGGCCCCAACGCGCCTTGGTCATGCCGCGCAGAACGCCCTTGGACAGGCGATACAGACTGTTCAGGTTGGTATCGATCACGTCGTACCACTCGTCGTCTTTCATGCGCATCATCAGGTTGTCGCGGGTGATGCCGGCATTGTTGACCAGAATCGCCACCGGCGCACCGAACTGCTCCTGGATACTCGCCAGCACTTTGGTAACCGATTCGTCGCTGGTGACGTTCAGTTCGAAACCTGCGCCCTGAATGCCGTTTTCCTTCAGGGTCGCAGCAATACGCTCGGCGCCCGAAGCGGAAGTCGCGGTGCCAACAACGATGGCGCCCTGACGACCCAGTTCCAGTGCGATAGCCTGGCCGATGCCACGGCTTGCGCCGGTGACCAGTGCAACTTTACCTTGCAGACTCATGCAAGCTTCTCCTGATTCAGACAGCCGCTGCGCGAGCAGCAGCGAAAGCGTCTGGGGTATTGAGGTTGGAAGTCGAAACGCCTTCGGCGCAACGTTTATTCAGACCGGCCAGCACTTTGCCAGGGCCACATTCGACCAGGTTGGTCGCGCCTTTGGCGGCCAGGGTCTGGACCGATTCAACCCAGCGAACCGGTTTGTAGAGCTGCTCCAGCAGATCGCGCTTGAGAGTTTCCAGATCCGCCGGCACCTGAGCGCTGACGTTCTGTACCACAGGGATTTGCGGCGCCTGCCAGTCGATGGCAGCAATGGACTCGGCGAAGCGCTCGGCAGCCGGGCGCATCAGTTCGCAGTGCGACGGCACGCTGACCGGCAGCGGCATGGCACGCTTGGCGCCACGGGCCTTGCAGCCTTCGATGGCACGCTCAACGGCAGCCTTGGCACCGGCGATCACCACCTGGCCCGGGGAGTTGAAGTTCACTGCGCTGACCACTTCGCCTTGCGCCGCTTCGGCACAGGCAGCGAGAACATCAGCATCTTCCAGACCGAGGATGGCAGCCATGCCGCCCTGCCCGGCCGGTACGGCTTCCTGCATCAATTGGCCACGGCGCTCGACGAGCTTTACCGCGTCGGCCAGGCTCAAGCTGCCAGCAGCGACCAGCGCGCTGTATTCACCCAGGCTGTGACCGGCAACGAAGGCCGGACGCGCGCCACCTTCAGCCAGCCACAGACGCCACAGGGCGATCGAAGCGGTCAGAATGGCCGGCTGGGTTTTGTCGGTTTGATTGAGCAGCTCTTCCGGGCCCTGCTGGGTCAGCGCCCACAGGTCATAGCCCAGAGCATCGGATGCTTCTTTGAAAGTTTCGAGGATCAGTGGATGTTGCGCGCCCAGCTCGGCCAGCATGCCGAGGGACTGCGAACCCTGTCCTGGAAAGACGAATGCGAGGGAAGCAGACATGTAACAAGCCCCTAATGATCTTGTCGTCGGAAAAATGGCATCCCGCTAGAGGGACGCAAGAAACTGACAGTTGGATGGCCCTTTGAACCGGGCGGTCACATTTAAGCATTGTCCGACGAAAACGCCTAAGACAACAAATCCTCCAGACGGCCGTGCAGGCGCTCGGGAAGATTCTCCTGAATCTCGATCAACGCTCGCTGAATGGCACTCTGAAACCCCTGAACCCCGGCCGAACCGTGACTCTTCACGACAATGCCTTGCAAACCGAGGAAGCTTGCGCCGTTATGTCGCGCCGGCGCCAGATCAGCCTGCAGACGCTTCATCAATGGCAGCGCCAGAGCGCCAACAGCACGGGAAGCGAAGTTTTTCTTGAACAAGGCCTCGATACGCGCAGCGATCATCGTCGCCAGGCCTTCGCTGGACTTGAGCAGTATATTGCCGACAAAACCGTCGCAAACCACCACATCCGCCTCGCCGCGATACAAGCCGTCACCTTCGATGAAACCGATGTAGTTAATGCCCCGTGCAGCCTGCAGCAACGTCGCAGCCAGTTTGACCTGCTGATTGCCCTTGATGTCTTCGGTGCCGATATTCAGCAGCGCAACACGCGGACGGGCAATGCCAAGGGTTTGCGCGGCCACGGATCCCATCACGGCGAACTGCAACAGGTGCTCGGCACTGCAATCGACGTTGGCGCCGAGATCAAGCAACTGGCAATAGCCTTTCTGAGTGGGGATCGCGGCGACCATGGCCGGACGATCAATCCCCGGCAGGGTCTTGAGCACGAATCGCGACAGGGCCATCAGTGCCCCGGTATTGCCGGCACTGACACAGGCCTGGACCTTGCCATCACGCAGCAACTCGAGGGCGACACGCATCGACGAGTCCGGCTTGCCACGCAAAGCCTGGGCAGGTTTTTCGTCCATGGTGATGACTTCGGACGCCGGAACAATTGTCAGGCGCGCACGATCGGCAGCCGATTGGCCAGTGATCAGTTCTTCAAGAAGGGAGGGTTGACCGACGAGGGTCAGGTGCAGCGAGGGTGTAGCAGAAAGGCAAGCGAGGCTGGCCTGAACAATGCTGCGGGGACCGAAGTCCCCGCCCATTGCGTCAATCGCGATGACTTGAGCGGACAAGTGATTACTCGTCAGCGCCCTTGTCGATCACTTTACGGCCACGGTATACGCCTTCTGGCGATACGTGGTGACGCAGGTGAACTTCACCAGTGGTTTTTTCTACAGACAGAGTGCTAGCCTCGAGAGCGTCGTGCGAACGGCGCATGTCACGGGCAGAGCGGGATTTTTTGTTCTGCTGAACAGCCATAATTGATTAACTCCTAAACGTTTGGGTCACGCTTTAACTGCGCCAATACACTGAACGGGTTGGACCGCGTTACCTCGTCCTCGCTCGGTTCGGGCTCATCTGCTCCCGCCGGCTGCTGGCATTCTTCCGGATGATGAGCAGGCACAATGGGCAAGGCGAGCAGAAGCTCCTCCTCGATCAGTGACTGCAGATCCAATGGATCTTCGCCCAGTTCCAGCACGTCATAACCTTTCGGTAACGACTGGGTATTCGCACCCTCCTTCACAACAGCGTAACTGCATTCGCTGTGGATCGGCAGGGTGACCAGCTCAAGACAACGCTGGCAAACCATTTTGACTTCGGTGTCGATAAAGCTGTGGATCACCACAGATTTACGTTCATCTCGTTCAAAAACGAATTTTGCCTGCACCGTACCGACATCGTCGGAAAGCGGGTCGCAGAGTCTCTTCAAATCGGCCAGCAGCAGTTCACCTTGAAGGGTGGTGCCACGGTCAGCCAATTTGCGCGGGTCAACGTGAGGTGGAATCGGGTCATTCAACATAGGCGCAGCATTATAGGGATGCACCCACCCATGTCAAAGGAAATTGTGCCCTGTCCGTCACTTGCGCGGCTCCGCTAGAATCTGTCGCCTGCCTCTGGAGATGCGAATGCTGCCTTTATTACTCGCTTCAAGCTCGACCTATCGTCGAGAATTGCTCAGCCGCCTGCGCCTGCCGTTCGTCTGCAGCTCACCGAATATCGATGAAAGCCATCGCCCGGACGAGTCGGCAATCGAGCTGGTCAAGCGCCTCGCCGAACAAAAGGCCCGAGCCTTGGCCGACAGCCACCCCGCTCACTTGATCATCGGCTCCGATCAGGTTGCGGTACTCGGCGAGCGCATCATCGGCAAGCCGCACACCTTCGAAAACGCCCGCGAACAACTGATGGCCGCCAGCGGCGCCAGCGTGACCTTCCTCACCGGCCTGGCCCTGCTCAACAGCCAGACCAGCCACTGCCAGGTCGACTGCGTGCCTTTCACCGTGCACATGCGCGTACTGGACCAGGCCCGCGTCGAGCGCTATCTGCGCGCCGAGCAGCCCTACGACTGCGCCGGCAGCTTCAAGGCCGAAGGACTGGGTGTGAGCCTGTTTCAGTCCACCGAAGGCCCGGACGCCACGAGCCTGATCGGCCTGCCGCTGATTCGCCTGATCGACATGCTGCTGGTCGAAGGCGTACAGATTCCCTGACCCCAAAAAAAAACCGGCCCTCAGGCCGGTCTTTCTTGCAGCATCCGATCAACGCAACGACGGCCCGTTGAAACCCATCCACATTGCCAGCTTCTCGGCAACGCTGGCACCGAGCTTCTTCGAGAAGCGGTCAAACGGCGATTCCTGAACGGTGAAGTCCACCAGCTCTTTTTCGCCAATCACCTCACGCGCCACCGAACTGGCATTGCCCAGCCCATCGATCAGCCCCAATGGCAGCGCCTGCTCGCCAGACCAGACCAGCCCGGAGAACAGCTCCGGATGCTCCTTGTCCTTCAGGCGATCGCCACGCCCCTGCTTGACGCTGTTGATGAACTGCTTGTGCGTGGTATCCAGCACACTCTGCCAGAACGCCGTTTCTTCCGGCTTCTGCGGCTGGAACGGATCGAGGAACGCCTTGTGCTCGCCGGACGTGTAAGTGCGACGCTCGACGCCCAGCTTTTCCATGGTGCCGACAAACCCGTAACCGGCCGCCGTCACACCAATGGAACCGACCAGACTGGCCTTGTCGGCATAAATCTGATCCGCCGCACTGGCAATATAATAGGCACCGGAAGCTCCCAGATCGGAAATCACCGCGTACAGCTTGGTGTCGGGATGCAGGCCGCGCAGGCGCTTGATCTCGTCATAGACATAACCCGACTGCACCGGACTGCCGCCCGGACTGTTGATGCGCAGGATTACGCCCTTGACCTTCTTGTCCTCGAACGCCGCGCGCAGGCTGCCGACGATATTGTCGGCGCTGGCCGGCTCCTTGTCGGCAATCATGCCGGTGACGTCGATCAGCGCGGTGTAGTTGCCGCTGCGGGTGGCACTTTTTTCCATGTCCATCAACGGCGTGAACAGGATCAGCGCAACAAACAGATAAACAAAGGTCAGCAACTTGAAGAAGATGCCCCAGCGCCGCGAACGACGCTGCTCCTGCACGCCGGCCAGCAGAGTCTTTTCCAGCAGCTTCCAGCTTTTCGCATCACCGTCGTCGGCAGTTGCCTTGGCCGGTGCTTTCCATTCGTCGGTCATGCCATCCACCCCAGCAAAAACGTATTAAGCCTGCTGCCCCAGCCAGGCGTGCAATTCGGAAAAATGGTCGATCGACAGTCGCGGCTCAAACTGCTGCAGTGATTCGATCGATTGCGCGCCATAACTGACCGCCACCGAATCCATCCCCGCATTGCGCGCCATCAGCAGATCGAAGGACGAATCACCGACCATCAGCGCTTGCTCGGCACGCACACCGCAATGCGCAAGGATCTGCTCCAGCATCAGAGGGTGCGGCTTGCTTGCAGTTTCATCGGCTGCGCGGGTGATATCGAAATAATCTTCCCAGCCATTGGCCTTGAGCACCCGATCCAGCCCGCGACGATTCTTGCCGGTCGCAACAGCCAGGTGATAGCCCTGCTCGCGAAAGGACGCCATCGACTCGACTACGCCTTCGAACAACGGCGAAGGCACGGCTTCTGCAGCGATGTAGTGATCGGCGTAATACTCGCGAAACAAGGTCATTTCGGTATCGCTGATTTCCGGATACAAGGTGCGGATCGCCTCGGGCAAGCCCAGACCGATGATGCCTTTGACGGCAAAATCATCACGCAACTCGAAACCTGAACGCCCGGACGCCGAGTGCATCGCCTCTACAATCCGATGAATGGAATCGGCCAGGGTGCCGTCCCAATCGAAAATCAGCAGTTTGTAATCAGATGGGCGCACTCAATCGCTCCACAGTCTTGGCCCACATTTCATCGACCGGTGCCTGCAACTTGAGTTCACCGCCATCGGGCAGCGGCACGGTCAGCATGTAGGCGTGCAGGAACAGGCGCTTGCCGCCCAGATCACGGATTTCCTTACTGAAACCGTCATCGCCGTATTTGGTGTCGCCGGCAATGCAGTGCCCGGCGTGCAACGTGTGGACGCGGATCTGGTGCGTGCGACCGGTGATCGGTTTGGCCTCGATCAAAGTGGCAAAATCACCAAAGCGACGCAGGACCTTGAACACGGTCACAGACTCCTTGCCCTCCTCCTCGTCGACCTCGACCATGCGCTCACCGGAGCGCAGATTGCTCTTGCCGAGCGCCGCACGGACCTGCTTGATCGAGGTCGCCCAGTTGCCGCGAACCAGTGCCATGTAGCGCTTGTCGACACCGTCACCGCGCAACGCGGCATGCAAGTGACGCAACATGCTGCGTTTCTTGGCGATCATCAGCAGGCCGGAGGTGTCGCGATCGAGACGATGAACCAGCTCGAGCTCCTTGGCATCGGGGCGCAACTGACGAAAGGCTTCGATAACGCCGTAATTCAGGCCGCTGCCACCGTGAACCGCAATGCCGGCGGGCTTATTGATCACGATCAGGGCTTTGTCTTCGTAGACAATCGAGGCTTCCAGGCGCTGCAACAGGCCTTGAGCCAAAGGGACCGGCTCGTCACGCTCAGGCACGCGCACCGGCGGCACGCGCACAATGTCGCCGGCCTGCAGCTTGTATTCGGGCTTGATCCGACCTTTGTTCACGCGCACTTCGCCTTTGCGCAAAATGCGGTAAATCAAGGTCTTGGGCACGCCTTTGAGCCGGGCGAGGAGGAAATTGTCGATTCGTTGGCCGGCATATTCCGGCGAGACCTCAAGCAGTTGAACGCCTGGAGTCGTAGGGGCAGTAGTCGTCATGGCGCGGATAATAACAATTTTTTATGGAATTGAAGCACTTAATCATTGCTGCTATAGTCGCGAACGCCGCCAAAAGCGGCCTGGACAGCGGAACCACGGTCAAAAACCGGCCCTGACCAACGCAATTCACCAGGACGCGAGGCCGTCCTACGGGGCTTTTGCTACGTAACGGTGGAGTTTGCAGCTGTAACAAGCGCAGGTGACATGAGGCCTGAATCACGCCGCAAAGCAGAGTTTTGACTCGCCACGCGAGCCATATTCACGGCCAGTTCACAAAGTGCAGTCAGCCGCGGATGACCCCGAGCGAAGACTCCGGAAACACCGCCTGAATTAGCCATGATGCGTGACCTCCCCTTTCGGAGCTCACGGTAAATGCCAACCCGCTGCGGATTCTGCGCGCGGCAGCACCCGAATTATCAGGGATACGTGTAGGGTGGAGATGCACAACCGCTGGACTGTGTAGCAACAGGTTTTATCAAGACGCTTCATCTCGTCCACAGCCACCGGTTGATTCCTCCTCCTGACTGAGTGCTTAAGTAGCCACAGCAAGCAGGACGCGTACGTCGCGATAACGGCCCAATTGGCCGGACATCGCTGGACACGGGAATGGCCAACCACTCCCGACGCACCTGACACCGACCGTGAGAAGTCGTGTGTGCCGAACGCCGTTTCCGGCAGCCCGGAAACCGACGGTACTACATGAAAAGAATGCTGATTAACGCAACTCAACCCGAAGAGTTGCGTGTTGCACTGGTAGATGGCCAGCGCCTCTACGACCTGGACATCGAATCCGGTGCACGCGAGCAGAAGAAGGCCAACATCTATAAAGGCCGCATCACTCGCATCGAACCAAGCCTTGAGGCTGCCTTTGTCGATTTCGGCTCCGAGCGCCACGGCTTCCTGCCCCTCAAAGAAATCTCCCGCGAATACTTCAAGAAAGCCCCTGAAGGCCGCGTCAACATCAAGGACGTCCTGAGCGAAGGCCAGGAAGTCATCGTTCAGGTCGAAAAAGAAGAACGTGGCAACAAGGGCGCAGCCCTGACCACCTTCATCAGCCTGGCCGGTCGTTACCTCGTTCTGATGCCGAACAACCCGCGTGCCGGCGGCATCTCCCGTCGCATCGAAGGCGAAGAGCGCAACGAACTGCGTGAAGCGCTGAACGGTCTGGTCGCTCCGGCCGACATGGGTCTGATCGTGCGCACTGCCGGCCTGGGCCGCAGCAGCGAAGAAATGCAGTGGGATCTCGATTACCTGCTGCAACTCTGGACCGCCATCAAAGAAGCCTCGCTGGATCGTTCCGCGCCGTTCCTGATCTACCAGGAAAGCAACGTGATCATCCGCGCCATCCGCGATTACCTGCGCCAGGACATCGGCGAAGTGCTGATCGACAGCGTTGAAGCCCAGGACGAAGCCCTGACCTTCATCCGCCAGGTGATGCCGCAGTACGCCAGCAAGATCAAGCTGTACGAAGACAGCGTTCCGCTGTTCAACCGTTTCCAGATCGAAAGCCAGATCGAGACCGCTTTCCAGCGCGTCGTCGAACTGCCGTCCGGCGGCTCCATCGTCATCGATCCAACCGAAGCCCTGGTGTCCATCGACATCAACTCGGCGCGCGCCACCAAAGGCAGCGACATCGAAGAAACCGCCCTGCAGACCAACCTTGAAGCCGCCGAAGAAATCGCCCGTCAGTTGCGCCTGCGCGACATCGGCGGCCTGATCGTCATCGACTTCATCGACATGACCCCTGCCAAGAACCAGCGCGCCGTGGAAGAGAAAGTCCGCGAATGCCTGGAAGCCGACCGCGCCCGCGTGCAGATCGGCCGCATCTCGCGCTTCGGCCTGCTGGAAATGTCCCGTCAGCGCCTGCGTCCTTCGCTGGGCGAAAGCAGCGGCATCGTCTGCCCGCGCTGCAGCGGCACCGGCATCATCCGTGACGTCGAGTCGCTGTCCCTGGCGATCCTGCGCCTGATCGAAGAAGAAGCCCTGAAAGACCGCACCGCCGAAGTTCGCGCTCAAGTGCCGATCCCGGTAGCCGCGTTCCTGCTCAACGAAAAACGCAACTCGATCACCAAGATCGAACTGCGCACTCGCGCCCGCATCGTCATCCTGCCGAACGATCACCTCGAAACCCCGCATTTCGAAGTTCAGCGCCTGCGTGACGACAGCCCGGAAGCCGCGACCAACCAGTCCAGCTACGAAATCGCTGCCGCTGCCGCCGATGTCGAAGACGTCCAGCCAGCCGCCGCGACCCGCACCCTGGTTCGCCAGGAAGCCGCGGTCAAGACGGCTCCGGCCCGCGCCAACGCTCCGGTTCCGACCGAAGTCGCCGCTCCGGCCCCGGCACCTGCTCCGGTTGCCGCGCCAGAGCCAAGCCTGTTCAAAGGCCTGGTGAAGTCGCTGGTCAGCCTGTTCGCCACCAAGGAAGAGCCGGTTGCTCCGGTCGTGGTTGAAAAACCAGCCACCGAGCGTCCGGCCCGCAACGAAGAGCGTCGCAACGGTCGTCAGCAGAGCCGCAACCGTAATGGTCGCCGCGATGAAGAGCGCAAGCCGCGCGAAGAGCGTGCACCGCGTGAAGAGCGCGCCCCACGTGAGCCGCGTGAAGAGCGTCAACCGCGCGAACCACGTGAAGTCCGCGAGCCACGCGAATCCCGTGACGAAGCACCGGTAGCCCGCGAAGAGCGCGCACCACGCGCGCCTCGTGAAGAACGTGTACCACGTGCTCCGCGTGAAGATCGCAAGCCACGTGGCGAGCGTGAAGAACGCGTACGTGAACTGCGCGAGCCTCTGGATGCCGCTCCGGCCGCTGCTGCCGCCGCCACCGCTGAAGAGCGTCCGGCCCGTCAGCCACGTGAAGAACGTGCGCCACGTCCTCCGCGTGAAGAGCGTCAACCGCGCGCCGAACAGGCCGCTGCTGCCGTCGCTGAAGAAGAAATCACCACCAACGAAGAGCAACTGCCGGAAGAAGGTTCGGAGAACGCCGAAGGCGATCGTCCACGCCGCCGCTCCCGTGGTCAGCGTCGTCGCAGCAACCGTCGCGAGCGTCAGCGTGATGCCAATGGCAACGTGATCGAAGGTTCGGAAGAGTCCGAGTCCGGCGAAAACGCCCAGGCGCCAAGCACTGCCGATCTGGCTGCTGGTCTGGCTGTTACCGCTGCTGTTGCCAGCACCGTGATCAGCGCTCCGGCTGAAGCTCAGGCCCACGAGCAAGCTGAACGCGCTACCGCTGCAACACTGGAAACTGCTCCAGTAGAAGCGCCGGTTGTTGAAGCCACCACTCCGGTCGTAGCGCCTGCTGCTCCGGAAGTCGAAGTAGCTCCGGCTCGCGAAGCTCAGCCTCAGGTTGAAGTCGCTGCCGAACCAGCTGTGTCCTTTGAAGCGCCAGCCGTCGCTGAACAGTCGGTTGTCGAAACCGTCGCTGAAACCGTGACCGAAACCGTGCGTGAAGTTCGCGAAGAACAGACCGCGTTCAACTGGGTCGCCGAGCCGGCTGTCACTGAAACACCAGCGCCAGTGGTTGAAGCGCCTGTTGTTGAAGAAGCCAAGGCTGCCGAGCCAGTAGTTGTTGCTGAACCGGCACCGGTCGTTGAAGCCCCTGTGGTTGAAGCGCCAGTAGTAGCCGAAGCACCAGCGCCAGTGGTTGAAGCAGCTCCGGTCAGCGCCCTGACCCCAAGCGGCCGCGCGCCGAACGACCCGCGTGAAGTGCGTCGTCGCAAGCGTGAAGAAGAGCGTCTGCAGAAGGAAGCCGAACTGGCTGCCGCTGCCGCCGCTGCTGCTCCAACTGCCGAAGTGGTCGAGGCAGCTCCTGCCCCGGTCGCTGAAGAAGTTGCCGTTGAAGCCGTGATTGCCGAAGCACCACGCTCCGTTCAGGAAGCGGTCGAGCAACACGAAGAGGCCCAGGAAAAAGAACACGAGCCTAAACCCCTCGTCTGATTCCAAAAGCCACTAAAAAGCCCCGCCTGGTGATCCAGGCGGGGCTTTTTTATATCTCAAGGTTTTATCAGGAGGGCGGGAACACCAACGCATCCGGCACATCGATATCCCACACCACACCCGGGTCATCCACCGCGACTTCAATCACCCGACCTTGGGCAAACAGCGGTCTGGCGCCCCGGTCACCGGACAAAGCCATCAGCCCTGCGGCGAACGAGCGGCCAAATCCGACCGGATGCCCGTAGTCACCGTTCAACGTCGGTACGCTGACCGCATCCTCGGCAATCGCCGCCACGACACGCTCAATGCTCGACGGCAGGATGAACGGCATGTCGCCCAGCACAATCAGCCAGCCGTCGGCCTCCGGGCAAGCCGCCACACCCGCCGCAATGCTGTCGCCCATTCCCGTGGACTCGATCGAGACAATGTCACACCCATAAGCCTGCGCCATGCGCATCGCCTGCGGGCGCGCCTCGGTCGTCACCAGCACTCGCTGATCGAGACTCGCCGGCAGGTTGACCAACACCTGCTCGATCACCGAACGCACCGCACCGTCGCGCCCGGTGCAATCGGCCAGCAGCTTGTCCTTGTCGGCACCCGCCACTTCGCGAAAGCGGCTGCCCTCGCCCGCCGCCAGCACAATCACTACGATGGATCGGCTCATACGCTCTCCACGGTCTTCTTCTGTTTGAGCTCGACACCATTCTTGATCGCGACGATTTCCGCCAACAGCGACAGGGCGATTTCCGCCGGTGAATGGCTGCCGATGTGCAAACCGATCGGCCCGTGCAAACGGGCGATGGCCGCTTCCGACAAGCCTAGCTCAGCCAGATTTTCCCGACGCTTGCGGCTGTTGACCCGTGAACCGAGTGCGCCGACGTAGAACGCCTTGGAGTCAAGCGCCGTGAGCAGCGCCATGTCATCCAGCCGTGGGTCGTGAGTCAGCGCGACAATCGCCGTGCGTTCATCGGTCTGGATATTCAGCACTGCTTCGTCCGGCATGCCGGGGACAAAACGTCCATGCTGCTCTTCCCAGCCATAGACGAACTCGGTGCGCGGATCACAGATCAGCACTTCGAAATCCAGCAGCCGCGCCATCTCGGCCACATACCGTGACAACTGCCCGGCGCCGATCAACAGCAGGCGCCAGCGCGGACCGTAAATGGCACGCAGGGTCTGGCCGTCGAAGTTCAAGGTGTCAGCCTTGCCGGCCGGTCGCAACACCACCTCGCCAGTGCCGATGTTCAGCTCGCGCGCGACGATTTCATGGGCCTCGCAACGCTCCAGCAACTCGGCGACCCACGCCGGATCGCCGACCCGCTCCTCGGTCAGGCGCAGGGTGCCTCCGCAAGGCAGGCCGAAGCGCGCCGCTTCTTCCTGCGTCACGCCGTAGGTGATCAACTGCACCGGCGGCCCGTTGGCGGGAATCCGCCCATCGTGCAGCCGGGCGATCAGATCGTCCTCGACACACCCGCCGGACACCGAACCGATCACCACGCCATCTTCGCGCAACGCCAGCATTGCGCCGGGCGCCCGGGGCGCGGTGCCCCAGGTCTGCACCACGCTGAACAACATTACCCGCTGTCCGGCGCGGCGCCATTCGAGCACACTACGCAGGACATTCAGATCGGCGCTGTCCATTACGCTTGCGCCTTCTGCCAGCCCTGCAACTGGTAACGCACCGGCAGGTTACGGATGCGCTGACCGGTGGCGGCGAAGATCGCATTGCACAGCGCCGGCGCAATCGGTGGCACACCCGGTTCGCCGACGCCACCCAGCGGCACCTCGCCCGGCGGCGTTACCAGATGCACCGCGACTTCCTTCGGCGCCAACGACATGCGCGCGACTTCATACATATGGAAGTTGTCTTGCTGCACCTTGCCATCCTTGAAGCTGATTTCGCCCCACACCGCGTTGCCCAGCCCCATCACACACGCCCCTTCGAACTGCGAACGGATGCGCTCGGGGTTGATCTGCGGGCCGCAATCCACGGCGATATCGGCCTTGTGCACGATCAGCGTGCCGTCGTCCTTGACCTCGACTTCGATCACCGCCGCCACATAGGTGACGAAGCTGTAATGCACCGCCAATCCGAGGCCACGACCCTTGGGCAATTGACGCCCCCAACCCGCCGCCTTGGCCGCCGTTTCCAGCACGGTGCGCATGCGCCCGGTGTCGATCGGATAACGCTCGGGGGATTCGCCGTAGTTCCATTCTTCACTGAGCGTGCGTGGGTCGATCTGCCGATCCGGGCCGAGCAACTTGATCTGGTACTTGAGCGGATCCTCCTTGGCTTTGTGCGCCAGTTCATCGACGAAGCTCTGGATCGCGAAGCCATGGGGAATGTTCGACACCGAGCGATACCAGCCGACCCGCGTGTGCACCGTGGCTTCAGGGTTTTCCAGGCGCACGTTGGGAATCGCGTAGGCCATGTTGGTGAATCCCATGCCCAGCTCGAAGGCGGCTTCGTGGTTCATGCCCGGTGCGAACAGCGCGGTGATGCTCGGAGCGACCGTGCGGTGCAACCAGGCGGACGGCAAACCGTCCTTGCCCACGCCGGCCTTGAGGTACTCGGCGGACACGGTGTGAAAATACGAATTGTGGATGTCGTCTTCCCGGGTCCACTGCACACGCACCGCTTTGCCGGGGAATTCCTTGGCGAGAACGGCAGCTTCAACGACGAAGTCCGGTTTGGACTTGCGCCCGAACCCACCGCCCAACAGCGTGACATTGAAGGTGACGTTATCGAATGGCAGCCCCAGGCGTTCGGCGATCCGCTCGCGGGTGACCTGCGGCGCCTGGCTCGGTGCCCAGGCTTCGCAAGTGCCATCCTTGTAACGGGCGATGGCGACCATCGGTTCCATCGGCGCCTGTGCCAGATGCGGCAAGTAATAAGAGGCTTCCAGCGTGCTGGCGGCACCAGCGATGGCTTTGTCGATGTCGCCGGTATTGCGTACCACTTTGCCCGGTTTCAGCGAAGCGGCTTCGATCTCCTTGCGATAGGCGATCGAGTCATAAGTGGCGTTCGGGCCGTCGTCCCACTCGATTTTCAGCGCTTCACGGCCCTTCAATGCCGCCCAGGTATTGCTGGCCACCACAGCCACGCCACCCAACGGCTGAAATTCCGAAGGCAATGGCCGGGGTTCGATCTGGATGACTTTCAGCACGCCCGGCACTTTCAGCGCGGCGCTGTCGTCCACCGACTTGACCTTGCCGCCGTACACCGCCGGACGCGCAATGACCGCGAACAGCATGCCGTCGAAATGCACGTCGGCCCCGTACACCGCGCGGCCATTGACGATGTCGGCACCGTCGATGGCTTTGGTGCCTTCCTTGCCGATATAGCGGAATTCCGACGGCTGCTTGAGCCGCAGACTGTCACGGGCCGGCACCGTCAGGGCACTGGCCGCAGCGGCCAGCTCACCGTAACCCAGCTCACGCCCGGACGGTGTGTGAACGACTTTATGCAGTTGCGCACGGCATTCGCCGACCGGCACCTTCCACTGGGCTGCGGCCGCTTGTTCCAGCATGGTCCGGGCGGCGGCGCCGCAACGGCGCATCGGTTCGTACCAGTGACGCATGCTGCGCGAGCCGTCGGTGTCCTGGTTGCCGAAGCGCACCTCATCACCCGGCGCCTGCTGGACCTTGACGTGCGCCCAGTCGGCTTCCAGTTCATCGGCGACCACCATGGTCAGGCTGGTGCGCACACCCTGGCCCATCTCCGAACGGTTGCAGACCACGGTTACCGTGCCGTCGGCGGCAATGCTGACGTAGACCTTCGGATCGTCGATCCAGCCGTTGGGCATGCCATCGGCGCCGAACTGCTTGGGCTTGTCTTCGGCCAGCGCATCCTGCCAGCCCCAGCTCGCCGCCAGCACCAGCACACCCGTGGCGCCGACGCTCTTGAGGAAGCCCCGGCGACTCAGGTTGCTCAGGGCGAAATCGTTCGGTAGACGGCTCATGCCTTGGCCTCCTTCAGGTGAGTGGATGCCTGACGGATTGCGGTCTTGACCCGGTTGTAGGTGCCGCAACGGCAGATGTTGCCGACCATCGCTTCTTCGATCTGCTCGTCGCTCGGGTTCGGGTTGGTCTTGAGCAACGCGGTGGCGGACATGATCTGCCCGCCCTGGCAGTAACCGCATTGGGCCACAGCGGTGTCGAGCCAGGCTTGCTGGACGATCTGACCGACCGGGTCGGCATGCAGGTTGTCGATGGTGGTCACGTTCTGCCCGACCACCGAACCGATCGGGGTGATGCAACTGCGCGCCGGCGCGCCATCGATATGAATGGTGCACGCACCGCACAGGCCCATGCCGCAGCCGAACTTGGTGCCGTTGTAACCGGCGACGTCGCGGATCGCCCACAACAGCGGCATGTCCTCGGTGACATCGAGTGGATGATCTTGACCATTGAGTTTCAGGGTAATCATGGGCACGCCCGCATATTCTTGGAGGTTATGGGGTCGAGCCATCTGCCACCGCAGGGACGGTAGTGGTTCGCGCAGATCGGCTCAGGCTAATCAGGCTCTCTTGTGCCGACGGGAATGTCTGCACCGGGCCTTTGGTGGAGCAAATGGTTGGTATCGTTAGCTGGCTACGTTAACCCGCGATTAACAAAAAAGCCCTGCACTTTTTAAATAAGTGCAGGGCTTTGGGTTCAGCCTTGAAAGCGTAGCCTCAATACCTGTTGGGCTCCATTTCCAGCTCGACATTGAAACGTTCTGAAATGTCTTTCTGGATGCGCTGCGCCAGATCGAGCAATTGCAGCCCGGTCGCCGCACCGTAGTTGACCAGCACCAGCGCCTGCAATTTATGCACGCCGGCATCGGCCTCGCGAAAGCCCTTCCAACCGGCACGCTCGATCAACCAGCCGGCCGCCAGTTTCATCTGCCCGTCCGGTTGCGCGTAGGCCACCAGATCCGGATGCTGCGCCTTGATCTGTGCAACCACGGCCGCCGGCACCAGCGGGTTCTTGAAGAAGCTGCCGGCATTGCCGAGCACCGCCGGGTCCGGCAGTTTTTCGCTGCGGATGCTGCAAATCGCTCGACTGACGTCTGTCGGCGTCGGTTGCTCGATGCCCTGCTCGGTCAGGCGCTGACGCACCGGACCGTATTCCAGATGCAAATGCGCGACTCGGTCCAGTGCGAAGCGCACCCGCAGAATCAGCCAACGCCCCGGCTGCTGCTTGAACACGCTGTCGCGGTAGGCGAACCGGCATTCCTCCAGGCTGAAGTCGCGCAGCTCGCCGGTCTGGCGATCCAGCGCCGTCAGGCCGGCGAACACATCCTTGATCTCGACGCCGTAAGCACCGATGTTCTGCATCGGCGCAGCGCCAACAGTGCCGGGGATCAGGCTGAGATTCTCCAGTCCCGAAAAACCCTGCGCCAGCGTGTGCTGCACGAACGGGTGCCACGGCTCGCCGGCTTCGGCTTCAATCACCACACGATTGCCGTCGTCGCTGACGACGCGGATGCCACGGCTGGCCATGCGCAGCACCAGTGCCGGAATGTCCGCCGTGAGCAACAGGTTGCTGCCGCCGCCGATCACCAGCAACGGCACGTTGTGAGAAGTCGCGTAAGCCAGGGCATCGCGCACATCGGCGTCACTGTGGGCTTCGGCAAACAGCTGTGCGCGCACATCAACGCCGAAGGTATTGAAGGGTTTCAGGGAAACCTGCGGTTGCACCTGCAAACTCATAACCGCCCCTTCACTTCAATCAACAACTGATCGCAGGCACGCTCGATCAGATCCAGCACCTGCTCGAAGCCCTGATCGCCGTCGTAATACGGATCCGGCACCTCGTCGACTTCACCTTCGTAGCGGCGCAGGAACAAGTCCAGCTCGGCCTTACCGGTGGACGGTTGCAGCGCCTTGAGATTGCGCAGGTTGCTGTTGTCCATGGCGAGGATCAGGTCGTAGCTGGCGAAATCGGCGCGGCTGACCTGCTGCGCGCGTTGCGCCGACAGGTCATAACCGCGCAGCTTGGCCGCCGCCTGGCTGCGCTTGTCCGGCGGATTGCCAACGTGCCAGTCGCCAGTGCCGGCGGAGGCCACTTCGACCTGATCCGCCAGCCCCGCTTCACGCAACTTGTGGCGCAACACGCCTTCGGCGGTGGGCGAACGGCAGATGTTACCCAGGCACACGAACAGAACGCGCATCAGGCCTCCAGCAGGCGACGGACACGCTCGAGGTCTTCGGCGGTGTCGACCCCGGTCGGCGGCGCGATCAACGCGTCAGCCACGTGAATCCGCACGCCGTGCCACAGGGCACGCAGTTGCTCGAGGGATTCGGTGTTTTCCAGCCAGCACGGGCCCCAGCTCACGAAGTCCTGAAGGAAGCCTGCGCGGTAGGCATAAATGCCGATGTGACGACGATACGGCACGCCTTCCGGCAGCACGTCGCGGCTCTTGGCGAAGGCATCGCGGGCCCATGGCAGGGTCGCGCGACTGAAGGTCAGCGCCAGACCGTTGAGGTCGCTGACAACCTTGACCACGTTCGGGTTGAACAGGGTTTCCACGTCCTCGATCGGCTCGGCCAGGGTGGCCATGCGCGCTTCGGTGTGGGCCGCAAGATTCGCGGCGACCTGATCGATCACGCTCGGCGGGATCAGCGGTTCGTCACCCTGCACGTTGACCACGATGGCATCCGGCTCAAGGCCCAGCTTCGCCGCCACTTCGGCCAGACGATCGGTACCGGAGTTGTGATCTTCACGGGTCAGCACCACTTCAGCGCCAAAAGCCTTGCAGGCCTCGACGATACGCGCATCGTCGGTCGCCACGACCACACGGCTGGCGCTGCTTTTGCTGGCCTGTTCCCAGACGTGCTGGATCATCGGCTTGCCGGCGATGTCCAGCAGCGGTTTGCCCGGCAGACGGGTCGAGGCGTAACGCGACGGGATGACAACGGTGAAGGCGGTGGTCATTTATCCAGACGCTCGTCGGTGGTCAGAGTGCGGGCTTCGCTTTCCAGCATGACCGGGATGCCGTCACGGATCGGGTACGCCAGACCGGCGCCCTTGCTGATCAGTTCGGTCTTGTCGGCGCTGAGCTTGAGCGGGCCTTTGCAGACCGGGCAGGCGAGGATGTCGAGCAATTTGGTGTCCATGAACATTCCCTGGATAAAAACGGATTAAGGCAAAAGACGATCCGGCAACAGGCGCATCAACTGCGTGTCGAACCAGGCCACGAAGGCCGGTGACGGCACAGCATCGACCGCCAGGTACCACCAGTCGGCAGCGGCGAAGGCACGGCACTTCACCGCGTCCTTTTCAGTCATCACCACTGGCAATGACGGCGTAAAACTCAAGGCCTGCACGCTGTATTCGGCGTGGTCGGCGAAGGCGTGGGGCACAGGCCGCCAGTCTAGCGCTTCGAGGGTATTGAAGAAACGTTGCGGGTTGCCGATCCCGGCCACCGCGTGCACGGCCTGACCGGGCGGAAAATGATCGAGCGGCCGGCGTTCACCGCTGCGCAGGTTGACCAGCGCCGAGGGCTTGAGACGGAAAGCGAAACCGCCGTCGCGATCCTCAAGGGCGCCGTTGAACAGCACCCCGTCAACGCTTTGCAGGCGCTCGACCGGTTCGCGCAGGGGGCCGGCGGGCAGGCAGCGTTGGTTGCCAAGGCCTCGGGCGGCGTCGATCAGCACCAGTTCCAGATCCCGCGCGAGGCGGTAATGTTGCATACCGTCGTCGGACAGGATCAGGTCCAGCGGCTCGCTGTCCAGCAGGGCTCTGACGGCGGCGCTGCGATCGGGATCGATCATCAGCGGTACGCCGGTGCGCTGCACGATCAGCAACGGCTCGTCGCCGGCGATGTCGGCAGTCTGGTCAGCGTCGACCCGCCACGGCAGTTGCGCCGGTTTGGCGCCGTAACCACGGCTGACCACGCCGACCCGCAGCCCGTGGCGTCGGCAGTGCTCGATCAGCCACAAAATCATCGGCGTCTTGCCGGTGCCGCCGACGGTGATGTTGCCGACCACGATCACCGGCACAGGCGACTGGTAGATCTCACCTTCGCCATCGAGAAACCGCTGACGCTTGCCCGCCACCACGCGGCGGTACAGCCACTCCAGCGGCCGCAACAGCGTCAGGGCCGGGTGCCCCTGATACCACGCGGCGAGCAGACGATCGGACATGGCCATCAGGATTTGGGCGCCGCCTCGACCGTGGTCATGCGCAGATGGCTGAAACCGAGCTTGCCGGCCGCGTCCATGGCGGTGATCACGGATTGGTGCTGAGCCTTGCCGTCAGCACTGATCGACAGCGGCATATTGGTGTCGCCGTTGGCTTCTTTCTGCATGGCTTCCATCAACGTCGCCAGATCGTTTTTCGGGAGAATCCTGTTGTTCACCGAGAACACGCCTTCGGCGCTGATGGCCACGTCCAGTTGCTTGACCTGCTGATCCTCGGCCGGCGAGCCGCTGACCGCTTCCGGCAGGTCGACACGCAGTTGGGTTTCGCGGGTGAAGGTGGTGGTCACGACGAAAAACAGCAACAGGATGAACACCACATCGATCAGCGACGCGAGGTTGATGTCGATGGTTTCCCGGGGCTTGCGACGGAATTTCACGCTTTGCCCCCGGCCAGATCGACGTCACGGTCGCCCTGCACCACTTCCACCAGTTTGATCGCTTCCTGTTCCATGCCCACCACCAGTTCATCGATGCGTCGTTGCAAGAAACGGTGGAAGAACACTGCCGGAATACCGACCATCAGGCCCGCAGCGGTAGTGATCAAAGCCTTGGAAATACCGCCGGCCAGCACCGCAGCATTGGTGGTCATGCCGGAGCCGGTGAAGGCACTGAAGATGTCGATCATGCCCAGCACCGTGCCCAGCAGACCCAGCAACGGCGACATGGCAGCGATGGTGCCCAGCGCGTTGACGTAGCGTTCGAGCTCGTGGATGACCCGGGCGGCGGCCTCTTCGATGCACTCTTTCATGATCTCGCGACCATGCTTGGAGTTGGCCAGGCCCGCGGCGAGGATTTCCCCCAGCGGCGAGTTGGCGCGCAATTCCTTGAGTTTTTCCTTGTTGAGCTGCTTGTCCTTGATCCAGACCCAGACCTGACCCAGCAGATGCTCAGGGGTGACGCGACTGGCGCGCAGGGTCCACAGGCGCTCGGCGACGATCGCCATGGCGGCGATGGAACTCAGAATGATCGGCAACATCATCCAGCCGCCGGATTTGACCAATTCCCACACAGTGACAGCCCCCTCGAAAAAGTGCGCCACTTTACCATACCGGTTCGCGATAAAGACCCGTCGCCCCGACGACCGTGCTCAACGGTACTCCGCCCCCGGCAACGGCGGGTCGCGCCAGAAGCGGCGTTGTTGACGCATCGACCGGGCCGGCTGAAACCGCCCCAGTTGCAGATGAATGGCGCCCTGCTCGGCGCTGTCATGGATGTGTATTCCCTGTTTGCGGTAACGGGCGATGACCGTCGGGTGCGGATGACCGAACGAATTGCCCTGCCCTCGGGAAATCAGCACGGCGTGGGGCTGCAAAACCTTGAGCAAGGCCATCGATGAGGAACTGCGGCTGCCATGGTGCGGGGCTTGCAGCCACTGGGTCGGAACCGCCAGCGCGCTGTTGAGCAAATCCCGCTCGGCATTGGTGTCGATGTCACCGGTCAGCAGCAGCCGCTCGCCGTTGGCTTCGATCTGCAACACGCAGGAACGCTGGTTGCTGTCATGGGCT
The DNA here is from genome assembly GCF_048654275.1 of Candidatus Pseudomonas auctus. Taxonomy (NCBI): domain Bacteria; kingdom Pseudomonadati; phylum Pseudomonadota; class Gammaproteobacteria; order Pseudomonadales; family Pseudomonadaceae; genus Pseudomonas; species Candidatus Pseudomonas auctus. Next base: position 14,286 of record NZ_JBJYZK010000022.1, on the reverse strand, counting down.
TCTGCCCATTGCCATAGATGAAAGGCAACGCCGTCCCACTGCCATTGCCGACCGCTTTCACAGGCCTCGGCGTTCAGCGCCTCGGGCAGACCCGGCGGGTCGCCACTGATGACCCGACTGACGGCCAGTCCTTTCGCTACGGCGAGTGCGCCACCCGCGTGATCGGCATCGGCATGGCTGAGCAGCATCAGGTCGAGTCGCTCGACGCCCAACTTGTGCAGGGCTGGCAACACCACCCGCTCGCCGACATCGAAATCGCCGAAGCGCGGGCCGCTGTCGTACAGCAAGGCGTGATGGCGCGTGCGGATCAGAATCGCCAGCCCTTGGCCAACATCAAGCTGCCAGACATCCGCCACGCCTTCGGCCAGTCGCTCCCGGGGCGGAAATGCCAGCACCAGCAGCAACGGCCAGCCCAGCGGGCGCAAAGGAACGCCCCGGGGCAGCAATAACAGCACTGCACCGATGCAACCCAGCGCCACGATCCAGCCCGGCATCGATTCTGCAACCCACGCCGGCCAGCGTCCGGCAATCAGGGCCAGCGCCCGGAACAATCCATCGATCAGTCCGCCGGCCAGCCACAGCAGCCCTTCTCCGACATGAGGAATTGACAGCAACAAAGTCCCGAGCAACGCCGGCGGCAGCACCGCAAAACTGACCCACGGCACCGCCAGCAAATTGGCCAGCGGCCCGCTAAGACTGATCGGCAGACTCAGCGCCAGCAGCACCGGGCACAAGCCGATCGCGATCAACCACTGCGCGCGCGTCCAGGTTTGCCACCAGCGCCACGGCCCCAGACGGCCGCCGAAGGTGAAGATCAACACAGCCACCGCCGCGAAAGACAGCCACAACCCCGGACGCAAGCTGGCCAGCGGATCCATCAACAACACGCCATTGAAGGCCAGCAGCAACGGCCACCATGCGCCGAGATGACGAAAGCGCAAACGCCACAACAGCACCAGCGCAACCATCACGCAGGCCCGTCGTACCGGCACATCGAATCCAGCCAGCAGGCCGTAACCCAGCGCCGCCGCGAATGCCAGACCGCACGCCCAGGGCAGCCAGGGCCAACGCAGCGGCCAAAATCCGAATCGGGCCAACCCGGCGACCAGCGCGTACATCAACGCTGCCAACAGCCCGATGTGCTGGCCGGAAATCACCAGCAGATGCACGGTGCCGGTGTCCTGCAAGATCTGCCAGTCTTCGCGACTGAGGCCGGAACCATCGCCGAGCACCAACGCGGCCAAGGCGCTGTTACGACCCTGGGCGTCAACGGCAAGCAGGCGCTGGCGAATACTGTCGCGCCAGGCCCACTGCGCCGGCGCCAGACGCTGGCCATCCTTCACCGTCCCGGTAGCACCAATGCGTTGCGCCAGCAGCCAGGCCTCGTAATCGAACGCATCCGGATTGAGCAAGCCACCGGGGCGCTTGAGCTTGACCGCCAATCGCCAGCGTTCGCCGCTTTTGACCTCAGGCCCGGCGTACCAAGCCAGGCGCATCAGCGACGGCAGCTTTTCGTGACGCGAGCGCGCATCGGCCAGCTCAAACCGCACGACGCCCTCGGCACTCTGCGGCAAGCCGACGACCCGGCCCTCCACCCAGCGCGTTTCGCCATCCAGCCGGGACGGCAGTCGATCATTCAACGCCAGTTGCGCGTTGAATCCCGCCCATGCGAATCCAAGCAGTAAAAACGCCAGTGGATAGCTGCGAAACGGCAGCAGCATCAGCGCCACCCACGGCAACACCAGCAATAACCCGACCGGCGGCAAGGCCGGTAAAAAAACCGCTGCCAGCAGACCGACCGCCAGCGCCATCATCCCTGTGCGCATAAGCCCGTCCTTGAGAGTCCCACCTTCAGGCATAGCGGTTGCGGGGCACGGGCGTCGTTATCAATTGTCACAAAGTCTGAATGGGCGGTTCGTAGAATCCAGACATACTTGCCGCCTTAACCGACCGAGAAGCCTTATGCCCCGGCGCTTATTCAAACGTTACATGCCCGATCCGACGAGCATCAGGGAACACAAATCCTTACGCTTTCTCGGCACGTTGCTGCATGACCCGAACCTCTGGCACCTAAACCGACACTCGGTGGCCCGCGCCATGGCCGTTGGTCTGTTCGCCGCGTTCCTGCCGATTCCCGCACAAATGCTGGTGGCCGCCGTACTTGCGATCATGGTGCGCGGCAACATGCCGATTGCCGTCAGCCTGGTCTGGCTGACCAATCCGATCACCATGCCGGCGGTGTTCTTCTGCACCTATCAGGCCGGGGCCTGGCTGATGGATGTTCCCGCCCGCACACTTCCAGACGAATTGACCTGGGAATGGATCAGCGGCGAGCTTTCGACCCTGTGGCAACCGTTCCTGCTGGGTTCGGTGGTGGTCGGGCTGGCACTGGGCGCCCTCGCCTACTGTCTGGTGATGCTGTACTGGCGCTGGTGGGTGGCCCGGCAATGGGCGCGGCGCAAGAAAAGTCGCATGCGCTGAATGCAAAACGGCCTCCACTGTGGGAGGCCGTTTTGCATTCAGCATTGAAGAAATCAGGTACGCATTCCGCGCCCGCTCACCAGCAGCCGTGCGCAACCGAAATACAGCGCCACGGTCGCCACCAGCATGAAAGTGATCGCGATACCGATGCGGATGTCCGACACACCGAGGATGCCGTAACGGAAGGCGTTGACCATGTGCAGCACCGGGTTGGCCAGCGACACGGTCTGCCAGAACGGCGGCAGCAAGGTGATCGAATAGAACACACCGCCAAGGTAGGTCAACGGGGTCAGCACGAAGGTCGGGATGATCGAGATGTCATCGAAGTTGCGCGCAAACACCGCGTTGATGAAGCCCAGCAGCGAGAAGATCGTCGCCGTCAGCACCACCACCAGAACGGTCACGCCCAGGTGATGCACCTGCAGACTGGTAAAGAACAACGACAGAATCGTCACGATGACGCCCACCATCAAGCCACGCAGTACGCCGCCAAGGGTGTAGCCGATCAGGATCGTATGCGGTGAAACCGGCGACACCATCAACTCTTCGATGGAGCGCTGGAACTTGCTGCCGAAGAAGCTCGACACCACGTTGCCGTAAGAGTTGGTGATCACCGACATCATGATCAGCCCCGGCACGATGTACTCCATGTAGGTGAAACCGCCCATGTCGCCGATCTGCCGACCGATCAGGTTACCGAAGATCACGAAATACAGAACCATGGTGATCGCCGGCGGCAGCAGGGTCTGCGGCCAGATCCGGGTGAAGCGTCTGACTTCGCGGTAAACGATGGTGTTAAGGGCAACGAGGTTGGGGCGCAGCTCGGAACTCATACCGCCACCTTCGACAGATTTTTCTCCACCAGGGACACGAACAGCTCCTCAAGGCGATTGGTTTTATTGCGCAGGCTCAGCACTTCGATGTTCTGCAGGGCCAGTTGGCCGAACAACGCGGTGATGCCCATGGACTTGTCGACCTGAACCTCCAGGGTATGGCCGTCCACCAGGCGCGCCGGATAGCCCGCCAGTTGCGGCGCAGCACTCAGGCCGTTTTTCAGATCCAGCAGGAAGGTTTCCACATGCAGCTGGCCGAGCAGCTGACGCATGCTGGTGTTCTCGACGATGGTGCCGTGGTCGATGATGCCGATGTTGCGGCACAACTGCTCAGCCTCTTCCAGGTAGTGGGTGGTGAGGATGATGGTGATGCCTTTCTGGTTCAGTTCGGTGAGGAACGTCCACATCGAACGACGCAGTTCGATGTCGACGCCGGCAGTCGGTTCGTCGAGGATCAGCAGACGCGGTTCATGCACCAGCGCACGGGCGATCATCAGACGCCGCTTCATGCCGCCGGACAGCGAACGCGACGGCACATCGCGCTTGTCCCAAAGGCCGAGCTGGGTCAGGTACTGCTCGGCGCGTTCCTTGGCGACCTTCGCCGGAATGCCGTAGTAACCGGCCTGGGTCACGACGATGTCGAACGTCTTTTCGAACTGGTTGAAGTTGAACTCCTGGGGCACCACGCCGATCGAGCGCTTGAGCGCCGCCGGGTTCTTGTCCAGGTCGTGGCCGAAGATATTCACGGTGCCGCTGGTCTTGTTGACCAGGGTCGAGAGGATGCCGATCGTCGTGGATTTGCCGGCGCCGTTGGGGCCGAGCAAGGCGAAGAAGTCACCTTCGGCGACGTCCAGATCGATACCACTCAAGGCCTGGAACCCGTTGCCGTAGGTTTTGGTTAGCTGCCGGATGGACAGAGCGGAACTCATATCGGATTTACGCACCCAGTAAGGAAAAAAGGACTGATAAAAGGCCGGCGGCGAGGAAGACAACCGCAGCGCTCGAGCGCAATGGTGCTTGCCGTCGCCGCACAAGTACAGTCAAGTGTGTCGATAGTAGGTATTAAGTCAACGCGGTCATGACGGCTTTGCGATAGGCCGGACGCTGTTTCAACCGCGCATACCAGGCCTCAAGGTTCGGCTGTGGCGCGCGCTCGATCGGCATCTCGAACCAGGCATAAATGAAACTGCCGAGCGGGATATCGCCCATGCCGATTTCACTCCCGGACAGATACGGCTGGTGCTTCAGTGCCTGATCGGCCATCGCCAGCAAGCCGTCACATTCCTTGATCGCCGCGTGGATGGCCGGCCAGTCCTGCTTATCTGCCGGGGTACGCAGAACGCCCCAGAACACTGTGCGAAACGGTCCGGCAAAACTGGAAGTCGTCCAGTCCATCCACTTGTCAGCGGTGGCGCGGGTCTGCGGATCCGCCGGATACCACGAAGTATCGGCCGCATGTTTTGCCAGCAGGTAACGCACGATGGCATTCGATTCCCACAGCACAAAACCGTCGTCCTGAATCACCGGCACTCGCCCGTTCGGGTTCATCGCCCGGTACTCCGGCGTGTCGACCACACCAAACGCGCCACCGGCATCGATGGCCTCGTAGGCCAGTCCGAGCTCTTCGGCAGCCCACAACGGCTTTCTGACATTCGACGAATTCTTGCGACCCCAGATCTTCAGCATGACCGCCTCTTTTCCAGTAAATGGGCAGGCAGCATACGCCGGATCAGAGGCTGCCGACATCACCGCGCATGTCACTGGACAGTGGCTTCTGCTGATCGTTGAACAGGTGCGGATAACATTTCTGCAGATGTTCGAAGAAAAAAGATTCCGGTACATCGGCGAACTGGCCGTGATCGACCAGGTACTCCATCAGCAGCGCGCCATCGCTGTTGTACGGGTGAAAAACGCTGTCGTTCATGCCGTCGAATTCCAGCGGCGCAACGTTGAACATTTCGCAGAGCTTCTGGTTGAACGCGGGCGTGGCTTTCACCCAGCGATCATTGAGAAACAGCTCGGTATAACCATGCATGGCGAACACTTCGCTTCTCAGCAGTTCAAGCAGACGCGGCGTCGACAGATGATTTTTCACATCCGCCAGACCGATGCGTGCGGGGATCCCGCAATGGCGCGCGCAACCGGCGAGCAACGTGGCCTTGGGCACGCAATAACTCTCACCTGCCGCCAGCGCGTAGCTGCCGCGCAAGGTCTGCGGGTCGCGGCTGAAGGTGTACATGTTGTAACGCACCGCCTCGCGCACGGCGTAATAAAGACTGATCGCCTGCGCGAGCGGATCGCGACTGGCACCACGGTGCTGCTCGGCGAACTCCACCACCGAGGGGTGGTCACTATCGATGAAGCGGCCGGGGCTCAGATACTCGTGCATGACGACATTCTCCTGATTGAGCCCCGAGTCTAGCGAGAGGTTCAGCACAGAGATAACGACGTTTCGGCCAAACATGCACGCAAAGACGCGGAAGCGGCGAACGATTTCCCACGCGTGTTGCCCACCGAACCTACAAAAGACATCCGGGGTTTCCCACGATTTCAATCACCTTGCTCTGACCGCCCCGTTTTGCAGATGCCGTCTAAGCTCTGGAGGGTCGGTTCGCCCTGGTTCACGGAGGATTAAATATGCTGTTGTTGTGGATACTGGTTCTGATCGTCGGCGTGGCGTATCTGGCCCACCGGCGCATCGCCCCGCTGCCGGCGCTGGGCATCGTTGCCGCTTACCTGTTGGCGATGGGAATTTTCAGCCACGCACCGGGCTGGTTGCTGCTGATTTTCTGGGTGGTGCTGGCCCTGGTGGCCGCCCCGTTGCTGTTGCCTGACCTGCGCCGCAAACACTTCACCGCGCCGCTGTTCAGCTGGTTCCAGAAAACCCTGCCACCGATGTCGCAGACCGAGCGCGACGCGATCGACGCCGGCACGGTGTGGTGGGACGGCGAACTGTTCAGCGGCCGTCCGGACTGGGACAAGCTGCTGTCCTATCCCAAGGTTCAATTGAGCGAAGAGGAACAGGCGTTCATCGACGGTCCGACCGAAGAGCTCTGCGCCATGGTCACTGACTGGCAGATCGGCCAGTCGATGGACCTGCCGCCGGAAGCCTGGACTCACATCAAGGAACACGGTTTCTTCGCCCTGATCATCCCCAAGGAGTTCGGAGGCAAGGGTTTCTCCGCCTACGCCCACTCCCAGGTGGCAATGAAACTGGCGACCCGCAGCGGCGACCTCGCCTCCACTGTGATGGTGCCAAACTCCCTCGGCCCAGCCGAACTGCTGCTGCATTACGGCACCGACGAACAACGCAATCATTACCTGCCACGGCTGGCCCGGGGCGACGACATTCCGTGCTTTGCTTTGACCGGCCCGCTTGCCGGCTCCGACGCCGGCGCCATGCCCGACACCGGGATCATCTGCAAAGGCGAATGGGAAGGCCAGGAAACCCTCGGCCTGCGCCTGAACTGGGAAAAACGCTACATCACCCTCGGCCCGGTCGCGACCTTGCTCGGCCTGGCCTTCAAGGCCTATGACCCGGATCACCTGCTCGGCGACAAGGAAGACCTCGGCATCAGCCTGGCGCTGATCCCGACCGACACCCCCGGCGTGGAAATCGGTCGTCGCCACCTGCCGCTGGGCGCTGCGTTCATGAACGGCCCGAACTCCGGCAAGGACGTATTCATCCCGCTGGACTTCCTCATCGGCGGCCAGGACATGCTCGGCAAAGGCTGGATGATGCTGATGAACTGCCTGTCGGTCGGGCGTTCTATCTCGCTGCCGGCAGTGGGTACCGGCGCGGCCAAGTTCACCAGTCTGGTAACCGGGCAGTACGCGCAGATTCGCGAGCAGTTCAACGTGCCACTCTCAGCATTCGAAGGCATCCAGGAAGCCATGGCGCGGATCGGCGGCAACGCCTGGATGATGGACGCCGCACGGATGCTGACCGCCAACGCGGTGGATCTGGGCGAGAAGCCTTCCGTGCTGTCGGCGATCCTCAAGTACCACCTCACCGAACGCGGTCGCGAGTGCATCAGCCACGCCATGGACGTACACGGCGGCAAGGCGATCATCATGGGCCCGAACAACTACCTGGGTCGCAGCTGGAACGGCGCGCCGATCTTCATCACCGTGGAAGGCGCGAACATTCTTTCGCGCAACCTGATGATCTTCGGCCAGGGCGCCATCCGCTGCCATCCGTTCGTGCTCAAGGAAATGGCCCTCGCCGGACGCGAGGACAAGGACCAGGCGCTCAAGGAATTCGATGGCCTGCTGCTCAAGCACATAGGCTTTGCCGTGAGCAACGCCGCCAGCACCCTGGTGTTGAACCTTGGCTTCGGCCATTTCGAACATGCGCCGGGCGACAAGCTCAGCCAGGGCTATTTCCGTGCGCTGAACCGTCAGGCTGCCGCGTTTGCCATGCTTGCCGACCTGAGCATGATGTTGCTGGGTGGCGAACTGAAACGCCGCGAGCGTCTGTCGGCACGATTGGGCGATGTGCTGAGCAACCTGTATCTGGCGTCGGCGGCGCTCAAGCGTTATCACGACCTCGATTCCCCGGCGTACATGGAACCGCTGTTCAGATGGGCCATGGAAGAAAGCCTCGGCCAGTCGGAAAAGGCGCTGGATGAACTGCTGACCAACTTCCCGAACCGAGTCTTTGGCTGCCTGTTGCGCGTGATCGTGTTCCCGTTCGGCCGCCGTCACAAAGGGCCTTCGGACAAACTCGGTGCCGAGGTGGCTGCGGTCATCGGCCGGGCCAAGGGCGATCCGGCGCTGGAAGAACTGCTTGCCGGCTGCTATCGCCCGCAATCGACCGATGATGCAGTCGGTGCGCTGCAACACGCCTGCGATCAACTGAACGCTGCGCAACCGCTGCACAAGAAATTGCACTCGTCGCTCAAGAGCGGTCAGGTCAAACCGGTAGCTGGCGAACACGCCATCGATGCGGCGCTGGAAGCCGGCGTGTTGCAGGCCGTGGAAGCCCAGACCCTGCGTGATGCCGAAGCGGCGCGGCGCAAGGTGATCGATGTCGATGATTTCGACAAGGAGCAACTCAAACCCGCGGAAGGCAAAATCCGCTGATCCCTTCAATCAGTGAAAAACGGGCGCGGGCGCTTTATACTCCCGCGCCCGTTTTGCTCTTGAGGACTTATCTCGTGTCCAACGTCGTTGCCGATCATCTGGTTTTGCTCGACCATCTGCGCAGTATCCTGGTCGCCGTAGGTGAGGCCGATCAGGTTCCCGAAGAAAGCCATGCCCTGTTCCTGGAGCGTTTCGACGAACTGCTGGCGTCACTGCCGATCGAGCCAATCGAAAGCCAATACCTGGGCCAGGATATCCTGACTCAAGTGATTACCCGTTACCCGCAAATTGCCCACCTGATCCCGCGGGATCTGCTGTGGTTCTTCGCCGGCGACTGCCTGCATTACCTGTCCGACGAAGAAATCGACATGTATCAGGCACTGGAAGAACGCCGCTACGAAGCCGAGCAGAACGACGAACCGTTCGACTGGAATCAGGAAAAGCAGCTGCTGGCGATGTCCGCCCAGGACAGCAAGCACTGATTTTCCCCGGTAATGAAAAAGCCCGCATGGTGATCCATGCGGGCCTTTTTTATGGAATCAAAGCAGCCCTTCACTCTCGGGCAATTCGTACTCGGCCAACGGTTTCGCACCGCCAGACTTCCCCGGCTTGCTCAGGGTCGGCTCTTTCTCCAGACACTCCACCAGATAGTCGATGAATACCCGCAGCTTCGGCGGCAGATAGCGCGTCGGCGAATGCAGCAACCACAATCCGCCGTGGTACGACGCCAGGAACGTCCAGTCCGGCAACACCTGCACGATCAGCCCCTGCTCCAGCGCATAACGGGCGGTGAAATACGGCAGGCTGCCAATACCGATGTGTTGCAACACGGCGCCCAGACGCACGCCGGTGTGATTGGCGGCATACCGGCCGCGTACGCCGACGGTAACGGCTTTGGTGCCCTTCTTGAATTTCCAGCGCGCATCACTCGGGGTTTCGCCCAGGTAAATGCAACTGTGGTTGAGCAAGTCGTGGGGATGAGTCGGCGTCCCGTGTTCAGCCAGGTATTGCGGCGTCGCACAGAGCAAATGGTCGATGGTCAGCAGTTGTCGTCCCACCAGTCCGGCCGGTGGACGATCCGTGATGCGAATGGCCAGGTCGACATGGTCATCGATCAGGTCGACCTGGCGGTCCTCCAGCAACAGCTCCACGTCGACCTTCGGGTAGCGCCGCAGAAACTCCGGCATGTGCGGATGAATCACGAATCGCCCCACCGCTTTCGGCACGCTGACCCGCACCAGACCTTCGGCTTCGTGGTTGAACTGGCCGCTGATCTCCATCACCGACTTGGCGGCGCTGACCATTTCCTGGCAGCGCTTGAACACCTCTTCCCCGCCATCGCTCAAGCGCAGTTTGCGCGTGGTGCGTTGCAGCAGCCGCGTGGCCAGCGCTTTCTCCAGCCGGGAAATACTGCGACTGACTGCCGATGGCGATGAGCCCAACTGGCGAGCGGCTTCGGAGAAACTGCCGGTCTCGACGACCTTGACGAAAATCGCCATCTCACCAAGCAGCGGCAGGGGAAGATTTATGCTCACAGCGCAACAGTCCTTTGATGTTTGAACGGATTATCACGTTATTGCACGATTCATATAATTAAAAAAGAAACTTTAATAAGGGCATGGAATATGACGCTTCGCCTCTTTTTCCATAGTGACGACCTCAAGGCCAATGTGGAAGTCCTCGACTGCACGCCCCACGAGAACGAATTCGCCGTTGTGTTGCGCGCCACGCTTTTCCATCCCCAGGGCGGTGGCCAACCCTGCGATACCGGTTGGATTGGCGAAAGCAAGGTTCTGCGCGTCGTCCAGGAACCGGACCGGATCATTCATTTTGTCGATCAGCCGGTGCCACTGGGCATGACCCAGATTCGCGTCGACGAAGAACGCCGCCGCTTCAACACCCGCATGCACTCTGCCGGACATTTGATCGGCCACTTCGTCCAGGCCATGGGCTGGATGCCGATCAAGGCGCACCACTGGCCGGACGAGGGCCGGGTTCAATTCAAACCCGGAGATTCGGCCCAGGAAGTCGATGCGCAAACCGTTCAATACGGCATCGGGCAATGGATCGAACACGACCTGCCACGCCTGACGTCCCTGCGCGAAGGCGCGCGGGAAATCGGTTTCGGTGAACTGCCAGCCTATGGCTGCGGTGGCACCCATGTACGCAGCCTGAAGGATTTGGGCACAGTCACGATCGCGTCCCTTTCGCAGAAGAAAGGCACGTTGTCCGTCCACTACAACGTGGATTGAGGATTTCGGACGCTGCCAGATGCAGCGTCCGACGCCGGGGAACCGCGTTCGCCGGTTCCGTTGACTATTCGATAGATGGACCTGAAACCATGATGCTTGACGTCGAGCGTCTCGATGAGACGTGCATAAAAAAACTGGCCAACGAAGAAGTCCTCGCCATCCGCTTCAAAGGCTTTCTGCCCCAGGCGCAGGCAATCCAGATTGGCGACAAGATCCTCGCCCCCGGCTTCGAGGGCTACATCAATGCGCCGAGCATCGGCCGCATCGGCATGGCGTTCTACGAGGCGGAAAACCAGCCGCTGCTGATCGAAGATTATTTCGAGCGCGCCACCAGCAACATCGCCGAACTACGTAACCGTTGCGCACCCTACTCGTCGCCGGTCGATACCTTGCGCTGCATGCTCGACGAATCCTGGCCGGCGGGTGCCCACCTGGAAAACCTCTATGGTCGCAAGATGTACGTCGGCCTGTCCCGGGTGGTGAAACCGGGAGTGTGCTTTCTGGCCCACCACGACATCTTCGCCAAGGACGCCCCGGACAGTTTTCAGGCCCGCAGCCTGGAGGCGCAGTTTGCCTGCAACGTCTACCTCAACATGCCGACCGAAGGCGGCGCGTTGCAGATGTGGGAAGACGACATTTCCCCGGACCGCTTCGACGAAATGCGCGGCGACAGCTACGGCATCGACCCGGCACTGCTCGGCCCGCCCGCCCTCGAAGTTCGCCCGGAACCGGGGGATTTCATCATGTTCAATTCGCGTCGCATGCACTCGGTAACGCCGGGCGTGGCCGATCCGCGCTTGAGCCTTTCGTTTTTTGTCGGCTATCGCGGCAATGCCTCACCCCTGACTTTCTGGAGCTGAAATGACATCGAATTATCTGGGCGAGTTTCTGGCGCTGGCCACCATCCACTTTCTGGCCGTGGTCGCACCCGGCCCGGACTTCGCCGTGACCATCCGCCAGAGTGTGCGTTTCGGTCGTTTGGTCGGCATCTGCACGGCACTGGGCATCGGCGCGGGGATTTCCGTGCACGTGCTGTACACCCTGCTGGGCGTCGGCGCCTTGATGCACACCACGCCGTGGTTGCTGACCGTCGCCAAAGTGGTCGGCGGTGCTTACATTCTTTATCTGGGCGTCAGCCTGATCCGCAGCAAACCCAAGACGACAATGGAAGGCGAAAAGACCAGTGACGAACCACTGGTCGAGCAATCGCTGTTCAAGGCGTTTTCCACTGGTTTCCTGACCAACGCCACCAACCCCAAGGCCACACTGTTTTTCCTGGCGATCTTCACCACGATCATCAGCGCCAGCACGCCGCTGCAAATCCAGGCCCTGTACGGGTTGTGGATGTGCGGGGTGAATGCGTTGTGGTTCGTGATCGTCGCGCTGTTCTTTTCCAGCAGCAAAGTGCGCGTGCTGTTCATGCGCATGGGCCACTGGTTCGAGCGCAGCATGGGGGTGATTCTGATCCTGTTTGCCGGGCGTCTGGTGCTGTCGATGTAAGCATGCTGATCGGAGAAGCCCGATCCAGACAGATTGGACGGGCTTTTTCGATTCTGCGCCGCTTTTGCATTTCTGTGCGACGCGTCCCACTTCGGGGGCTCCCGGGCACGCTCGTGTGGTGTTAGTTTGCGAGACCGTCTGACGCATCGGTCAGACAACTCCTTCTCACCGCCTGCAAAGGAATGCCCTTAGCAATGGATTTTTCACTCAAGCAACTGGCCGCGTCGACACTGATCCTGGCCAGCCTTTCATCCGTCACACTGCCAGCCCATGCCAACCTTACCGAGCAGCAGAGCGCGACCATTCTCAAGAACTTCAATGAGGCAAAGATCAGTGACTTCAGAGCATTTCTCGGTGATCTGGCCAAGAACGACCTGAGCAAGACCGACGATCTGCGCCCTGCCATCAGCGCCTTCCTCGACAACAAGACGCTGACCGCCGAACAGCAAAACGAAATCCATCGCCTGCTCGGTCTCTACACCCGCGTGAAGTACGGCAAGGCCGCCCTGGAAACCCTGCGCGAACTGGTGGAAATCCCGACCTTCCGCAAGGATGGCGTCGATCAGCATGACAACCCCGAATTCATCAAGATCGCCGACAAGATCAAGGATCTGGCTGAGTCGTTCGGCCTGAAGTATCGCAACGTCGACAACCGCGTCTACGAAATCTCCCTCGACGGCAGCGGCAAGGACGTCGTCGGCATTCATGCTCACGCCGACGTGGTGCCGGTAACGCCGGAAAACTGGGTGCTGAAGGACGGCACCAAACTCGACCCGTTCAAGGTCACGCTGATCGGCGACCGCATGTACGGCCGCGGCACCGAGGACGATAAAAACGGCATCGTCGTGACGCTGTATGCCATGAAGGTGATCAAGGAAGAGAAGCTGCCACTGGCGCGCAATTTCAAACTGCTGGTGGACACCACCGAAGAAACTACCGGTGACGCGATTCCCTACTACTTCGAACGCAACCCGACGCCCGAGTACAACCTGGCACTGGATGGCGGCTATCCCGTAGTGATTGCGGAAAAAGGCTACGGCACCGTCATGGCCAAGTTCGCCAAGCGCAAGGCCGAGGGTAAAGGCGCGGAAATCGCCTCGATGACCGGCGGCCTGGCGACCAACCAGATTCCATCGGTTTCGGTCGTCACGCTGGTGACAGACAAACCCGCCGAGCTTGCGGCCAGCCTGCAAAAGGCCGGCACTGAATACGCCAAGCGCAATGGCGGCGATTTCGAAGTGAACGCCAAGGTCGATGGCAAAGACGTCAAACTCACCGTGACCGGTGTTTCCGCGCACTCGTCCGAGCCAGAATCCGGCGTTAATCCGGTCGCGCGCATGCTCGACTTCATCCACAGCGTGGACGGCAAGATCGCCTTCAAGCACAACCACATCACCGACGCTGCCCACTACGCCGCCGACAACTGGGGCCTGGATTACAAGGGTGGCAAGTTGGGCGTCGGTTTCGCCGATGATTTCATGGGCCCGCTGACCACGTCCCCGACCTACGTCGGCATGGACGACAAAACCTTCAAACTCGCGGTCAACCTGCGCGTGCCGAAGGGCAAGTCGCCGGAAGTGCTCAAGCGCGAAATCGCCGACAAACTGGCGGCCTGGAGCAAGAAGACCCATGTCGCGGTCAACTTCGACTATTCGATCGCCGAACCGATGTACCGCAACCCAGAAGGTGAGTGGGTCAAGGCGCTGCTGGCCGTGGCCACCGAAAACCTGGGCATGAAACACGAATTCGGCACTTCGGCCGGCGCCACCTCGGTGCATGAACTGCCGAACGGCGTGCAATTCGGCCTGGCGCGACCTGAGGTCAAGTACACCGGTCACACCGATGGCGAATTCAAGACCGTTGACCAGTTCCTGCTGGACCTGCAGATCGTCACCGAAATGATGGGACGCATCGGGCAGTTGCCGAAGCTCTGATCACGTACCGGGCTCGCCACATTGGCGGGCCCACAAAAAAAGGACCGTGAGGTCCTTTTCTATTGGCTGACAAAAACAGCACAAACAAAAACGCCGCTCATCACTGAGCGGCGTTTTTGTGAATTTGGAGCGGGAAACGAGACTCGAACTCGCGACCCCGACCTTGGCAAGGTCGTGCTCTACCAACTGAGCTATTCCCGC
>NZ_JBJYZK010000021.1:0-78938 GCF_048654275.1 Candidatus Pseudomonas auctus | reverse complement strand
ATCTGGACCCTGCTGGTGACCGGCCTGACAGCCGTGCTTCACAGTTTCACGGCCAAGGCGTTGTATGGTTCGGGGCAAAGCTCGCAGGAGTACAAACTGACCGTAACGGCTCTGGTCACGCCGACCCTGGACAATGTACTGGACGCCGACAATCGGGAAGTGCCGGAAGGCACCGAAACCGTCAGTACTTCTTTGAAACTCAGGGGAACAGCGAGCAAGGGCCACGAGGTTGAAATCTATGATGGCAGTGGCCAGAGCGCTGTACCCAAGGGCAAAGCAAAGGCCGATGAAACGACGGGAATCTGGGAACACACGATTGACGTAGCACCGGGCGACCGTCGTTTGTCTGCTAAATCGCTCTATCACGGTGCAGATATCTTTTCGAACCCGCGAAACCTGAGGGTCGTGGTTCCGCCGACTTATGAAAATTTTGAGACTGGAACTATTGGGGCTTATCCAGTGAATAGCGTATTAGACTTTCCCACCATGACGGTAAAAGTGACCAACGACAATTTGAATATAGCTTTGGCAACCACCAATGTTTACTCACCACAAGTCACTTTCAAGTACCTCTACCTCACCGAAAGAACAGACTTAAGAATAACTTTAAAATCTTCAGCAAGTCGCATCAGCATCGGAGCTGTAATCAATGGAGCCGGTGGAAGCTTGGTAGATTTTTATTATTACGACGAGAATGATGAACTGATTACTCTTGCATCCTCAGCTATTGGGATTAAATGGGTTGAATATTCCGCACCAACCGGCAAAAAAATAAAGTATTTAGGCATTAAAAATAAAGCAAACCCCCATATACAAATATTTTTGGACAACTTTACAATAACTTATTAAGGGTAAAAGGGGGACGCATTTATATAATAGCCCCAACCCTGAATCCCACGCTCCCGTTCAACCGGGAGCGCGTTTTTTTCGTTCAATTCAAGCTAACACGCTTGTTGAAGTATGTTTAAAGTTATGTCCGCAAAGCCACGCAACCTTGCGCCTTTGCCTACGCATCCGCCAGAATCCGCCGGCTTGTGCGCCTTGGGGGGCGGGTTCTATTGTTTGGCGGTCGCTGAAAAACAGCGATCGGGTTTAGCGATCCGGCTCCATACAGACGCAACAACGCCCAATCCCGATTGCAGTCTCTTCTCTGCACTTGGCGTAATGGTGGCTGTGCGTGGGAGACCTTCGGGTCTACCCGGGGTTTCTGTGACCCGGATCGCTAACCTGCGTACAGCCGCCACCTTTACTTGTTTAGCGATGAGTCGTGGCGGCCAAATCCAATCACGGAGATTCGCCATGATCAAACCAACGCCAAACCCGCCGGAAGCCGATTCGACTTCGCCCTACGAAACCCTCGATTCAAAGAAATTCCACGAAGCCGCCGAGCGCGCCCTCGATCACTACCTCAATCCCCTCCTCCCCCGAAAACCGCTGCTCAAACCCAACACCCGCTACCTCATCGCTCCCGGTATCGACAGCGAAGAACTGCTGGCCGACGCCTGCGAAACCCTGACTTCGGCCAAGACCATGGCCAATGACTTCGCCGGGTTGGTGGACGGCTCGCAGCGGCATGTGTTGTTGGGGATTGCGCAGCTGATCATGCTGGGTGAGCTGGCGGTGAATCGGGTGCTGGATAATCTGGAGTTGAAAACCGAGACGGCGGTGTAAAAAAGGTAAATGCACTGTCCCGAATAATGCGTGACAGACATGACGCCTTCGTCGGATCGCCGCCCGGGGCAAGCCCGCTCCCACAGGTACGGCGGCGTAATTTAAATGTGTGTTAGACGCACGACCTTGCTCCGGCGGCGATCCGACGAAGGCTCACTCACAGGCAACCCATCACTTGCGGCATGAAAAACCCGCCGTCCCGTGTGATCGGGGCGGCGGGTTTTATCGTTTCAGCCCTCAGTTACACCGTATCCACCTTCAACGAATGATCATTCAGCATGCCGTTGATGATGGTCGCCGTGTCGTGCCCGCTGGCGATCAACCCACCCGCCCCCGGCGTCACACCGTAGTGGCTGGCGAGGTTGACGCCCGCCAGGTCGATGGTCTGGTTCGGCGTGGCGCCGGCCATGGCGCTCACGTCGATGCTGGTGACCACCGACGCGCCGCTGCCGGTGACGGTGAAGTGCAGGTAGTCATCCAGTGACGCCGACGTGCCGTTTTCACCTTGCAGCAGTTGCGACAGGTCGAGCTTGTCGGTGCCTGGAGTGAAGTCGGTGACGAGGTCATGACCGCTGTTGCCCTTGAGCCACTGGAAGGTATCGGCGCCCGGCCCGCCGGTCAGGGTGTTGTTGCCCATCCCGCCGATCAGCAGGTCGTCACCGCCGCCGCCATTGAGGATGTCGTTACCCAAACCGCCATTGATCACGTTGTTATTGTTGTCGCCGGTGAGGCTGTCGTTGAAGTTCGAACCGATGAGGTTTTCGATGCCGGTCAGGGTGTCTGTCCCGGCGCCAATGGTGTTTTGCGCACCGAGCAGGCCGAGGTTGACCGTCACCCCGGCGGTCGCGTGGGCGTAGCTGGCGGTGTCGATGCCGGTGCCACCGTCGAGCAGGTCGTTACCCGGGCCGCTGTAGAGCAAGTCGTTGCCAGCGCCGCCGTGCAGTTCATTGTTGCCGGAGCCAGCGGTGAGCACATCGTTGCCGTCGCCGGCGTTGATGATGTTGTCGCCGGTGCCCGCCACCAGTACGTCATCGCCCGAGGTGCCGGTGAGGGTGTGGCCGTCCTGATAGCTGATGGTCACGTTCGCCGTGTCGCTGCCGCCATGGTTGTCGTTGGCGGTGTAGGTGCCGTGGTAGTCCGGGGTGATGTCGTGGGCCCCGGCGTAGTTGAGGGTCATGGTCAGCTGGTAGTTCTCCGCCGCGTTGGCGTTGCTGCCCGTGGTGTTGCTGATGTTGGTGATGTGGATCTGGTAGACGCCATCGGACGTCGCGGTCAGGGTCTGGCCGTCCGCGAGGGCAATGTAAGCGCCGCCGTTGATCGAGTACTCCATGGTGATGTGACCGGCCGCCAGGTTGTGGTCCAGGTTGAGGGTTTCGCCCTGGCGCAGGTTGACGGTGATGCGGTCTTCATCGTTGGCGTTGGTGTTGGTCACCGCGCCGAGGTAGCCGCTGACCACCAGCACGGCGGTCATGGTGGCGGCGTTGGCGCTGAACGCATTGCGCACGTTGGCCAGGTTCTGGTTGGCGGCGGTGTTGGCGTTGGTGCCGGTGAAGCTGATCGCGCCGCTGCCGGTGAAGTCTGCCGATCTGGAGACCCAGCCGGTGTTGAACGAGGTCGGCGTGGCGTTGAGGGTGTCGCCGTTTGGGTCGGTGTCGTTGGCCAGCAACAGCTCGCCCGGCACCACGATGTTGCCCGACAGCACGTTGGTGATGATGTGGTCGTCCGCCGCCACCGGAGGCGCGTTGGGGATCACTTTTACGGTCAGCGTCGAACTGGCGAGGTCGCCGTCGTTGTCGCTTAGGGTGAAGCCGATGTTTTCGGTGATCACCACGGCGGTGGTTTTTTGCGAGGTGTAGCTGTAGTCGCCGGTGTCGAGGTTGATCACCAGGGTGCCGCTGTTGTTGGTGGCGATGCTCAGGGTGTTGTTCACCGTGTTGAACGTGCCGTGGTTGGCGCCGCCGCTGGCGACCAGTGAACCCTGACCGCCGTTGGCTTTCGGGTCATAGGTGTAGGTGGTGCCGTCGACCACGATGGATTTGATGAACCCGCCATCGGCGCCGAACGTACCGCCCTCGCCGATAAACGAACCAGTGACCGGCGCGCCCTCTACGGTGCCGGACAGCACCGAGTTGAGCTGGTTGAGGTCGGTGACCACCACCGCGTTGGTGTTGGTGTGCGTGATGCCGTCGTACGCCAGCGGATCGAGGTTGGCGTTGCTCACGCCGCTGCCCAGGCCGATCGCGTAGTTCTTGATGTTGTTGGCATCGAGGAACGCCTTGAGCGTCGCTTCGTCGGCGGTGCCGATGTCACCCTCGTTGGGTTTGCCGTCGGAGAAGAAGTAGCCGACGTTCTGCGCCCCGGTGAGTTTGCCCGAGGTGTTGAACGCGTTGTACATGGTTGCCACGGCAGCGTCGTAGTTGGTGCCGCCGCCCGCGCTGAGGCTGGCCAGAAGGGTCTTGGCCGTCGCGACATCGACCCACACCGAAGTGCGGTCGGTGGCGTTGCTGCTGAAGGTGACGAGCTGCACTTTCACATCACCCAGATCGTCGTACTTGTCGAGCAAGGCGCTGATCGCCTGCTTGGCCAGTTCCAGCCGCGACAGGCCCGGCACGCCGGAGGCGTCGGCCATGCTGCCGGAGATGTCGAGGACGATGAGGATGTTGGAGTCGATCTCCACCGCCGCCACCGAACGATCCGACACCACCGCTTTTGGCACGTCGTCGACGATGTTGACCACGATGTTGCTGGTGGTGCTGTTGCCCAGCGCATCGGTGGCTTTGTAGGTAAAGCTTTCGCTCAGGGTGTTCGGTCCGTCGTTGGCGTTCGGCGTGGTTTTCGGCGCCGAGGTCAGGGTGTAGGTGTAGGTGCCGTCGGCGTTGAGCTGGATCTGCCCGTAAGTCCCGGTGGCGCTGCCGACCAGGGTGTAGGTGATCGCCCCGCTGCCGCCGCTGACCGAACCGACCAGCGTGCCGGTCGCGGTTTCGCCGGTGTTGCCCGGCTCGCTGCCGGTGACCGTGCCGGGGGCCAGGTCTTGGCCGTCCTGGGTCAGGTCGAGGGCTTTTTCGTAGACGGTCACGTCCTGATCGGTCGAGGCCACGAGTTTGCTGTCGGCGACGTTGACGGTGATGGTGGTGGTGCTTTCGTCGCCGTCACTGTCGCGGATGGTGTAGGTGAATGTGTCGGTGGCGCCCGGCGGGCTCACCGAGTTCGGGTTGCTGTGATAGACCGCATTGCCCGCCGCATCAAGGGTCAGGTAACCGTAATTGCCGTTGATGTTGCTGTTGAGGCCGCCGATGGCCGAGGTCGCGGTGTTGCCGCCGGCGCGCACGCCGACCACGATCGCCGCGCCATCCGCGCCACTGATGTCATTGCCCAGCACGCTGATGTTGACCGTGCCGCCCTCCGCCACCGAGCCGGTGTCGGCCTTGGCGGTCGGCAAGTCATCGATGATGTTGACGTTGATTTGCCCGGTCGCAGTGCTGCCGTCGGTGTCCGTCGCCACCACGTTGAAGTTCTCGGTGAGGCTGTTGGCACCGTTGGCGTTCGGGTGGGTTTCGTTATCGACGAGGGTGTAGCTGTAGCTCACCACGCCGGTAGTCGGGTTGTAACCGGTGATGGTCAGCGTGCTGCCCAGCGGGGTGACGGTCGATTGCGGGAAGCCGGCGGCCACGCCGTTGGTCATCACGGCGATGCCACCCACGGTCAGGGTTTGCAGACCGTCGAGCGCGGTGACGGTGAAGGTGCCACTCTGGGTCAGCGCCGGGGTGTCGGGACTGGTGCCGTCGCTGAGGTTTTTTTCGTAGACGGTGAGTTCGCCGCCATACACGTCGAGACCGTTGAGGACCACCGGATCGTCGTTATTGTGAATGTTCAGCACCAGGTTGGCGGTGCTGGTGTCGCCATCGGCATCGGTCAGGGTGTAGGTGAAGGTCTCGGTGCCGTTGCCACCGCCGTGCAGATTCTTGAAGTCTGCATCGTTGGTGTTCAGCGTGTAGGTGTACGTGCCGTTGGCATTCAGCACCAGGGTGCCGTAAGTGCCGGTGAAGGTGCCGGGGGTGATCGGGCCGGCATTCGGGCCGGTCACCACCACGTCGGCGCCTTGCACGTCGTTGGTCAGCACGTTGCCGTTGAGGGTCAACTGGGTTTCCGACGCGGTGCTGGCGTTGCTGTCGTTGATCGCCTTCGGCACGTCATCGACGATGCTGACCACGAGGGTGCTGGTGACGACGTTGCCCAGCGAATCGGTGGCCTGGTAGGTGAAGGTTTCGGTCAGGGTGTTGGCGCCGTCATCGGCGTGCGGGGTGGTGCTGGCCGGTGAGGTCAGGGTGTAGGTGTACGTGCCGTCGGGGTTGAGCACGATCTGCCCGTAGTTGCCGGTGGCGCTGCCGACCAGCGCATAGCTGATTGCACCGACCGCGCCGGTGACCGAGCCGACCAGCGTGCCGGACGCGGTTTCCCCGGTGCTGTTCGGATCGCTGCCGGTGACCGTGCCAGGAGCCAGATCCTGGCCGTCCTTGGTCAGATCGAGGGCTTTTTCGTAGACGGTGACGTCGGTGTCGCTGACCGCGCACAGTTTGCTGTTGTAGACGTCGATGGTAATGGTGGTGGTGCTTTCGTCACCGTCGGAATCGCGCACGGTGTAGGTGAACACGTCCACCGCACCCGGGCCGCTCACGGCATTCGGGTTGCTGTGATAGACCGCGTTGCCGTTGGCGTCGAGAGTCAGGTAACCGTAAGTGCCGTTGATGTTGCTGTTGAGGCCGCCGATGGCCGAGGTCGAGGTGTCGGAGCCGGCGCGCACGCCCACTACCGCGCCACTGGCTGCCGGGCCGTCGGCGCCGCCGATGTCGTTGTCCAGCACGTTGCCGCTGACGGTGCCGCCCTCCTGCACCGACGTCGCGTCGGGTTTGGCGGTCGGCAGGTCGTCGATGATGTTGACGTTGATCTGTCCGGTGGCGGTGCTGCCGTCGGTGTCCGTCGCCACCACGTTGAAGTTCTCGGTGATGCTGTTGGCGCCGTTGGCTGTCGGATGGGTTTCGTTATCCACCAGGGTGTAGCTGTAGCTGACCACGCCCGTGGCCGGGTCGTATCCAGTGATGGTCAGCGTGCTGCCCAGCGGGGTGACGGTCGATTGCGGGAAGCCGGCCGCGACACCGTTGGTGATCACGGCAATGCCACCCACGGTCAGGGTTTGCAGACCGTCGAGGGCAGTCACCGTGAAGGTGCCGCTCTGGGTCAGTGCCGGGGTGTTGGGGCTGGTGCCGTCGCTGAGGTTTTTCTCGTAGACGGTGAGTTCGCCGCCGTTGACGTCGAGGCCGTTGAGGTACACCTGATCGTCGTTGTTGTGGATGTTCAACACGAGGTTGGCGGTGCTGGTGTCACCGTCGGCATCGGTGATGGTGTAGGTGAAGGTCTCGGTGCCGTTGCCGCCGCCGTGCAGGTTTTTGAAGTCTGCATCGTTGGTGTTCAGCGTGTAGGTGTACGTGCCGTTGGCGTTCAGCACCAGGGTGCCGTAAGTCCCGGTGAACGTACCCGCCGTGATCGGGCCGGCATTCGGGCCGGTCGGTACGCGGTCGGCGCCTTGCACGTCGTTGGTCAGGACGTTGCCAGTCAGTGTGAGATTGGTTTCCGAAGCGGTGCCGGCGTTGCTGTCGTCCACGCCTTTTGGCAGGTCATCGACGATGTTCACGTCCAGCGTGCCGTTGGCGGTGGTGCCGTTGTCATCGACCACGGTCACGGCGAATTGCTCGTTGAGCACATTCGCGCCGTTGGCATTCGGGTGCGCTTCGTTGTCGACCAGGGTGTAGCTGTAGCTGACGACGCCGGTGGCGGCGTTGAAACCGGTGATGGTCAGCGTGCTGCCCAACGGAGTGACGATGGATTGCGGGAAGCCTGCGGCCACACCGTTGGTGACCACGGCGATGCCGCCGATGGTCAGCGTGGTGACGCCGTCCAGCGCGGTGATGGTGAAGGTGCCGCTCTGGGTCAGTGCCGGGGTGTTGGGGCTGGTGCCGTCGCTGAGGTTTTTCTCGTAGACGGTGAGTTCGCCGCCATTCACGTCGAGGCCGTTGATGATCACCGGATCGTCGTTGTTGTGAATCTGCAGCACGAGGTTCGCGGTGCTGGTGTCGCCGTCGGCATCGGTGATGGTGTAGGTGAAGGTTTCAGTGCCGTTGCCACCGCCGTGCAGGGCTTTGAAATCGGCGTCGCTGGTGTTGAGGGTGTAGGTGTAAGTGCCGTTGGCGTTCAGTACCAGAGTGCCGTAAGTCCCGGTGAAAGTGCCGGCGGTGATCGGGCCTGCGTTTTCACCGACAGGCACGCGATCAGCGCCTTGCACGTCGTTGGTGAGGACGTTGCCGCTCAGTGTGAGATTGGTTTCCGAAGCGGTGCCGGCATTGCTGTCGTCCACGCCTTTTGGCAGGTCGTCGACGATGTTCACGTCCAGCGTGCCGTTGGCGGTGGTGCCGTTGTCGTCGACCACGGTGACGGCGAACTGCTCGTTCAGCACGTTGGCGCCGTTGGCATTCGGGTGCGCTTCGTTGTCGACCAGGGTGTAGCTGTAGCTGACAACGCCGGTGGCGGCGTTGAAACCGGTGATGGTCAGCGTGCTGCCCAACGGAGTGACGATGGATTGCGGGAAGCCTGCTGCCACGCCATTGGTGACCACGGCGATGCCGCCGATGGTCAGCGTGGTGACGCCGTCCAGCGCGGTGATGGTGAAGGTGCCGCTTTGGGTCAGGGCTGGAGCGTCAGGGCTGCTGCCGTCGCCGAGGTTTTTCTCGTAGACGGTGAGTTCGCCGCCATTCACGTCGAGGCCGTTGATGATCACCGGGTCGTCGTTGTTGTGGATCTGCAGGACGAGGTTCGCGGTGCTGGTATCGCCGTCGGCATCGGTGATGGTGTAGGTGAAGGTCTCGGTGCCGTTGCCGCCGCCGTGCAGCGCTTTGAAGTCGGCGTCGCTGGTGTTCAGCGTGTAGGTGTAAGTGCCGTTGGCGTTCAGCACCAATGTCCCGTAAGTCCCGGTGAATGTGCCGGCGGTGATCGGGCCTGCGTTTTCACCGACAGGCACGCGATCAGCGCCTTGCACGTCGTTGGTCAGGACGTTGCCGCTCAGTGTGAGATTGGTTTCCGAAGCGGTGCCGGCATTGCTGTCGTCCACGCCTTTTGGCAGGTCGTCGACGATGTTCACGTCCAGCGTGCCGTTGGCGGTGGTGCCGTTGTCATCGACCACGGTCACGGCGAACTGCTCGTTCAGCACGTTGGCGCCGTTGGCATTCGGGTGCGCTTCGTTGTCGACCAGGGTGTAGCTGTAGCTGACAACGCCGGTGGCGGCGTTGAAACCGGTGATGGTCAGCGTGCTGCCCAGTGGCGTAGTCACCGATTGTGGGAAGCCTGCGGCCACACCGTTGGTGACCACGGCGATGCCGCCGATGGTCAGCGTGGTGACGCCGTCCAGCGCGGTGATGGTGAAGGTGCCGCTTTGGGTCAGGGCTCCCGAGTCCGGGTCGCTGCCGTCGCCGAGGTTTTTTTCGTAGACGGTGAGTTCACCGCCCTCGACGTTCAACCCGTTGATGATCACAGGGTCGTCGTTGTTGTGGATCTGCAAAACGAGGTTGGCGGTGCTGGTGTCGCCGTCGGCATCGGTCAGGGTGTAAGTGAACGTCTCGGTGCCATTGCCACCGCCATGCAGGTTCTTGAAGTCCGCATCACTGGTATTGAGCGTGTAGGTATAGGTGCCGTTGGCGTTGAGCACCAACGTGCCGTAAGTGCCGATGAAGGTGCCGGGGGTGATCGGGCCGGCGTTGTCGCCGACAGGTACACGGTCGGCGCCCTGCACATCGTTGGTCAGCACGTTGCCGGTCAGCGTCAGTTGAGTCTCTGTCGCCGTACCGTTGTTGTCATCGAACGCTTTCGGCACGTCGTCGGTGATGTTGACGTCCAGCGTGCCAGTGGCGGTGTCGCCATTGCTGTCGCCGGCGATCACGGTGAATTGTTCGCTGAGGTTATTGGCACCGTCGCCCGCCGCGTGGGTTTCGTTGCCATTGAGGGTGTAGCTGTAGCTGACCGTGCCGGTGGCCGGGTTGTAGCCGGTGATGGTCAGGGTGTTGCCCAGTTGCGTGGTGATCGATTGCGGGAAACCGATCGGCACGCCACCGACGATCACGTTAATGCCGCCGATGCTCAGGCTGCTCAGACCGTCCGGCGCCGACACCGTGAAGCTGCCGGTCTGGGTCAGCGCGCCAGGGTTGGCAGCGGAACCGTCGGGCAGATTGGCTTCGTTAAGATTCAATTCGCCACCGGCAACAGACAGCCCGGTGAGTGTTACCGGGTTGTTGACTGGCGGTGGTGGTGGGGCGATCGGCGTGGTGTCGTCACCGTTGTCGATCACCGCGTTGTGGCGTTCTTCGGGAAACTCGGGAATGCCATTGAAACCGGCGGTGGGGAAACCGATGACCGGATCAACCCGGCCGGCCACTTCGGTCAGCAACACGAAACTGTGCCCGCCACCCAATGCGCCCGGCGCACCACCGGTGGCTCCAGGGCCCGCCGCCGTCGCTTCGGCGGATTGGGTCGGGTCATCGCCGGCGGCAATGGCTTTCTGGATCTGTTCGACGTCGGTCAGTTGCGACTCGCTCGGGGTCACCGCTTCCGGTGCATTGACGTGAGCCGCCTGATCGGCGAGCAACTGGCCGGTCATGGTCAGGCTGCTGTCGCGGCCGAGGGTCAGTTCCTGGCCGTTTTGCAGATGAACGGCAACCGCCCCCTGCGCCCCGGTGATCAATTGATCCCCTGCAAACAGACGATCGCCTTCGACCAGTGCGCGACGAGTGCCGTCCGCCGACTGAGCGAAAACCTGACCAATGACTTTAGTGACGATCCCGATGAGCGTTGCCATGTGCATTCCTCCGCTGCCGACCACCGTCGGCGCTGGTTCGCGAAGCAGCCCATGGCTCAAGCGGGTTGTCGGGGCGACGCTCGCACCTCGACAGTTCGTTTCGCAGGTTGTGCAGGTTCAGAAACTCCAGCGCAATCAAGCACTTGGAATCTCTGTTCGCTGCAGCAGGCCCACTAGCGCTACGTAACGGTGGTGAATCACCCGAGTGACAAAAATCTGTCGCTCATCAGCCGCTACGCGTCCCTCCCCTTTAGCAGTACTTCGCCGTATGTCGCAAAGTGAGTGGAACTTTCCTCAAGCCTTTCTGTGCTCCCTAAAGCGCATAAAACAAAGGCTTTCGAGTGGAACAATGTGCTGGATTTAGCGAAGCGCATAAGTTTTTTTTGGCATAACCCTTATGAAAATTTTTTCTTAGCTACGCTTCAGGATGTTCTTAGCTCTGTTGTTACAGGCATGAAACGCTTTCTACTAAAAATATCGTCAATAAATTGGCGACAGCGAAACACCATCAGGACTCAGGGAGATGCACCCATGCGCGTACTAACCCCCCTCTGCAGCGCGGTTTTGCTGGCCATGGCTTGCACTTCCCAAGCCCAGGCCATGAACCTCACCGAAGCGATCCAGAGCACCATCGCTACCCACCCCGAACTGGCCTCGCGCGTGGATGCGCGCCTGTCGGCTGATGAACAGGTGAAGGTCGCCAAGGGCGGCTTCTATCCGTCGGTGGATCTGAACGCTGCTTACGGGCGCGGCTACAGCGACAACACCAACACCCGGGCCTTCGGTAACCACCACACCGAAATCCTCAATTACACCCAGTCCGAGCTGCGGCTGCGGCAAATGCTGTTCGACGGTTTCAACACCGCCAACGAAGTCGAGCGCACCAAGGGTGTTTCCAACTCGCGTGCCTATTACGCGCAAGGCACCGCCCAGGATCTGGCCCTGCGCACCATCGAGGTCTACCTCGAAGTGCTCAAGCGTCGCGAACTGGTGACCCTGGCCAAGAACAACCTGCAGGCGCACTTGCGGGTCAACGACCAGATCGGCCTGCGCACCGAGCGCGGGGTGGGCAGCACCGCCGACTCCGATCAATCGGTGGCCCGTAAGGCGCTGGCGCAGAACAACCTCGACACCGCCGAAGTCGATCTGGCCGACGCCGAATCCAACTTCTACAGCGTGGTCGGGCGCATGCCGGATGAGCTGGAAACCCCGGCCTCGACCCGCGGCGAATTGCCCGCCACCTTGCCTGAAGCCCAGCAGAGCATGGTCGAGAACAACCCGTACCTGAAATCTGCCCAGGCCGACGTGCAATCGGCCGAGAGTCAGTACGAAGTCGCCAAGTCGCCGTTCTACCCGCGCTTCGACGCGGAAGCCGCCGTCGGCGCCAACAACAACGTGCAGGGTGACGAGGGCCACGACAACGAATGGCGGGTCGGCGTGGTGATGAACTACAACCTGTTCCGTGGCGGTAGCGACAAGGCGCGACTGGCCTCCGATGCGCACCAGATCAACCAGGCGATGGACATCCGCAACAACGCCCTGCGCCAGCTCAACGAGAACATTCACCTGGCCTGGAACGCCATGCTCAACGCCAAGAAACAGACCCCGACCGCCCGCGAATACGCCGAAACCACCAAGCGTGTGCGCGCTGCGTATCAGGATCAGTTCGGCCTCGGTCAGCGCACCCTGCTGGACGTGCTCGACAGTGAAAACGAGCTGTACAACGCCAACCGTCGCTACACCGAAATCCGCTACACCGAGGAATACTCGATGTACCGCGTGCTGGCGAACATGGGCCAGTTGTTAAGCAAGCAGCGGGTGGTGCTGCCGGCCGATGCGATTGCTGCGACCGAGGTGAAAAACGAAGCGCGCTTGCCTGAACTGAAGTAGTCCCGATGATGTAGTGCCAGGGGAGCGATCAATATGACCAGCATGCAACCCGGTAACACCGGGATCGATCCGCGGCTGAGCTTCGATGACCCGTTGCTCGACGGTCTGTTGATCCTCTGCAAACTGCATGGCGCGACCGTCAGTCGCGCCAGCCTGAGCGCCGGGCTGCCCCTGGACAAACAACGCCTGAGCCTGGACCTGCTGCCCCGCGCCGCAGCCCGGGCCGGGTTGCAGGCGCGCTTGTTGCGCCGGGAACTCAAAGACATTTCACCACTGAACTTGCCGGTGCTGTTGCTGTTGGGCAACGGGCGTACCGCGGTGCTGCGGCGGTTTGCCGAAGACGGCAAGGCGCTGATCCTGCCCAGCGAAGCCGACGGCGGCGAGCAATGGGTCAGCCGTGAAGAGCTCACCGAACACTACAGCGGCCAGGCCTTGTTCGCCCGGCCACGGCATGAACTGGAAGACCTGCGTTCACCGCTGGTGCCACGGGTGCAGGCGTGGTTTCGCGACACCCTGAAGCTGTCGAAATGGCTGTACAGCGACGCGATCCTCGCCAGTTTCCTGATCAACCTGCTGGGCCTGATGGTGCCGCTGTTCGTCATGCAGACCTACGACCGCGTGGTGCCGAACCAGGCCACGTCGACCCTGTGGGTGCTGGCCATCGGGCTGCTGATCGGAACCGGTTTCGAACTGGTGCTGCGGGTGGTGCGCGCGCACCTGCTGGACACCGCCGGCAAGAAAACCGATGTGATCCTTTCTGCGACTTTATTCGAACGCATCACCGGCATGGCGATGAAGGCCCGGCCGGTGACCATCGGCGGCTTCGCCCAGAGCATTCATGACTTTCAGGGCCTGCGCGAATTCCTCACCGCCGTGACCCTGACCAGCCTGATCGACTTGCCCTTCGTGGTGTTGATGCTGGTGGTGATCGGCCTGCTCGGTGGCTGGCTGGTGGTGATTCCACTGCTGGCGTTTCCGATCACGATCGTGTTCGCGATGATCATTCAGGTCCGCCTGCGCGACACCGTGCAGAAAAGCCTGAGCCTCGGCGCCGAGCGTCAGGCGTTGCTGATCGAAACCCTCGGTGGCCTGGAAACCCTCAAGGCCTGCAGCGCCGAAAGCGAGCGCCAGCACAAATGGGAGAGCACCCACGGCGCCCTCACCCGCCTCGACAGCCACGCGCGTAATCTCTCGGCGCTGGCCACCAACGGCACGCTGTTCATCCAGCAGTTTTCGGGGATGGCGACAATTGTGGCCGGGGTCTACAGCATCATCGCCGGCAATCTCAGCGTCGGAGCGCTGGTGGCGACTTACATGCTCGGCAGTCGCGTGCTGGCGCCGCTGGGCCAGATCGCCGGGCTGATCACCCGCTACCAGCAAGCGCAACTGACCATGAAAAGCACCGATGCGCTGATGTCCCTGCCTCAGGAACGCGACGGCAAACAGCGGCCGCTGGAACGCACGCAACTGCAAGGTGCGCTGGACGCCAACGCGGTGACCTTCCACTACAACGGCCAGAACGCGCCGGCCCTGAGCAACGTCAGCTTCAGCGTCAGACCCGGCGAACGGATCGGCATCATCGGCCGCAGCGGCTCGGGCAAAAGCACCCTGGCGCGACTGGTGATGGGCTTCTACGAACCGGACGAAGGCCAGTTGCTGCTCGACGGCCTCGACCTGCGGCAACTGGATGTCGCCGACCTGCGCCAGCAGATCGGTTACGTCGCCCATGACCTGCCGCTGCTGGCCGGCAGCCTGCGCGACAACCTGACCCTCGGCGCCCGCTACATCAGCGATTCACGGATGCTCGAAGTGGCCGAACTGACCGGCGTTACCGAGCTCGCCCGCCAGCACCCGCAAGGCTTCGACCGGCCGGTGGGCGAGCGTGGGCAACTGCTTTCCGGTGGCCAGCGCCAAGCCGTGTTGCTGGCTCGGGCGCTGTTGCTCGACCCGCCGATCATGCTGCTCGACGAACCGACCAGCGCCATGGACAACAGCAGCGAAGACGTCCTGCGCCAGAAGCTGCACGGCTGGGTGCAGGGCAAAACCTTGTTGCTGGTCACCCACCGCACTTCAATGCTGAGCCTGGTGGACCGGTTGCTGGTGCTGGACAACGGCCGGATCGTCGCCGACGGTCCGAAAGAAGCGGTCATCGATGCGCTGCGCAAGGGCCGGGTCGGCTCGGCAGCGGTCTAGGAGTTGCCCCATGTCTGCTTCCTCCTCCTCAAAACCCCGCGGTTACTTCGACAGCTTCGGTAAAAGCGCCGAAGCCGAATTCATGCCGGAAACCGCCGGTGCTTCGCTGCAGGATTCGCCACGCTGGTCGCGCATCACCGTGTGGCTGGCGGCGGCGCTGCTGATCAGTGCGCTGGTCTGGGCCAAGTTCGCGGTGTTGCAGGAAGTGACCATGGGCGAAGGCAAGGCAATTCCGTCGAGCAAGGTCCAGGTGATCCAGAACCTCGAGGGCGGGATCGTCACCGAGATCTTCGTGCGTGAAGGGCAGATGGTCGACAAGGGCGACAAACTGCTGCGCCTGGACGACACGCGGTTTCTGTCGAACAAGGGTGAGAGCGAGGCCGATCGTTATGCCTTGACCGCGCAGGTCGAACGCTTGTCCGCCGAAGCAGAGGGCCGACCGTTCAAGCTGTCGGACGAAGTGATCGCCAAGGCGCCGCAAGTGGCCGAGGACGAGCGTTCGCTGTACGAACAACGGCAGCGGCGACTGGCCAGCGAACAGAGAACCCTCAGCGAACAGCTGCGGCAGAAGACTCAGGAGCTGGCGGAGTTTCGCTCGAAACAGGGGCAATACAGTTCGAGCCTGGCGCTGGTCAATCAGGAAATGAACATGTCCGAACCGCTGGTCAAGACCGGTGCCGTGTCGCCGGTGGAGATCTTGCGGCTCAAGCGCAGTACCGTGGAAATCCGCGGTTCCCTGAACGCCACGACCCTGGCCATTCCCCGCGCCGAATCGGCCATCGCCGAGATCCGCAGCAAGATCGACGAATCGGAACAGACCTTCCGCTCCGAAGCGGCCAAGGAGCTCAACGAGAAACGCACGGACCTGTCGAAAATCACCGCGTCGAGCATCGCCATCGACGACCGCGTCAGCCGCACCACCGTGACTTCGCCGGTGCATGGGGTGATCAAGCAGATGAAGGTCAACACCATCGGCGGCGTGGTGCAGCCGGGCAGTGACATGGTGGAAATCGTGCCGCTGGAAGACAACCTGCTGATCGAAGCCAAGGTCCGGCCGCAGGACGTTGCATTTCTGCATCCGGGCCAGAAAGCCATGGTCAAGTTCAGTGCCTACGACTACACGATCTACGGCGGGCTCAGCGCCAAGCTTGAGCTGATCGGCGCCGACACCATCACCGACGACAAGGGCAACAGCTTCTACCTGATCCAGGTGCGCACCGACAAAAACCATCTGGGCGGGGATGTGAAACCGCTGCTGATCATTCCGGGGATGGTGGCGACGGTGGACATCATTACCGGGGAGAAAAGTGTGCTGGATTACCTGCTAAAACCGGTACTCAAGGCCCGGACCGAGGCGATGCGCGAGCGCTAATTCTGCTCAACATTGTCGGTGATGTGACCATTGCAATCGCTAGCAGGCTAGCGATATGGCCAGTACGGACAGCTCCTATCTTTCGCCATGATTGCGCTGAAAGGTCTCCTCCCCCATCGCCGCAATCTGCCCCTCGATCAACGCCTCGAACGGCTTTAGCAACGGCTCGAAAGAGGCCGGCGCTTCCAAGGTCTGCAACGCCTGCACTATCGCCTCAATCGTCGACAACGCCCCCGGCCCCGGTGCCTTGCGCAGCCGATACCGGGAAACCCCGCCCTCGGCCAACGTCACCCGTGGCAACGCCGCCAGCAAGGGATTGAGGTGCAGCATCTTGCGCGCCTTGCGCCAGGTGCCGTCCGGCACCACCAGCAACATCGGTTCATCGGACGCGGCGTAAGCCTGCATCGGCTGCGCATCTTCCGCCGGGAACAGCAATCGCGCCCGATACCCCGGCCGGTTCAAAAGCGTCGGCAGATCCTCGAACACCTCGCCGACAATCAGCTCGGCATTGATCAAACCGAGCGCCGCCAGCCGTGCCGTGTTGAGCGCGTGATTGACCTCGCTCGGGTGCTGCAACAGCAACACCCGGGTGCGGCTGTCGAGGCTGGGGATCAGCGGGCACAGGCAATGAGTTTGTGGGCGCAGGCAGCGCGGGCATTGGGGTCTGGACATGTTCTTTATGCCTGATTGAGCTGCGCTTTGAGCAGATCGCGGAAGGTCTGGATCAGCGGTTCGCGGCTGCGGCCACGGCGCATGATCATGGAAAACGGCGCCTGATAACCGAAGGTCGCCGGCAGCAGCACCCGCAGGTCGCCCTTGTCGGCCCAGGCCTGGGCGTAGTGCTCCGGCAGGTAACCGATGTAGGCCCCGGACAGCACCAGAATCAGCTGCGCTTCCATACTTTCCACGGTAGCGGCGCTGTGTTTGAAACCGTGACGGGCCAGTTCGGCCTGGCTCCAGTAACCGCGTCCGACCATGCGTTGCTGGGTGATGACCTGTTCGGGAATCCGCCGTTCGTTGAACAGCGGGTGCCGGTTGCTGCAATACAGCCAGTGCTGCTCGCGGTACAGCGGCATGTACACCAGACCGCTCATGCGCGTGGAGAACGCGCCGATGGCCAGGTCGAGGCGGTTGTCCTGCACGCCGAGTTGCAGTTCATACGGGCTCATCACCGACAGATGCAAATGCACCGCCGGGTGTTCCTGGCTGTAGGCGCCGATGGCTTCGGCGAACGGCAAGGCCTTGTCGCTGACCGTGGAGTCGATCACCCCGAGGTTGAGGGTGCCGCGCAACTCGCCCTTGAGCGCGGCGGCGTATTGCTCGAAACCTTCAAGCTCCGCGAGCAGGCGCAGGGTTTCCTGATGGAACAGCTCGCCCTTGCTGGTCAGGCTGAAACCGCCGCGCCCGCGATGGCACAGCACCAGACCCAGCGCGGCTTCGAGCTGGCTCATGTAGGTGCTGATCGCCGAGGTCGACAGGTTGAGTTCCTGCTGCGCGTTGGCAAACCCCTGATGACGCACGACGCTGACGAAGATGCGCAACAGTTTCAGGTCGGGTAAAGCGTTGGCCATGTCTACTCCGGGGCTGGGAACTGTGTCGTCTGTTGGAACCACCCCTCACCCCAGCCCTCTCCCCAAGGGGAAGAGGGGGAAAGGGAGCCGATCTCCATGGCCTTCAAATTCTGCGTCTGTCCCAGATTCTATTAAGTTCGACTCGATATTTCAGGTCGATGAAGCTCCTGAGAACAACTCTATCGGCTCCCTCTCCCACCGGGAGAGGGCTGGGGTGAGGGCGGCGATGTTCAGCCGATCACAAACCCCAAGGCGCACAAAGTCTATCTCTACCCACATCATTAGTTTAGAAATTTCTGAACTAAGTATTTGCCCGTAGCGATTCTTCCGCCCCACTACATTTCGCAGAATCGGCCCACAGCGGTGCCCGTGACCTTGCGAATGCGGTGCGCCGACATAAATAAAACAAAGACGATGAGGCCCTACCCGTGGACAAGATTCTCCACCAACCACTGGGCGGCAACGAAATGCCGCGCTTCGGCGGCATCGCCACCATGCTCCGACTCCCCCATGTACCGACCGCTGCCGGTCTGGACGCCGCCTTCGTTGGCGTGCCGCTGGACATCGGTACTTCGCTGCGCCCCGGCACCCGCTTCGGGCCGCGTGACATCCGCACCGAATCGGTGATGATCCGCCCGTACAACATGGCCACCGGCGCTGCGCCGTTCGACTCGCTGTCGGTTGCCGACATCGGTGACGTGGCGATCAACACCTTCAACCTGCTCGACGCCGTGCGCATCATCGAAGAAGCCTACGACAACATCCTCGAGCACAACGTGATCCCGATGACCCTGGGTGGCGACCACACCATCACCCTGCCGATCCTGCGTGCCATCCACAAAAAGCACGGCAAGGTCGGTCTGGTGCACATCGACGCTCACGCTGATGTCAACGATCACATGTTCGGCGAGAAGATCGCCCACGGTACGACTTTCCGTCGTGCGGTCGAAGAAGGTCTTCTGGACTGCGACCGTGTGGTGCAGATCGGTCTGCGGGCGCAGGGTTACACCGCCGACGACTTCAACTGGAGCCGCGATCAGGGCTTCCGCGTCGTTCAGGCCGAAGAGTGCTGGCACAAGTCGCTGGCACCGCTGATGGCCGAAGTGCGCGAGAAAGTCGGTGGCGGCCCGGTGTACCTGAGCTTCGACATCGACGGCATCGACCCGGCCTGGGCGCCAGGCACCGGCACCCCGGAAATCGGTGGTCTGACGACCATTCAGGCGATTGAAATCGTTCGCGGCTGCCAGGGCCTCGACCTGATCGGCTGCGATCTGGTAGAAGTCTCGCCCGCTTATGACACCACCGGCAACACCTCGCTGCTGGCCGCCAACCTGCTGTACGAAATGCTCTGCGTACTGCCGGGCGTGGTCCACCGCTGAGGGTCGGGTCATGAACGAACGTGATCAGGTTCTGAAAGCGGCCGCCGATCTGGTGTCCGCCTTCGCCCGCAACGATCGCGAAGCCTACTTCGGCGCGTTCAGCGCCGATGCCAGCTTCGTGTTCTACACCCTCGAACAGCCCCTGCTGTCGCGCGATGCCTATCAGGCGTTGTGGGACAGCTGGCGTGCCGAGGATGGCTTCGAGGTGCTGTCCTGCATCTCGAGCAACGCCTTCGTCAGCCTGCAGGGTGACGTGGCGATTTTCATCCATGACGTGGCCACCGAGCTGCGCATGCAAGGGGAGCAACACTTCAGCCAGGAGCGCGAGACGATTGTTTTCAAGCAACAAGCGTCGAGCCTAGAACAACAAGGCCTTTGGCTGGCCTGTCACGAACATTTGTCCGCAATGCCGGAAGGGCTGCCATCCCCTTAGCCAAACAGGTGACGCCTCACACACGATGAGGCGCGCCTTTATGATCGGAGCAGATCATGAATAACAACAACAACGACCAAAGCCTTACGCAGATTGAAACCCACGGGGTCGAACAGATCCCGGACAACGAACGCACCGCCGGTCCCGTGGACTTGTTCCGCATGATCTTCGGCGGCGCGAATACTTTTGCCACCGCCGTGCTCGGCAGTTTCCCGGTGCTGTTCGGCTTGTCCTTTCAGGCGGGCGTCTGGGCAATTGTCTCGGGCGTGCTGCTTGGCTCGCTGATCCTTGCACCGATGGGCCTGTTCGGCCCGCTCAACGGCACAAACAATGCCGTGTCGTCCGGTGCGCATTTCGGCGTGCACGGGCGGATCGTCGGTTCGTTCCTGTCGCTGTTGACCGCCATCGCCTTCTTCTCGCTCTCGGTGTGGAGTTCGGGAGATGCGTTGATCGGTGGTGCGAAACGCCTGATCGGCCTGCCGGAAACCGACCTGACCCTGGGCCTGGCCTACGGTCTGTTCGCGATTCTGGTGCTGACCGTGTGC
Organism: Candidatus Pseudomonas auctus; assembly: GCF_048654275.1. Classification (NCBI taxonomy): domain Bacteria; kingdom Pseudomonadati; phylum Pseudomonadota; class Gammaproteobacteria; order Pseudomonadales; family Pseudomonadaceae; genus Pseudomonas; species Candidatus Pseudomonas auctus. The sequence continues at coordinate 58,988 of NZ_JBJYZK010000021.1, read as the reverse complement.
ATCTACGGCTTCCGCTTCCTGCTGTGGGTGAACAAGGTCGCAGTGTGGAGCGCGAGCCTGCTGTTCCTGCTGGGCATCTTCGCTTTCGCCGGCCCGTTCGATTCGCACTACGCCGGCACCGTCAGCCTCGGCCAGCCGGGCTTCTGGGCCGCGTTCATCGGCGCCGCACTGGTGGCCATGAGCAACCCGATTTCCTTCGGCGCGTTCCTCGGCGACTGGGCCCGCTACATCCCGCGTGAAACTTCGCGTCAGCGGATCATGGCGGCGGTGGTGCTCTCGCAGATCGCCACCTTCATCCCGTTCCTGTTCGGCCTGACCACCGCGACCATTGTGGCGATCCAGGCGCCGGACTACATCGCGGCCAACAACTACGTCGGCGGTCTGCTGGCGGTATCGCCGAGCTGGTTCTTCCTGCCGGTGTGCCTGATTGCGGTGATCGGCGGCATGTCCACCGGCACCACATCGCTGTATGGCACCGGGCTGGACATGTCGAGCGTGTTCCCGCGTCTGCTTTCACGGGTCAAGGCGACGTTGCTGATCGGCGTGCTGTCGATTGCCTTCATCTTCATCGGGCGCTTTGCGGCGAATCTGGTGCAGAGCGTGTCGACCTTCGCGGTGCTGATCATCACCTGCACCACCCCGTGGATGGTGATCATGATCATCGGCCTGGTGGTGCGTCGCGGCTTCTACTGCCCGGACGACCTGCAAGTGTTCACGCGCGGCGAGCAAGGCGGACGCTACTGGTTCAGCCACGGCTGGAACTGGCGCGGCCTGGGTGCCTGGATCCCGAGCGCGGCGGTCGGCCTGTGCTTCGTCAATCTGCCGGGGCAGTTTGTCGGCCCGCTCGGTGAACTGGCCGGCGGCATCGACATCAGCCTGCTGGTGACCCTCGGTCTGGCCTCGGTGATGTACCTGATGCTGCTGAGCCTGTTCCCGGAACCGGCGCTGGTCTACGGCCCGAAGGATCCCCGCAGCAAAGGCGCCCATGCGCCGGCTGAAGCGGCGCTGCGTCAGGCTGCCTGATCAACCCTGTGGGAGCGGGCTTGCTCCCACAAGGGCAGCCTCATAGAACCAATTTGTTTCACCATAAAAAAGACAATCGGAGACACGCCATCATGGCTTTGGATTTATTCGTCGTCCTCATCTACGCCGCCGGCATGCTCTTGCTCGGCTACTTCGGCATGCGCAAGGCCAAGACCAACGAGGACTTCCTGGTCGCTGGGCGTAACCTCGGCCCGAGCCTGTACATGGGCACCATGGCGGCGACCGTTCTCGGCGGCGCGTCCACCGTCGGCACCGTGCGTCTGGGCTACGTGCACGGCATTTCCGGTTTCTGGCTGTGCGCGGCACTGGGTTGCGGCATCGTGGCGCTGAACCTGTTCCTGGCCAAGCCGCTGCTGAAACTGAAGATCTACACCGTTACCCAGGTCCTGGAAAAACGCTATAACCCGATGGCCCGCTCGGCGAGCGCGGCGATCATGCTGGCCTACGCGCTGATGATCGGCGTGACCTCGATCCTCGCCATCGGCACCGTGCTGCAAGTGCTGTTCGGCCTGCCGTTCTGGATCTCGGTACTGCTCGGCGGTGGCGTGGTGGTGATCTACTCGGCCATCGGCGGCATGTGGTCGCTGACCCTGACCGACATCGTCCAGTTCATCATCAAGACCGTCGGCCTGATGTTCATCCTCCTGCCAATCTGCCTGTACCGCGTCGGCGGCTGGGACGAACTGGTGCTGAAACTGCCGGCCACCGCCTTCAGCTTCACCACTATCGGCTGGGACACGATCATCACCTACTTCATGATCTACTTCTTCGGCATCCTGATCGGTCAGGACATCTGGCAACGGGTGTTCACCGTCAAGAACGAAAAAGTGGCTCAGTACGCCGGTAGCTTCGCAGGCATCTACTGCATCCTTTACGGTCTGGCCTGTGCCCTGATCGGCATGGCGGCGCACGTGCTGATCCCGGATCTGGACAACGTCAACAACGCCTTCGCCGCGATCGTCAAACTGTCGCTGCCGGATGGCATTCGTGGCCTGGTGATCGCCGCTGCCCTGGCCGCGATGATGTCCACCGCCAGCGCCGGCCTGCTCGCCGCTGCCACCACCCTGACCGAAGACCTGCTGCCGAAACTGCGTGGCGGCAAACAGTCGAGCCTGGGGGTGAACCGTCTGTTCACCCTGCTGACCGGTGTCGTGGTGCTGGGCATCGCGCTGGTGGTCAACGACGTGATCAGCGCCCTGACCCTCGCGTACAACCTGTTGGTGGGCGGCATGCTGATCCCGCTGATCGGTGCGATCTTCTGGAAACGCGCGACCACCGCCGGCGCTATCGCCAGCATGGGCCTGGGTTTCGCCACCGCCCTGCTGTTCATGTTCAAGGACGGTCTGGATGCCAACACGCCGATCTACTACAGCCTGGCTGTGGGTCTGGTGAGTTTTGTGGTGGTCAGCCTGATGTCCCGTCGCCCAAACGTGGTGGCGAGCGCAATCTAAGCTGAACACAACGACTTGATGCTTTCTTCGGCGGGTGTGGCGTCGGTTGCCACACCCGTTTTTTTCGTCTGGAGAAAATGCTTGATGAAGATTGTTTCTCGCGATCAGTGGTTCGAAGTGCAAAGCCTGAGCGACGGCATTCGGCTGATTCACGAGCCGTTCATCCGCCCCTTCTACCGCTGCAACCTGTGGCACGTTCAGGGGCGGGACAAGGATCTGTTGCTCGACAGCGGTTCCGGGCTGGTCAGCCTGCGCGAGCAACTGCCGTGGCTGACCGAGCGGCCGCTGGTGGCGGTGGCCAGTCATTGCCATTTCGACCACATCGCCGGGCATCATGAATTTGCCGAACGACTGGTGCATCCCGCCGAGGCGAACATTCTGGCAGCGCCGGATGGCGAGAACGATCTGAGCCGGGCCTTCGTCGGCGACGACATGTTCGAAGCGCACCCGGATTGCCCGTTGTGCTACGCCGAATATCGGGTCAAGGCGGCGCCGGCCACTGGTTTTGTCGAGGACGGCGATGTGCTGGACCTGGGCAATCGCACGCTGCAGGTGCTGCACACGCCGGGGCATTCACCGGGCGGGATCAGCCTCTACGAAGCGGCCAGCGAAACCCTGTTCAGCGGCGACATCATTTACGACGGGCCGTTGATCGAAGACGCCTACCATTCCAACCTCGACGACTACGCCGCCAGCCTGCGGCGCTTGCAGGGGCTGAAGATCCGCACGGTGCATGGCGGGCACTTCGGCAGTTTTTCCGGGGCGCATTTGCGCGGGATGATTGACGAATGGTTGCGCCGGCACGCCTGAGGCCTGCTGTACTTCAGTCAGATCAACCACAATAAATATCTGCCATGAGAAGAGCTGCCGTGCGTGCTGCCGTGCACCGCTTCATCCTGCGCCTGCTGGAAAATCGTGAATTCGACGACCACACCAGCCTTGCGCAACTGGGGCTGGAAAAAGCGGATATCGAGGATCTGATCTTCCATCTGGAAGATGAATTCGGACTGACGGCCTTCACCGCCGAAGAGGACCGGATGCTCAAGACTGCGAAAACCGTGAATGACCTGAGCCGGTTTCTGATGGAAATCGGGCGTCACTGAAAACAAAAGATCGCACCCGCCCGCCACTCCATGGAGCGACGGCCGGGTGCGATCTTTTGGCGTTTAAATCCTTTGATCCTTCAAAGCGGGGCATTACCGCCGACGTGGCTGACGCCGACGCTGTTCGTCATCGGTGCGAATCGGGACCGGTTGCAGAGGCGGTTCGATCAAGCCGAGGGCAACACCCAAATCGTGCAGCCAGTTTTGAATTTTCTCTTTCATCGTCATGCCCCCTTCAGGGTGGTGCTGAGCGTCCGGAATTCTGAGGCCGCTTCGCACTGATAATAGTCCGAAGTCCTACGCAATGCTCGGCCAAATCCGCAATGATCTGTTACTGAATTGATCCAAATCCCTGACCGTTCGTTCAAGCCGTTTCGCGCACATCCTCGCCAGCCACGGGATAGAGCGCCTGCTGCTGTTCAATCCACGCGTTGAGGTTGGCACCGACCATGCCCCGACGCCACATGAGCCATGTTGTCGCACTGGCAAAAGGCTCGGCCAGCGGATGCACCGCCACGCTTTCGCGCCCCGGCAGGCTGGCGAGCATCGACTCCGACATCAGCGCCACACCGCTGCCGGCAATCACACAGGCGAGCATGCCCTGATAGGACTCGATCTCCATCGCCCGACCCATCGCCGCCTGATAGTGGGCGAACCACGCTTCCAGCCGTGCGCGATAGGCGCAGCCATGACGAAAGGTGAACACTGCGCGCCCTTCCACATCCTTGGCGCTGCGCACCGGCGGGTGATCGGCCTCGCTGATCAGCACCAGTCGCTCGTTGCACAACGGCACACCGTCGATCCCGGCCAGTTGCGGCGGGCCGTCCACCAGCGCGGCGTCGAGGCGCCCGGTGAGCAGGCCTTCGAGCAACTCGCCACTGGGCCCGGACTGCACCTGAAGATTCACCGCCGGATATTGCTTGTGATAGCGCGCGAGCAGCGCCGGCAAATGGATCGCGGCGGTGCTGTAGAGCGTGCCGAGCACGAAATCCCCCGCCGGTTGCCCGCCCATCACCGCCGCGCAGGCCTGATCGCGCAGGGCGAACAGTTTGCCGGTGTAGTCCAGCAGGACTTTTCCCGCAGGCGACAACTGCAAACGCTGACGCTCACGGACGAACAGTTCGACGCCCAGTTGCTCCTCCAGCTGTTTAAGCCGGGTCGACAGGTTCGACGGCACGCGATGCAAACGTTCGGCGGCGCGGGTGATCGAGCCCTCTTCCGCAACGGCCTGGAAGATCCGCAATTGGCTGAACTCCACAACCTTTCTCCTGAACAGAACAAGTTACTCACTATTATTCAATTTTAAAGAAAGTCAATCAGTCCTAGCCTGACGGTCATTGAACCTCCAACGGAATTCAGACCATGTCACCGCTGATTCGCTTATCCGCCTGTTTCGTTGCCCTGATGATGGCCATGGGCATCGGGCGTTTCGCCCTCACCCCGCAACTGCCGCACCTGCTCAGTGAAGGGCAGATCGACCTGACCGCCGCCGGTCTGATTGCGGCGGCCAACTACCTCGGCTATCTGCTCGGTGCGGTGGATGCGATGTTTTCCCGGCGGCCGGATCAGGTGCAGCGGCGCCTGCATGGTGGCTTGTGGTTGTGTGTGTTGCTGACACTGGCGTCGTTCTGGGCCAACGGTTTCTGGTCGCATCTGTTGCTGCGGTTCGGCACCGGAGTGGCCAGCGCCTGGGTGCTGGTGATGATTACTGCATTGAGTCAGCCGCTGGCTGCGGCGGCGGGTCGCCCACGGTTGGGGGCGCTGGTATTTGCCGGGCCGGGGTTGGGGATTTTTCTGACTGGGCTGTTGGCGCTGTTCTCACATCTGGCGCAGCAGACTTCCGCCACCCTGTGGCTGATCTATGCCGCCGTGGCGCTGGTGATGTTGCTGGGGATCGTGCGGATCCTGCCACAACCGGGTGTCGGCGTGCCGGCCGCGCCGACTGCGGTCGGTTCGTCAAATCGTGGCATTGGACGTTTGGCGGTGGTGTATGCCTTGTACGGCGTGGGCTACATCATTCCGGCCACGTTTCTGTCGCAAATGGCCAACGCGCAGTTTCACGGGCAATGGCAGGCGGATCTGTTCTGGCCGTGCTTCGGCCTTGGCGCTGCGATTGGTGTGCTGCTGGTGAGTTTGCGTCGGCACGATCCGGAAACCACCCGGCACTGGTTGATGGCGACGTTGTGGCTGCAGGCTGCCGGGGTGTTCGCTTGTCTGCTGGGCAGTGGCCCTGGTCTGGCGCTGGGCGTGATCCTGTGCGGCACGCCGTTCCTGGCCTGCATGCAACTGGTGATGCAACGCTCCCGGGAACTGGCGCCCCACGCCACCCAGCGCAACGCCGGCCTGCTCACCGCGTGCTTCGCCGTCGGCCAGCTCAGCGGGCCGTTGCTGGCGGCGGTCAGCAGCCATTTCAGCGGCGGCCTGCAACCGGCGCTGGTGATCGCCGGCAGCGGCCTGCTGATTGCCGGCGGTCTGGCGTGCAAATCCGTTACGGCTGGCCGAGGGCTTTGCGCAAACGCCGACGCACCCACTGTTCCGCGCTGACGAAGGTGATGCCGAGCAACACCAGCACGGCACCGATGATGAAATTCAGGCTGAGTTCTTCGCCGAGCAGCACCACGCCGAAGGTCACGCCAAACAACGGCGTCATGAAGGAAAACACCGCAAGGTTGGCCGCCAGATAACGGCGCAGCAGCCAGAACCAGGTCAGGTAACTGAAGAACGACACCACCAGCCCCTGGAACAGCACGCTGCCCACCGCCACGGCGCTCAGGCTGACGTGGGTGATCTGGCCGCTGAGCAGCGCGATCAGCAACAGGCCGATGAAGCCGACGATCAGTTGATAGAACAGGGTCAGGGTCACCGGCGCCTCCGACAGACGCGAAGCGCGCACCACCACGGTGGTCGCGCCCCAACTGGCACCGGCCAGCACGCCGAGGGCATCGCCCATCAACATGCGGCGGTCGAGGTTGTCCCACGACACGCCGCCGGCAAACGCAACGGCAATCCCGACGAACGCCATGAAGATCCCCAGCCATTGCACCGGTCTTAGACGCTCGCTCGGCAACAGAAAATGCACGCCCAGCGCAGTGAAGATCGGCGCGGTGTAGAGGAACACCGACATGTGCGCCGCCGTGGTCAACTGCAAGCCTTCGGAGATGAACAGGAACTCCAGACCGAACAAGGCACCGGCCAGCAAGCCGCCGCGCCAGGTAGCACCGACCTGATCCCAGCCACCCTTCCAGCAGATGAGCAGTCCTACCAGCAACGCGGAAATTCCCGACCGCCCCGCCGCCTGCATCACCGGCGCAATGTCGGTCGCCGCCCACTTGATCATCACCTGCTGCACGCCCCAGATCAGGCACAGGCCGATCATCACTTGCAGGGCAAACCCGTCGGCACTGCGCCGACTGACGCTCACCTCGACACCTCGAACACACACGACATGGCAGTTTTTCCAATGGTCAAACAAAGCCCCGGCTCTTTGTCCGGGGCGAAAAATAGTGAGTGGATTATTAACCAGTCAGCCAGAAAAAGCCGTCTGGAAAAGACATTTCATGCTCCTGCAACGTCAGTGGTGATTGGCTGACGGCTATGCCGTCAATCGCGAGCAGGCTCGCTCCCACAGGGAAACGCGATCCCATGTGGGAGCGAGCCTGCTCGCGATTGACGCCAGTTCAGGCAACAAACATTATCCGGCGGATCGATCAAGCCTTCTGGCCACTCCCCATCCCACCGTACAGGCCAGCGCCGTGGCGAATGTCCCCCAGGCCCAATCCATCAGCGACACCTGCGCCGACCAGCCGCGCAATGTCGCCCAGTTGGTCAGGTCATAAGTGCCATAGGCCACCAGCCCGAGCAGCGCGCCCATCCGGGCGGCGCGTTGCCAGGTTATCGACGGCAGCACCACAAACACCACACAGCCGAAAACGTACAGGCAATAAAAAACCGCTGCCGGCACCAGCAACGGTTTTTCGAGCATCAGCGAACCGAGCAGTTCGCGATAGGTCGGCGCCATCAACACGCCGAGCCAGAGCCCGTCGAGCAGAAGAAACGCCAGCAGTGTGGCAACGTAGGCAATCAACGCTTTTTTCATCTGCCGATCTCAAGTAAGCCCATGCAACATGGGCCACGCAAGACTCAGGTTAGTTCAATGCGATCGGCATGAATGACGATCTGACCGTTCTTGTACAACGAACCGATGGCCTTCTTGAAATTGCCCTTGCTGACACCGAACAGGCTGCTGATCAGCGCCGGATCGCTCTTGTCGCTGACGGCCAGGGTGCCATCGTTCTCGCGCAACTTGGCGAGGATCTTCGAGTTCAGGCTGCTGGCCGCTTCCTGCCCTACCGGTTGCAGACTCAGGCTGATCTTGCCGTCGGCGCGTACTTCCTTGATGAAGCCTTTCTCGCGCATGCCGGCCCGCATGAACTTGAAGATTTCGTTCTTGTGAATCAGACCCCAGTGCTTGTTGTTGATGATCGCCTTGAAGCCCATGTCGGTGGCTTCGGCGACCAGCAGATCAACTTCCTGCCCAGCGCTATAGTTGGCCAGGGTCTTGTCCAGATAACGATCCAGGCGCGCGGTGGCGGTGATGCGGCGGGTGTGCTTGTCGAGGTAGACGTGCACCACGCAGTACTCGCCGGCGGTCATCTGGCGTTTTTCTTCGGAGTAAGGCAGCAGCAGATCCTTCGGCAGGCCCCAATCGAGGAACACGCCGATGCTGTTGACTTCAACAACTTTCAAACTGGCAAATTCACCGACCTGAACTTTTGGTTTTTCAGTGGTGGCAATAAGTTTGTCATCGCTGTCCAGATAAATGAAAACATTGAGCCAGTCTTCATCTTCGCTGGGAATATCTTTAGGGATATAACGGTTGGGCAAAAGAATTTCGCCGTCGGCACCGCCGTCCAGATATAAACCGAAGTTAGTGTGTTTAACCACTTGCAAACTGTTGTAACGCCCGACTAAAGCCATTTCCAATACCCTCATTGCGTGGGCGGCATTCTACCCGGTTTTGCCGTGCTGGTTGGCCGTCCGATCGGCCGGCCGCGCGAAAATCTGTGGGAAGCCTTGATTTTCCTGGATTTCGCGTTGGATGGGCGCCGCTCGTCAGGCCAGCGTGACGGCTTTCACGCGATCCCGACAGCGCCGAACATCATGGAATCGCCTAAAGGTTGTTATTTAAAACAGCAGGTTAGCGGGATATTTCGAATAATTAATCACGAATAATCCACCCGCCCACTGGGTTATTCCGGAGGATATTTACCAAGCAATTGTCAAGTTATTCCTGTACGATGCCTGGCCGAGTTACTTTTCTACAGGTTAATGGCCGCCATGCGTGTAAAAGCATCCTCCAGCAAAGCAAAGCCAGCTCCAGCCGTTGAAACCAGCGAATCGATCAACGATCAGATCGCGGCATTCCTCAAGTCCGGCGGCGAAATCCAGCAAATTGCCAAGGGCGTCAGCGGCCAGACGTTCGGCCCGTCCAAGCAGATCAGCCTGGGCAAGAAGTAACACCCCCGCAGCACACCAGTCCAAAGGCGCTTTGAGCTTCGAAGCGTCTGGACCGGATCCCTCGCAAGACCTCTCTCGCGTTTAATCAAACCTACAAAACAGCAGAAATCGACGAACGGCCCTCGATGCCGATCATTCGCCGGTATCCTTGCACGCGTCTGGATCAAGCGTTTCAGCAGGCTTTATCGCCCTGCGCTCGCTGCTCAAGGAGTGACGCATGCTCAAATCATCCTGTTTATTGCTTGTAGGCCTACTGGCGAGCACGGCCGCGCACGCGCAGATTTTCCAGCGTGAACTCGGTGACTTCGACCTCAAGCTCGGCACCACGCCCAGCCGCAGCATGGCCCAGGGGCTGGTCAAACCTTCGGCAGTCGGCTCGTTCCACGGCGGCCTGGATCTTAGCCATGACAGCGGCCTGTATGTAGGCCAGTACGCCCCGAGCATGGGCCTCACGCCGGGGAAAAATCTCGAAATCGACTCCTACGTCGGCTTTAAACAACCTTTCGATCAGACCCTCGGCTACGAAGTCGGGATGATCCATTACAGTTATCCCAAGGTCGACACCCTCGACAGCCAGGAACTGTTCGGTGGCCTGACCCTGCTCGGCAGCCGGATCGGCATCGCCCTGAGCAACGATCCGGATAAACAGAACAACACCTTGTTTGCCGACCTGGGCGGCAATCAGCCGTTCGGCATCGGGATCAGCATGAAATACACCACCCATCAGCTCAACACGCCGGTCTCGGTGGACGGGGGTTATGTCAGCAGTTTTACCGATTGGTCGGTGAAACTTTCCCGGCCGTTCATGGGCATCGATCTCGACCTGATCTACAGCAATTCGAGCCTCAGCGGCAGCGATTGCTCGGCCTATTCCGGGCATAACAGTCAGTGTGACGGGCTGGTCACGCTCAAGGCCGAACGCCCGTTCTTTTGATGGGCTGAACTGCCGGGGCCATCCTGTGTTCACATGAGAATCAGACCCTCAAGGCTGGCTTTCGCAAGGACTCGCCCATGTCTAGCTGGTTCAAACGCATCGCGATTCTACTGATCCTGACCCTTGCCCTCGGCGCCTGCAGCCGTGTCGGCCTGGCTTATCGCAATCTTGACGTGATCATTCCGTGGACGCTCAGCGACTACCTGGACATGAACGGCGAGCAGAAGGACTGGTTCAACGAGCGACTCAAGGAACACTTGAACTGGCATTGCACCACGCAATTGCCGGGTTATCTCGATTGGCTGGATCGCCTGCAAACCATGGTCGAGACCAATCAGGTCACCGACGCCGCGCTCCAGGCCCGCACCGCAGAAGCCAAGCAGGCGATCGCCGAAACCGCCCGGGAAATCACCCCGTCGGCGATTGAGTTGCTGCAAGGGCTGGATGATCGGCAGGTCGCTGAAATGAACGACGCCTTTGCCAAGGATCTGCAAAAGCGCCAGCAGGAATACCTCAAGCCACCACTGGCGCAGCAGATTGCCGAACGAGGCGCGCGCATGGACAAGCGTCTCAACGATTGGATCGGCCCGTTGAGCGCCAAGCAGGAACAGCGCGTGATGGCCTGGTCGACTTCCCTGGGCGATCAGAACACCCAATGGATCGCCAACCGTGCCCACTGGCAGAAGCAGTTCAGCGCGGCAGTCGCGCAACGCAAAAGTCCTGAATTCCCACAACGGATCGAGACCCTTCTGGTCAATCGCGAGCGTTTATGGACCCCGGATTACCAAAAGGCCTACGCCAATACCGAGGCGCAGGCCCGTTCGCTGTTCGTCGATCTGATGGCAGAGAGCACGCCGCAGCAAAGGCAGCGCCTGTTGAAAAAAATCGAGGGGGTGCGCAAGGACTTCAATGATTTGAAGTGCCTGAAGGCTGCGCAAAAAAGCTGAGATCACTGAAAAACCCATGTGGGAGCGAGCAAAATCGCTCCCACATTTTTTTGTGCAAAGCCTCAGGCAATCTGCGCCTTGGAGGCCACCTCATCAAATGTCAGCTCATCCAGCGCATCTTCCTGCTCATCGAGCACCTGACGCGGATGATCGTTGCCGGGAATGCTGCTGTCGATCAGGCTCAACAGGCTGGAACCACGCGGGGTCAGGCTGAAGTTGTTGCCGGTACTGCCTTCATCTTCGCCACGGGGCTCGATGTAGCCGCGCTCCAGCAGCAGCTTTTCGTAGTCGCAGGCGAGTGTTTTCAGGTGATCCAGATTCTCGATCGGCTCGCCCGCCGCCGCTTTTTCTGCCGCATAGTCTTCGGCGAATGACCGTGGCGCGAAGCTGTGGCCCGCGCCGTTCTGCACTTCATGCAGCAGGCGCTCAATCAAATCCCAGTTATAAGTCGTCATCCTGATTCAACCTCCGGTGCGCGTGATTTTTTGGCGCGTTCACAGGTTGTGACCGGAGCGCTGCGTCAGCGTTCAGGATTATTCCGCGCCCCGACCGACCGGCGGTCTGTCGATTTCCCGGGGTGTTGAACGACTAGTCTGAGACAGACGGTTTCAACCCCGCAGGAGAAATCATCATGAACGTTGAGAATCATCCGGTGGTGTCGCGCGAAACATGGCTCGCCGCCCGCAAGCAGCATCTGGCCGATGAAAAGGCCTTCACCAGGGAACGCGACCGCCTCAGCGCCAAACGCCGCGCCCTGCCTTGGGTGAAGGTCGACAAGGATTACCGCTTCATGGGCCCGAACGGCGAATTGAAACTTGCCGACCTGTTCGGCAAACACAGCCAGCTCGTCGTTTACCACTTCATGTTCGCCAAGGGCTGGGAGGAAGGCTGCCCGGGCTGTTCATTCCTCAGCGACCACATCGACGGCGCCAACCAACACCTGGCCCATCACGACATTGCGCTGGTGGCGGTGTCCCACGCACCGTTCGCCGAATTCCAGGCCTTCAAGCGCCGGATGGGCTGGACATTCGACTGGGTGTCGTCGGACGGCTGCGATTTCAACTACGACTTTGGCGTGTGTGCCCGCGCTGAGGATGTCGAAGCAGGCAAGGCTACGTACAACTACGAAAAGACCGACAGCGCCGAGGAAGAAATGCCCGGGCTGAGCGTGTTCTATCGCGCTGACAACGGCGAGATTTTCCACACCTACTCAACCTATGCCCGCGGCCTGGACATGCTGGTCGGCGCCTACAACTACCTCGACCTTACGCCCAAGGGCCGGAACGAGGACGAGATCATGGAATGGGTGCGGCATCATGATCGGTACGACGGCGCCGCAAAATCCAGTTGCTGCCATGGTGACTGAGCCCCAAACACACTGAACTTTTCACGGTTGAAAGCCCTCAACCGGTTAACCCGCCTTAACCGGAACTGAGGCCTGCCCCCATGAAAACCCTGCTCAAGCTCACCCTCGCCGCCACGCTTGCCTGCGCCCTGCCCGTCTGGGCCTGTACGCCGGAAGAAGCCACCGCCAAACGCGAGCAACTGGCCAAGGAAGTCGCGAAGCTCACTGAGCAAAACCCGACCAAGGCCAAGGAGATCAACGCCGAGTTGCAGAAAATGGATCTGGGTACGGCCTCCGCCGATCTGCCGGACAAATGCCAGTTGATCGATCAGCGCTTGAAGGAACTGGGTTCGGCCGAGAAAAAAACCGAGGGATAACACCCGCTCAGACAACGGCAGGCTTTGTCATCGATCAGGCTGGATCGATACCAGAGCCTGCTTTCTTTCGTCCGGAAATTTGCATTAGTGCATTTTTCTATTTGCACAAATGCATATTCACACCTAGGGTTACCCCGAGCCTGATCGGAACCCGCCATCGGAGATGGCAACCCTTACCCACCGATCGCTCGGTAGTACCGTTATCCCGCAAACGCGGAACGTTTGTTTTCATTCATGGAGGATTGAAAAATGTTAACCACTGAAACAACGGCATTCACCGGCAACACCCTGCCCGAATGTCTGATCAGCCATCTGCTCGACCCGCAACTGGTCGAGGTCGAGGCGGCTGTACAACAACGCGCCCTCGCGGCCGCCAGCCTTAACTTCACCATGCAGCAACAGACCCAGACCAACTGGTGCTGGGCCGCCGCTTCCGCCTCGGTCGGCAATTATTACGGCACCGGGTCCTGGACCCAATGCGCCGTTGCCAGCGCCGCGCTGGATCGCAACTGCTGCAATCAACCGGGGCCGTGCAACGTATACGGCTATCTCGATGTTGCGCTGAAGATCACCCGCAGTTTCAACGGCATGAATTCGGGTTCGCTGCAAATGTCGGCCATCCAGAACCAGATCAACATGGGCCGCCCGATCGGCCTGCGTTGCGCCTGGTACGGCGGCGGTGCGCACTTTCTGGCGATCTACGGCACCAACGGCAATTACGTGCTGGTCGCGGATTCGATCTACGGCTATTCGACCCGCGCGCTGAGTGCCTTCCCCGGTTCCTACAACGGCGGCGGCAACTGGACCCACACTTACTTCACGGCGAAAAACCAGGGGGCGGCATCATGAAACTGACTTATCCAAAGGCGCCTTCCAACGGCGTACAGACCTTGCGCCCGGCCCTGCAGGCCGCGTTGCAGACCCAGGGTTTTGGCGTCAATCGCCAGTTCGCCAGCGCCGCGCCCGCCGGGATCAGCCTAAGCGAGGCCTATCGCGGCTACTCGCTCAGTCTGGACGACTTGAGCCAGGGCAAAGGCCTGAAGAATGCCCGAGCGGGCGACTGGCATTACCTGGTGTTTTCCGGCGGGGTGTCGATTGCCGATGCGCAATTGGCCGAAGTACGCGGTCACGTCGAGTTCGCCTCGCTGAACCACGGCAACCTGGCGGCCGCCACGGTCGATGCGCTGAAACTGGCGGAGCAATCGCCGCAGTTGAAGGGCAAAACCGTTGAGCTGCGGATGCTGTTTGTGTCGGCGCTGCACCTTGTGGCGATCTGGCTGCATGCGGCGGACGAAGACGTGTTGATCCCGATCGAGCCAACGCCAAAAGAGCTGGCGCTGACCGGGCTGTACAGCGAGGCCGCCCTGCTCGCACAGCTCAAACCGGCAGCCGATCAGGCCAAGCGGCGCTTTGATGCCGACACCACTGGCCTGCTGGGCAGCTAATAAACGCTGGCAATAAAAAACCCGGACCATGTCCGGGTTTTTCTTTGTCTGCCTGAAACGGCTTACTCAGCCGCTGGCGCTGCCGGTTTGCGGCGTTTCAGTGGGGCCATGCCGTCGCTGCTCACCAGAGCGTCCGGTTTCGGACGGTTGGCGCTCTTGCGCTTGGTCGGGGTTTTGGCGGCAGTTTTCTTCTTGTCGCCCTTGGCGTCGGTCTTTTTCTTCTTCACACCCACGGCTTTGCCCGAGGCCTTGACCTTTTTCGGTCCGCCGTAGGTGCCTTTGACTTCCTTGATGGTGCGGCGCTCGAAGCTCTGCTTCAGATAACGCTCGATGCTCGACATCAGGTTCCAGTCGCCGTGGCAGATCAGCGAGATCGCCAGACCGTCGTTGCCGGCTCGGCCGGTACGACCGATGCGGTGCACATATTCGTCGCCGCTGCGTGGCATGTCGAAGTTGATCACCAGATCCAGGCCGTCGACGTCCAGACCACGGGCCGCCACGTCGGTGGCCACCAGGATCTTCACGCCGCCCTGCTTCAGACGGTCGATCGCCAGCTTGCGATCTTTCTGGTCTTTCTCGCCGTGCAGCACGAACGCCTTGTATTCCTGGGCGACGAGGCGACCGTAGATACGGTCGGCCATGGCCCGGGTGTTGGTGAAGACGATGGCCTTCTGATAAGTCTCGTTGGCCAGCAGCCAGTTGACGATCTGCTCTTTGTGCTGATTGTGGTCGGCGGTGATGATCTGCTGACGGGTGGTGTCGTTCAACTGGCTGACCGCGTTGAGCTGCAAGTGCTCAGGGTTGTTCAGCACCTTGGCGATCATCTCGCGCAGGCCGGAACCGCCGGTGGTGGCGGAGAACAGCATGGTCTGCTGACGGTTCGGACATTCGTCGACCAGACGCTGCACGTCTTCGGCGAAACCCATGTCGAGCATGCGGTCGGCTTCGTCGAGCACCAGCACTTCGACTTCTTTCAGGTCGAGGTTGCCGGCGTTCAATTGCTCGATCATCCGGCCCGGGGTGCCGATCAGGATGTCCGGCACCTTGCGCAGCATGGCGGCCTGGACCTTGAAGTCTTCACCGCCGGTAATCAGGCCGGACTTGATGAAAGTGAACTGCGAAAAGCGCTCGACTTCCTTCAGGGTCTGCTGGGCCAGCTCGCGGGTCGGCAGCAGGATCAGGGTCTTGATGCTGACGCGAACCTTGGCCGGGCCGATCAGGCGGTTGAGGATCGGCAGGACAAAAGCGGCGGTCTTGCCACTACCGGTTTGCGCCGTCACCCGCAGGTCACGCCCCTGAAGCGCCAGCGGAATGGCCGCGGCTTGCACAGGCGTTGGCTCGACAAATTTCAGCTCGGCCACGGCTTTGAGCAGGCGTTCGTGCAGGGCGAATTGGGAAAACACGGGTGCTACCTCGAAGATATGCAAAAAATCAGCTGCATAGGTTACCGGTTTCGAGCGCTCAGGCCGAGTTTCTTTGTGAAATCCACGGTAATCAGTGGCTTTTTTGTTGCTCGATTTGTCTCCAACGGTAATACACAGCGTCTTAAATGCTCTAATCGCCCGTCGCGTCTTACAGAAGAATCGTTTCGCTCATGGATTTCAAACAGCTCTGGCTCAACGCCCAAGACCTCTGGGGTGCCCTCGATCAGCACCCGCTCCTGCACGCCGGCCTGGCGCTGCTCCTGTTGTTGGTGATCGCGCTGGTCCTCGGACGAGTGGCGCGCTACCTGATCCTGCATGCCAGCCGCATGCTCGGTCGCCAGCCCGCGTTACACTGGATCAACGACTTTCGCCATAACAAGGTGTTTCAGCGTCTGGCGCAGATGACGCCATCGCTGGTGATCCAGTTCGGCCTGCACCTGGTGCCGGAACTGAGCAAGACCGCCACGGTGTTCCTCGGCAACGTGGCCCTGGCGTTCACCATTCTGTTCCTGCTGCTGTCGGTCAGCGCCCTGCTCAACGCACTGCTGGACATCTACGCCCGCACCGAACACGCCCGCACCCGCTCGATCAAGGGTTATGTGCAACTGGCGAAAATGGTCCTGTACGTGTTCGGCGCGATCATCATCGTCGCCACCCTGATCGACCGTTCGCCGCTGTTGCTGCTGTCGGGTCTGGGTGCGATGTCGGCGGTGATCCTGTTGGTCTACAAGGACACCCTGCTGTCGTTCGTCGCCAGCGTGCAACTGACCAGCAACGACATGCTGCGGGTCGGCGACTGGATCGAAATGCCGCAGGTCGGCGCCGATGGCGATGTGGTCGACATCACCCTGCACACGGTCAAGGTGCAGAATTTCGACAAGACCATCGTCTCGATCCCGACCTGGCGCCTGATGTCCGAATCGTTCAGAAACTGGCGCGGCATGCAGCAGTCCGGCGGGCGGCGGATCAAGCGCAGCCTGTTCATCGACGCCAGCGGTGTGCGCTTCATCCGCGACGACGAAGAAGAAAAACTGTCCCAGGTGCACCTGCTGACCGCCTACATGGGCCGCAAGAAAGCCGAGCTCAAGGCCTGGAACGAGGCGCAGGGCAACGTCGCGGCGATGTCGGCCAACCGCCGGCGCATGACCAACATCGGCACCTTCCGCGCCTATGCCTTGGCTTACTTGAAGAGTCACCCGGAGATCCAGCCGAACATGACCTGCATGGTCCGCCAGATGCAGACCACCGCCCAGGGCATTCCGCTGGAAATCTATTGCTTTACCACCACCACGGTGTGGGCCGATTACGAGCGGATCCAGGGGGATATTTTCGATTACCTGCTGGCGGTGCTGCCGGAGTTTGGGTTGAGTCTGTATCAGCAGCCGAGTGGTGGGGATTTGCGTTCCGGGATATTGCCGGCAGTCCTTGGCGCGAGCCATATTCCGGAAGCC
Organism: Candidatus Pseudomonas auctus; assembly: GCF_048654275.1. NCBI lineage: Bacteria > Pseudomonadati > Pseudomonadota > Gammaproteobacteria > Pseudomonadales > Pseudomonadaceae > Pseudomonas > Candidatus Pseudomonas auctus. Next base: position 41,950 of record NZ_JBJYZK010000021.1, on the reverse strand, counting down.
GAAAAACATCTGATGTAGCGCTTTCTTCAAACGCAAAAAAAGACGCAATCCCGGTTGCGTCTTTTTTGTCCCGCCGATTTATCAGGCCTGCCGCTGCGGCGCCTTGTGCACCATGGTGTAGGCGTAGTCGACGCCCATGCCGTACGCGCCGCTGTGTTCCAGCACCAGGTCCATCACTGCCTGATAAGTGTCTTTGTGCGCCCAGTCACGCTGGTACTCGAGCAGCACTTGCTGCCAGGTCACCGGTACTGCGCCGGCCTGAATCATCCGCTGTACCGACATGTCGTGGGCTTCTTTGGTGGTGCCGCCGGACGCGTCGGTGACGATGTACACCTCGTAGCCTTCAGCCAGGGCTTCCAGAGCCGGGAAGGTCAGGCAAACCTCGGTCCACAGCGCGGCGATAATCAGCTTTTTGCGCCCGGTGGCCTTCACGGCGTCAACCAGCGCCTTGTCTTCCCAGGAGTTCATCGAGGTGCGCTCGATCGGTTTCTGCTCAGGGTGTACTGCTAGCAATTCCGGCCAGATGTAGCCGCTGAAGCTTTCGGTTTCGACCGAGGTGTAGATGGTCGGCACGTTGAAGATCTTGGCAGCCTTGGCCAGGCCAACGGTGTTGTTCTTCAGGGTCTGACGGTCAATCGACTGTACGCCGAAAGCCATTTGCGGCTGGTGGTCGATCAGGATCAGGGCGGAGTTGGTTGGGTTCAGCAGTTCACGGATAGACATGGCGCGTTCCTTTTGATGTCGATTCAAAGTTTCGATTGGGTATTGGTGAGTCGAGGCGTTTTGCCGTCTGCGGCGTTGTTGTCTCGGCTTGGTTGTCACTTTAGGGGCTAGCCGATAAAGGGACAATTCCATAAAATCGAGAATCATTGATTCTAAAATAGGGACAATCATGGATCGCATCGAATGCATGCGCGCCTTCGTGGTGACGATCGGCGAGAACGGCTTTGCAGCCGCCGCCCGGGCCATGGACGTGCCCCGCTCGAAAGTCAGCAAACAGATTCAGGCACTGGAAGAGGCCATCGGCGTGCAACTGCTGCAACGCACCACCCGCAGCCTGCACCTGACCGAGGCCGGGGCCGAGTATTTCGAAGCGGCGCGGGAAGTGATTGCGGCACTGGACGAGGCCGAACAGCGGGCGCGGGACGGGGTGGGTGAATTGCGCGGGGTATTGCGGGTCAACGCGCCGATGTCGTTCGGCCTGCGACGGCTGGGCAAGCTGATTCCGCTGTTCCATGAGCAACACCCGAACATCGAACTGCAACTGGTGCTCAGCGACCAGCAGGTCGATCCGGTGCGCGGCGGCTTCGACGTGACCATCCGCATCGCCAGCCTGCCCGACTCGACCATGATCGCCCGGCAACTGGCGCCCGCCCCACGAATCATGGTCGCCTCCCCCGCTTACCTCGAACGCGCGGGCACGCCGCAATCCCCGCAGGATCTGCGCTCACATCAATGCTTGAACTACGGCTATCTGCAGAGCGGGGTCAGCCTGCAACTGTGCAACGGCAAGGAGACCCAGCGCGTCAACGTGACCGGGCCGCTGCACGCCAACAACGGCGACCTGCTGGCGCAAGCGGCCGAGGCCGGCATGGGCATTGCGCTGCTGCCGGACTTCATCGTCGAAGAGGCGTTGGCGGCCGGGCGGCTGGTGCCGGTGCTCTGTGAATGGCAGGCGCCGGCGATCACCATCAACGCGGTGTATTCGTCAGCGCGGCGGGTGCCGCAGAAGACCCGGGCGTTTATCGAGTTTCTGGTGGGGCAACTGGCGCCGGCTTGCGAATCCCCAACCGGCTGATCCACACCGCGGCCAGAATCACGCTGCCACCGAGGAACAACCGCCCGAGCTCTTCATGCTGATTCCAGATCAGCAGATTCAGCAGCAGCCCCACCGGCACGTGCAGGTTGTTCATCACCGCCAGGGTGCCGCCGTTGACCAGGCACGCGCCCTTGTTCCACCAATACAAACCGAGTGCGGTCGAGACCAGACCAAGGAACACCAGCACGCCCCATTGCAGCGGCGCTTCGGGCAGGAAGTTGGATTTGCCGAACAACAGGAACGCCGGCAACGCCACTGCCAGCGCGCCGAGGTAGAAGAAACCGAAGCGCCGGTAGTGCGGCAGATCGCTCGGGTGTTTTGCCACCAGATGCTTGTACAGCACCTGCCCGGCGGCGTAGGTGAAGTTGGCCAGTTGCAGCAGCAGAAAGCCCATGAAGAAGTCCGGGTTGATCCGGTCGTAGCGAATCACTGCTGCACCGCACACGGCCACCAGTGCGGCGATCAGCGCCCACGGGTTGAAGCGTCGGTTGAGCGCGTCTTCGATCAGCGTCACATGCAATGGCGTGAGGATGGTGAACAGCAACACTTCCGGCACCGTCAGCACTCGGAAGCTCAGATACAGGCAGACGTAGGTCACGCCGAACTGCAACGCGCCGATCAGCAGCATGCCGCGCATGAACGCCGGCTCCACCGAGCGCCAGCGCGTCAGCGGAATGAACACCAGCCCGGCCAGCACCACACGCACCAGCACCGCGAAGTAGCTGTCGACATGACCGGCCAGGTATTCGCCGATCAGACTGAAGGAAAACGCCTGGATCAGCGTGACAAAAAGTAGATAGCCCATGCTCGCCTCGATTTCGAATGGCGGCGACGATAGCGGTTTTTGCCAGCCATCGCTAAATCCCGGGCAAAAAAAAGCCCGATCTCGCTAAAGCGTTCAATCGGGCTACAGCACTCAGGAGCAACAAGTGCAAAGGGAGGTTCGATGCGCGTAGAGCCTTGAAGGGGTTGCGCCAGGTCACTAGAACAATCGGCGATTATCTGGCGATTAACATATCAAGCGACCTGGGACAGTTTGGCGTTGGCCTGGTTGAGGCCTTTCTCCTGGAAGTCGCCGCCCAGATTCATGCCTTCGGCGTGGATGAAGGTCACGTCGTTAATGCCGATGAAGCCCATCACCTGACGCAGGTACGGTTCCTGATGATCCGCCGGGCCGCCGGCGTAGATCCCGCCGCGAGCGGTCAGCACATAGGCACGCTTGCCGCTGAGCAGGCCTTGCGGGCCGGTTTCGGTGTATTTGAAGGTCACGCCGGCACGCAGTACGTGGTCGAGCCAGGCCTTCAGGGTGCTCGGAATGGCGAAGTTGTACATCGGCGCCGCCATCACCAGCACGTCGGCGGCCAGCAATTCATCGGTCAATTCGTTGGAACGGTCCAGCGAGGCCTGCTCGCTGTCGTTGCGCTGCTCGGCGGATTTCATCCAGCCGCCCAGCAGGTTGATGTCCAGGTGCGGTACCGGGTTCACGGCGAGGTCACGTACGGTGATCTGATCGGCCGGATGCGCCGCTTTCCACTGACTGATGAAGGTCTGGGTCAGTTGACGGGAAACCGAGTCTTGCTGGCGGGCGCTGCTTTCGATGATCAGAACGCGGGACATGTTGTGTAGCCTCCATCCGAGAATGTTGTAAGTCGATGGAGTGAAGGTTAAACAGTGTCGTATCGATGAAAAAGCGCAAATAATTGCTGCAAAGCATCGAAAAATTCGTTTAGATGCAAGCCTTAGCCTGTGGAAGCCCGCTCCCACAGGCCCGTGACGCTATTTCGGGGTGCAGCTCAGCTTGATGCGCAGCTTGATGATGGTCCGGGTGAACTTGGCCGTGGCGTTTTTATGCTTGCCCGCCGCCACCTCGATATTGCGCGTGCGCGGCGCCTCCGGGCCGTTGGTGAATACCACCTTGCAGGTCGCGTCGACGTCGCCGTAGTTGTTGACCTGGATGGAGCCGATGTCGTTATCGGTGTCGAACGCGTTGTAGTCGATCTTCAGGCCGTTGAGGTCCTTTTCCACATCGATCGGGTACGCGAACGCAGTCAGCGGAAGCAGCGCCAGCAACACACAACAGAATTTTTTCATTCGGCAGTCTCCATGAGGGACCGCCAGCTTAGGACAAGAGGAGCTATTGATGAAAGCGCCCCGCGTGACCCTTGATCAATGGCGAACGTTGCAAGCCGTGGTCGACCACGGCGGATTCGCCCAGGCCGCCGAGGCCCTGCACCGTTCGCAATCGTCGGTGAGTTACACCGTCGCCCGCATGCAGGATCAGCTCGGCGTGCCGCTGTTGCGCATCGACGGCCGCAAGGCCGTGCTGACTGAAGCCGGCGGCGTGCTGCTGCGCCGCTCGCGGCAATTGGTGAAACAGGCCAGCCAGCTGGAAGACCTTGCCCATCACATGGAGCAGGGCTGGGAAGCCGAAGTACGGCTGGTGGTCGACGCCGCCTACCCGAGCGCCCGTATCGTGCGCGCATTGACCGCGTTCATGCCGCAGAGCCGTGGCTGCCGCGTGCGTCTGCGTGAGGAAGTGCTGTCGGGCGTTGAGGAAGTGCTGCTCGAAGGCGTGGCCGATCTGGCCATCACCGGGCTGAGCATTCCCGGTTACCTTGGCGCAGAATTGAGCGATGTCGAATTTGTCGCCGTCGCCCATCCTGATCACGCGCTGCATCGGCTCAACCGCGAGCTGAGCTTTCAGGACCTGGAAACCCAGATGCAAGTGGTCATCCGCGACTCCGGCCGCCAGCAACCTCGGGACGTCGGCTGGCTCGGCGCCGAGCAGCGCTGGACCGTCGGCAGTCTCGCCACGGCTGCGACGTTCGTCAGCAGTGGCCTGGGATTCGCCTGGCTGCCACGCCACATGATCGAGCGGGAACTGAAAGACGGCTCGCTCAAGCTGCTACCGTTGGACAGAGGCGGCAACCGCAACTCCAGCTTCTATCTGTATTCGAACAAGGACAAACCCTTGGGCCCAGCCACGCAAATCCTCATCGAACTGCTGCGCACCTTCGACACCCTGCCGCTGGACGCACCGTTCGCCGCCCCCGAACAAGCCTGACACGGAGTTCACCGATGGCGTATTTCGAGCATGAAGGTTGCAACCTGCACTACGAGGAATATGGCCACGGCGATCCGTTGCTGCTGGTTCACGGTCTGGGCTCCAGCACCCTGGACTGGGAAATGCAGATTCCTGCCCTGGCCGCGCATTACCGGGTGATCGTCCCGGACGTGCGCGGTCACGGCCGCTCCGACAAACCCCGCGAGCGCTACAGCATCGCCGGCTTCAGCGCTGACATCGTCGCCCAGATCGAGCATTTGAAACTCGGCCCGGTGCACTACGCCGGGCTGTCCATGGGCGGCATGATCGGCTTTCAGCTCGCCGTCGATCAGCCGCGGATGCTCAAGAGCCTGACCATCGTCAACAGCGCGCCCGAGGTCAAGGTGCGCAGCCGCGACGATTACTGGCAGTGGTTCAAGCGCTGGAGCCTGATGCGCCTGCTCAGCCTCGCCACCATCGGCAAGGCCCTTGGCGCCAAGCTGTTCCCCAAACCGGAGCAAGCCGATTTGCGTCAGAAGATGGCAGAGCGCTGGGCAAAAAACGACAAACGTGCTTATCTCGCCAGCTTCGATGCGATTGTTGGCTGGGGGGTTCAGGAACGACTTTCCCGGGTCACCTGTCCAACCCTCGTCGTCAGCGCCGACCGGGACTACACCCCCGTTTCGCTGAAAGAAACCTATGTCAGACTGCTGCCCGATGCGCGGCTGGTGGTGATCGCCGATTCGCGCCACGCCACCCCGCTCGACCAGCCCGAACGCTTCAATCAAACGCTGCTGGAGTTCCTCGCCACAGCCGATAATCACCCTCAGGATCACTGACCCATGCTGAAAAAACTCGCCCTCGCCGCCGGCACCGTGCTGTTCGCTGCCAACCTGATGGCTGCCACGCCGGCAAAAGCACCGCACGTGCTGCTGGACACCACCAACGGCCAGATCGAAATCGAACTGGACACGGTCAAGGCGCCGATCAGTACCAAGAATTTCCTCGAGTACGTCGACAGCGGTTTCTACACCAACACGATTTTTCACCGCGTGATCCCGGGCTTCATGGCCCAGGGCGGCGGCTTCACCCAGCAGATGCAGCAAAAAGACACCAAGGCCCCGATCAAGAACGAAGCCAGCAACGGCCTGCATAACGTTCGTGGCACTTTGTCGATGGCGCGTACTTCCAACCCGGATTCGGCCACCAGCCAGTTCTTCATCAACGTCGCCGACAACGCCTTCCTCGATCCGGGCCGTGACGCCGGTTACGCGGTGTTCGCCAAAGTGGTCAAGGGCATGGGCGTGGTCGACATCATCGTCAACTCCCAGACCACCACCAAACAGGGCATGCAAAACGTGCCGGTCGACCCTGTGATCATCAAGTCGGCCAAGCGCATCGACTAAGCTTTACAGGGCATATCGAGCGGCGCTGACCTGATGTCACGCCGCTCACACTGATAAAAGGAGAGCCCGTGCTCCGGGCGGTTATCTGATGCTCTATCGCCGTTTCGAACAACTGATCGACATATTCCGCGACGCCCCGACGGCGTCTCCGCCGGACCGCGTTCTGCCCTTCTATACCTATTACCTGAAGCAGGTCTGGCCGAGTTTCGTCGCCCTGCTGATCGTCGGCCTGTTCGGCGCGTTGATCGAAGTGGCCCTGTTCAGCTACCTGAGCCGCATCATCGACCTCGCCCAGGGCACGCCGAACGTCGACTTCTTCAAGGTGCACGGCGTCGAACTGGCGTGGATGGCGGTGGTAGCGTTACTGCTGCGCCCGCTGTTCCTGGCGCTGCACGACATGCTGGTGCACCAGACCCTGAGCCCGAGCATGACCAGCCTGATCCGCTGGCAGAACCACAGTTACGTGCTCAAGCAGAGCCTGAATTTCTTCCAGAACGACTTCGCCGGGCGCATTGCCCAGCGCATCATGCAGACCGGCAACTCGCTGCGCGATTCCGCCGTGCAAGCGGTGGATGCGCTGTGGCACGTGCTGATCTACGCGATCAGTTCGCTGGTGCTGTTCGCCGAGGCCGACTGGCGCCTGATGATCCCGCTGCTGACGTGGATCGCCGCCTACATCGGCGCGCTCTATTACTTCGTGCCACGGGTCAAGGACCGCTCGGTGGAAGCCTCCGACGCGCGCTCGAAACTGATGGGCCGGATCGTCGACGGCTACACAAACATCGCCACCCTGAAGCTGTTCGCCCACACCAACTTCGAACAGCACTACGCCCGCGAGGCGATTCAGGAACAGACCGAAAAAGCCCAGTTGGCCGGTCGCGTGGTCACCAGCATGGACGTGGTCATTACCACCATGAACGGCCTGCTGATCGTCGGCACCACCGCGCTGGCGCTGTGGCTGTGGACGCAATCGCTGATCAGCGTCGGCGCGATCGCCCTGGCAACCGGCCTGGTGATCCGCATCGTCAACATGTCCGGCTGGATCATGTGGGTGGTCACCGGCATCTTCGAAAACATCGGCATGGTCCAGGATGGTCTGCAGACCATCTCGCAACCGGTCAGCGTCACCGACCGGGAGCAGGCCAAACCGCTGGCCGTGGCCCGTGGCGACGTGCGTTTCGAGCACGTGGATTTTCACTACGGCAAGAAGAAAGGCATCATCGGCGACCTCAACCTGACCATCAAACCCGGCGAGAAGATCGGTCTGATCGGCCCGTCCGGCGCCGGCAAGTCGACCCTGGTCAACCTGCTGTTGCGCCTGTACGACGTCGAGGGTGGGCGGATTCTGATCGATGGCCAGGACATCGCCGAAGTCGGCCAGGAAAGCCTGCGCGCGCGGATCGGCATGATCACCCAGGACACCTCGCTGCTGCACCGCTCGATTCGCGACAACTTGCTGTACGGCAAGCCCGACGCCACCGACGCCGAACTCTGGGAAGCGGTGCGCAAGGCCCGCGCCGATGAGTTCATCCCGCTGCTGTCGGACGCCGAAGGACGCACCGGATTCGACGCCCATGTCGGCGAACGCGGGGTGAAACTGTCCGGCGGTCAGCGTCAGCGGATCGCCATCGCGCGGGTGCTGCTCAAGGACGCGCCGATCCTGATCATGGACGAAGCGACCTCGGCGCTGGACTCGGAAGTGGAAGCGGCGATTCAGGAAAGCCTGGAAACCCTGATGCAGGGCAAGACCGTGATCGCCATCGCCCACCGCCTCTCGACCATTGCCCGCATGGACCGGCTGGTGGTGCTGGAAAACGGCAAGATCGCCGAAAGCGGCAACCATGCCGAACTGCTGGCCCATGGCGGGTTGTATGCGCGGCTGTGGGCGCACCAGACCGGAGGGTTTGTCGGCATCGATTGATCCTGCGCGAAACACAAAAACCGCCAAAGCCCTCTACCCACGGGCTCTGGCGGTTTTTTATCGCCTGCTGGAAATTCGCATGAACCCTGCTGTACTGACCCAAGGCTCCGGAACGGAACCTGTCGTAAATCTGCAAGGAAGCACCATTCGATCCAGTCTCGATAGTACGTCTATCAAGGACACTCTCATGTCTCTGTTCAAACGTTCAGTCACTGAGTTGTTGGGTACGTTCTGGTTAGTGTTGGGCGGTTGCGGCAGTGCGGTCATTGCCGCGTCTTCACCCTTGGGAATCGGCGTGCTGGGAGTCGCCCTGGCGTTTGGTCTGACGGTGCTGACGATGGCGTTTGCCATCGGCCACATCAGCGGCTGTCACCTCAACCCGGCGGTGTCGGTCGGTCTGTCCGTCGGCGGTCGATTCCCGGCCAAAGAGCTGCCCGCCTACATCATTGCCCAAGTGATCGGGGCGATCCTCGCGGCGGCGCTGATCGTCTACATCGGCAGCGGCAAGGAAGGCTTCGACGTCGCCGCCGGCCTGGCCTCCAACGGTTATGGCGAGCACTCGCCGGGCAAATATTCGATGGCCGCCGGCTTCGTCACCGAGCTGGTGATGACCGCCATGTTCGTGGTGATCATCCTCGGCGCCACCGACAAACGCGCTCCGGCGGGACTGGCACCTATCGCCATTGGCCTGGCCCTGACGCTGATCCACCTGATCTCGATTCCGGTGACCAACACCTCGGTCAACCCGGCCCGCAGCACCGGCCCGGCGCTGATGGTCGGCGGCTGGGCCATCGCGCAGTTGTGGATGTTCTGGGTCGCGCCGTTGCTGGGTGCGGTGGTCGGCGGCGTGCTCTATCGCTGGCTGGGCAAGGAAGACAGCTGAGGGAGTCGGCGAGGATCAGGCTTGCCGATAAGGCAAGGCGCTCCTCGCCTCTTCGGCATAGGCCAGTACACCGGCGCGTTCCTGGTGCAGGAAGTCTTTGACCGCGGCTTTCAAACCGGGATGGCGCAGGTAATGCCAGGAATGGGTGATTACCGGTTCGAAGCCGCGAATCAGTTTGTGCTCGCCCTGGGCACCGGCATCGAAACGCTGAAAGCCCTGGGCAATCGCATAGTCCATGCCCTGATAGAAACAGGTCTCGAAGTGCAGCCGGTCGAACTCGGCCAGGCATCCCCAATAACGCCCGTAAAAGCTGTCGCCGCCCACCAGGCTGAACGCCATCGCCACCGGCCGTGAGCCCTGTCGGGCCAGCACCACGCGAATCGCTTCCGGCATGCGCTCGGCCAGCAGGCTGAAGAACTCCCGGGTCAGGTACGGTGCCTGCCGACGCACCGCGTAGGTGTTGGCGTAACAGGCGTAGACGAAATCCCACTGCGCCTCGTCCAGCTCGCGGCCTTCCAGCCATTCGAACTCGAAACCCTGTCCCGCCACTTGCTCGCGCTCCTTACGCATCTGCTTGCGCTTGCGCGAGGCGAGCACGTCGAGGAAATCCTGAAAGTCGCGGTAGCCGCGATTCTGCCAGTGATACTGACAGCCGATGCGCTGCAGCCAGCCCGGCTGCTCGGCCATGGCGGCATCGGTGAAGGCGTCGGTGAAGTTGATGTGGGCGCTGGAGAGCTCTTCGATTTCCAGATAGCCCGGCAGGCTCTTGAGCAGCTCGAATCCGTCCTCGACATTCGCTGCCAACAACCGTGGGCCGCTGACCGGGCTGAACGGCACGGCGCTGAGGAACTTGGGGTAGTAATCGATGCCGGCCCGAGCGCAGGCATCGGCCCAGCCGTGATCGAACACGTATTCCCCGTAGGAGTGCCACTTGCGATAACCGGGCAACGCGGCGATCACGCGCCCCGCTTCGACGTGCAGCAAATGCTCCGCTTGCCAGCCGGTGTGCAGGCCGACGCTGCCGCTGTCCTCCAGCGAAGCCAGGAAGGCGTGGCGCAGAAACGGCTGGTTTTGCGGGACCAGAACATCCCAGTCGGACGCTGGAATTTCCGACAGTTTATGCAGACGTTGCAGCGGCATTTTCCTCTCCACTTTCGGGCGTGAACGCCCGGCGAGTATCGCTGATCGGCGGGGCGTTGCCCACGTCCGATTACGCGACAGCGCTCTAAATCAATAGTTCACGGCAGCTTTGTATCGTCATCAACCTGCCATCATCGTGCCACTGCTCTGTCATAAACCATCGCGATACTGGCGCCTGTTTTTAGAGCGCCGGGTTCTACCCGGACACTGTTTTCCGACCGTCAAACCGTCGGTTGTGCCCAGGATGGTTCAGCCATCCCCTTTTCATCTTCGGAGATTGCTATGCGTCTTGCTTCCACGAAAACTGCGGCGGCCCTGTGCGGTGGCTTGTTGCTGGCCATGAGTGTTCCGGCCAGTGCCGCAGTCGACGCCAAACTGCTCGACATGCTCAAGGCTAACGGTTCGATTTCCCAGGCGCAGTACGTTGAACTGCAAACTGAACTGGCCAAGGATCAGAAGGCCCAGCAGATCGCGCAACAAGCGCAGCAAGAGACCAACGAGCAAATCGCGGCGACCGCGAAGAAAACCAACGAGCTCAGCAGTTTCGACCAGAAACTGGCCTGGGCCGCCAAGACCCAGTTCAAGGGTGACGTGCGTATCCGTCAGGAAACCATCAAGATCGACGGCGAGCCGAACAACGGCGGCCGCGACAAGGATCGCCAGCGCATCCGTGCCCGTCTGGGTGCGTACACCGAGATCAACCCGCAAGTCGACACCGGCATCCGTATCGCCACCGGCGGCGGCGACGACGCCCGTTCGACCAACCAGGACCAGGACAACTACTTCGACAAGAAGCAGATCTGGCTCGACCTGGGCTACATCGACTACCACCCGGACCAGATCAAGAACCTGCACATCATCGGCGGCAAGATGCTGCAACCGTGGGTGAGCATGGGCGACGTGATCTGGGACAGCGATATCAACCCGGAAGGTCTGGCCGTTACCTACAAGTATCCGTTGGGCAGCAGCGTCGAACTGTTCGGCAGCCTGGGTAACTACAACCTCAAGGACAACGTCGATGGCGACGGCGTGCAGTTCCGTCACGACCTGCGCCTGACCGCCGGCCAGTTGGGCAGCCGCTTCGCCATCACCGACAACCTGAAACTGACCCTGGGCGGCAGCGTCTACGCCTACCAGAACGACGAAGACAGCCGTTGCACCGGCACTTCCACGCCGTGCGCCCTGGCCGTCAACGGCAACTCGGCAGACAACGAATTCCGTCTGTACGAAGGCTTCAGCCAGGTCGACATCGGCGGCCTGCCAATGCCGCTGTCGTTCTACGGTCAGTACGTGAAGAACAACGATGCAGTGACCGATCAGGACACCGCGTGGCTGGTAGGTGCCAAGTCGAAGGTCTTCGGCCTGAACCTCGACTACAACTATCGTGACGTGCAGCGCAACGCGGTGGTCGGCGCCTTCACCGATTCGGACTTCGCCAACGGCACCACCGGTTCACGTGGCCACAAGTTCAAGGTCGGCTACGACATCGACAAAAACTTCGCCATTGGTGCGACTTACTTCCTGACCAAGGCCGACTTCTCCAGCCGTACCCAGCGTGATGCAGACACCAACACCCTGCAGCTGGACGCGGAAGCGAAGTTCTAAGCAACCCGGCAACAGACTTCAAACGATGGGTTTACATCCGGTTCCATCGTTTGAAGAGGCTTCAACAGACTGGCGCGGCCGCAGCGATCCCCATCATCCGTTCGCTGCGGCCGCGCCAGTCTGTGTTTTCAGGATCGATCCTTGCGCCGCAGCTGTGCCAGCTGCTCGGCCAACGCGTCCACGCCCTCTTCAGGCTTTTGCGGCATTGCTCGCAACGTCGCCTGCATCAAACGCATCTGGCGAATGAACCGCCGGCAATTGCGGCAGAACATCAGGTGATGACGCACCATCAACTTCTCGCGAAAGCTCAACTGGCCATCGAGATAATCGCTGGATCGCGCCACTTGCTCCTTGCAGGTCAACATTCTCCCGTCTCCTCAAAATGCTCCACGGTCGCGAAGACCTTCAAGCGTGCCCGATGCAGCAACACGCGGACATTGGAGAGCGAGATCTCCAGAAGATTACAGATGTCCTCCAGCTCCAGGCCCTGACGCTCGCGCAGCGTGAGCACACTGCTCTGAAGTTCGGAGAGACTGAGCAACGTATGCTCCAGGCATTCACGCAGCTCGCCTTCTGTCAGCAACGCTTCGGGCGTGTCCTGGTGCCAGGCGAACGGTGCGACCAGCCAGTGACCGTCGCCGGGAGAGAAACGATTGTCGTCGATGGTGCCGTGGGGGGACGGCAGATCATCCAGCAACACTTCGCGACGATTGAGTTTGTAGCGGCTCTTGGCCGAGTTGGCGGTGATGGTCAGCAGCCAGGTCTTGAGACTGGAGCGCCCCTCGAAACGGCCGATATTACGCACCACCGACAGCCACGCGTCCTGCACCACTTCTTCGACGTGGCGCTGGCCGACAATCGCGTAGGCGACCGCGCGCATGGGGCTTTGATAGGTGCTGACCAGTTCCTTGAAGGCTTTCTGTTCGCCTGCCAACAACCGCTCGAGCAGTTGTGTGTCGTCAACCGCCATCCATCAATCCCCTTTTCCTGACTCCGAAAATGATAGCGGCAGGATCTCTCCTGCCGCCAGTTTCGAAAATTACAGCGCTCGCGCCGATTCGGATGTAGGAAACGTCAGCGCGATTAAGAGGAAATGAACTCGCTCTTAGCGTTTACGCAGAATCACGCTACCAATCGAGTAACCGGCACCGAACGAACTCAGCACCGCCAGCGAACCGGCCGCCAGATCGTCCTGATATTTGTGGAACGCGATCACGGAACCGGCGGAGCTGGTGTTGGCGTAGGTGTCGAGAATCACCGGGGCTTCTTCTTCGGTGGCCTCGCGGCCCAGCAGCTTGCGCACGATCAGGTGGTTCATGCTCAGGTTGGCCTGGTGCAGCCAGAAGCGCTTCACGTCACCGACGTTGAGCTTGTTCTCTTCCAGATGCTCGCCGATCAGCTCGGCCACCATCGGGCAGACATCCTTGAACACCTTGCGGCCTTCCTGCACGAACAGTTTGTCGCGGGCGCCGATGCCCTCTTCCGCCGCGCGGTTGAGGAAGCCGAAGTTGTTGCGGATGTTGTTGGAGAACTTGGTCAGCAGTTTGGTGCTGACCACGTCAAACTGGTGTTTCGACGTCGCCGTATCGGCACGCTCGATGACGACGGCAGTAGCGGCGTCACCGAAAATGAAGTGGCTGTCGCGGTCGCGGAAGTTCAGGTGACCGGTGCAGACTTCCGGGTTGACCATCAGGATCGCCCGGGCCTGACCCAGTTGCACGGTGTTGGCCGCTTGCTGGATGCCGAAGGTCGCCGAAGAGCAGGCCACGTTCATGTCGAAACCGAAACCCTGGATGCCCAGCGCTTCCTGGACTTCGATGGCGATGGCCGGGTAGGCGCGCTGCAGGTTGGAGCAGGCGACAATCACGCCGTCGATGTCGGCGGCGGTCTTGCCGGCACGTTGCAGGGCTTGTTCGGCAGCGCCGATGGCCATCTGGCAGAGTACCGACCATTCGTCGTTGGAACGCTCCGGCAGCCGTGGCGCCATGCGCGCAGGGTCGAGGATGCCGTCCTTGTCCATGACAAAGCGGCTCTTGATGCCGGAAGCTTTTTCGATGAACGCGGCGCTGGACTCGGTCAGGGCCTGGACTTCGCCGCTGGCGATGGCGTCGGCGTTGTCCGCGTTGAACTGGGCGACGTAGGTATTGAAAGACTGCACCAGCTCTTCGTTGGAGATGCTGTTGGCCGGGGTGTACAGGCCGGTGCCGCTGATGACGACGTTATGCATGGTCGTTTCTCTAATCTGTTCAGGCAGAAAGTGCTGGCACCGACGTGCCAACACGCAAAGGGTCCATTCCCGTATCAGGGACGCAAAAACCTGGCATCGCTTTATTCCGTTGCGCGGCCCGGCAAAGGCTCTGGGACGCGAAAACGGCATTTATGGTGGCGAAGTTTGCCATAAACCCGAGGTTTTGGCGCCTTTCCCAAGCGTCACGACCTTCCCAATGTGGGAGCGAGCTTGCTCCCACAAGGGGAATTTGTGATCGTTCCCACGGAGCGATCAGGCACTCGCTAGGGTTCTACCTGCGTCCACTGCTTGTTGAGGCGTTTGTCGGAGATCGGCACCTTCGTCCCCAACTGCTGGGCGAACAGCGAAACCCGGTACTCCTCCAGCCACCAGCGATACAGCTCGAGCTGCGGATCGCGCTTGCCTTCCTGGGCATGCTTGGCTGCGCGGGTCTGGTATTGCGTCCAGAGCCCGGCGAGTTCGCCGCTCCAAACCCGATCCTTCTGCACTTGCGCGCCCAGCTTCTCGAAACGCTGCTCGACCGCTTTCAGGTAACGCGGCAACTCCTTGAGCCAGAGCATCGGCGTTTCCCGGACGAAGCCCGGATACACCAGATGACTGAGCTGCTGCTTGATGTCGTTAAGCGCCACGGCCTGAGCCAGGTCGATCTTGCCCTTGAAGCGCTTTTGCAGACCGTGCCAGAGCTTGAGGATTTCCAGAGTCAGGCGTGCCACGCGCTCGGCGTGCTCGGTCCAGCTGCCGCGCTTGCGCTCGGCCAGTGCCGCCAGCCCTGCGCCGTCACGGGGCAACGGGTCTTCACCGTCAAGAATGCAGCTGTCGAGGCTGGCCAGCAGAATGTCTTCGACCAGCGCATCAACCCGCCCCAGTTCGCGGTACAGCAGGCCCAGTTCGGTCAGGCCCGGCAACTTGCCGCGCAGGAACTTCGCCGGTTCGGCCAGTTGCTGCAGCAGCAGACGTTGCAAGGCGCGGCGGTGCTGGAATTCGGCTTCCGCCGGGGTAGAAAATCGCCCTTCCTTGACCGTACCGCCCTCTTCCACCAGCGCCGGATACACCGTCATCGAAAGCCCGGCGATCTTCTGTTGGGTCTTTTCCGCCACCGGCGCAAAGACTTTGGCCTCCACCGGTTGCTGGCTTTTCGCACTTTGCGGCACCGCCAGTGCGGCCTGGCTGGCTTCGGCGAAACGTGCGGTCAGCTCGGCCAGATCCCGGCCCTCGCCGAGGAACTTGCCCTGGCCGTCGACGATTTCCAGGTTCATCCGCAGGTGGCTTTCAACCTGCTGCGCCGCTTCGGCCCAGGCTTCATCGCTGACCCGCGCACCGGTCATGCGCAGCAGTTCGCGACCCAGCGCTTGCGGCAACGAACCTTCGGCGAAGGTCATGCGTTGCAGCGCGGCCTTGATGAAGTCCGGCACCGGCACGAAGTTTTTTCGCAAAGCCTTGGGCAGGTTGCGCACCAGGGCGATGCACTTGGCCTCGATCAGTCCCGGCACCAGCCATTCCAGGCGTTCCGGCGGCAGCATCGGCAACAGCGGCGCCGGCACACGCAGGGTCACGCCGTCACGCGGATGATTCGGTTCGAAGTGGTAACTCAGCGCCAGTTCCAGATCGCCGATGTGCAGCGTGTCCGGGTAATGCTGGGCGGTGACTTCGCTGGCTTCGCGGGCCAGCACGTCTTCCTCGCGCATGATCAGCAGTTGTGGATCTTTCTGGCTGTTGACCCGATACCAGCTGTCGAACGTCGCGGTCTGGTGGATCTCCGCCGGCAGTCGCGCGTCGTAGAACGCGTAGAGGGTTTCCTCGTCGGCCAGAATGTCCCGGCGACGGGCTTTGGCTTCCAGTTCGTCGAGCTGCTCCAGCAGTTGTTTGTTGGCGGTCAGGCACTTGGCCCGGGACTGAATCTCGCCGCGCACCAGGCCTTCGCGGATAAACAGCTCTCGCGAAACCACCGGATCCACCGGGCCGTAATGCACCGGCCGGCGACCGACCACGATCAGGCCGAACAGAGTGATCTGTTCGAACGCGACGACCTGGCCGCGCTTCTTCTCCCAGTGCGGTTCAAAGTGGTTCTTCTTGATCAGATGCCCGGCCAGCGGTTCGATCCAGTCGGCGTCGATCTTCGCCACCATCCGCGCGTAGAGCTTGGTGGTTTCCACCAGTTCGGCGGTCATCACCCACTGCGGGCGTTTCTTGCCGATACCCGATGACGGGTGAATCCAGAACCGCCGCTGACGGGCGCCAAGGTAATCGCCGTCCTCGGTTTTCTGACCAATCTGGCTGAGCAGGCCGACCAGCACCGCTTTGTGCAGCTTCGGATAATCCGCCGGTTCTTTGTTCAGGCTCAGCTGCAAGTCGCGGCAGATCAGGCTCAACTGACGGTGGGAATCGCGCCACTCGCGCAGGCGCAGGTAGTTGAGGAAATTCTTGCGGCACCAGTTGCGCAGCGGACTGGCGGTCAACGCCTGGCGCTGCTCTTCAAAACCGCGCCACAGATTGACCAGCCCGGCGAAGTCCGAATCGGCGTCCTTCCACTGAGCGTGGGCCTGGTCAGCGGCCTGCTGACGCTCCGGCGGACGCTCGCGCGGATCCTGAATCGACATGGCACTGGCGACGATCAGCACCTCCTGCAAGCTGCCGAGTTTGGCGGCTTCAAGCAGCATGCGGCCCATGCGCGGGTCCACCGGCAGGCGCGCCAGTTGGCGACCGAGCGGGGTCAGCTGACTGTTGCGATCCACCGCCGACAATTCCTGCAGCAGGTTGAAACCGTCGCTAATCGCCTTGCCGTCCGGCGGCTCGATAAACGGGAAATCAGTGATCTCGCCGAGGCGCAGATGGAGCATCTGCAGGATTACCGCAGCGAGGTTGGTGCGCAGGATTTCCGGATCGGTGAATTCCGGGCGACCGAGGAAATCCTCTTCGCTGTACAAGCGCACACAGATACCCGGCTCGACCCGGCCGCAACGACCTTTACGCTGGTTGGCACTGGCCTGGGAAATCGCTTCGATCGGCAGCCGCTGGACCTTGGCACGGTAGCTGTAGCGGCTGATGCGCGCGGTGCCGCTGTCGATCACGTAACGGATGCCCGGCACGGTCAGCGAAGTTTCCGCAACGTTGGTCGCCAGCACCACGCGACGCCCCGGATGGGACTGAAAGATCCGCTGCTGCTCGGCCGGCGACAGGCGCGCGTACAACGGCAGGATTTCGGTGTGTTTGAGCTGGGCCTTGCGCAGCATGTCGGCGGCGTCGCGAATCTCGCGCTCGCCGGGCAGGAACACCAGCACATCACCGGGACTGCGGCGTTCGCTGCGTTCATAGGCGGCGATTTCGTCGAGGGTGGCGAGGATCGCCTGATCGACAGTCAGGTCGTCTTCGACACGGTTGCCCTCTTCGTCCTGCTCCAGCGTCAGCGGGCGATACCAGGTTTCCACCGGGAAGGTGCGGCCGGACACTTCGACAATCGGCGCATCGTCGAAATGCTTGGAGAAGCGCTCCAGATCGATGGTCGCCGAAGTGATGATGACTTTCAGATCCGGGCGACGCGGCAGCAGGGTTTTCAGGTAACCGAGCAGGAAGTCGATGTTGAGGCTGCGTTCGTGGGCTTCGTCGACGATGATCGTGTCGTAGCGTTCGAGGTAGCGGTCGTTCTGGGTTTCCGCCAGCAGGATGCCGTCGGTCATCAGTTTGATCAGGGTGTTCGAATCGCTTTGGTCTTCGAAGCGCACCTGATAACCGACCAGCGCGCCCAGCGGTGTACCGAGTTCTTCGGCAACCCGGCTGGCCACGCTGCGCGCCGCGATCCGCCGAGGCTGGGTGTGGCCGATCAAACCGTGCTGGCCGCGACCGATCTCCAGACAGATTTTCGGCAATTGGGTGGTTTTGCCCGAGCCGGTTTCACCGGCGATGATCAGCACCTGGTGCTTTTCCAGGGCCTTCTTGATTTCGTCACGCTTGGCTGCAATCGGCAGGCTGTCGTCGTAACGGATCACCGGCAGGCTGGCCTTGCGCGCCAGCACCTGATCGCAGGACGCCTGCATGCGCGCCACCCACTGGGCCAGCTTGGCCTCGTCGGGCCTCTTGCGCAGCTCAAGCAACTGCCGCCGCAGCCGGTGGCGGTCGGCGAGCATGGCGTGATCGAGGTTTTTCAGCAGTTTGTCGATGGAGGGCGATTCGTCGGTCATCGGGTACGCAATTCGGTCGTCTAGTGGCGCAAGGACGCGATTGTCGCAGATTTGCGGGATTTGTGGCGTGTCTGGGGGATTGCTGCCCTCACCCTAGCCCTCTCCCAGGGGGAGAGGGGACTGATCGGGGGTTGCTCTAGAGCTACGCCGACCTGAAGGAGCCTCACCGAATCCATAATCGCCACGATCTTCCAGGTCGATGTTTGACCCGAGACACCTCGGTCGACCCCCTCTCCCTCCGGGCGGTCCGACGTTTCGGGAGGGCTGGGGTGAGGGAAAGCCGTTACTCGTTATCCAAGCCTTTGCGCCGATATGGAAAGACATCGATAACTTTCCCCGCCCGAATCGCCTCCTGCAACCCCTTCCAGTAATCCGCGTTGTACAACTCGCCATGCAGCTGATCGAACAATTTGCGCTGCGCCGAATCGGCAAACAGAAACGGCGGAAACTCCTCGGGGAACACGTCCAGCGGCCCGATCGAATACCACGGCTCGGAGGCCATTTCGTCCTCTGGCGTGCGCGGTGCCGGGATGTGGCGGAAATTCGCTTCAGTGAGGAAACAGATCTCGTCGTAGTCGTAGAACACCACCCGGCCGTGGCGGGTGACGCCGAAGTTCTTCAGCAGCATGTCGCCGGGAAAGATGTTGGCCGCCGCCAGTTGCTTGATCGCCAGGCCGTAATCCTCCAGCGCTTCGCGCACCTGGGCTTCGTTGGCGTTATCCAGATAGAGATTAAGCGGCGTCATTCGGCGCTCGGTCCAGCAGTGGCGGATCAGCACGGTTTCGCCTTCCAGCGACACCGTGGACGGCGCGACTTCCAGCAGTTCCGCCAGGCACGCCGGCTCGAATTTGCTCAGGGGAAAACGGAAGTCGGCGAATTCCTGGGTATCGGCCATGCGCCCGACCCGGTCGACGCTTTTCACCAGTCGGTACTTCTCGATCACCGTGGCGCGGTCGACGTTTTTCGATGGAGAGAAACGATCCTTGATGATCTTAAACACGGTGTTGAAGCCCGGCAGCGTGAACACGCTCATGACCATGCCGCGCACGCCCGGCGCCATGATGAACTGGTCATCGGTGTTGGCCAGGTGATTGATCAGGGCGCGGTAGAACTCCGATTTACCGTGCTTGTAGAAACCGATCGAGGTGTACAGCTCGGCGATGTGCTTGCCCGGCAGGATGCGTTTGAGGAAACCGATGAACTCCGCCGGCACCGGCACATCCACCATGAAATACGAACGGGTGAAGGAGAAGATGATCGACACCTCCGCTTCGTCGGTGATCAATGCGTCGATCTGAATCCCGCGCCCTTCGCGGTGTAGCAACGGAATCACCAACGGCCACTGATCGTCGTTGGTGTAGATGCGCCCCACCAGGTACGCGCCCTTGTTGCGGTACAGCACCGAGGAAAACAGCTCGACGCTCAGCTCCGGGTCCTTGCACACCCAGTCCGGCAGGTTCTCGCGCAGTTGCGCTTCCAGACGCAGCAAGTCGCCGGGCAAATCGGCGTAGGCCTCGCTGAAGCGGTAATCGGCAAAGATGCTCGCAAGCATGCCCGAGATCTGCCCTTGGGGCTTGTAGGTGCGGGTCTGCGCGGCCCGTGCCCGACGCAGGCTCGGGCGCGTGGTGTGGATGAACATGCAGCCGTCGCTGATCAGGTCGTGGCTGAACAGGCTGCAGAAAATCGAGTTGTACCAGGTCTCGGACAGCTCATCGTCGAAGCGCAGGTCGATGATGCTGATGTAGGCGCTTTTCACCAGTGGCCAGCAGGTGACGTCCATCAAGGTGTCCGGCTCGAAATACTCGCGCAGGCGGGCGACGGTTTCACCGACCTTTTCTTCGTAGAGGTTGATCCGCGCCGCCGACGCGGTTTGCGTGTCCTGCCAGCGGGCTTGCTCGAAGCGCTCCCGGGCGCCGTCGGTGATCCGCCGGAAATGCTCGCGGTAATCGTCAAAGCCATCGAGGATCAGGCGGGCGATGTCGGTGGCTGGCCATTGCTGCGGCATAGATGAGACCTCTGCGGGAATTGGAGAATCTGTGCTCGAAGGCCTGAGCTTAGCCACGGAAGCAGGCGCAGGAGAAGCGCAATTTCGGCCAAATCCTCTTGCGGGTTGTACAACGACACAGTTTTTATCAAAGTTTTTTTAATCGACCGTTCGGTCAATAAACGTCCCTTCGGCTTCTCCCTATCGCTGAACGCCAGCCCGCGTTTCTTCTGGGTTTCGGATCCAACCCGGTAGCGACGTCTCTAATCCGCGCTTTTCCCGGCTAGTTCCTTCTCGTCCATCGCGTGCCACCCCGGTTAAAAATGGCCTTACCAAGATAGTGTCACTTTGATATACAGCCCGCCATCACCCGCCTTACAAAAAGATCCTCGGTCCACGAGGACGACCTCTCCCCCAATCCCCAAGGAGCACATTGATGTCTATCCGGAATCTGCGCATAGGTTTGCGCGCCAGTTTGTGTTTTGCCGTTCTGGCCAGTCTGCTGGTGGTGGTCGGCCTGTTCGGTCTGGGCCAGATGAAAACCCTGCGCGAGAGCGCGGCGGTGATCGAGGAATCGTGGATGCCCAGCATCGAAAGCATCCATGACGCAGCGGCGAACATTGCCAGTATTCGTCTCGAATCCCTGCGCCTGATCACCAGCACTCAGGCTGCCGTTCGCGAACGCAGCAAAGGCATTCTCACGGCGCAACGTCAGGAATTGCTCAAGCGCCTCGACGACCACAAGGCCCTGATCGCCAATGACCAGGAGCGAGTGATGCTGGAAGGTTTGAGCGCCGACACGGCCAAGTACCTGAGCATCCTCGACCAGATCATCAAACAGATCGATGCCGGACAAAACGAACAAGCCTACGCGCGCCTGACCACTGAACTGGCGCCCCAGGGCACGGTGCTCGACAAGACCCTTGAGCAAATGATCAGCCTCAATCAGCAAGGCGCGGATGCCGCCGCCAAGTCCGCGGCGGCGATGTACCAGCAGGCGCTGTGGATCGTCGCCGCGATCATCGTTATCGCCCTGATTGCCACGTTGTTGCTGGCCTGGTTGCTGACCCGCAGCATCACCACGCCGATCAATCAGGCGCTGAACGCGGCGCGGCAGATTGCTTCGGGAGACCTCAGCGGTCGCATCGACAGCGAGGGTCGTGATGAAGCGGCGCAGTTGCTCACGGCGCTGGCGCAGATGCAGGGCAATCTGCGTTCGACCATTCGCGGCATCAGCGAGTCGGCCCAGCAACTAGCCTCCGCTGCCGAGGAAATGAGTTCGGTGATGGAACAAAGTACTCGCGGGTTGCAGCAGCAAAATGACCAGATCGAGCAGGCCGCCACGGCGGTCACCGAGATGAGCACGGCGGTGGATGAAGTGGCCGCCAATGCGGTGTCCAGTGCCCAGGCCTCCGAAGCGTCGAACGAGGACAGCAAGCACGGGCATGTGCAGGTCAGCGAGACCATCAGTTCGATTCAGGAACTGGTCAGTGCAGTACTCGGCGCGTCCGAACAGGCCGAGGGCCTTGCGACTCAGGCCCAGGACATCAGCAAAGTGCTGGAAGTGATTCGCGGCATCGCCGGGCAGACCAACCTGCTGGCCCTGAACGCTGCGATTGAAGCCGCGCGCGCCGGCGAGGCCGGACGTGGCTTCGCAGTGGTTGCCGACGAGGTCCGCTCGCTGGCCCAGCGCACGCAGAACTCCACCGAAGAAATCGAGCTGATGATCAGCAGCATTCAGCAAGGCACCAGTGCCACCGTCGGCGCCTTGCAAAACAGCGCCGAGCAGGCCAGCCATACCCTGCGTCGCGCCAACAGTGCCGGCCATGCACTGGAGAAAATCACCGCGTCGATTTCGCAGATCAACCAGCGCAACCTGGTAATCGCCAGCGCCGCCGAGCAACAGGCGCTGGTGGCTCGGGAGGTCGATCAGAACCTGGTGACCATCCGTGATCTGTCGACACAAACCGCAGCAGGTGCCACCCAGACCTCTGCCGCCAGTCAGGAACTGTCACGGCTGGCCGTCGACCTGAACGCACTGGTCACGCGCTTCGTGATCTGATCAGACAATTAAATGCCCGATTAGCGGTTGCCATCGCCGGGGCCCTCGGCAACACTCTCGTCCCGATCAAGGAAGGAGTGGCCCGTGAGCCCCGTCGATATTTTCCGCATGCTGTCGCTGGCTGCCATCTGGGGCGCGAGCTTCCTGTTCATGCGCATCATCGCTCCCGCGATCGGTACGGTTCCGACCGGATTCTTCCGCGTTTCCATCGCCGCCGTCGGCTTGCTGGTGATCCTCGGGCTGATGCGCATCAGCTGGGATTTCAAAGGCAAGCTCAAGACTGTGATGTTGCTGGGCGTGATCAACTCCGGCGTGCCGGCGACGCTGTATTCGGTCGCCGCCCAGGTGCTGCCGGCCGGTTATTCGGCGATCTTCAATGCCACCACGCCATTGATGGGCGTGTTGATCGGCGGTTTGTTCTTCAGTGAAAAACTCACGCTGGCCAAACTCGCCGGGGTTTTCCTTGGCCTGCTCGGGGTGGGTGTGCTGACCCGCGCCGGCCCGGTCGCGTTCGATCTGCACTTGCTGATGGGCGCGGTGGCCTGCCTGCTCGCAACCACCTGTTATGGCTTCGCCGGGTTCCTCGCCCGACGCTGGCTGGATCAGGCCGGCGGCCTCGACAGTCGTCTGTCGGCGCTGGGCAGCATGCTCGGTGCGACCCTGTTTCTGTTGCCGCTGTTCGGTTACAGCGTCATCACTGCGCCGCCGGTGAGCTGGGGTGGCTGGAATGTCTGGCTGTCGCTGTTGGGCCTTGGGCTGGGCTGCACCGCGTTTGCCTACATCATTTACTTCCGCCTGCTGAGCTCCATCGGGCCGGTGAAATCGATGACCGTGACCTTCATGATTCCGCCGTTCGGCGTGTTGTGGGGGGCGCTGTTTCTCGATGAGCCGCTGTCGATGGCCCACGTGTATGGCGGGGTGTTGATCGCCATTGCGCTGTGGCTGGTGCTGAAACCGGCAGCAGTCAAACCCGCAGAAATCGCCACCCGCTGATTGGCAGATGCACAAAGGCCCGGGAGTTTCCTCCCGGGCCTTTTTCATGCGCAGCTATTAGGCCGATTTACGGAACACGAACACCAGACCGACGATGATCAACAGCATTCCCAGCACGCTCAACGCGGCCAGGCGATTGCCGAAGATCAGGTAGTCCATCACAGCCGTCACGGCCGGCACCAGATAGAACAGGCTGGTGACATTGACCAGATTGCCCCGGGCGATCAGTCGGTACAGCAGCAACGTCGCCAGCACGGAAACCACCAGTCCCATCCACAGCACCGGCACGATGAAACCGGCGCTGTGCTCGAAGTGAAACGGCTGGAACGGCACGAAAATCCCGCACAGCAGCAGCCCCGCCAGATACTGCACCGGCAGCGTGCCGAGGGGATTGTCGGTGATGCGCTTCTGCATGATCGAGCCGAAGGTCATGCTCGCCAGCGCCAGCAGCCCGAACAGCATCCCCGCCAGCGACATCCCGGCCAGACCGATGCCCTGATAAACCACCATGATCAGACCGGCCAGTCCCAACGCCAGCCCAAACATTCGGCTCGCCGAACGCTGACGCTCCATGAGCACCACCGTCAGGATCGGTTGCACGCCCATGATGGTGGCCATCACGCCGGGGGTGACCTTCAGATCCAGCGCCAGCAGATAGAAAATCTGATAAGCCCCTAACAACACCACCCCGGTGGCCATCGCGTACAGCATCGGCTTGCCGCCCTCGGGCAACCTCAACTTGAGCAATGGCATCAGCAGCACCAGCCCACACAGGGCAATGACAAACCGGATCAGCAGAAAGGCGAAGGGTGAAGCGTGGGCCAGCCCCCACTTGGAGAAGATCGCCCCGCTGCTCCACAGCAGAACGAACAGGCTCGTGGACGCCGCCGCGAGCGCGGACTTTTTCGAAAGGACAAACATGAATACCACCTGTAGTCAGGCAAATAGCCAACTCAGCCGAAGCTGAAATTCAGTAGGTTTTTTCAGGGGGCACAGGGGTCAGCAGCAAACGCTGATCAGCCCGAAATACCAACGCCCGGCGGTGATACGACTGCGCACACCGGCGTGCTACTGACAGGTGGAGGGTAATGACTGATCTGCACAGGCTGCTGATTCCCGCACGGCACGACGCCAGCGTTGACCGCTGAATCGACTACCGCGTTGATGAGGGATGCAGGCATCTGGGCTGATCTTTTTTGAAGGGTTGAAAGGTGAGTCGTGCGACTCACGAGCGCCGACTATAACCAGCCCGCGACATGGATTGCAATGAATTGGACAGATACCAGAAAAAACCGCTCAAACGAGCGGTTTTGCTGTACTTCGCGGCCTCAACCAAACAGCCAATACCCCAGCAACGTCAACACCACCACCGCCAGCACCGGCCGCAGCACACGGTAGGCTTTCGGGTTGCGGCGTTTCCACTGTTTGACCGCACCACTGAACCTGTCGCTGAAGTTCTTGCTCCAGGCGTAAGCCTGGTTGATCCCGCCGACACGCTCGTCGTCGAGGTTCTGCGGTGCCGTGGCACGGCCCAGCCAGGCGCTGATGAAGCGGTTGATGCGGGTCATCAGGCGGCTGCTCAGCGGCCGCTCGATGTCGCAGAACAGGATGACGCGGGTCTGTTCGGTTTCGTTCTTGACCCAATGCACGTAGGTCTCGTCGAACATCACGTCTTCACCGTCGCGCCAGGCGTAGACCTGACCGTCGACGAAGATTCGGCAATCGTCGGAGTTTGGCGTTGACAGACCCAGGTGATAGCGCAGGGAGCCCGCGAACGGATCGCGGTGCGGGTTCAAATGGCTGCCGCCCGGCAACAGCGCGAACATCGCGCCTTTGACGTTGGGGATGGCACTGACCAACGCCACGGTTTTCGGGCACAGGGTTTCGGCCGATGGCAGCGGTTTGTCGTACCACTTGAGGTAGAAACGCTTCCAGCCTTTCTTGAAGAACGAGCCGAAACCGGCGTCGTTGTTCTTCTCGGCGGCACGAATATAACCCTCGTCGAACAGATGCATGGCTTCGTCGCGAATGGTTTCCCAGTTATCGCGCAACACGTCCAGCTCCGGAAACTTGCTGCGATCCAGATACGGCTTGGACGGCACGCCCGAGAACAGGTACATCAAGGCGTTATACGGGGCGAACAGCGCCGAGTGGTTGACGAACTGCCGCAGCACCGGCAAACGCGCCTTGCCGCGCAAATGCACGTAGAGGATGCTGCCCACAAACAGCAGCAACACCGACACCTTGGCGGCTAACGAAAAGGTCATCAACAACTCCTTGAAATAAGACAACGCCACGCCATGTCATTTACCCGAGATGGCGGCCGGCCATGATAAACACTACCGGCTCCGGGAAAAACCCGCCCGACCCAACATTCAGTGTTAAGAATTGCGCAACAAAGCACTTATTAACATAACGATCCTGAACCCTGGCTGACCTGAATCAACGCGCCCCCTTACTGCTGGTTCTCCTGATCGGTGAACAGATCACTGAACAGCATGCTCGACAGATAACGCTCACCGGAGTCGGGCAGCACCACCACAATGGTCTTGCCCTGCATTTCCGGGGTCTCCGCCAGACGCACCGCCACCGACATGGCCGCACCGCAGGAAATCCCGCACAGGATCCCCTCTTCCTGCATCAGGCGCAGGGCCATGGCCTTGGACTCGTCATCCGTCACCAGCTCGACCCGGTCAACCATCGCCAGATCAAGGTTCTTCGGCACGAAACCGGCGCCGATGCCCTGAATCTTGTGCGGGCTCGGCTTGATTTCTTGACCTGCCAGCGCCTGGGTAATCACCGGCGAAGACACCGGTTCCACCGCCACCGACAGAATCGGTTTGCCCGCCGTATTCTTGATATACCGCGACACACCGGTAATGGTTCCACCGGTGCCGACCCCTGCGACCAGCACATCGATGGCACCATCGGTGTCGTTCCAGATTTCCGGGCCGGTGGTTTTTTCGTGAATGGCCGGGTTGGCCGGGTTATCGAACTGGGCCGGCATGAAATATTTGCCCGCGTCGCTGGCGACAATCTCGGCGGCCTTTTCGATCGCGCCCTTCATGCCCTTGGCCGGCTCGGTCAGCACCAGCTCGGCGCCCAGCGCCTTGAGCACCTTGCGTCGCTCGATGCTCATCGAGGCCGGCATGGTCAGCAGCAACTTGTAGCCGCGCGCGGCCGCCACGAAGGCCAGGCCGATGCCGGTGTTGCCGGAGGTCGGCTCGACGATGGTCATGCCCGGCTTGAGTTTGCCGCTGCTTTCGGCGTCCCAGATCATGTTGGCGCCGATCCGGCACTTGACCGAGTAGCCCGGGTTGCGACCTTCGATCTTGGCCAGAATGGTCACGCCACGGGGCGCGATGCGGTTGATCTGCACCAGCGGCGTGTTGCCGATGGAATGGGCGTTGTCAGCAAAAATACGGCTCATGGCTGGGTCCTTGTGCAGCGTTGAATTCAGCTCTCCAAGGTAAGCCTGTTGCTCTTGTCAGTCCAGTCGGGCCGAACGTCTGCGGCAGGCGGCAGTCAATCGCTTTATACCGTTCGGAATTTGCTGCCATGAAGCGTCGCTACCGTTGGCCATTGTGGATTTTCGCCACTCTCGTTGTATTACTGGTCGCCCTGCACATCGCCCTGCCCTACCTCGTGCGCGACTATCTGAATGACAAGCTGGCCAACATGGGCGACTACCGCGGCCAGATCACTGACGTGGACCTGGCGCTCTGGCGCGGGGCCTACAAGATCAATGGCCTGAAAATCGTCAAGACCGACGGCAAGGTGCCGGTGCCGTTCGTCGATGCGCCGGTTATCGACCTGTCTGTCAGTTGGCACTCGCTTTGGTACGACCATGCTGTCGTGGCACAGGTGAAATTCTTTAAACCTCAGGTGAACTTCGTCGATGGTGGTGCCAACAAGCAGAACTCCCAGACCGGTCAGGGCACCGACTGGCGTGAGCAACTGGGCAAACTGTTGCCTATCACGCTCGACGAAGTGCAGATCAGCGATGGGCGGATCAGCTTTCGCAACTTCAACTCCAAACCACCGGTAAACATGAATGCAACCAACGTCGACGCCAGCATTTACAACCTGACCAACGTGGTCGACAAGGAGGGCAAACGCGACGCTCGCTTCGAAGGCAAGGCTCTGCTGCTGGGACATGCCCCGCTGGAAACCACAGCCACCTTCGACCCCTTGAGCAATTTCGAAGACTTCGAATTTCGCCTGCGGGCCCGCGACATCGAACTCAAGCGCATGAACGATTTCGCCTCGGCCTACGGCAAATTCGACTTCAACGCCGGCCACGGCGACGTGGTCATCGAAGCCGCCGCCAACAAGGGCCAGCTCAAGGGCTACATCAAACCGCTGCTGCGCGACGTGGACGTGTTCAACTGGCAGCAAGATGTCGAGAACAAGAACAAGGGGATCTTCCGTTCGATCTGGGAAGCACTGGTCGGCGGCACGGAAACCGTGCTGAAAAACCAGGGCAAGAACCAGTTTGCCACCCGGGTCGAACTCAGCGGCAGCGTGCACCAGCAAGATATCAACGCGTTCGAAGCGTTTTTGCAGATTTTGCGCAACGGATTCATTCAAGCCTTCAATGCCCGGTATGAACGGCCGAAGCCGGACGCGGGCTAAGTTTTACGGTTGACGATGTAGCGCCCGTTATCCTCTGCCGCGATCAATGCAGGCTTCTCCTGCAACGAATCCCAACCCAGACAGGCCAGGGCCAATGATCGCGGCACCGCTTCCCGACCATTACTGTAGCGACTGATGCTGCGGGCGCTGACACCCAATGCTTCGGCCGCCTCATTCAACGGTAGACCGGTGCGAGCTCGCCAATCCATGAAAATCCGTGTGTTTTCGTCCGGCGCATTTTGCGCGAGCGCGTCCCGATACAAGGTATCGGCACCAATCTGGATATCCGGTTCCAGCCACTCCACGCTCCAGCCGTCGTCACTCAACTCAGCGGTTGCAAACACTTCAGCGTCCAGTAGCGGAGCGAGCCCCGGATAGGTTTGCAGATCGCGGCTCAAGTCCAGGTTCAGCCGTTGGCCATCAATAAAGGTCAGCGACAGGCAAGCATCGCCAACAGCCTGCACTGCGGCCAATCGTGGCCGCTTCATGGGTAACATCGTTTCCAGTCCTCCAGCAATTGCGTCTGATGGGCCGAAACCCACGCCAACGCTTCCTTGACGATCAGTGGCGGTGCCTTGCCCATCATGACCTCGACGGTTTCCAGGCTCAGCATCACATCCACTCCACCACCGGTCAGGTGAACATGGGGTGGCGGGTGATCCTTCTCGCGCAACT
Source organism: Candidatus Pseudomonas auctus (assembly GCF_048654275.1). Lineage (NCBI taxonomy): Bacteria > Pseudomonadati > Pseudomonadota > Gammaproteobacteria > Pseudomonadales > Pseudomonadaceae > Pseudomonas > Candidatus Pseudomonas auctus. Next base: position 13,361 of record NZ_JBJYZK010000021.1, on the reverse strand, counting down.
GAATGCGGTATTTTTCGCGAAATCGGTATTTGGTAGTCATGCCCGAAGGCTATCGCCAAATCGGCGATACCTGGAATACTGGCCTCGCGCCGAAACTGAGTCAACATGTGACGCCCCATTCAGAGACTGAATAAGCCGTCTGCGTTCACAGTCGACCGGGCCGCGCGTTATAGTCGGGCATCCGATTATTTCGCCCCCGCCCTGCCCGTTCAGGTCGGCGTTACCGTTCGAGGATTAGCAGATGAAGTTCGAAGGCACCCAGGCCTACGTCGCCACCGATGACCTGAAGCTGGCGGTCAACGCCGCCATCACCCTGGAGCGGCCGCTGCTGGTCAAGGGCGAACCGGGCACCGGCAAGACCATGCTCGCCGAGCAACTGGCCGAATCGTTCGGCGCCAAGCTGATCACCTGGCACATCAAGTCCACCACCAAGGCCCATCAGGGCCTGTACGAGTACGATGCGGTCAGCCGTCTGCGCGACTCGCAACTGGGCAATGAAAAAGTCCACGACGTACGCAACTACCTGAAGAAGGGCAAGCTCTGGGAAGCGTTCGAGTCCGAAGAGCGGGTCATTCTGCTGATCGACGAAATCGACAAGGCCGACATCGAGTTCCCCAACGACCTGCTGCAAGAACTCGACAAGATGGAGTTCTACGTTTACGAGATCGACGAGACCATCAAGGCCAAGAAACGTCCGATCATCATCATTACTTCCAACAACGAGAAAGAGCTGCCGGACGCCTTCCTGCGCCGCTGCTTCTTCCACTACATCGCCTTTCCCGACCGCACCACCCTGCAGAAGATCGTCGATGTTCACTACCCGGACATCAAGAAAGACCTGGTCAGCGAAGCGCTGGACGTGTTCTTCGACGTGCGCAAGGTGCCGGGCCTGAAGAAGAAGCCTTCGACCTCCGAACTGGTGGACTGGCTGAAACTGCTGATGGCCGACAACATCGGCGAAGCGGTGCTGCGCGAACGCGATCCGACCAAAGCCATCCCGCCGCTGGCCGGTGCGCTGGTGAAGAACGAACAGGACGTGCAACTGCTGGAACGTCTGGCGTTCATGAGCCGTCGCGGCACCCGCTAAGAGGCTGATGCCATGTTGCTCAACCTGTTCAATGAAATGCGTGCAGCCAAGGTGCCGGTGTCGGTGCGCGAGCTGCTCGACCTGATCAACGCACTGAAACAGCGCGTGACCTTCGCCGACATGGACGAGTTCTACTACTTGTCGCGGGCGATTCTGGTGAAGGACGAACGGCATTTCGACAAGTTCGACCGTGCGTTCGGCGCCTACTTCAATGGCCTGGAAAAGCTCGACGATCACTTGCAGGCGCTGATCCCCGAAGACTGGCTGCGCAAGGAATTCGAGCGTTCGCTGAGCGACGAGGAACGTGCGCAGATCCAGTCTCTCGGCGGCCTGGACAAGCTGATTGAAGAGTTCAAGAAACGCCTGGAAGAACAGAAGGAACGCCACGCCGGCGGCAACAAATGGATCGGCACCGGCGGCACCAGCCCGTTCGGCTCCGGCGGTTTCAACCCGGAAGGCATCCGGGTCGGCGATGCTGGCAAGCGCCAAGGCAAAGCGGTGAAAGTCTGGGATCAGCGCGAGTACAAGAACCTCGACGATTCCGTGGAACTGGGCACCCGCAACATCAAGGTCGCCCTGCGCCGCCTGCGCAAATTCGCTCGTCAGGGCGCGGCGGAAGAGCTGGATATCGACGGCACCATCGACCACACCGCCAAGGACGCCGGCCTGCTGAACATCCAGATGCGCCCGGAACGGCGCAACACGGTGAAGCTGTTGCTGCTGTTCGACATCGGCGGCTCGATGGACGCCCACGTGAAGATCTGCGAGGAACTGTTCTCGGCCTGCAAGACCGAGTTCAAGCATCTGGAGTACTTCTACTTCCACAACTTCATTTATGAATCGGTGTGGAAGAACAACATGCGCCGCACCTCCGAGCGCACCTCGACCCAGGACCTGCTGCACAAGTACGGCGCCGACTACAAAGTGATCTTCATCGGTGACGCCGCAATGGCACCTTATGAAATCACCCAGGCCGGCGGCAGCGTCGAGCACTGGAACGAAGAGCCGGGTTACGTGTGGATGCAGCGCTTCATGGAGAAGTACAAGAAGCTCATCTGGATCAATCCGTACCCGAAAGATACGTGGGGTTACACCTCGTCGACCAACATCGTGCGGGATCTGATCGAGGATCAGATGTATCCGTTGACGTTGCGCGGGCTGGAAGAAGGGATGCGGTTTCTGTCCAAGTAATCCGCAATGGCTCCCCCGCCAGCGGCGGGGGAAACAATCAAAAGCGCTTCAGATATTCGACATGCTCCCGGTGTGCAACTTCTTGTACCACCGGGCGCAATCTGACCTTCGCCCCCGGCAGACACTGTGCCAGTCGAGCCAGCGCCAACGGCGTCAACGCGCCCAATCGCGGATAGCCGCCAATGGTCTGCCGATCATTGAGCAACACGATTGGCTGCCCGTCTGGCGGCACCTGCACCGCACCCAGCGGAATGCCCTCGGAAATCATCGGTTTGCCCTGATACTGCAACGCCGTCCCCAGCAAGCGAATGCCCATTCGGTCGGCGCGACTGTCCAGCGTCCAGGCACGGTTGAAGGCATCGAACAGGCTCTGCCCGCTGAACTGACCGATCTGCGCGCCCAGCACCAGATCGAGCGGTGCGTCGAGGCGCAGGTCCGGTCGATGCTCCGCCGGAACCTCACGCACTAACAGGGTTTCACCCTGATAACTCAGCGATGCGCCCTTGGCCAGCGGTAATCCAAAACCATCAAGACCGCCAAGCTCCTCACGCACCACCGTGGCACTGCTGCCCAGCACTTTCGGCGCACTGAAACCGCCGGGCGCCGCCAGATAGGCCCGCGCGCCCAGCAACGGCTGAGTGAACTTCAAGGTCTGCCCTTTGCGCAGTTTGAAACTGCGCCACGGCGCCAACCCCTCACCGTCGATCTGCGCGCCAAGATCCGCGCCAGCCATTGCCAGCAGACAATCCTCTTGCGCCACCACCGTAAACCCGCCGAGGGTGATTTCGATCACCGGCAAGTCCAGGCCATTGCCCAGCAGCCAGTTGGCCCAGGCCATCGACCGCCAGTCCGCCGCGCCGCCCTGAGTCACGCCCAGATGGCGCACGCCAAACCGCCCGGCATCCTGCAACAGGCACAGCGGCGTACTCGCTTCAATCGTCAGTCGGCTCATGCCAGGGCCTCCAGAGGCGTGTCGTCACCGCCGAGGCGGATGAATTCGGCATGACTCACCGCTTCGAAACGCACGGTATCGCCGGGCTGCATGAGGCTGTAGCCATCGCGTTCACGGTCGAACAGTTTTGCCGATGTGCGACCGATCAGATTCCAGCCACCGGGAGACACCACCGGATACGCGGCCGTCTGCCGCTCGGCGATGCCGACGCTGCCGGCGGCGACTTTCTTGCGCGGGGTATTCAGACGTGGTGCTGCCAGAATTTCTTCCACCAGCCCCATGAACGCGAAACCCGGCGCAAAGCCTAGGGCGAACACCTGATATTCACGAGCACTGTGACGGCGGATCACTTCTTCCACCGCCAAACCGCTGCGTTGTGACAGCAGACTCAATTCCGGTCCGACGCTCAGGTCGTACCACACCGGTAGCACATGACACTGGCCGCCGGTGCGCGCGTTCGGCGACAGGTCGATCAGCGCTTCGGCGATCAACTCCCGCGCCTGATTCGGGCTCAACGCGGTCAGATCGTAATGCACCATCAACGTGGTGTACGACGGCACCAGATCGATCAAATGCTCGCCGAACACCGCGCGCAGCCGCTCACTGGCGGCGAGCATCCACGGCATGTTGGCTTCGGCGATTTCATCGAACAGGCGCAGCATCAGGCAATCCAGTGCCACCACTTCCACTCGCGGATTCATGGCGCGCTCTGCTCGTTCAAAGCCTGACGAATGCGCTGCACGGCCGCCACAGAACTGGCGTTGTCGCCATGTACGCACAGCGTGTTGGCTTGCAGGTGCAGCGCGCTGCCGTCGCTGGCGGTGAGGTTGTCACCACGGGCGATGGTCAGCGCCTGCCCGATAATGGTTTCGGAATCGTGATGCACCGCGCCCGGCAGTTGTCGCGAAACCAGTCGGCCGGCGCTGTCGTAGGCGCGGTCGGCGAAGGCTTCGAACCACAGGCTCACGCCGTATTCGTCGCCGAGTTGCTGGGCTGCCGTGTTGTCGCGGGTGGCCATCAGCATCAGCGGCAAGCTGCGGTCATAAGCCGCGACGGCTTGTATCACCGCTCGCAACTGCGCCGGGTTGGCCATCATGTCGTTGTACATCGCGCCGTGGGGTTTGACGTAACTGACTTTGCCACCCTGGGCACGGCAAATACCGTCGAGGGCACCGATCTGGTAATGCAGGATGTCTTGCAGCTCCTGAGCGGTATAGGCCATGGAACGCCGGCCGAATCCCACCAGATCCTGATAGGCCGGATGCGCACCGATCTGCACGCCGTGGCTCAGGGCCAGGCTGACGGTCTTGCGCATGATGCTCGGGTCGCCGGCGTGGAAACCGCAGGCAATGTTGGCGCAGTCGATGAAGGGCATGACTTCCGCATCCAGACCCATGGTCCAGCTGCCGAAGCTCTCGCCGATGTCACAGTTCAATAGCAGGCGGCTCACGGTGAACACTCCTGTAGTTCTTTTCTTTTTTTGCTGTGGGACAGGCAGTGTCCCGCAGGTTATCAGTTACTGCGCGTCCAGTTGTTTGCCACGGGTTTCCGGCAGGCTCAATGCCGCGAGGATCACCACGCCATAGGACACTGCCGCAAAGGCACCGATGCCTACACTCAGCGGCACTTTCTGGCTGAGCAACCCGATCAACAGCGGGAACAACGCCGCCAGTGCCCGGCCGATGTTGTAGCAGAAGCCCTGCCCCGAGCCGCGAATCCGGGTCGGGAACAGTTCGGTTAGAAACGCTCCCATGCCACTGAAAATCCCCGAGGCAAAAAAGCCCAGCGGAAAGCCCAACCACAGCATCACGCCATTGCTGACCGGTAATTGGGTGTAGAGCAGAACGATGGTGAACGAGCCGACCGCGAACAGGATGAAGTTCTTCTTGCGGCCCAACAGGTCGGTCAAATAGGCGCTGATCACATAACCGACGTAGGAACCGATGATCACCATCGCCAGATAACCGCCGGTGCCGAGTACGCTCAAGCCGCGTTCGTTCTTCAGAAAAGTCGGCAGCCAGGAGGTGATCGCGTAATAACCGCCGAGGGCGCCGGTGGTCAGCAATGAGGCGCGAATCGTGGTGAAGAGCATGCCGGGGGCGAAGATCTCGTAGAACTTCGACGGGCTGTCCGGCGTTTGCTTGGCCTTGGATTCGCGATAGATCTCCGGATCTTTCACCAGACGCCGGACAAAAATCACGAACACTGCCGGCACGATGCCGAGGATGAACAGTGCGCGCCAGGCATCTTCCGGTGGCAGTACCGAGAACAGCAGCGCGTACAGAATCGCCGTCAGCCCCCAACCCAGCGCCCAGCCGGATTGCACCATGCCCACCGCTTTGCCGCGATCCTTGGCGCGGATCACTTCACCGATCAGCACTGCGCCAGCCGTCCACTCGCCGCCGAAACCGAAGCCCATCAGTGTGCGGGCGATCAGCAGCTGTTCGTAGTTTTGAGCGAAGCCGCAGAGGAAAGTGAAGAAGGCAAACCACAGCACCGTCAGTTGCAGGGTGCGCACGCGGCCGATGCGGTCGGAGAGAATCCCCGCCACCCAGCCGCCGATGGCCGAAGCGATCAGGGTACTGGTGTGAATCAGCCCGGCCTCGCCAGTGGTGATGCCCCACATCGCGATCAGGGTCGGCACCACGAAGCTGAGCATCTGGGTGTCCATGCCGTCCAGACCGTAGCCGATCTTGCAGCTCCAGAAGGTCCGGCGCTCCTGCTGATTGATGTTGCGATACCAGTCGAACGGGCCGGGACGGGCCGCAGTCTTGGGGAGGTCGAGGGTGTCGGGCGCACTCATGGCATGTCTCCGCAGGCTTTTATTGGTCTTGTTCGAAGCTCCGACGACGCCTATCGTGGGAACCGGATGCGTCGATTCTTGGGTGCGTCACCCGGTCGCGTCCAACGAATAAAAACCCGCCCAAGACATAAGAAAAATTTGTTGCCATGAACCTGAAGTTTCTCGAAACCTTCGTCTGGGTCGCCCGGCTGAAAAGTTTTCGCCTGACCGCCGACAAGCTGTTCACCACCCAGGCCTCGATCTCCAGCCGGATCGCGGTGCTCGAAGGCGAGCTGGGGGTGAAGCTGTTCCTGCGTGACTCACGCGGCGTTAGTCTGACGCCCGAAGGTTTGAAAGTGCTGGATTATGCCGAGCAGATGCTCGACACGATGCAGGCGCTGAAGCAGTCGATCGAGACCCGATCGAGCAAGGTCGGCCGGGTACGTATCGGCGTGATGGACACGGTGATCCACACCTGGCTCAGCCCGCTGGTGGCGCAGATGACCGATCTGTACCCTCGGGTGGAAATCGAGCTGGTGGCGGATACCTCGCTGAACCTCTGCGATCAGCTGCAAAAAGGCTTTCTCGATTTGATCCTGCAAACCGATCTGGTACGTCAGGAAAGCGTGCGCAGCCTCGAACTGGCCAGCCACCCCATCGGCTGGATCGTCGCCAGCCATTCAATCTACAACCGCGACTACCAAAACCTCGCCGACCTGGCGCAGGAACGGATCATCACCTACTCGAAAAACTCCCGGCCGCATCAGGACATCCTGGCGCTGATGCAGGCCCAGGGCGTGCTGGCGCCACGCTTGAACTGTGTGAATTCAGTGTCGGCGATCACCCGTCTGTTGCGCGACGGATTCGGTATTGGCGCGTTGCCGCCGGTACTGGTGGCCGAGGAACTGGCGCGAGGGGAATTGACCCTGCTTGACATCGAACAGCGTCCGCCGAACCTGCAGGTGGTGGTGTCGTGGCGGGTCGGTGTGGAATGGGTCGAGGAGATTGTGACGTTGTGTCAGCAGGTGCTGGAGGAATATGCGCGCAAGGTAGGTACGGATTACATCGTTCTAAGTTGATCGTTCCCACTGCGTGGGAACGATCCATCGAAGCTTACAGCCCGCGCACATCCCGGTCTTCGATCGGCCGGCTCTGGCGCAGGCGCTTGCCGCCCAGCACCACCCAGTCGATCAGACGGAACAGGCATTCAAGGCCGAACGACAGCAACATCGCGCCGCTCATGCCCCAGATCATCGCTTCCGGCGTCAGCAGGATCTGGTAGCTGTAGCCATTCCAGGTTTCCTTGCGGATGTCCGGGTCGGCGGCCAGCACCACTTGCAGGAAGCGGATGTACCACGGGCCCTGCATCGCCTGGAATTGCTTGTCCAGCACCAGCTGACGGTTGAGCAAGGTGCTCAGGCTGTCGGCATCGCTGCGAAACACCGGATCTTCGCTGGCTCGATAGTGGGCGACCAGCGCCTGGATATCACCCTTGAAAAACTGCTCGGCGGTGCCCTGGAAGCCGCGCAGACCAGTCTGCGCCTCGATCAGGTGCGCTTCGACCCGCTTTGCGTAATCGTTGATGAAGCCCGGCACCTGGACACCGATCAACAGGCCCGCCGCAAACAACACCAGCCGTAGATAACTGAGCAACATGGGGGTGCAATCCTTATTCGGTCGTGCCCTGGCTGACGCATTCGCCGCGTCGCCACAGGCTCCATTGGCCCGGTTCGTAGCGGGTCCAGGTTTCGTTTTCGGTCAAGGGTTCGGTGGCAATCACCGTGACCACGTCGTTGGGCGTGGTTTCGGCCTGGAAGTCGACAATCACATCGACATCCTTGAGCCGCGCCGGGCCAAACGGTGCGCGTCGGGTGATCTGCGCCAGTTTGGTCGAGCAATAGCAGAACAGCCAGTCGCCGTCGCTGAGCAGGCAGTTGAACACGCCTTTGCTGCGATATTCGGCGCAGGCCGCGACCAGATCCGGCAGCAGCACTTCTATATCGACCGGTTCCGGAAACGCTGCACGTACCCGGTTGAGCAAATCGCAGAACGCCGCTTCGCTGTCGGTATCGCCGACCGGGCGGTAGAAACTCTTGATCGGGGTGAAATCGGCGAGCTGGCCGTTGTGCGCGAAGCACCAGTTGCGCCCCCACAGTTCGCGGACGAACGGGTGGGTGTTGGACAGACAGACCTTGCCGACGTTGGCCTGACGGATATGCCCGATGACCACTTCGCTCTTGATCGGATAACGCTGCACCAGATTGGCCACTTCCGACTCGCTGCTGGCCGCCGGATCCTGGAACAGGCGCAACCCGCGCCCTTCGTAGAAGGCAATGCCCCAACCGTCGCGGTGCGGGCCGGTGCGGCCGCCGCGCTGCATCAGCCCGGTGAAGCTGAACACGATGTCGGTCGGCACGTTGGCACTCATGCCCAGTAATTCACACATGTGCGGACTCTCGTGATTACAGACGCGGCTCGACCCGCATGCGCTGCGGATTGCTCGGCACCGGCGGGCGACCGTAGCGGTCATCGCCGGCACCGCCGAACGGTTGATCGGCGTCACGCTCGTCATCGGCACGGGCCGCTGCGCGGGCGGCTTCAGCCTGCTCCCGGCGGGCCTTGGAGGCGCGTTCGATCGGCAGGCGGATCAGCACGAAAATCAGGTACAGGCCGAATGCGATCATGGCGTACATGAGCAGTTCGGAAATGGCGCGCCAGGCGTTGTTGCCGACCTTGAACGCCAGATCCAGCGCCGTGATGGCGATGGCCGGGGCGAATTTTTCCTTCACCGGGTCAATGATGGTCGGGCTGAACAGCAACACCGCCATCAACACACGCAGCGGCTCGCGCAGCCAGCGCCACATCCAGCGGGTCATGCGCATCCACACCAGCAGGCAGCCCACGGCGGCAAAGGCGTAAAGGCCCCAGGCGATCAGATAGTCGTTCTCGGTCATGGTGTCCATGGCAAGGCAGGCAAAGAGGCGCTTATAGTAACGACTTTTCGCACGTCAGGCTTCCCCGCCGTCCGTGCGGCCCTTATTTGTCATGTCCGAGAGCTTTCCATGCCCGTATCCGCCAACGTCAGCAGCGCCCCGATTGCCCACAAGGCCGCCGGTCACGACCCGTACGCCTGGCTGCAGGAACGCGACACCGACGCGGTGCTCGACTACCTCAAGGCTGAAAACGACTACCAGCAGGCACAGACCGCCGATCAGGCCGAGCTGCGCGAAACCCTGTTCGAGGAGATCAAGGGCCGGATCCTCGAAACCGATCTGTCCCTCCCCTCGCCATGGGGCCCGTACCTGTATTACACCCGCACCACAGCGGGTGACGAATACGCCCGTCACTACCGCTGCCCGCGTCCGGCCGACGACAGCCTGACCCTCGATGAAAGCCGCGAACAATTGCTGCTCGATCCGAACGCCCTGGCCAACGGCGGCTTTTTCTCCCTCGGCGCGTTCAGCATCAGCCCGGATCACCAGCGTCTGGCCTACAGCGTCGATGCCTCGGGTGACGAGATTTACACGCTGTTCGTGAAGGAATTGTCCAGCGAGCGTGTCAGCGAACTGGAATTCCAGGACTGCGACGGCAGCATGACCTGGGCCAACGACAGCCTGACCCTGTTCTTCGGCGTGCTCGACGACACCCATCGCCCGCACAAGCTGTTCCGCTATCGCCTGGATGGCACGGCCGCCGAAGAGGTGTTCCACGAACCGGACGGGCGTTTTTTCCTGCATTGCTACCGCGCCAGCTCCGAGCAACAACTGCTGTTGTCGTTGGGCAGCAAGACCACCAGCGAAGTCTGGGCGCTGGACGCCAATCAGCCGCAGCAGCCATTCACTTGTCTGGCGCCACGGGTCGAGGATCACGAATACGACGTCGATCACGGTAAGCTCGACGGCGAGTGGACCTGGTTCATCCGCACCAACCGCGACGGCATCAACTTCGCCCTGTATCAGGCGCCGGACACCGGCATCGCACCGAGCGAAGCCGACTGGCAGAACCTGATTCCGCACAGCGATTCGGTGATGCTCGATGGCGTGACACTCAATGCCGAAGCCCTGACCCTGAGCCTGCGCGAAGGTGGTCTGCCGATCATCGAAGTTCGCCCACACGGTCTGGCGCCTTATCGCGTGCAATTACCGGATGCGGCCTACAGCCTCTATGTGCAAAACAGCTTGGAATTCGAAAGCGACCGCATTCGCCTGCGCTATGAAGCGCTGAACCGTCCGGCTCAGGTTCGGCAATTGATCCTCGCCACCGGCGAACAGACTGTGCTCAAGGAAACCCCGGTGCTCGGCCCGTTCGACGCCGACGCCTACGTCAGCCAGCGCCTGTGGGCGACCGCGCCGGACGGCACCCAGGTGCCGATCAGCCTGGTGATGAAACGGGAAATGGTCGGCAAACCCGTGCCGTTGTATCTGTACGGTTACGGCGCCTACGGTTCAAGCCTCGATCCGTGGTTCTCCCACGCCCGCCTCAGCCTGCTGGATCGCGGCATGGCGTTCGCCATCGCCCACGTGCGCGGTGGCGGTGAACTGGGCGAAGCCTGGTACCGCGCCGGCAAGCAGGAACACAAGCACAACACCTTCAGCGACTTCATTGCCTGCGCCGAATTCCTGATCCTCAACGGCATCACCACCGCGCCACAACTGGCAATCAGCGGTGGCAGCGCCGGTGGCCTGCTGATCGGCGCGGTGCTCAATCAGCGTCCGGACCTGTTCGGTGTGGCGATTGCCGAAGTGCCGTTCGTCGACGTGCTCAACACCATGCTCGACCCGGACCTGCCGCTGACCGTCACTGAATACGACGAGTGGGGCAATCCCGAAGAGCCGGAGGTCTACGAGCGGATCAAGGCCTATGCGCCGTACGAAAACGTCACTGCACAGGCGTATCCCGCAACACTGGTGATCGCCGGCTATAACGACAGCCGCGTGCAGTATTGGGAAGCGGCCAAGTGGGTGGCGAAGTTGCGTGCGACCAAGACCGATGACAATCCATTGCTGCTCAAGACCGAACTGGGCGCCGGCCACGGTGGCATGAGCGGGCGTTATCAGGGATTACGTGACGTAGCGCTCGAATATGCATTTGTTTTCAAGGTTCTGGGCATTGCCTGAGGAACTCCGCCGGTCAGACAGGTCTTAATTCCGGGCACCGGGAGCCGATAAGCAGATCGGCCCCCGGTGGCGAGCCTGCCACCCGACACAAAAAAAAGACCGCACGACATGTCAGAACCCACCCTACTGAACAACGAAATCCGCGACTGGCTGATGGACTGCGGCCTGTTCGATCAATTGCAACTGGCGGATTTCGCCGCCGCTTCGGGTTACTTCAGCATCAGCACCGTGGCTGAAGGCGAAGCGATCTTTCGCGAAGGCGATGCCGGCAGTTTCATGTGCATCATCCACACCGGCCAAGTGGCCGTGCAGAAAACCGGTGGCGACGGCCAGGTCGTGACCATGGCCACCCTGCGCAGCGGTCGGGCGTTCGGTGAAATGGCCGTGCTCGACGGCGAACGCCGTTCAGCGACTTGCGTGGCGGCGAGCAACTGTCAGTTGCTCAACCTCGGCAAGGATTCGCTGGAAAAAATGCTCAACGACGCACCGAAGATCGCCGCCAAGATCATCCGCGCCCTCGCCGTCTCCCTCTCCAAACGCCTGCGCATGGCCGACGGCCAGCTCGCCGCCCAGCAGATCTAGCCCCCCGGGGATTTGGGTTTACTGTCGTTCTGTTCCAGGCCCGGCAATGGCTGATCCTTGGTCGGCGGGCTGGGCATTTCGATCGGCACCAGCGGCGGGCCGCCACTGCCGGGGCCGGCCTTGGGAATCGGCACCGGGCTGATCTGCGGATACGGGGTTGGCGTCGCGGTGCCGGGCGCGCCCGGTTGCGGTGTGGGGCTGACGGGAATCGTCTGTTGCGCCTGTCCGGCAGTTATCGAGAGCGCGGCCAGGGTAATGACCGTTAGAATGGTGCGCTTCATCAAGGGCTCCGTTGGCCTGAAGTCTGCCTTCAGGCTACTCCCAACGCGCCGGCTTGCCTTCCCCCCTGTAGAGATTTCCATGAAACGTTTCGTTCTGCTCGACACCACGCCGATCCCTGACAACGGCGGCGCCCTGTGCCTGTTCGAGTATGGCGAGGACTTCGTCATCAAGATCCAGGGCGGCGACGGCGGCCAATTGATGAACACCCGCATGCACGGCTCCGAAGACGCGCTGGCCGAGATCCCGTGCCGCAAGGTCGCCGGCCGGCCGAACTCGCGGGTGCTGATCGGCGGTCTGGGCATGGGCTTCACCCTTGCCTCCGCGCTCAAGCATCTGGGCAAGAGCGCCGAAGTGGTGGTCGCCGAGCTGGTGCCCGGCGTGGTCGAGTGGAACCGCGGCCCGCTCGGTGAAAAGTCCGGGCGTCCGCTACTCGACCCGCGCACGGTGATTCGTCAGGAAGACGTGGCCAAGGTGCTGCAAAGCGAGCCGAACGGCTTCGACGCGATCATGCTCGACGTCGACAACGGCCCCGAAGGCCTGACCCAGAAGGCCAACAGCTGGCTGTATTCCGCCGCAGGCCTGGCCGCGTGCGCCAAGGCGATGCGGCCCAAAGGCGTGCTGGCGGTGTGGTCGGCCAGCGCCGACCGGCAGTTTTCCGACAAATTGAAGAAGGCCGGTTTCAAGGCCGAGGAAGTCCAGGTCTTCGCCCACGGCAACAAGGGCACCCGTCACACGATCTGGATTGCCGAGAAGCTCAAGGGCTGAGCTAAACTTGCCTCATAACCGTCATTAGTCTTCTGCAAAGGTGAACCCATGAGTTCGTCCACCCCGACCAACACTTCGAAGCTGGATCGCATCCTCGCCGACAACCAGCGCGACAAGGAAATGGGCTACCGCGACAAGGCCCTGAAGATGTACCCGCACGTTTGCGGCCGCTGCGCTCGTGAGTTTTCCGGCAAGCGCCTGAGCGAGCTGACCGTGCATCACCGCGACCACAACCACGACAACAACCCGCAGGACGGTTCCAACTGGGAGCTGCTGTGCCTGTACTGCCACGACAACGAACACTCGCGCTACACCGACCAGCAGTACTTCGGCGAAGGCTCGCTGAGCACGCCGAAAATCGCCAAGGCCACGCATAACCCGTTTGCGGCACTGGCCGGTCTCATGAAAAAAGAAGACTGAAGATCTTCATTGGCCACACCGGCCTCTTCGTCGGATCGCCGCCCGGACCAAGCCCGCTCCCACAGGTTTCTCTGGTGTACTTAGCATTTGTGAACGATCGAGATCACTGTGGGAGATTCTATGTTGCAGGGGAACCCTGCAACCTTAAATTGGGTTGGTATTCGCTCTGATTTTTCATGAGGG
>NZ_JBJYZK010000020.1:83809-93588 GCF_048654275.1 Candidatus Pseudomonas auctus | reverse complement strand
CCTCATGAAAAATCAGAGCGAATACCAACCCAATTTAAGGTTGCAGGGTTCCCCTGCAACATAGAATCTCCCACAGGTACAGCGTGATCCTTGTGGGAGCGAGCCTGCTCGCGAAGGGGGTCAGTCAATTCACTGCAAAACTCGAAGCGACCGCGCAATGATCTCCTTCATGATTTCATTGGTCCCGGCATAGATCCGCTGCACCCGCGCATCCGCCCAGGCCCGGGCCACCGGGTATTCCCACATGAAACCGTAGCCACCATGCAGTTGCACGCACTCATCGAGCACCTTGCATTGCAGATCGGTCCCCCAATACTTGGCCATCGCCGCTGTCGGCACGTCGAGCTTGCCTTGCAGGTGCAGCTCCAGGCAGCGGTCGACGAACACTCGGCCGATCTGAATCTCGGTGGCCATTTCCGCCAGTTTGAAGCGGGTATTCTGGAAGTCGGCAATCGACTTGCCGAACGCCTTGCGCTCGCGGGTGTAATCCAGCGTCCACTGGAGCGCCGCCTCGGCTGAAGCCAGACCGCCAATCGCCACAGTCAGACGCTCCTGCGGCAGCTCCTGCATCAGATAGGCAAATCCCGCCCCGGCCTGACCCAAGAGGTTTTCCTTCGGTACGCGCACGTCCTGGAAGAACAATTCAGACGTGTCCTGCGCCTTCATTCCGACCTTCTCCAGGCGCTTGCCCTTGTCGAAGCCCGGGGTGTTCGCCTCCACCAGAAACAGGCTGGTGCCTTTGGCGCCGGCCTTGGGGTCAGTCTTGGCGACGACGATCACCAGATCAGCCAGGAAGCCATTGGTGATAAAAGTTTTCGAACCGTTGATCACATACTCATCGCCATCCAGTACCGCCGTGGTCTTGACCCCTTGCAGGTCGGAACCGGCGCCCGGCTCGGTCATGGCGATCGCGGTAACCATCTCGCCAGACACCAGTTTCGGCAGGTACTTCCGTTTCAGCGCCTCGCTGCCGTAATGCAGGATGTACGGCGCAACGATGTCCGAATGCAGCGAGAAACCGATGCCGGTCAGGCCCAACCGGCCGACTTCCTCGATCACCACCGCACTGTAGAGAAAGTCCGCCCCCAACCCGCCGTATTCCTCCGGCAAGTGCGAACAGAGCATCCCCGCCTCCCCCGCCTTGTTCCATAGTTTGCGGTCGATGTAGCCTTGCTTTTCCCATTGCCCATGGAACGGCACGGCCTCTTTTTCGAGGAATGTTCGTACGCTGTCGCGGAACAATTCGTGCTCGGAGCTGAACAAGGTTCTGGGAATCATGCGGCACCTTTTCTTTATTGTTGGACGGATCAGACCTTCAGAGACTAAGCCTCACTTCCGATACAGGACACTGGACACATCCGACAAAAAATAAGACGATCCAGCCGTCTGGTGACCACTTTCCCTTATAAAAACAAAAGTTGAATTATGTCCAAGCACGTCTCCCCGCCCTTGCGGCGCGTCAGCATCCTGGCGATCGACCGGGTTTTCGCTTCCACTCTCATGCAAGCCAAGGATTTCTTCCATCTGGCCAGCCTGCGTTACGGCAAACAACTGGGCCACGGCCTGACTCCGGCGTTCGAAACCCGCCTGGTCAGCCCCGACGGCAAACCGGTGAACAGCTTCAGTGACGTGATCATGCCGGTGGACGGCGGCCTGGAAAACGCCGACGTCATCATCCTCCCGGCGTTCTGGGACGATTTCGATACGCTGTGCCAGCGTTATCCACAGGTCCTGCCGTGGCTGCGCGAACAGCATGCCCGGGGCGCCGTGCTCTGTGGCGAGGCCACCGGGGTGTTCTGGCTGGCCGAGGCCGGATTGCTCAACGGCAAGGAAGCGACCACCTACTGGCGTTTCTTCAACGCCTTCGCCGAGCGCTTCCCGCAGGTCTATCTCAATCAGGACAAGCACCTGACCGACGCCGATAACCTGTATTGCGCCGGCGGTACCACCTCGGCCTGCGATCTCTACATTTACCTGATCGAGCGCTTCTGCGGCGCCAACGTGGCCCAGGCAGTAGCTCGCGACATTCTCTATGAAGTGCAGCGCAGCTACGCCCCGGGACGCATCGGTTTCGGCGGTCAGAAGCTGCACCAGGACGTGATCATCCTGCAGATCCAGCATTGGCTCGAAGAGCATTTCGCCGACAAGTTCCGCTTCGAGGACGTGGCGCGGGAGCACGGCATGAGCATCCGCAACTTCATGCGCCGCTTCCAGACCGCCACCGGCGACAAGCCGCTGCACTACCTGCAACGGCTGCGCATCGAGACCGCCAAAGGGCTGTTGTCCGGCAGCCGCAAGAGCATCAAGACCATCAGTTACGAAGTCGGCTACGACGATGCGAGCTTCTTCGCACGGCTGTTCCGCCAGCACACCGAACTGTCGCCGAACCAGTATCGACAGCAGTTTCAGCAGGCTGCCTGACGACTCGACCAGACACAAAAAAGGGCCTGCATCTGCAGGCCCTTTTTGTTTGCCGAATCCGCTTAAGGCTTGTGTGCCCGGGACAGGAATTCGTGCGATTGCATCTCCAGCAGACGGCTGAGGGTACGCTGGAACTCGAACGTCAGACGCCCGCCGGTGTACAGGTCTTTCAACTCGACTTCGGCAGAAATGATCAGTTTGACGTTACGGTCGTAGAACTCGTCGACCATGTTGATAAAGCGTCGGGCGATGTCGTCGGTGGTGACGCTCATCTGCTCCACGCCACTGAGCAGCACGGCATGGAAGATCTTGCCCAATTCGATGTAGTCGTTCTGGCTGCGCGGGCCGTCGCACAGTTCGCGGAAGTCGAACCAGGCCACGTCGTCGCAAGTGCGCAGGGCCCGGATTTCGCGGTTCTCGATGATCAACACATCGTTTTCCACCGCCGCCGTGCATTCCGGCGTCAGCGCGCGGAAGCTCTTGCGCAGGCTTTCATGAGCGGCTTCGTTGAGCGGGAAGTGGAACAACTCCGCCTGTTCGAGATGGCGCAGACGGTAGTCGACGCCGCTGTCGACGTTGACGATCTCGGTGTTCTGCTTGATCAGCGCGATGGCCGGCAGGAAGCGCGCGCGTTGCAGGCCGTCCTTGTACAGACCGTCCGGCACGATGTTCGAGGTGGCGACCAGGGTCACGCCGTTCTTGAACAGCTCTTCCATCAGCGTGCCGAGGATCATGGCGTCGGTGATGTCGGAGACGAAGAATTCATCGAAGCAGATGACCCGCGATTCAGTCGCGAAGCGCTTGGCGATGATGGTCAGCGGGTTTTTCTCGCCGCCGAGGGTTTTCATCTCTTCGTGCACACGCTTCATGAAGCGGTGGAAGTGGGTACGGGTCTTTTCCTTGAATGGCAGCGCCTCGAAGAAGGTGTCCACCAGGTAAGTCTTGCCGCGACCCACGCCGCCCCAGAAATACAGACCCTTGACCGGTGTCTGATCCTTTTTGCCAAACAGCTTGCCCAGCAAACCCGGCTTGTTCTGCTCGGCCGCGATCAGATCGTCGTACAGGCGTTGCAGATGACGAACGGCAGTTTCCTGCGCGGCATCATGGAAGAAGTCCGGGCGTTTCAGATCAGCTTGATATCGTTCTAGGGGCGTCATAATTCGTTAGCAAGGCAACAAAAACGGGCCGTCACTGTAGCGATGGCCCGTGGGAATGGCAATCGGCCCTTGGTCGGGCCGAGCCGTTGATTATTCCTGAACCGGTGTCAGAGCGATCCGCAAGGCCTCGACAGCTGCATCCCGCGCAGCCACGTCGGCGAACGCCGGGCTGTCGCCGACGCACTCGCCTTCCAGCCAGACACTGAAGCCCAGGCCTTCGCTACGTACATCCAGCGCCTGACCCGATTGCAGCTGCTTGGTCACCTGACCGGCGGTTTTACCGTCGGCGAAGTTGCGCGACAGCAGCAGTTGCTCGCCGTCAGCCGCCAGCAGACGGAAACGGAAGCTGCCGTCGTCTTCACGGAAGCTGACGAAACGTGCGGCTTTCGCAGCTTTCTTCTTGGTGGTTGCGGCCACCTGAACCTGATTGACGAAGGAACGCAGGCCGACCGCTTCGCGCAGCTCGTTGAGGAACGGCGTCGCCACCGCACGGGCCTTCTGGGCGCCGTGTTGCAGGATGTCTTCCAGATCTGCCGGACGCTCGATCAACTGGTGATAACGCTCGCGGGACTCGCCCAACTCGTTGTCGAGCAACTGGAACAGACGGTTCTTCGCCTCGCCCCAACCCAGACCGCCCAGCAGCTCGCTGCGGAACTCGTCGGCCTGCGCTGGCGTGGAGAAAGCCTGGAACAGGGTGAACAGGTGCGAGTTGTCCGGATCCTTGGCTTCGCCCGGCGCGCGGGAGTCGGTAACGATGCGCGAGATCGCGTCCTTCATTTCCTTGGCGCTGGAGAACAGCGGGATGGTGTTGTCGTAGCTCTTGGACATCTTGCGACCGTCCAGGCCCGGCAACGTGGCCACGCTTTCCTCGATCAGCGCTTCAGGCATGGTGAAGAATTCCTTGCCCTGGCCAAACAGGTGGTTGAAACGCTGGCCGATATCACGGGCCATTTCCACGTGCTGGATCTGATCGCGACCGACCGGCACCTTGTGCGCATTGAACATCAGAATGTCCGCCGCCATCAGCACCGGATAGCTGTACAAGCCCATGGTGATGCCGGCATCCGGGTCTTCGCCGGTCTCGACGTTCTTGTCCACCGAAGCCTTGTAAGCATGGGCGCGGTTGAGCAGGCCCTTGGCGGCGACGCAGGTCAGCAGCCAGGTCAGCTCGGGGATTTCCGGGATGTCGGACTGACGATAGAAGGTCACGCGATCCACATCCAGGCCACCGGCCAGCCAGGTCGCGGCGATTTCCAGACGCGAGCGCTGGATGCGCAGCGGGTCATCGCACTTGATCAGGGCGTGATAGTCGGCCAGGAAGTAGAACGAATCGGCATGGCTGTCGCGGCTGGCGAGAATCGCCGGGCGGATGGCGCCGGCGTAGTTGCCCAGGTGCGGGGTGCCGGTGGTGGTAATGCCGGTGAGGATGCGGGTACGGTTCGTCATGGGTAATCGCTTGTCAGACTGCAATCAATTCGAGAGACGCGGCAGGATCAGATCCTTGAGATCGGTCAGCTTGCCATGAAAAAAGTGTCCGCATTCTGCCACTTTCAGCAGCTCATGGGGGCGCTGGAGTTTTTCAGACCAGTCGTAGACCAGCTGCGGATCGATCACTTCGTCGGTTTCCGGCTGGATCACGGTCAGCTCGCCCTTCTGCGGCAGTTGATCCTGCTCGCCCAGGCGCATCACCGCCGGCGCGACCATGAACAGATGCTTGAGCTGAATGCCTTGGGCTTCCAGACGGCCGCCGAGACTTGCTGCAACAAATCCACCGAAAGAGAAACCGAACAGGGTCAGCGGTAGATCCGGATGCTTTTCCAGCAACCAGGCGGCAGCGGCCTGGGCGTCGTCGACCTCACCAGTGCCCATGTCATGGGAACCTTCGCTGGCTCCGACGCCGCGATAGTTGAAGCGCAAGGTGATCAGGCCCGCGTCGCGCGCGGTGCGCTGCAGGGTCGAGACGACCTTGTTGAGCATGGTGCCGCCCTGCACCGGGTTCGGATGGCAGATCAACGCGATGCCGCGCGGCTGCTCGTTGTCGAGGTACAGGCTCTCAAGTTGACCCACCGGGCCATCAATCACTACAGGGGTTTCACGCATCAGCAAGGAAGGAACTCCGTGACCTCGAATCGGGTCGACTCGTCTAGCAAATTGTCTGTGCCAGTCTATTGCGAGTGAATCGCGGTATACAGCGCAGGTTCGAGCCGTTAACGTAAAGCAAAGCCGTTTATAGAGGAAGGACTCGTGGAACACTCGCTCTTAGTTTGGTTGTTACCGACTCTTGCCCTGGTTGTGGGTGTCGCCATTGGTTTCCTGATCGCTCGCGTTGCGCCGAACGCCGCGCCCAGCCGCACGCAGCGTCAACTGGACGATATTCAGGAACGTTTCGACAGTTATCAGAACGAAGTGGTGACCCACTTCAACAGCACCGCCAATCTGGTCAAGAAACTGACCCAGAGCTATCAGGAAGTGCAGGATCACCTCGCCGAGGGTGCCAACCGTCTGGCCCTGGATGAGCAGACTCGTCAGCGCCTGCTGGCCTCGCTGCATTCCGAAGCAGCACAGGCCCCACGGGAACGCCTGACGCCACCACGGGATCAGGAACCGCCGCGTGACTACGCGCCGAAGACCCCGAATTCGCCGGGCATGCTTGATGAGCATTACGGCCTGAAGAAGTAATCAGCCTTCGCGCCAAAAAAAAGCCCCCGGACAATCAATTGTCCGGGGGCTTTTTTGTAGCTGGCGGTTACGGGTACTGCTGAACCGTGCCCGGTTGTTGCTGACCACCGTACTGCTGGCCCGGGATCGCCTTGAGGTTGACCTCGACGCGGCGGTTCTGCGCCCGGCCGTTGACGTCACCGTTGCTGGCGATCGGATTATCCGGACCGGCACCGCGGGCACTCAGGTTGGCACCGCTGACGCCTTGCGAGGTCAGATAGGTCGCCACGCTCTGCGCTCGGCGCTGGGACAGGTCCATGTTGTGCTGACGGCTACCCGTGCTGTCGGTGTAGCCGACGATTTCGATCTGATTCTGGTTGAACTCCTTCAGGGAGTTGGCCAGGTTGTTCAGCGGTTGATAGAAGCTGGAAGCGATGTTCGCCGAATCGGTGGCGAAGGTGATGTTGCCCGGCATGATCAGCTTGATCTGGTCACCCTGACGCTGCACTTCAACCCCGGTGTTGGCCATGCTGGCGCGCAGTTTTTTCTCCTGCTGGTCGGCGTAGTAGCCGTAACCGGCGGCCGAGGCACCGACCACGGCCGCGCCAATCAGCGCACCCTTGCCGCGGTTGTTGTGGTCGATGGCGGCACCGGCCAGCGCGCCGGCCAAAGCACCGAGGCCACCGTATTTGGCGGTTTTGCTCATGCCTTGGGAGCCACCGTCGGCCTGACCCTGATTGTCATACGGGTTGGGCGAGGCGCAGCCGGACAAAACGGCCACGGCAGTAGCGACAATAATCAAACGACGCGTGGTGAACATGGAGTGCTCCTACATTTTGCATTCTGTGGTGCAGCGGACATTGGCAACTGGCCCGTGCGGGCGTTGGATCATGACAATGCACAAAAATTCCACTGGGCACCCGTGACAAAATGTTTAGGCACGCACAAATGGATTCTCGCGCATTTCATCCCCCAGGCGCGTATCCGGCCCATGTCCGGCCACAACAGTCGCGTCTTCATCCAGGGTATACAGCCGCTGCTTGATCGATCGCACGATGGTCGCCTGATCGCCGCCCCACAAATCCGTGCGCCCTACTCCGCGACGAAACAACGTGTCGCCGGCTATCAACAGCTTAGCCTCGGAAAACCAGAAGCTCATGGAACCTGGTGTATGCCCCGGCGTGTGCAGCGCCACGCCGCAACCGCAGGCCAGTTCTTCGTCGTCGCTCAACCAGCGATCTGGCGACGGCACGGGCACATACGGCACACCGAACATCTGGCATTGCATTTCCAGGTTGTCCCACAGGAATTGATCTTCCTTGTGCAGGTGCAGAGTCGCGCCGGTTTTTTCCTTCATCTGCCCGGAAGCGAGAAAGTGATCCAGATGCGCGTGGGTGTGAATGATGCTGACGACTTTCAGGCCCAGCGCATCGAGGCGCGCCATGATCAGATCAGGGTTGCCGCCGGGGTCGACGACGATGGCTTTCTTGGTCAACGGGTCGCCAATGATGGTGCAGTTGCACTGCAAAGGGCCGACAGGGAAGGTTTCGCGGATGAGAGAAGGCGTTACAACTGACATGAAAAATCCTCGACAGACGGCGGACAGCATTTTTTCAGGATTCTACTGCACGCGCCGATACAGAGTGCCAGGCCAGTAATTTGACGCCACTAATCAGAAATAGTGGCCCTATGATGTCAAATGTATAAATTCTGGTGCAAAATCGCGTTTTTTTGTAGCGGCCGCATTCAGGAAGGGTCGCATAGCTCTCAGGAAATCCTATGCCAACGCCCAAGACGTATTCGATCAGTTTGCCCTCCACGCTGACAGGCAATGCCCTCGTCGACAGCCTCATCTCCGGCACCTATTGGCTGGGAGCCAACTGGAGTCCGACTGGGCCGACCAACCTGAGCTATAGCTTCATGGCACCGGTCACTTCGTATTTCGTGACCGATTACAGCCCCGACAACGAATACAACGCACTGTATGAGCTCACGGCCGGGCAAAAAACCGCAATCACCAGCGCGCTGGGCGCCTGGAGTGCCGTCGCCAACCTCAACTTCACGCTGACCACCGACACCCTTTTCAACGTCGGTGACATGCGTTTTGGCGGCTATCGCTTGATGGACGACAAGACCGCTGCGTGGGCTTACTTCCCGGCCAATACGCCAGTCGCCGGCGATGTCTGGATCGGTCCGCAGACCAATGATCCGAACCCGGGCAAAGGCACCTACGACTACATGACGTTCGTGCATGAAATCGGCCATGCGCTGGGACTCAAGCACCCGTTCGACGCCAGCTCGACCAACAAGACCCTGCTCGACCCGACGCTCGATGATGTTCACTTCACGGTGATGAGCTACAACAGCAATTATTCCTACCAGCCAACCACGCCAATGGTGCTGGACATCATCGCGATCCAGAGCCTGTATGGCGCCAACATGGCGTGGCAGGCCGGTGACACTGTTTACAAGTGGGCAGCCAACCAGTCGATTTTCGAGACCATCTGGGATGGCGGCGGCAACGACACCATCGATGGCAGCAACCAGCTCGCGGCCGTCAGTATCAACCTCAATGAAGGCGCTTACAGCCAGATCGGCAAGGCGTTCATCGATTACAACAACCAGACCGCGATTAATGACGGGCTGGCGATTGCCTACGGGGCCAAGATCGAGAACGCCATCGGTTCTGCGTTCAACGACATCCTCACCGGTAACGCACTGAACAACACGCTTGATGGCGGCGCAGGTGCCGACACCATGTCCGGTGGCGACGGCGTCGACACCTACTACGTCGACAACGTCGGCGATGTAGTAATCGAAACCGATGCCTCGCTGACCGCCCTTGACCGCGTATTCGCGTCCATCGATTACACCCTCGGCAACAACGTCGAAAACCTGATCCTGACCGGCACCGGCAACCTCAACGGTACCGGCAACTCGGTCAATAACCGCATCACCGGTAACGATGGCAATAACATCCTTGATGGCAGCACAGGCGCTGACACATTGATTGGCGGACTCGGCAACGACACCTATATCGTCGACAACGTCGGCGACACCATCGTCGAAACCAGCACCCTGGCCGGCGAGATCGACAGTGTCTGGTCGTCGGTCGACTTCACCTTGAGCGCCAACATAGAAGTCCTCTCGCTTTCCGGTACCGCCAATCTCAACGGCACCGGCAACAGCGGCGTTAACTACATCAATGGTAATTCGGGCAACAACATCCTCGATGGTGGCGCGGGTGCCGACGTCCTGAATGGCGGCTTGGGCAATGACACTTATATCGTCGACAACATCGGCGACACGGTGACTGAAAGCAGCACGCTGGCCAGCGAAATCGACACCGTGCGCGCGTCGGTGGACTGGACTCTGGGCGCCAACCTGGAAAACCTCGTGCTTACCGGCGATGCGATCAACGGCACCGGTAACGCGCTGGACAACACGCTGACCGGTAACGCTGCAGCCAACACCCTCAATGGCGGCGCAGGTGCCGACACCATGATCGGCGGTGATGGCGTCGACACCTACTACGTCGACGAC
>NZ_JBJYZK010000020.1:0-83711 GCF_048654275.1 Candidatus Pseudomonas auctus | reverse complement strand
TGACCGCGCTCGACCGCGTGTTCGCCTCCATCGACTACACCCTCGGCGCCAACGTCGAGAACCTGATCCTGATCGGCAATGGCAACCTCAACGGCACCGGCAACGCGGTCAGCAACCGTATGACCGGTAACGCCGGTGACAACATTCTCGACGGCGGCGCCGGCATCGACACGCTGATTGGCGGCTTGGGCAACGACACTTATGTCGTCGACAACGCTGGCGACATCATCACCGAGACCAGCACCCTGGCGAACGAAATCGACACCGTCCGCGCGTCGGTTGACTGGAGACTGGGCGCCAACCTGGAAAATCTGGCGCTGACCGGCAACGCCATCAACGGCACCGGCAACAGCCTGAACAACGTGCTCACCGGCAACGCCATGAACAACACCCTCAGCGGCGGCGCCGGTGACGACACCCTCGACGGCGGCCTCGGCGCCGACACCATGATAGGTGGCGACGGCGTTGATACCTACTACGTCGACAACGTCGGTGATGTGGTGACCGAAACCGACGCCTCGCTGGCCGCACTCGACCGCGTGTTCGCGAGCATCGACTACACCCTCGGCGCCAACGTCGAAAACCTGATCCTGATCGGCAGCACCAACCTCAACGGCACCGGCAACGCGGTCAACAACCGTATCACCGGCAACATCGGCAACAACATTCTCGACGGCGGCATGGGAGCCGACACCATGATCGGTGGCGCCGGCAACGACACCTACGTTGTGGATAACATCAACGATGTCGTGATCGAGCAGATCGGCGAAGGGCATGATCTGGTCAGAACCAGTATCAGCTACACCCTCGGCGCCAATGTTGAAGACTTGACGATGTTTGGCGACACATGGGGTGCACTCACCGGCAATGCGCTGGACAACACCATCACAGGCAACTCCGCCACCAACTACATCGATGGCGGGCTAGGCGCAGACATCATGATTGGTGGAGCCGGGCATGACGTCTACAACGTGGATAACATCAACGACGTTATCGTTGAACTCGCGGATGAGGGGATTGATACCGTCAACACCAGCATCGACTACACACTGGCGGACAACGTCGAAGATGGTCAGATGATTGGCAGTGCCAACCTGAATCTGACAGGTAATGCCATGGAAAACGTCTTGCACGGCAACGATGGCAACAACATCCTGTCGGGCGGTCTCGGCGCTGATCGCATGATTGGCGAGGGCGGCGACGATATCTTTATTGTGGATAACGTCAATGACCTCATCTTCGAGTTCCAGAATGGCGGTCACGACCTGATCCGCACTTCGGTTGATTACAACCTTTCGGATTACGTCGAGGACGGCACCCTGCTCGGCAGCGCAAACCTGACAATGTGGGGCAACAACCTCGATAACATTCTGACGGGTAACGCCGGCAACAACGTACTCGGCGGCAATGGCGGAACCGACAAACTGTTCGGTGGGGAAGGAAACGACACACTGTACGGTGGGTGGGGACATAGCACGTTGACGGGCGGTACCGGGGCTGACACCTTTGCCATCACTAACATGATCAATCTCGGAAAGGAATTCGGAACAAGCTCCTCGCAGAACGTCATTGCCGATTTCAACGCACTGGAAGGGGACAAAATCGATTTCTCCAAATTCGACATTGACCCGATGACCCTCGGCTATCAACACTTGACGTTCATTGGCTCCAGTGAATTCACCGGGCTGGGGCAACTGCGTTTTGCAGATAACGTCCTGTCGGGCAACCTGAGCGCAGACGCTGGGGGGCACTTCGAAGTGCAAGTGGTGGGCGTCAACTCGCTCAGTGCGAACGACGTCATCGTCTGATCCCTTAGCTGCCTGAAACATTCGAAGCTGAAAAATGAAAACACCCCGCCATCGCGGGGTGTTTCTTTTGTCCACTTTTTTCTAGGCCAACAGGCCCAGCTCTTTGGCCCGCGCCACTGCCTGCGTCCGCCGCTCAACCCCCAGCTTGCTGTTGATATGGCTTGCGTGGGTTTTCACGGTGTGCAGCGAAATGAACAATTGCTCGCTGATTTCCTGATTCGAACAACCCTGGGCAATCAACCGCAGTACGGCCAGTTCGCGACTGCTGAGCTGTTCAGTGACCGTGGACTCAGGCATCTGCCGGGGCGGCGCTGGCGGTAGATGCTCGAGCAATTGCTGGCCTGCCAGTCCGGGGAACGCCAGCAATTGCCCACGCAACCAGTCCGTGTGCTCCCTGGCCAATCCATCGAATGGCTGCAACACCCCGCCGGCCGCCAGCTCCAGCGCCTGGCTCAACGTCTTGCGTGCTTCCGGCTCGCGCCCGCCCGCCAGTAGCAACGCCACCTTTTGCGTTAACGCCATCACGCTGAGTAACTGGCGCCCGGTTTGCACACCGTTTTCGTGCAGCACGTCCAACCGCCCTTCGGCGAGCATCGGCTGGCCGCGGGTCATGTCGAGCAGCGCTTGTTGCAGCTCAACGTGCAATGGCAGTTGGGGGTGAAACTCCGGCGGCGCAGCGGCGCGCTCGCCGGTGTAGGTCTGGCCCAACCGCGCAAGCCACGCCTCTGCCAGATCGGTGCGACCCTGCGCCAGCCACAGTTCGCATTTGACCAGGGTGATCATCGCAAGGTAGTAGATCGGCGGCACGTCCCAGATGTGCATCAGGCGTTCGGCTTCGGCGAGTTCGGCGAAGGCCTTGGCGAACTCGCCGCTGCTGCCATCCAGACGCGCGATGACGCAATGGCCGATCAATACGCTGATGTCGCGACAGGCCCGTGCCTCGCCGATTCCGGCCAACAAGCGCACGCGTGCGGCCTGAGGCTGCAAGCGCATCGCCAACAGAAAACCCTCGTACAGGGTCAGCCGTGCACGCACCGCATACAGGCGCTGTGGCGACAGGCCGCGCAACCGCTGCAAGCCCTGATGGACTTCATCGAGTGCGCGC
This sequence comes from Candidatus Pseudomonas auctus, assembly GCF_048654275.1. Lineage (NCBI taxonomy): Bacteria > Pseudomonadati > Pseudomonadota > Gammaproteobacteria > Pseudomonadales > Pseudomonadaceae > Pseudomonas > Candidatus Pseudomonas auctus. The sequence continues at coordinate 80,798 of NZ_JBJYZK010000020.1, read as the reverse complement.
AGAATTTCACCGCGGGCCTGCAACACCCGCGCACGATCGTAGTGCGCCAACGCTTCGAAGAACGGGTTGCCAACGCGCTGCGCCAACTCCAGCGACTCTCGGTTAAGGCCGCGGGCGCGCCATAGGTCACCGTCGGCAATGGCCAGATTGGACAAGGTCGATAGACACATCAGCCGCTGGCCATAGCGCTTGGCCGGCAGACTTTCCAGGGCTTCGCTGCAGTATCTGATCGTCAACTCCCGATGCCCACGCCCGCGAGCGATGATCCCGCTCAGCGCCAGCCATTGCGCGAGCATCGACTTCTGCGCGGTAGCGGAAGGTGCCGGCAGGAAACGGCTCAAATGGCTGGACAATTCTTCGGCGGCATCGAGCTGACAGGCCAGCCCGAGCGCCCAGCTGTACAACACGATCAAGCGTGGCGTGCTGATCAGCAGGCTGTCGGGCAAGTCCATTTTCCAGCGCAGCAGCATGCCGACGTTTTGCTCGGCCAGCAGTTGCTCCTCGGAAAGGTTCTGTACCAGGTTTGCGGCGACGTCGAGATGACCGGCGCGCAACGCCTGTTCAACCGCCTCGTCCAGTAACCCTTGCGCGTTGAACCAGCGACAAGCACGCAGATGCAGCGTTGCAGTTGGCACCATCGCCTCAGCAATCGGCCGGCTGCGCAACAAATCAGAGAATAGATGGTGATAGCGATACCAGTGACCGTGCTCGTCCAGCGGCACCAGAAAGACCTGATGGGCCAACAGGAAACGCAGAATCTCGGCGCTGTCGTGTGCTTCGCGCACGGCGTCGCACAGTTCGCTGCAAAAACGCTCTTGCGGTGCGGTGTCATAGAGGAACGCCTGCACTTCGGCGGGCAGACAATCGATGACTTCCTCCAGCAGGTATTCGCGAATCAGCCCTTCCCCGCCGTTCAACGCTTGAGGCAAGGCCGATTCGGTGCCGGCTTCAGAAATCGCCAGCAGCCAGAATCGCAACCCGGCCACCCAGCCTTCGCTACGCTGGATCAGGTTTTCCAGCGCCTCGCCACGCAGTGAGCTGCTGTGACGATCGAGCAGTGCCAGGGCTTCGTCGTGGGTCAGGCGCAGATCCTGCTCGTGCAGTTCCAGCAACTGCCGGGACAGGCGCAGACGGGCCAGGTGCCAGTCCGGGCGCTGACGGCTGGTGACCATGACCAGCAGACCATCGGGCAAATGGTTGAGGAAAAATTGCAGGCAACGATCGAGCACCGGCCCTTGGGCGAGGTGGTAATCGTCGAGTACCAGCAGCAGCGGCGAAGTCGGTAGCAGGTGCAGAGCCAGCTCATCGAGCAAGCCGTCGAGCCATTCTTCGAAGGCGAACGGCTGGTGACGCTGGCGCATTTTCAACAAACCGAGTGCGCCGCTGCCGAGTTCGGGAAAGTAGTCCTGCAGGCCCTCGAGCAAGCGTTCGAGGAAGCGTCCCGGGTCACTGTCGCGGGCGCTCAGCCCCAGCCACAAACTTTGCCAGTGCGCCGGCAGACTCTGACAGAACTCCACGGCCAGCGAGCTTTTGCCAAACCCGGCCGGGGCGCTGACCAGCAACAGACGTCCACCGAGCCCGGCTTGCAGGCGCTCGCAAAGTCGTGGTCGCAATACGTACCCATCAGGCAGCGGAGGACGGAAAAAACGTCCGTCCAGTGCCGCGACGGCAACGCTTGCGGGACCCGGAAGTGGGGACAGATCAGTCATGGCCGGCTCTTGTTCGTATGGCTGTTGGCGGCGTAGCAGATGCCCGCAGACTAGCCTTAAACGGAGCGGTTATGAAGGTCGTTGCTACAAATGGCTACAAAAAGCCTACGGAAAAACTGCAAGCAAAAAAAACGCCCCGAACCTGTCGGGGCGTTTTCACGAGGATGCGGCCTCGATTTACAGGCGCTTAGCGAACACCATCCTGACGCAGGGCGGCCGGGGTGAAGTCGCTGGTGGTGGCAGTGAAGCCGAAGTCATACGCCGACTTCTCTTCGTTCTTCATGCCCAGTGCCAGGTAACGACCGGATTGCAGGTCGTAGAGGGTTTCCAGGGTGTACCAAGGCACCTGCACGTTGTAGTAGTTCTGGGAGTGAGCTTCCGCCACGCGCCACAGTTGGTTGCGACCGTCGTAGTGATCGATCACGGCCGCTTGCCAGGTGTCCTCGTCGATGAAGAAGTCACGCTTGGCGTAGATGTGGCGCTGACCTTCCTTCAGGGTCGCGGTCACGTGCCAGACGCGACGCAGTTCATAACGCGCCAGATCCTGGTTGATGTGCCCGGCCTTGATGATGTCGGCGTACTTGAGTTTCGGATCGTCGAGCTTGTAGCTGTCGGAGGCGATGTACATCTCTTGCTTGCCGACCAGTTTCCAGTCGTAACGATCCGGTGCACCGTTGAACATGTCCAGGTTGTCGGAGGTACGCAGGCCGTCCGCCGCGGTACCCGGGCCATCATAGGACACTTGCGGAGCGCGGCGCACACGACGCTGACCGGCGTTGTAGACCCACGCCGAACGCGGCTCCTTCACCTGGTCGAGGGTTTCGTGCACCAGCAGCACGCCACCGGCCAGACGTGCCGGCGCGGTCACTTTCTGCTTGAAGTAGAACAGGATGTTGCCCGGGTTCGCCGGATCGTAGTCCTTCATCTTGTCGCGGAACACGAACTGATCCTGGAAGTACACCAGGCTGAAAGAGCCGTTCGGTTGCGGCGTGGCCTGGGTCACCAGACGGGTCACGCTGCCGCCGCGATAGCGGGTGATGTGGTTCCAGATGACTTCCACACCGGTTTTCGGAATCGGGAATGGCACGGCGGTATCGAAGTTTTCCAGGCCGTTGCCGCCCGACACCAGGGTTGTGGTGGTGGCGTTCTTTTTGATGGCTGCGAACACCGCATCCGGCACGGTGGCACCACGATGGGACGGATAGACCGGCATCTTGAAGGTGTCAGGATAGCGCTGGAACATCGCGTACTGGCCCGGTGCGAGCTTGGCCTTGTACTGATCGACGTTCTGCCTGGTGATGGTGAACAGCGGTTTCTCACTGGCGTACGGATCGGACAGGAAACCTTTGCTGTCAACGGTGCCGGCATTTTTCGGCATCGGTTTCCAGGCCGGGATCGAGCCGTCGGCGTTGCCGGCCATTTCGGCGCCCATCGGGGTCAGGCTCTTGCCCAGCTTGTCCGCTTCGGCGGCAGGCACCGCCGCCATGACACCGGTCGCCAGCAGCGACAGGCCCAGAACACCGGCGTGGAACAGACTCTTTGTTATTTTCATAAATTCGTTCGTCCTGAAATGCAGTGCTTAGAAGTTCACGCCGAGGCTGAGCGCCACAAAATCGCGGTCATCCACGGTGGTGTACTTGCCGTCGAAGAAGTTGGTGTACGCCAGGCTCGCGGTGTAGGTGTTCTGGTACTCGGCGTCGACGCCCAGGCTGACGGCCTTGCGACCTTCCTCGAAGTTGCCGCCAGGGCCCGGCGAGTAGCCGCTGACGTCGTGGGACCAGGCCACGTTCGGCTTGAGGTTCACGCCGGCGAAGACATCGTTGTATTCCCAGATTGCACGGCCGCGGTAGCCCCAGGACATCGACGTGGTGAAACCGTCGTTGTCGCAATTGCGGCTGCGGTTGTTCTGCGGCGAACCTGGTCCGGCGCCGTTGATGGTGCCGTTGTTGAGGATGTTGACGCAGGTGTTGGTGGTACCGGTGGCTGGCAGCTCGCCCGGGCCATAGACCGGATCGCGGCCATAGCGCTTGTCGGATCGGCTTTCGAGGCCGCCCACATAAGTCATGCCCACTTCACCCACGAGGGTCAGACGGCTGGCGCCCATGACCTGATCGAAGAAGTGCGTGAAGGTGGTTTGCAGTTGAGTGATTTCCTTGCGCTCGTAGCCATGCAGATCCTGACCCGGCACGCCATTGAGCAGCGATGCGTTGGCGTAAGGGCCACCCAGTGGACGCACACCGGCGAACAGGATGTCGGTGGAGTTCAGTTGCACCGGTGCATTCGGGCGATAGCTGATCTCACCGCTCCACGCCGTACCGGTAGGCAAGGTGGTGGAGAAGCTCAGACCGTAGAGGCGGATGTCTTCAGGGTATTCGACGAAGTACTTCGAATTGCCGGCAACCAACAGAGGCCCGAGCGCCTGAAACGGACCTGGCAATGCAGCTACGCCGTTGTAGACCGATTGCGGCGCGCCTGTGGCACTGAAGATCGGCGCACGGCTGTGGTAATTCATGAAGTAGGCACCGAATTCGGTGTCCAGCGGTTCGAACATGTACTTGAGGGACGCGCCCCACTGGCCGCTGTCCCGCGCATCGCGATCGGCGCCGCGCGGCACCAGCACACCTTCTTCATTGACGTTGACGCCGTTGGCCGCCAATGGCCCCAGGGCAATGGCCGGGATCTGCGAGCGCTTGTTCAGTACGCGCAGGTTGTCGGTGCAACCGTCGGCAATGATGTCCGGCTGGGAGAAGAACGTGCCGCAGTTGTCGACGACGGTCTGGTCCCACTCCAGCTGATAGAAGGCTTCGGCCGACAGGTTGTCGGTCAGGCTCTGGGACACGTAGAACATGTTGACCGGGATCAGGCCTTCCTTGATCTCGGCGCCCGGACGACGGAACGCGGAAACGTCGATCGGGTTGATCGAGTTGATGCCGCCGCCGATGAAGGTACTTTCACCCCAGCTCACCACCTGTTTGCCCAGACGCACGGAGCCCGGCTGATCGGCAATCGCGTAGTTGTGGTAGACGAAGGCATCGAGGATCTGACCGCCGGCGGACTTGGCGCCTTCCTTGCGGTTGCTGTCGCTGATGTCCTTGAACTCGCGGCTCTCGTCCTTCAGTTCGAAGTCGTACCAGTATTTGCCTCGGACGAATACGCCGGTGTCGCCGTATTTCAGTTCGAGGTCATGAATGCCCTTGAAGATCTTCGAGAAGGTTTCGCCGCTCTTGAAGTTGGCATGGCCGTCGTCGGAAGTCTGGGACAGACCGTGACCGCCGTTGTTGACGCCGATGAGGTTCTTGTTCGGGCTCTGGGTGGACCAGCTGGCACCGATCGACAGGGAGGAGTCGAACTGGCCTTCGATTTCACCGACGTTGAAACTGACGCCGAATGCGGGCCCGGCGAGCGAAGAAGCAAGACTGACGGCCAGAGGCAGCTTTGCCCGGCGCCAGAACTGGTTTACTGAGGTCATCGACGCTACTCCATGTGCATTATTGTTATGGCAGTGAGTACTTTTAAAAACGCCTGAAGGACCGGGTGCCAGCGGCTTCCCGAAATCGCTTCAATGTTGCATCGCCCCGTTTGTGCGTGTGCCCCGTTCTTAAAAATCCTTGAGCGGACTATAGCCAGCAGGTGGTACTGCTTGATCCCTCTAAAGTGTGATTTGCAGCTGCCGGCCACTCTGGAACAGTCCTTTCGCCAGTCCGACACATGTCGGCACGGCAAGGATGGCTGAAAATTCGAATTTCACAAGCCAAGCGCTTGCTTGGTGGGTCTGGCGCGCCGTTTTCGGCGCGCCAGCGGACGCTCAAAGCGTCGAGAGGAAGGTGCTGTTGTTGGCCTGCCATTCAGTGATGTCGAGGCGGATGCGCTTCTTGTCGAGTTTGCCGACACTGGTCTTGGGAATTTCAGTAACAAGGGCGATCTGACTTGGTATCGCCCACTTGCTCAAGTGCCCCAGTTCAACGAACGGCTTGAGGTGCTCCTTGAGCTCGCGTGCCCCGATGGCATGCCCTTCGCGGACCACCAGCAAGGCAAACGGACGCTCGCCCCACTGCGGATCGGCGATGCCCACCACTGCTACTTCACGTACCGCGACGTGACGACTGATCAGGTCTTCGAGGTCCAGCGAGGAGATCCATTCGCCGCCGGTCTTGATCACGTCCTTGATCCGGTCGCGGATGTCGATCACACCCATGGCGTCGAGCGTCGCCACGTCGCCGGTGTGCAGCCAGCCGCCGGTCCACAGCTCGGCGCCCTTCTGCGGTTCGTTGAAATAGCCTTCGGTCAGCCACGGTGCGCGCAGCACCAGTTCGCCCTGGGTCTCGCCGTCGGCCGGGAGAAAATTGCCTTCGGTATCGACGATCGCCGCTTCGACCAATGGCCCCGGCACGCCGGCCTTGATCCGATAGGTGGTGCGCTCGTCTTCGGTGCCCGCCATCAACTCATCATTCAGATGCGCGCACGAAACCAGTGGCCCGGTTTCCGACATGCCGTAAGCAGCCGTCAGCTGAATGCCTTTGCTCTTGGCCGTTTCATACAGCGTGCGGTTCAGCGCACTGCCGCCGATGACGATTTTCCAGCCGCCGAAATCGGTGCCCTGCGCGCCCTTGGCATTGAGCACCATCTGCAGGATGGTCGGCACACAGTGGGAGAACGTGACCTTTTCCTTGCGCCACAACTCGACCAGGAATTCCGGGTCATAACGCCCCGGATAAACCTGCTTGAGCCCGAGCATGGTCGCCACATACGGCAGACCCCAGGCATGCACGTGGAACATCGGGGTGATCGGCATGTACACGTCGTTGGTGCCCAGCAGCCGGACGCTGTCGATGGCGCCCATGATGGTCGACACGCCCATGGTGTGCAGCACCAGTTGCCGATGGGTGAAGTACACGCCTTTCGGATTGCCGGTGGTGCCCGTGGTGTAAAACGTGGTGGCGACCGAGTTCTCGTCGAAATCCTGAAAGTCGTACTGCGGACTCGCGGCCGCCAGCAGTTGCTCGTACTCGCCGACCAGATTCGGCAGATCGGCGGTTTTTTCCGGCAGATCGGTCAGCAGCAGGGTTTTCTCCACCGTGGTCAGGTGTGGCGCAATAGCCTGGTACAGCCCGACGAACTCGCTGTTGACCAGCACGAAGCGGTCCTCGGCGTGGTTCATGGTGTAGAGGATCTGTTCCGGCGACAGGCGCACGTTAATGGTGTGGATCACCGCGCCGATCATCGGAATCGCAAACATGCACTCCAGGTAGCGATGGCTGTCCCAGTCCATCACCGCCACGGTGTCACCGGCCTTGACCCCGGCCGCCGTCAGTACGTTGGCCAGCCGCGCGACCCGCTCGATCAGGGTCGGGTAGCTGTAGCGCAGCTGGTCACGGTAGATGATCTCGCGGGTTTTCTCGTAACGGGCACCGGACATCAGCAGCCGTTTGATCAGCAGTGGATACTGGTACGCCCCTTCGGCGGGCGGAATGACGCGAGTCTGCAACATAAGAATCCCTTTTCTGACTGCACGGTGTTGGCTTTGGAGTTTCGTACTCTAGAACCGTTATACGTCAGCCAAATCAGCCAAAGGAATGATTTGCAGAGCCGTACAAATGCTAGCTTTGCGCCAGCATTTGCCGAAACAGATGACAGCCCAGAAGGATCAATGCATCTCGGTGAACGCGAGTTTCACGCCGATGGCGATCAGCACCGCGCCCATGGTGCGGTCGAACCAGTGGCCCATGCGGGCGAAACCGGCGCGCACGCGTTGCTGGCTGAACAACATGGCCACCAGGCAGAACCAGGTGGCGGTCGCAACGGCGAGATAAATGCCGTAACCGGCCTGGACTGTCAGCGGGGTGTGCGGGTTGATCACCACGGTGAACAGCGACAGGAAGAACAGCGTGGCTTTCGGGTTCAGGCCGTTGGTCACGAAACCCGAAGTGAACGCGCCACGGGCGGTGCGCTCGCCGGCCTCTTTGTGCAGATCATCGCTCACGGTTTTCGCCGGTTGCGCGCGCAGGGCCTTGAAGCCGATGTACAGCAGGTACGCGGCGGCTGCCCATTTCAAGGCGTTGAACAGCACGATCGATTGAGAAACGATCAGGCCGATCCCCAGCAGCGAATAACCCACGTGCAGGAAAATCGCCGTGCCCACGCCCAACGCGGTCCAGGTCCCGGCGCGTCGACCATGGGTCACGCTTTCGCGCACCACCACGGCGAAATCAGGACCGGGGCTGGCAACGGCCAACAGGTGGATCAGGGCAACGGTCAAGAATTCGGTCCAGTACATGGGGGCTCCTTTCGGCCAAGCGTAACGAGTTGTTTCATCTGGTAGGCTCGGCAGATTACGCCTTCCCTTCAAAGCACGACAGGTACAGTTGATGACGAACGCCCACCGCGCCGTATTCCTCGATCACCCTTCGCTGGATCTTGGCGATCTCGATCTGAGCCCTTTGCGTGACTGCTTCAGCGATCTGCAACTGTTCGCCCAGACGCTGCCTGCGCAAGTGAGCGAACGCCTGCAAGGGGCGACCGTGGCGATCAGCAACAAGGTCCTGATCGACTCCGCCGCCATGGCCGCCAACCCACAGTTGAAGCTGATCCTGATCACCGCCACCGGCACCAACAACGTCGATCTGGCCGCCGCCCGCGCCCACGGCATCACCGTGTGCAACTGTCAGGGTTACGGCACGCCGTCGGTGGCGCAGCACACGATCATGCTGCTGCTCAACCTCGCCACGCGCCTGGCCGATTATCAAAAAGCCGTCGGCGAAGGCCGCTGGCAGCAGGCGAAACAGTTCTGCCTGCTGGATTACCCGATCGTCGAGCTGGAAGGCAAAACCCTCGGCCTGCTTGGACACGGCGAACTCGGCGGCGCGGTCGCGCGTCTGGCCGAAGCCTTCGGCATGCGCGTGTTGCTGGGGCAGATTCCGGGGCGACCGGCCCGTCCGGATCGTCTGCCGCTGGAAGAATTACTGCCGCAGATCGACGCCCTCACCCTGCACTGCCCGCTCAACGAACACACTCGGCACTTCATCGGCGCCCGCGAACTCGCTTCGATGAAACCCGGCGCTTTCGTGGTCAACACCGCCCGTGGTGGACTGATCGATGAACAGGCCCTGGCCGATGCCCTGCGCAGCGGTCATCTGGGCGGCGCGGCCACCGATGTGCTGAGCGTCGAGCCGCCGACCCAAGGCAATCCGCTGCTGGCAGCCGACATCCCGCGCCTGATCGTTACCCCGCACAACGCCTGGGGCAGCCGCGAAGCGCGGCAGCGAATCGTCGGCCAACTGGTGGAAAACACCCAGGCGTTCTACAGCGGTAAGGCGCTGCGGGTCGTCAGTTGATAAACTGCGGCACTTTTTTTCACAGGAGCAGTTATGGATCCGCGCAGTGAAGTACTGCTTCGTCAGGCCGAGTTATTCCAGGGTTCAGTGTTGCTGGCCGGTTTGCCTGCCGATGATCTTTTGGGGCGCCTGCCCGAGGCGTTTGGCTGGTGCTGGCACGCCGGCGACCAGGCTGCACTCGATGCGCGCTTCGAAGGGCGCAGCCATTTTGGCGTGAACGTGCCGGAGCGCTCGTTCGACACGGCGGTGGTGTTCCTGCCCAAGGCCAAGGACCTGACCGATTACATCCTCAATGCCGTAGCTTCACGCCTGGCCGGGCGCGAGGTGTATCTGGTCGGGGAAAAACGCAGCGGTATCGAAGGCGCCTCCAAACAGCTCAACCCGTTCGGCAAGCCGCGCAAGCTCGACAGCGCGCGCCATTGCCAATTGTGGCAAGTGACGGTGGCCAACGCTCCCGAAGCCAAACCGCTGGAAAGCCTGGCGCAGACCTACGAACTGCCGCTGGCCGAAGGTCCGTTGAAAGTCATCAGCCTGCCGGGGGTATTCAGCCACGGCCGACTGGATCGCGGCAGCGCCCTGCTGCTGGAACATCTGGACAAACTGCCGAGCGGCCATCTGCTGGACTTCGGTTGCGGCGCCGGCGTGCTGGGTGCGGCGGTCAAGCGTCGTTACCCGCACAATCAGGTCACCTTGCTCGACGTTGATGCCTTCGCTGCCGCCAGCAGCCGTTTGACACTGGCGGCCAACGGTCTGGAAGCCGAAGTGCTGACCGGTGACGGCATCGATGCCGCGCCGATGGGTTTGAACGCGATCCTGAGCAACCCGCCGTTCCATGTCGGTGTGCATACCGACTATTTCGCTACCGAAAACTTGCTACGAAAAGCGGCCAAACATCTAAAAAACGGCGGCGAACTTCGCTTGGTTGCCAACAGCTTCCTGAAATATCAACCGCTGATCGAAGAGCATCTCGGGGTGTGTGCGATCAAGGCCGAAGGCAATGGATTCCGGATTTACCGGGCCAAGCGCGGCTGAAAATTTGTTCTTGCTCTATCGGATTCGCGAAGGCAGAATCCGCTCCGTCCTAGGGGAGTAGTCTCCCACGAGCGCCAAGCTCGTCCGGCATACGTCAACATACTTGATCCTCAGATCATGGCGTATGCGACCCAAGCGTCCGCAGCAGACGGATCGCAGGGTTTGACAAGACCTATGACACGCACACCTTACCCGGGGCGGGAAGGCTGTACGTGTCATAGCCGTGTCGACCCGCCCCTTAGGAAATCCTGATGCTGGACTCGTTACTCGTTCCCACCGCAATCGTTGCCTTGGCCGAAATCGGCGACAAGACGCAACTGCTCGCGCTGATTCTCGCCGCTCGCTTCCGCAAACCCTGGCCGATCATCGCCGGTATCGTGGCTGCGACCCTGGCCAACCACGCGGCAGCGGGTGCGGTCGGCGCCTGGTTCGGCAGCTTCTTCTCCGATTCGGTCCTGCACTGGATTCTTGCCGCGAGCTTCGCCGCCACCGCCCTGTGGACGTTGGTGCCGGACAAGATGGATGACGATGAAGCCAGCACCGCCCGCAAGTTCGGGCCATTCCTGACCACGCTGATTGCGTTCTTTCTTGCGGAAATCGGTGACAAGACCCAGATCGCCACGGTGATGCTGGCGGCGCAATACCCGGAGCTGTGGCTGGTGATCATCGGCACCACGGCGGGCATGCTGATCGCGAACGTGCCGGTGGTACTGGCGGGTAATTTTGCGGCAGAGAAACTGCCACTGACCCTGATCCGTCGACTGGCGGCCTCGGCGTTCCTGATCCTGGCGATTGTCGCGGTGTACAAGGCGATGCAGAGCAGCGGCTGGGTTTGATCCGGCAGATCGCTCCCGCACCGAGTGCGGGAGCGATCATGGCTTCAGGACTTGGGCGCTTTCTCGTAAAGCGGCATGACCTTCGGAATCGCCGCCTGCAAGGCAGCCGTGCGGCTGCTGGAAGACGGGTGAGTGCTCATGAACTCCGGCGGCGCGCCTTCAGAGGCCTTGCTCATCTTGTCCCACAAAGTGATGGCGGCGTTCGGGTTGTACCCGGCACGCGCGGCGAGTTCCAGACCGATCAGGTCAGCCTCGTTTTCGTTGGCGCGGCTGTTGGGCAGCGTCATGCCGTAGTTGGCCACGGTGTCGGCCAGCGCCAGGCTGTCCTGACCCAGGCCGAGCAACGCACCGGCGCCCTGCTTGGCCATTTCGATGCCATAGGCCTTGGACATCGCTTCCCGACCGTGCTCGCGCAAGGCGTGGGCGATTTCATGGCCCATGACTGCGGCGATTTCATCGTCGGTAAGTTTCAGGCTGTCGATCAGCCCGGTGTAGAAAATGATCTTGCCGCCAGGCCCGCAGTTGGCGTTGAGCTCGTCGCTCTTGATCAGGTTGACTTCCCATTTCCACTGCGCCGCGTCCGGGCGGAAGTTCGGTGCCTGGGCAATCAAGCGGTTGGCAATCGCCTGAACACGCTTGGCATCGTTGCTGGTCTTGTCCAGCACGCCTTTGCTGGACGCTTCGCCCACGGTCTTCTGATAGGACTGGGCATACATCTGGTCGACCTCTTGCGAGGACAGCATGCTGAACATGTACTGCTTGCGTTCCACGCCCACGGCACCGCCGCTGGTGGTGTTGACCGACTGACAACCGGCCAGCAACAGCGCTGCGCTCAGTGCACTTACAACCAATGTCTTGTTCATTCAAAAGCTCCCTGAAAACCTGTCGCGTATCCTAGGCGGGTAATTGTATCGGCGCCAGATACAACGGACGTGATGCATCCACTTTCGCAAGACCCGCCCGCCCCTGTAGGAAAAGATTCACATCCGCCGCCAATCCCTCTGCCACAGCGTCGCGCACTGATCCATTTGCGACATCCGCCCTCAATTGATCCCTCGTCACCTCATGGCGCAATAGTGGCTGCCGATACAGGAGCGCAGACGTCCTCTCGCGCGCGGAGCTCCCATGAAGTTCAAGTCGATCCAGTTTTCCGTGGCCGCCCTGGCCGGCGCCATCGTACTCAGCGTGGTCGCCGCGCTGGTGCTGTATGCGCTGTTCTCCGGTGCCCGCACCCAGGAAATGGTCCAGCAACGGACCCAGGCCCAGTTCGAACAAGTCATCGAACAGCGCCTGACCTCGCTGGCGCAGACCCAGGTCAGCCAGATCCAGCGCGAACTGGAAGCGCCGCTGTTGATAGCCGGCGGACTGGTACGGGTCAACGCCCTGCTCGGCACGCCGGGCGCCGATGGTCAGCCGCGACTGACCGTCAACCGTGAGCAACTGATCAGCCTGATCAAGGAAAACGTCGAGAAGAATCCGAAGATTCTCGGCACTTACATCGGCTGGGAAAAAAACGCACTGGACCATAATGACGCGGCCTACGTCGGCACTCAGGTTGTCGGCATCGACCCTGGCAACGGTCGTTTCCTGCCGTGGTGGTTCCGCAACGACGACGGCACCCTGGGCCTGGACAAACTGGTGGACGTCGACGACCAGAAAGTCCTGTCCACCGGCGTGCGCGCCAGCGAGTACTACCTGTGCTCGAAAGAAACCAAAAAGCCCTGCGTGATCGATCCGGCCCCGTACAAGGTCGGCGACAAGATCGTCATGCTCGCCTCCTTTATCGAACCGATCATGCTCAACGGCGCCTTCCAGGGCATCGTCGGCGCCGACCTGTCGGTGAACTTCATCCAGGAAATGCTCCTGAGCGCCAACCAGAAACTGTACAGCGGCGCCGGGCAAATGGCCCTGATCGGCGGCAACGGCCGGATCGTCGCCTACACCAAGGACCCAAGCAAATTCGGCGAGAAGGTCAGCGACATCCTCGACGTCCAGCAGATTGCCAACATGGCCAATCTCAAGCGCGGCGAAGTGACGTACACCGTCAATAAAGAGCAAGGCCGGATCGAGTTGTACCTGCCATTCGGCATCGGCCAGACCGACGCACGCTGGACGCTGATGCTGCAACTGCCGCTCGACGCGGTGATGGCCGATCTGCAAAAGCTCCAAGGCGACCTCGACGCCCAGCGCAAATCCGACACCTTCGGCATGGCCATGGTCGGTCTGATCATTGCCGGTCTTGGTTTGCTGGTGATCTGGCTGGTGGGCCACGGCATCGCCCGTCCGCTCAAACAGATGGTGACCATGCTCGATGACATCGCCCAGGGCGAAGGCGACCTGACCCGTCGCCTGACCAGTGATCGCAACGACGAACTCGGTTCAATCGCCAAAGGCTTCAATACCTTCCTCGCCAAATTGCAGGGGATGATCACGCAGGTGGTGTCGTCGGTACAGAGCGTCAGTGATTCCTCGGAGCACACGGCGGACATCGCGATCCGCACCAATATCGGCATTCAAAAGCAGATGGCCGAGATTGATCAGGTCGCCACCGCCGTGCAGGAAATGACCGCCACCGCCCAAGACGTGGCGCGTAACGCGACCCAGGCAGCACAAGCGGCCAGCCACGCCGATCAGGCAGCCAGTCAGGGCATGCAGATCGTGCGCGACACCTCCAACTCGATTGGCGTACTGGCCGTGGAAATCGGCAAGGCCGTGGACGTGGTGCAGACCCTGGCCAAGGACAGCGAAAACATCAACGCGATCCTCATCGCCATTCGCGGGATCGCCGAGCAGACCAACCTGCTGGCCCTCAACGCGGCGATTGAAGCGGCCCGCGCGGGTGAACAGGGACGCGGATTTGCGGTGGTGGCCGATGAAGTGCGCAACCTGGCGCAGAAAACCCAGAAGGCCACCGAAGAAATCCAGAGCATGATCCAGCAACTGCAACAGGGCACACGCGATGTGGTGCGGGTCATGGAGGACAGCCAGAACCGCACCGACGAAAGTGTGCAGCACGCGGCGAAGGCAGCCGAAGCACTGGAAACGATTACTCAGGCGGTTTCGGTGATCAACGACATGAACACCCAGATCGCCAGCGCTGCCGAGGAACAGAGCGCGGTGGCCGACGATATCAACCGCAATGTGATCAATATCGGTCAGGTGGCGAACGAAGTGGCGGGTGGTGCGGATGAGTCGAGTTCGGCGAGTGCCGATCTGACCAAACTGGCGGAGCAGCAGCGGCGGTTGATCAACCAGTTCAAGGTCTGACGTCGAAGGCTAAAAGTCAAAAGCCAAAAGCTCCCTCACCCTAACCCTCTCCCGGAGGGAGAGGGGACTGATTGGGGGATATTTCAAAATGACACCGACCTGAAAGATATTCGCTGAATCCATAATCAACTCGGTGTATCAAGTCGCTGGATCGCTCAAGACACCTCGGTCGGCTCCCTCTCCCACCGGGAGAGGGCTGGGCGGGCGGCGTTCCGATGAGGGGGCTTTTGATCTGGATGCATCAGGCCGGGGTCAGGCATTCCGGGCCATTGAGCTTCGGATCATTGACCAGATTCGCCAGCACCCGCTCGCGCAAGGCCGCGGGTTCGCTGGCGAGCAGGCCTTGCAGGACATGCAGCGGCGTTTCGGGATCGAGCCACGCCGCCTGCCCCGCCTCATCGAGTATCAAAGGACGGCGCTGACTGGCCGCCGGCTGGGTGATCACCGCCGTGCTCAGCCACACCTGTTCCTGCACCGGATACGCCTCCCAGATCGCCGCAAAAAACAGCGAAGCCCCCTCTCCCGGTGTCAGCCAGTACGGCCGTTTGCGCACGTTGCCGCGCCATTCGTAAAACCCGTTGGCCGGCAGCAGACAACGACGCAAGCGCAGGGCTTCACGGAACATCGGCTGTTCGGCGACGGTTTCGGCCCGAGCGTGGGCCGGGGTGCGCGACAGGTCGGTCAGCCACGGCGGTGTCAGCCCCCAACGGGCACGGGCCAGCGTGCGCTGGCCGTCGGGTTCGGCGCGCAGCATCAACACCGAATCGTTGGGGGAAATGTTCCACTGCGCCTGCTGATCGGCAGGAAAACCTGGCAGGGACGCGAAATCGCGGTTCCAGCGAAACAGGGCATAACGTCCACACATGGGGCAGCACGACTCACAAATAAAACGAACGCCAGCCTAACAGACCAGCGTCCCGGGATAGCTGTCCGGTTCATCGCCGGGCAGCGGCAGCGCGGCATTGTACGCACTGATCAGCTCACGGGCGTATTCGGCCTGGTCGTTATCGACCGACAGGCCCAGCAGTCCAAAGATCGGCAACTCGCCCGTGCCGCCCAGCAGATCGCGCCCGACCAGATGCGCCTCGATGCCCTCGCTGGCGAGCATGCCCTTGAGCATCTCGCCTTCCATCAGGTTTTCCGGCTCGTAGATTCGCTGCATGGCCGTGCCTCACTCGTTTTCGCTGAAGACTTCCAGAAACCAGTCCTCTCCATGGACCTGCAACACAAAGGTGATCGGCCGACAACACACCTGACAGTCTTCAATATAGGTCTGGTCGCCAGCGGAGAGATCCACGGTCGTCTCGACCTCTTCACCACAATACGGACATTCATATACTGCGCTTTCCAGCATCGCGGTCTCCCGGGTGACTTGTGCGTATAATCGCCGGTCTATTTGCAGGGCTATTTTTGTCTGGCTACTTTTTCAGACCGTGCCCCGTTGGTTTTCGATCAAAACCTTTACTTACCCTAGCCGTTTCCAACAAGAGAGCATGATGGGCGAATTCGATGCCATCCGACCTTACGACGACAGCGAAGTACCTGCGGTACTGGCGCGACTGCTCGGCGACAAGGCGTTTCTAGATATCCTCACCCACTTCCGCTTCCCGCGTTTTGCCGGTGCCTTCGGCTGGATGCTCAAACCACTTATAGCCCATCGGCTGCGTCGTGAGTTTGCCGACGTAACCTCCGTGGCCACGTTGCAGGACAAGGTCGAGTTCTACGTCGACCACACCATCGAGCGCGCCACCGACGGCGTGACCTACACCGGTGTCGAGCAATTCAAGTCCGGCAGCGCTTATCTGTTCATCGCCAACCACCGCGACATCGTGATGGACCCGGCCTTCGTCAACTACGCCGTGTACCACGCCGGCCTGCCGACCCCGCGCATCGCGATTGGCGACAACCTGCTGCAAAAGCCGTTCGTCAGCGACCTGATGCGCTTGAACAAGAGCTTTATCGTGCACCGTTCGATCACCGGGCGCCGCGAGAAAATGGCCGCCTATCAACTGCTGTCGGCATACATCAACCACTCGATCCGCAACGACTGCGCCTCGATCTGGATCGCCCAGGCCGAGGGCCGGGCCAAGGACGGCGATGACCGTACCGAGTCGGCGATTCTCAAGATGTTCCACATGAGTCGCAAGGACGAGCCGTTCGGCGAAGTCATTCAGTCGCTGAACCTGACCCCGGTGTCGATCAGCTACGAATACGACCCGTGCGATCAGGCCAAGGCCCGCGAGCTGTACATCCGCGCCACCACCGGCACCTACAGCAAGGCGCCGGGCGAGGATGACGTCAGCATCGCCAAGGGCATCACCGGCTACAAGGGCCGGGTGCACGTGAACTTCGCCGCGCCGATCACCGAGCTGTACGAGGACACCAAGCAATTGGCGGTCGAGATGGACAAGCAGATTCTCGGCGGCTACCGGTTGTTCCCGGTGCATTACCTGGCATACGCGCAGTGGGCTGATGCCGATCCGCAGTTGAACGTACCGAAGGCTGCCGAAGTGTTCGGTGCCGAGGAACTGGCCAAGGCCCAGGAAGAATGGCAGAACCGTCTGGACGCCTGCCCCGAGGAGCATCGTCCGTATCTGGTGCTGCAATATGCGACGCCGGTGCGCAATCAGTACCGGGTCAAGGCTGGCCTGCCGCTGTAAGCGGTTTTGGCCGGATACAAGAACGGCGCCTTCGGGCGCCGTTCTTCGTTCAGAAGCGGGTACTGATCCACGACACCAGCAGCGCCAGGCCCAGGCAGGCAAAACCGAAGCGGTAGAAGAAGCGGTTCATGCGCAGGGTCGCCCAATCGAGTACCGGCTCCCGATCGGGTTGGTTCTGGCGCTGGGCTGCGATACTGGCCATGGCCCGTTGTTCACGGCGACGGGTCGCGTGCAGCAGCCAACTGCCGGGAAAGGCCAACAGCAGGGCGAGCAGATTGATCAGTTTGGCGGGATGGGCGGTAAACAGCGTCATCAAGTGCAGCGACATCACAGACCTCAATCTAAACCGGTATGGCGAGCGCCAGACCGACGACCGCGGCGCGGATTCTACCGGAACCCTCCCCGCCAACCCCAATCTTTACGACAAATAACCCCACAATCGACCGATGGCTGTCCTGTGTCACGGCATCGTCATTTGTTTCAGTCACCCTGCGCGCCTCGAAACCGACACGGAACGCGACATGCTTCACGCTGAAAACCAGGATCGCCTGTACCTCATCTCTCCGTCCGACGAGCAGCAAGCCCTCGTCGGCAGCCTGGCCTTCAATGTTCAGGACCGTCACTGGCTGGTGTATTGCGCCCTCGGCGGGCACCAGCATGCAGACTTGCCCGAGACCGATCTGCTGACCGGCGTCAGCGTCCTCGACTTCTATTCACAAGCCGCCTGAACGAAAAAGCCCGGAGCCATCACTGGCCCCGGGCTTTTTTCGCAGCAACCGAATACTTACTCGGCGAGGACCTGACCCACGGTCGGATCCTTGAACAGACGGGTCAGCGCATCGCTCAGCACATCGCTGACCAGTTTGGTGTTGGTTTCCTGATTCGGTGCCATGCCGAAACGCTGATCCAGCGAGGCACCGTAACGGCCGCTGTAGCGACGGTTGGCGTTCTGCACGTCGGAGCGGAAGGTCGCACCGATGGTGGCTTCGGTCACGTACATGCCTTCTTTGGGCGACTGGTACTTCAGTTCGGCCAAAGTCACGGTCAACTGCGGTGCATTGGGCGCGTTGTTGGTCGGGGTGAACCCGAGCAGACGCACGGCGGCTTCAGCCTGGGCCTGCAGCTTCGGCAGGATCTGCTCGCGCTGCACGGTGATGGCGCTGGTTTCCGGGTACAGGCCGCCACGGGTGCCGAGGGTTGGCGACGGACGACCGTCGACCACGCGAACCACGACAGGCTGGCCATGGCCGACCGGTGCCAGCTGAGTGGTCAGCTTCGGTTCCGGGCTCAGTTGTTGCGGGCTGTGGGCGCAGCCAACCAGGGTCAAACTGGTCACAGTGATCAAACCGAACAACAGGCGTTGCAACATGCTCTTCTCTCCAGAATCAGGCACAGACAGGCCGGCAGTATAGCGGTGGGCCACTGTGGGTCACCAGCACTGAAATCTCTGACAAAACCGGCTGCCAGCGGTTCCTGTCACACATTCGTCACCCCCCATACACGTGCGCGTCACGGCCCTTTGCCAATCTTCCTCACAGATCCCTAAAAGGAGCACTGCCATGCGCTATCTGATCTCGTTGTTCTCCCCACGCCCACTGCACCGCAGCTTCGCCCTGCTCGACCGCAACGGGCATTGCCAGGCCTTCAAGCAATGCAGCCTGCAACCGATGGGTGATGGCTGGGTGGAAATCGAGGAAATCCGTCTCAACTGGCTGCACCAGCCACTGCCCGCCAGCGCCCGGGTCGAACAGCAGCGCCCACGCGCACGGGCTCAGGCGATGTTGAGCATCTGACCGGATGCCTAATAAAAGTCATTAAACTCGACCAACTCCGCGCATTTCTTCGATACAATCTCCCCCCGATTATAAGGACGTCTCCTGATCGGGCCCCGCAACAGCGTCAATGCGCTTGCATTGGCATCCAAATCGCCCACAGAGAGCCGCCCACACAGATCGAGTGAAGCTGGCGTGCTTGCTGTTTCCCTGGCAAATCCCGCTTTTCGCGAATCTGCAGAGCTGTCATGACGCTCGGCCACTGAGTTGTTTGCCCCTCCGGGCACGGTGCCAGCCCCGGACAGCCCTTTTTGAGGTTCACGTCTTCAAAAGAGCGTGAAAAAAACGGGTTTTCACAACTTCACAAGAGTGTGGCGAGCAAATGAATAGTTTTGCGTCTGAACATGCACCATTAGCGTCTGAAACAGCCCAACGACACAGGAACGGGAACGCCTCGACTACCGGAGCCTGAAGCCTGTCCGCTACGGATTTGGTTGCACAAACGGATGTCTCGACCATAAGTCGAATTGCCAGCCCCGTGCCGAAATGAGTTCATGGGACTCTTGAAGCCAGGCCGCACGCATCCGTCGAAGTTGCGAAAAATTGCGAAGATTCGGACATGGCACACCTGACCAAGGATACCCGGGGCCTCACTGACCTGCCCTGGACGCCTGGCAGCCATGCCGACAATTTGGTGCTGCAGATTTTGGAGACGCGTTAAATGGCGCATAACGAAGCAGTCGACGTAGTTCTGGTTGGGGCCGGCATCATGAGTGCCACCCTCGCAGTACTGCTCAAGGAACTCGACCCGGCGATCAAGCTGGAAGTCGTCGAGCTGATGGATTCCGGTGCCGCGGAGAGTTCCAACCCATGGAACAACGCCGGTACCGGCCACGCCGGCCTGTGCGAGCTGAACTACACGCCGCAGGCTGCCGACGGCACCGTCGACATCAAGAAGGCCGTGCACATCAACACCCAGTTCGAGGTGTCGAAGCAGTTCTGGTCGTACCTGACCAAGAAAGGCACGTTCGGCTCGTGCAAATCCTTCATCAGCCCGGTGCCGCACCTGAGTTACGTCGAGGGTGAGAAAGGCGTGTCGTTCCTCAAGGAACGTTTCAATACGCTGCGCAAGCACCACGCCTTCGCCGACATGGAATACACCGAAGACAAGGCGAAGATGACCGAGTGGATGCCGCTGATGATGCCGGGGCGTCCGAAAGACCAGGTGCTCGCCGCCACCCGCGTGATCAACGGCACCGACGTCAACTTCGGCGCCCTGACCAATCAGTTGCTCAAGCACCTGACCAGCGCACCCGATGCCCAGGTCAAGTACTGCAAGCGCGTGACCGGCCTCAAGCGTAATGGCAACGGCTGGACCGTCAGCATCAAGGACGTCAACAGCGGCAGCAGCCGTGAAGTCGACGCCAAGTTCGTGTTCCTCGGCGCCGGTGGCGCGGCCCTGCCGCTGCTGCAGGCTTCGGGCATCGAAGAAAGCAAAGGCTTCGGCGGCTTCCCGATCAGCGGCCAGTGGCTGCGTTGCGACAACCCGGAAGTGGTCAAGCATCACCAGGCCAAGGTTTACAGCCAGGCCGCCGTGGGTTCGCCACCGATGTCCGTGCCGCACCTGGACACCCGCGTGGTCGACGGCAAGAAATCCCTGCTGTTCGGGCCATACGCCGGCTTCACCACCAAGTTCCTCAAGCACGGCTCCTTCATGGACCTGCCGCTGTCGGTTCGCGCCGGCAACATCGGGCCGATGCTGGCCGTGGCGAAAAACAACATGGACCTGACCAAGTACCTGGTCAGCGAAGTGATGCAGTCGATGGAACAGCGCCTGGAATCCCTGCGCCGTTTCTACCCCGAGGCGAAAGCCGAAGACTGGCGCCTGGAAGTGGCCGGCCAACGGGTGCAGATCATCAAGAAAGACCCGAAAAAGGGCGGCATCCTGCAGTTCGGTACCGAACTGGTGGCCGCGAAGGACGGCTCCCTCGCCGCCCTGCTCGGTGCTTCGCCGGGTGCTTCGGTGACCGTCTCGATCATGCTGGAACTGATCGAGAAGTGCTTCCCGGCCAAGGCCAAGGGTGAATGGGCTGCCAAACTGGCGGAAATCTTCCCGGCCCGTGAAAAGGTCCTGGAAACTGACGCGGCGCTGTATCGCAAGATCAACACGCAGAACAACATTGCGCTTGAACTGGTGGAAGAAAGCAGCGAGACCCCAAGCTTCGCTTGATATTGCGACATAAAAAACGCCCCGCACTCAGTGAGTGCGGGGCGTTTTTTTATGCCTTGGGAAAGCCGCGGATATCAGACGCGGGCTTTCTCGATCAGCTCGATGTATTCCGCAGCGTTGCGTTGATCGCGGATCTGGTCGATGAAGGTCTTGCCGTGCTCGTCCTTGCCATCGACGTCATAACCGGCTTCGACGAAGAACGTCAGGAAACGCTCGAAATCGTCGATGCGCAGGCCACGGTAGGCCTTGACCAGTTTGTGCAGCGACGGCGAGGTGGCGTCGACCGGCTCAAAATCGAGGAACAGCTTGATCTGCTCATCGCCGATCTCGTCACCAATCACTTGCTTCTTATCTTTACGCATTGCCGACTCCAGCTCGCAGACATTTCACGGGGCGGGCAGTTTACCCCTGCGCAGGCATAAGGCTCAACGCGAGCGCGTGCTGCCGGTGTGCAAATCGGCCCAGATGTGGCCGTTGGTGTAACTGAGAAATTGCACGTAGACCGTATCGTTGCGCAACAGATCGATTACCACCCGGTACTGGGCCAGCGGGTAGTAGAGCGTCAGGGTCTTGCTCTTGTCGTCATACACCGGTTTTTTCAGGCTTTTGCTTTCGCCATCAAAGTTGACCAGCACCTGATTGATCGTTGCGCCCTTGTTCAGGGACTTGCCTTTGAGGCGGATCATCAACGAAGAGGTGACCGGAATCGGCTGCTGATTGGACTGGCGCTGAGCGCCGACCACCACGGAATAGTCGGTGACCTGCAACAGTTGCTGCTCGGGCTCGGCATCACGCAGGGTCAGGTCGTCCGGCGGCAGGAATTGACTGTGCATCGGGGCGGCGGCCAGGGGCAGGCTGAGGGTCAGCACCAGGGCGGCGCAGCTGCGGATCAAGAGGCTCATGACAGGCTCCGTGGGACGGGGCCGAGCACTCTAGCATGGGTGTACACAAGTGGATCAGCACACCGAAAACAACTGTGGGAGCGGGCTTGCTCCCACATTGAGATCCGGGCGCGGCTTACATGCCTTTGACGGCGAAGATCCCGTTGGCGTTGCGCCAGTAGCCTTTGTAGTCCATGCCGTAGCCGAAGATGTAACGGTCGATGCACGGCAGACCGACGAAATCGGCTTTCAGGTCAGGACGGGCCTTGCGGTCGTGGTCCTTGTCGATCAGCACGGCGGTGTGCACTTTGCGCGCGCCGGCGTGACGGCAGAAGTCGATGATCGCGCCCAGGGTGTGACCTTCGTCGAGAATGTCATCGATGATCAGCACATCACGGTCGATGAACGAGACTTCCGGCTTGGCTTTCCAGAACAGGTCGCCGCCGCTGGTTTCGTTGCGATAGCGGGTGGCGTGCAAGTAGGACGCTTCCAGCGGAAACTGCAGATGGGTCAGCAGTTTGCCGGAGAAGATCAGGCCGCCGTTCATCACGCAGAACACCACCGGGTTGCTGTCGGCCAGTTGTTCGTTGATTTGTGCACCGACGCGGGCAATGGCAGCCTCGACTTCAGCTTCGGTGTACAGGCAGTCAGCCTCTCGCATGATTTGACGGATATGCTCGAGATCAGCGGACATGGCGCTCTCCAAGGGGGGTCTGTTTCGGAAAAGCGAGCAAAGGTACGCATCCCGCACGGCCGAATCAAGCATTTGTGGACTAACGTACTGTATGTCCTATAGGACATCACCGTCGGATAGATTAATCTAGGCCGGTTTTTTTGCCCGCCGCCGGAGCCTTTCCCCATGTCCATCCAAGAGATCCGCCATCCGCTGATCCGTCACAAACTTGGCCTTATGCGCCGTGCAGACATCAGCACCAAGAATTTCCGCGAACTCGCGCAGGAAGTCGGTGCCCTGTTGACCTATGAAGCGACCAAAGACCTGCCGCTGGAAACCTACGATATCGAAGGTTGGTGCGGCACCGTGTCGGTCGAGAAAATCGCCGGCAAGAAGATTACCGTCGTGCCGATCCTGCGTGCCGGCATCGGCATGCTCGAAGGCGTGTTGAGCCTGATCCCGGGCGCAAAAGTCAGTGCCGTGGGCGTTGCCCGTAACGAAGAAACCCTGCAGGCCCACACCTACCTGGAAAAACTGGTTCCGGAAATCGACGAACGCCTGGCGATGATCATCGACCCGATGCTCGCCACCGGCAGCTCCATGGTCGCAACCATCGACCTGCTGAAGAAAGCCGGTTGCAAGGACATCCGCGCGATGGTGCTGGTTGCCGCGCCGGAAGGCATTGCCGCTGTCGAGAAAGCTCACCCGGACGTGATCATCTACACCGCGTCCATCGATCAGAAACTCAACGAGCACGGTTACATCATTCCTGGGCTTGGCGATGCCGGTGACAAGATCTTCGGCACCAAGCAGAAGGACGCGTAAGCATGCAGCAAGAGTTCAACGATCCGCTCTGGCGCACGGTGCTGTCCGGCGCACAGATGCTGTTCGTGGCTTTCGGCGCCCTGGTGCTGATGCCACTGATCACGGGCCTTGACCCGAACGTGGCACTGTTTACCGCAGGTCTGGGAACGATCCTGTTCCAGATCGTCACCGGACGTCAGGTGCCGGTATTCCTGGCGTCGAGCTTCGCCTTCATTACCCCGATCATTCTCGCCAAGGGCCAGTTCGGCCTCGCTGCGACCATGGGCGGCGTGATGGCGGCCGGTTTCGTTTACACCTTCCTCGGCCTGGCCGTGAAGATCAAAGGCACCGGGTTCATTGACCGTTTGCTGCCGCCGGTGGTGATCGGCCCTGTGATCATTTCCATCGGTCTGGCCATGGCGCCGATTGCCGCGAACATGGCGATGGGCAAGGCCGGCGACGGTTCGGAACTGATCCATTACCAGACCGCCATGATGATCTCGATGCCGGCGCTGCTGACCACATTGATCGTGGCGGTGTTCGGCAAGGGCATCTTCCGTCTGGTGCCGATCATTTCCGGCGTGCTGGTGGGTTTTGCCCTGTCCTTCTACTTCGGCGTAGTCGACACCGCGAAAATTGCCGCGGCACCGTGGTTCGCCCTGCCGGCCTTCACCGCACCGGAGTTCAACTGGCAGGCAATCCTGTTCATCGTCCCGGTAGCTTTGGCCCCGGCCATCGAACACATCGGCGGCGTGATTGCCGTCGGCAGCGTGACGGGTCGCGACTACCTGAAGAAGCCGGGCCTGCATCGCACCCTGCTCGGTGACGGGATCGCCACCACTGCAGCCGGCCTGTTCGGCGGCCCGCCCAACACCACCTACGCCGAAGTTACTGGCGCGGTGATGCTGACCAAGAACTACAACCCGAAAATCATGACCTGGGCGGCGATCTTCGCCATCAGCCTGGCGTTCATCGGCAAGTTCGGCGCCCTGCTGCAAAGCATTCCGGTGCCGGTGATGGGCGGGATTCTGTGTCTGCTGTTCGGTTCGATCGCGGCAGTGGGGATGAACACCCTGATCCGTCACAAGATCGACCTGGGCGAAGCGCGCAATCTGGTGATCGTTTCGGTAACCCTGGTGTTCGGTATCGGCGGTGTGCTGGTCGGCACCGGCACAGGTCCGGACGACTTCGGCCTCAAAGGCATCGCGCTGTGCGCGGTGGTGGCGATTGCGCTGAACCTGCTGCTGCCGGGCAATGACGGCTGGAAGCAGAAAAAGGCGGATGAGCCGCTGATCTAAACTTTTAGATCTTCATCGCCTGACAGTCAGCCTTCGCGAGCAAGCCCGCTCCCACATTGAAATGCAATCAAATGTGGGAGCGGGCTTGCTCGCGAAGCTTTTGGCTCTTACTAGAGGGCCAGTGGCGCCCGTTCACAAAGTGTTGCCAACGCCTTCGCCCATTGCGGGTCGTCATTCAGGCACGGCACCAGCACCAACTCCTCGCCCCCTGCCTCACAAAACTGTTCCTTGCCGCGATCGCCGATCTCTTCCAGGGTCTCGATGCAATCGGCGACGAACGCCGGGCACATCACCAGAATCTTCTTCACGCCGCTTTTGGCCAGTTCATCCAGCCGCGCTTCGGTATAGGGCTCGATCCATTTCGCCCGGCCCAGCCGCGACTGAAACGACACCGACCACTTGCCGTCCGGCAGCCCCATGCGCTCAGCGAACAACGCCGCTGTGCGCAGACATTGGGCGCGATAACAGGTGGCCAATACGGCAGCCGAGGCGTTCTTGCAGCAATCTTCATTTTTGAAGCAATGATCGCCGGTCGGGTCGAGCTTGGTCAGGTGCCGCTCAGGCAAACCATGGAAGCTCAGCAACAGGTGATCGTAATCCTGCTGCAAATGCGGTTTGGCGCTGGCCACCAGGGCGTCGAGATATTCCGGCTGATCGTAGAACGGCTGCAACACCGACAGTTGCACATCGAGTTTTTTCTCGCGCACCACCCGCTTGGCTTCTTCGATCACGGTGGTCGTGGTGCTGTCGGCAAACTGTGGATAAAGCGGCGCGAGGGTGATGCGTTTGTGTCCCGCCGCGACCAGTTTCAGCAGATTTGTCTCGATGGACGGCTCACCGTAACGCATGGCCAGCTCCACCGGGCCGTGGGTCCACTGCGCCTTCATCTGCTGTTGCAGGCGACGACTGAGTACCACCAGCGGCGACCCTTCGTCCCACCAGATCGAGGCGTAGGCATGGGCCGACTGCTCCGGACGCTTGATCAGAATCAGCGACACCAGCAGACGCCGCACCGGCCACGGCAGGTCGATCACGTAAGGATCCATCAGGAATTGATTGAGATAGCGGCGCACGTCGGCCACCGAAGTGGAGGCCGGCGAACCCAGGTTGACCAGAAGCAAGGCGTGATCGGTCATGCAACGTCCTATTTCAGAGGCGGCTGGAAAGATCGTCCAGGGCCGCGCGTAAATCCGTGAACCGGAAAGTGAATCCCGCTTCCAGCAAGCGTTTGGGCGTGGCCCGTTGGCCACCCAGCAACAGCAATGACATCTCGCCGAGCCCGACCTTCAAGGCGAGGGCCGGCATCGGCATGAACGCCGGGCGG
The DNA here is from genome assembly GCF_048654275.1 of Candidatus Pseudomonas auctus. Taxonomy (NCBI): domain Bacteria; kingdom Pseudomonadati; phylum Pseudomonadota; class Gammaproteobacteria; order Pseudomonadales; family Pseudomonadaceae; genus Pseudomonas; species Candidatus Pseudomonas auctus. Next base: position 54,981 of record NZ_JBJYZK010000020.1, on the reverse strand, counting down.
TGCAACACGCTGCCCAGGGTCTTGGCGAATTCGCGATTGCGCACAGGTTTCGGCGCGCACGCATTATAAGGACCGCTCGCCTGATCGCGGTGCAGAAGAAAATCAATCAGGGCGATTTGGTCATCGATATGAATCCACGGCATCCACTGCCGACCGTTGCCCAAAGGCCCGCCCAGCCCGAGCTTGAACGGCAGCAGCAGGCGCGACAAAAAGCCGCCCTCGGCCGACAGCACCAGCCCGGTGCGCACCAGCACCACGCGAATGTCCATCGCTTCGGCGCGTTGCGCGGTTTCCTCCCAGGCGATGCATAACTGACTGGCGAAATCGTCAATCACCGGTGGCGAGTCCTCAGTCAACTCGCGCTCGCCGCCGTCACCGTACCAACCCACGGCCGAGCCCGAGATCAGCAGCGACGGTTTCTGCCCGCGATGTTCCAGCCACGCCAGCAACGCTTCGGTCAGCGTAATCCGACTGCTCCACAACAACGCCTTGCGCCGATGGGTCCACGGCCGGTCGGCAATCGGCGCGCCGGCCAGGTTGACGATCACGTCGACCGGTTCGTCGCCAAGGTCCTCCAGACGCGCAATGCCACGCACCTGGGCGCCACAGATGTTCGCGACTTTTTCCGGACGACGACTCCAGACCGTCAGGCGATGCCCCTGCCCGGACCAGTGCCGGCAAAGCTGACGTCCGATCAATCCAGTACCGCCGGTCAGCAATATGTGCATGACTTCTTCCTCGCGTGGCGTTTTACCCCGATCACTAGTCTATTTTTATAAACAGGGATCTTTTCTATCGGGCAGGCTCTATTGTTTAACCATAGGCCAAGCTGTCAGAACAAGAACGCTGGAAGTTATACCAAAAAACATAATTGTACAGGTTTCATCCACGGCGTAGTCTGTACAGAAAGGTAAACGAGGCCCCTATGACTGTACCTATCGCAATCATTGGCACCGGCATCGCCGGACTCTCCGCCGCCCAGGCGCTGACAGATGCCGGGCATACCGTTCAGTTGTTCGATAAAAGTCGCGGCAGCGGCGGGCGCATGTCGAGCAAGCGCAGCGATGCCGGTTCGCTGGACATGGGCGCGCAATACTTCACGGCCCGTGATCGGCGCTTCGTGACCGAAGTCCAGCGCTGGCAAAGCAAAGGCTGGGTCGCCGAATGGGCACCGCAGCTCTACACCTTTCATGGCGGGCAGTTGAACCTGTCGCCGGACGAACAGACCCGCTGGGTCGGCACGCCGCGCATGAGCGCCATCACCCGGGGCCTGCTCGATGGCCTGGAAGTGCATTTCGCCTGCCGGATCACCGAGGTCTATCGCGGCGAAGAACACTGGCACCTGCAAGATGCCGAAGGTTTCACCCACGGGCCGTTCAGCCACGTGGTAGTCGCCACACCGGCGCCTCAGGCTACTGCCCTGCTGGCCTCCGCACCGAAACTCGCCGGTGCCGCCGCCGGCGTGAAAATGGACCCGACCTGGGCCGTCGCCCTCGCCTTCGATACACCGCTGGATACGCCAATCGAAGGCTGCTTCGTCCAGGACAGCGCCCTCGACTGGCTGGCCCGCAACCGCAGCAAACCGGGACGCGACACCACGTGCGACACCTGGGTCCTGCACGCCACCAGTGCCTGGAGCCGGCAGCACATCGATCTGCCCAAGGAAGCGGTGATCGAACAATTGCACGGTGCCTTCGCCGAGTTGTTGCACAGCGCCATGCCGGCCCCGACCTTCAGCCTCGCCCACCGCTGGCTCTATGCCCGGCCGGCCAGCAGTCATGAATGGGGCACCCTGGCCGACGCCGATCTGGGCCTGTATGCCTGTGGCGACTGGTGCCTGTCGGGTCGGGTCGAAGGGGCATGGCTCAGTGGCCAGGAGGCGGCAAGACGCTTGCACGAACACCTGCAGTGAATCGCATCAACCCGCGCAAATTGCTGCTGTCGAAATGGACAGCAGCCCACCCGCAAAATCGTGAAAAGCATTTTCTGGTGACCGAACTGTTCCGCGACGAGGACGGCACGGTGCTGGAAATCGAACTGCAGGCGGTGCTGACCCGGCGTACCGAGCAATGCGACTGGCATGCCCTGCAGGATGATTCACGCTGGAAAATGGGCTGGCGCTAAAAACCTCAAAAAAACTTATACAAACAGTTTGACTTGTACACCTATAAATCTATGCTGAAAGCATGGTGTACAAATCTATTTGTCTGTACAGGTTCAGATTCGAGGTTGCTGCATGTCCGACTCATCGACGTCCCTACCGAAAATCGCCATCAGCGCCTGCCTGATGGGCGCCGAAGTGCGCTACAACGGCGGGCACAAGGAATCGCGGCTGTGCAGCCGCACCCTGGCCGAGCATTTCGAATTCGTTCCCGTCTGTCCTGAGGTAGCGATTGGCCTGGGGATTCCCCGCGAGCCAATTCGTCTGGTGGGCGATCCGCAAAAGCCTGATGCAGTCGGCACCGTCAATCCGTCGATCAACGTCACCCAGCCATTGGCCGCCTACGGCGAGAAAATGGCCGGGGAGCTCAATGACATCTGCGGCTACATCTTCATGCAGCAATCGCCGTCCTGCGGACTTGAGCGAGTCAAGGTCTACCACGCCAACGGCGCACCGGTGAATGGTGGTGGGCGTGGCATTTACGCCGAGGCGTTCTGTGCACAGCATCCGGATCTGCCGGTGGAAGAAGCCGGGCGCCTCAACGATCCTGTGCTGCGGGAGAATTTCATCACCCGCGTGCTCGCCTACCGCGAATGGCAACAAGTGCTCAAGCAGGGCCTGAGCCGCCGCGTGCTCACCGAATTCCACTCGCGCTACAAATACCTGCTGATGGCGCACAACCCGGTGCAATACAAGGCGCTGGGCAATCTGCTGGGCAACATGGGCCAGACCGACCCGGCCGAGCTGGGCCCGCGCTATTTCAGCGAGCTGATGGCGGCGCTGAAAAAATGCGCCACGCGCCGTACCCACAGCAATGTCCTGCAGCACATCAGCGGCTACCTGAAACAGGCGATCAGCCCCGAAGACAAGCAGGAAGTGCAGCACATCATCGGCCAGTACCGGCACGGCATCGTACCGCTGGTGGTGCCGTTGACCCTGCTCAAGCATCACTTTCGCCTCCACCCGGATCCCTACATTGCGCAGCAGGTTTACCTGCAACCGCATCCGGAAAACCTCAGCCTGCGAAACGCCATTTGATGAATGACTCACTCGACACCAGCGCCCGGGAAGACCTCGGCGCCGACTTCAAGAAAGCCCTCGACGAGGGCTGGCTGCCGATCCGCGAAGTCGCCCGTCAGACCGGCGTGAACGCCGTCACCCTGCGCGCCTGGGAACGGCGCTATGGGCTGATCGTTCCGCAGCGCACGCCCAAGGGCCATCGCTTGTACAACGCCGAGCATGTGCAACGTATCCAGAACATCCTTACCTGGCTCAACCGTGGCGTAGCGGTCAGCCAGGTCAAACCGCTGCTCGACACCGCGCAGACGTTCAACGAACCAGCGCAGGACGAATGGCATCCACTGCGCCAGGCCGCCCTGATGGCGGTCACCCACCTGAACGAGCGCAGCCTCGACGACGGCATCAACCAGGCGATGGCGCTGTATCCGCCACGCACTCTGTGCGAGCAATTGCTGCTGCCGCTACTAAGCGATCTTGAACAGCGCTGGCAGGGCCAGTTCGGCGCGCAGATGGAGCGGGTGTTCTTTTATGCCTGGTTGCGCAGCAAATTCGGCGCACGCATCTACCATAACAATCGTCAGTTGCGCACCGCGCCGCTGCTGCTGATCAACCAGTCGGACCTGCCACTGGAGCCGCATCTGTGGCTCTGCGCCTGGCTGATCAGCAGCGCCGATTGCCCGGTGCAGGTATTCGATTGGCCGCTGCCGGCCGGCGAACTGGCGTTGGCAACCGATACCCTGCAAGCCCGTGGCGTACTGCTGTATTCCAGCAAAGCCCTGAACCTGGCGCAGCTACCGAAACTGTTCAACGGTGTCAGCTGCCCGAAACTGATTGTCGGACCCACGGTGTGTATTCACCACGCCGAGTTGTCCGCAAAGACTTCCGAACTCGCTGATCTGTTCCTGGCCGAAGACCCCCTTTCGGCACATCGGGCACTCATTGAGCGTGGGTTGATTTAATGATTCCGACAGAGACCGACATGCAATTGATCTGGCTGCGCAGCGACTTGCGCCAACATGACAACACCGCCCTCGCGGCCGCCGCCGAGCGTGGCCCGACCGTCGCCGTGTACCTGTTGAGCCCTGAGCAATGGCAGGAACATGACGACGCGCCGTGCAAGATCGATTTCTGGCTGCGCAATCTGCGTGAATTGAGCAAAAGCCTTGGCGACCTGAACATCCCGCTCCTGATCCGCACCGCGCCTCACTGGGATCAGGCACCCGACGTGCTGCTCGAACTGTGTCGGCAACTGAAAATCGAGGCGGTGCACGTCAACGAAGAATACGGCATCAACGAAAGCCGTCGCGACGAGGCAGTTGCCGAGGCGTTGCAAGCGGCAGGCATCACCTTCCACAGTTACCTCGACCAATTGCTGTTCAAGCCCGGCAGTGTGCTGACCCGGACCGGCACTTACTTTCAGGTGTTCAGCCAGTTCCGCAAGGTCTGCTACGAACGCTTGCACCGCTCGATGCCTTCGCTGAAACAGGCCCCGGGCAAACAATCGGCGTTGAACATCAACAGTGACCCCGTTCCAACAACCATCGAAGGGTTCCCGACACCCGGCGACTCCCTGCGCGCCTTGTGGCCCGCCGGTGAAACCGAGGCCCGGCGCCGCCTGGACACGTTCGCCGATGCACAGATCGATTACTACAAGAGCGAACGAGACTTCCCGGCCAAACCCGGCACCAGCCAGCTTTCGGCCTATCTGGCCGCCGGTGTGATCTCGCCGCGCCAATGCCTGCACGCTGCCCTGCAGAGCAATCAGGGCGAGTTCGAAAGCGGCAAGGTCGGCGCCGTCACCTGGATCAACGAACTGCTGTGGCGTGAATTCTACAAACACATCCTCGTCGGTTATCCGCGGGTTTCACGGCATCGCGCATTCCGTCCGGAAACCGAAGCCCTGGCCTGGCGCGACGCCCCGGAGGATCTGACCGCCTGGCAAGAGGCGCGCACCGGCTTGCCGATCATCGATGCAGCCATGCGCCAACTGCTGGAAACCGGCTGGATGCACAACCGCCTGCGGATGGTAGTGGCGATGTTTCTGACCAAGAACCTGTTGATCGACTGGCGCGAAGGCGAGCGTTTCTTCATGCGCCACCTGATCGACGGCGATCTGGCCGCCAACAACGGCGGCTGGCAGTGGAGTTCCTCGACCGGCACCGATTCGGCGCCGTATTTCCGCATCTTCAACCCACTCAGCCAGTCGGAAAAATTCGACAGCGAAGGCCTGTTCATCAAGCACTGGCTGCCGGAGCTGGCCGGGCTGAACAAGAAAGAAGTGCACAACCCGGCCAGTGCTGGCGGGTTGTTCGGCGTCGCCGACTATCCGGCGCCGATCGTTAATCTGAATGCATCACGGGAGCGGGCGCTGGCAGCGTTCAAGAACCTGCCGTCGCGCGCGTCTCAAGGAGTGAGCGATGAGTGAATTCCTGCGCGGTTTCGCCCAGCGGTTCGCACAGTTGAACAAAGACAACTTGCGCACCCTGGACGGACTGTACAGCGAGGACATTCATTTCACCGATCCGCTGCACGAAGTGCAGGGGCTGACGAACCTGCGCGGTTACTTCAGCGAGTTGTACGCCAACGTCAACGAACTGCGCTTCGATTTCCACGGCTTCGACCAGATCGGCGAAGGCGAAGGCTATTTGCGTTGGGTCATGAGCTACCGCCACCCGCGTCTGAGCGGTGGGCAACTGATCCGCGTCGCCGGCTGCTCGCATCTGCTCTGGCGCGACAAGGTTTACCGCCACCGGGATTACTTCGATGCCGGAGCGCTGCTTTATGAACATTTACCTGTATTGGGCCGGGTGATCGCCTGGCTGAAAAGGAGATTGGGATGAGTCGTACAGCTCCACGTCGTTACTGGTTGACCGGTGCCAGCAGTGGCATCGGCGCAGCACTCGCGGAAGACATTCTCAAAAGCGGTGCACAGCTGGCGGTCAGTTCCCGCCAGGTCGCGCCGCTCAAGGTTCTGTCACAACGGTATCCGGGACAGGTTCTGGTGTTGCCCGGCGATCTGACCAACAGCCAGACCGTACGCGAAATTGGCGAACAGATAGCCGCGGACTGGGGCTCGCTGGATACCGTCATCCTCAATGCCGGGACCTGCGAATACGTCGACGCTCACCAGTTCGACGCCTCGATCATCGAGCACGTGGTGCGCACCAACCTGCTCGCCAGCAGCTATTGCATCGAAGCCGCACTGCCATTGCTGCGCAAAGGTACGGCACCGCATCTGGTGGGCATGGCCAGCTCGGTGACCTATGTACCGCTGCCACGCGCCGAAGCCTATGGCGCGTCGAAGGCCGGGCTGCGTTATCTGTTCGAATCCCTGCGCATCGACCTGGCGGACGAAGGTATTGAAGTCACGGTAATCAGCCCAGGATTCGTCGATACACCGCTGACCGCCAAAAATGATTTTCCGATGCCACTCAGCTGGCCTGCGGACAAAGCCGCGCGGCATATCTTCGCCAAGCTGAAGGATCGGCCGCTGGAGATCGCCTTCCCCGCACTGTTCATGGCAGCCCTGTGGCCCTTGTCGAAAATGCCCGCCCGCGTACAACTGGCGATTGGCAAACGCATGGTGCGCAGCAACCCGCCGCTCAGGGATGCAACATGAAAATCGCCATCGTCGGCAGCGGCATCGCCGGTTTGACCTGCGCGTACCTGCTCGCACGCCGACACGAAATCACCGTGTTCGAAGCAGACGCCCGGATCGGCGGCCATACGCACACGGTGCCGGTCACCGTGGACGGGCGCGAGTATTCGGTGGACACCGGCTTCATCGTGTTCAACGACTGGACGTATCCGAACTTCATTCGTTTGCTTGGCCAACTGGGTGTGACGTTCAAACCCACCGAGATGAGCTTTTCGGTCAACGATCCGGACACTGGCCTGGAATACAACGGCAACAACCTCAACAGTCTGTTCGCCCAGCGCAGCAATCTGCTGTCGCCCGGATTCTGGGGCATGTTGCGCGACATCCTGCGGTTCAACAAAGAAGCTCGGCGCGACCTTGCCGAACAGCGGATCGCCACCGACACCACACTCGATGATTACCTCAAGGCCGGCGCTTACGGCGAGCGCTTCATCCTGCATTACATCGTGCCGATGGGCGCGGCGATCTGGTCGATGCCGATGGCCGAGATGCTCAACTTTCCGTTGCAGTTCTTTGTGCGTTTTTTTGAGAACCACGGGTTGCTGTCGGTCAGCAACCGTCCGCAATGGCAGGTCATAGAGGGTGGTTCCAGCGCTTACATTGCGCCGTTGACCGCATCGTTCAAGGAGCGTATCCGCCTGAATTGCCCGGTGGGTCGGATCGATCGCGACGCGCACGGCGTGGTTATCCACAGCCCAGCCGGCATCGAACGTTTCGACAAAGTGGTGCTGGCCTGTCACAGCGATCAGGCGTTGCGACTGCTGGGAAATCCTGACGATAAAGAACGGGAAATCCTCGGCGCCCTGCCCTACGCCGACAACGAAGTGGTACTGCATACCGACACCCGCCTGCTGCCCACACGCAAACGGGCCTGGGCCAGCTGGAATTATCGCCTCGGCGGAGCGGGTCATACCCGGGCAGCCGTGACCTACGACATGAACATTCTGCAAGGCCTCCAGAGCGACACCACGTTCTGCGTCAGCCTTAACCAGAGCGCTGGCATCACGCCGTCCAAGGTGCTGGCGCGCTTCACCTACGCCCACCCGCAATTCAGCCTCGCGGCGGTGGCGGCGCAGCAACGCTGGGCGGAACTGGACGGCTTGCACCACACGCATTATTGCGGCGCCTATTGGGCAAACGGTTTTCATGAGGACGGCGTGGTCAGCGCCCTGCGCGTGGCCGCAGCCTTCGGAGAAAGCCTGTGAACAGCGCGCTCTACAGTGGCTGGATCGCCCATCGGCGATTCGCCCCGCGCCGTCATGAATTCCGTTACCGGATCGGCATGCTGTACCTCGATCTGGCTGAACAGGAGGCGGTGCTGGGCCTGTCCCGACTGGCAGGCGCCAGCCGCTTTGCACCGTTTTCATTTCGCGAAACCGATTACCTGAAAACCTTCACCGGCCGGGGCGTGCGCCTGAGCGATGCGGTGCGGCAACTTGTCGGCGAAGCCCTGGGCCATGCGCCGCAAGGTTCGATCTGCCTGCTGACCCAGCCACGCAGCTGGGGCCTGTCGTTCAACCCGGTGAGTTTTTTCTATTGCCACGAGGCCGACGGCCAACTGGCGGCGATTCTCTGCGAAGTCCGCAACACTCCGTGGCGCGAGCGTTATCACTACGTGCTGCCGGCTCGAGCGCCGACTCAGCTTCAGGACTTTCACCAGCACTTTGCCGTGACCAAGGCCTTTCACGTGTCGCCGTTCCTGCCGCCGGACCTGGAATACCGCATGAGCTTCAGCCCTGCCGCGCAGACCCTGGGCGTGCACATGGCCGACTGGCAAGGCGAGCAAAAACTGTTCGACGCCACCCTCGATCTGCGACGCGTCCCCCTTGATCGGCGCCACTTGCACCGGCACCTGTGGCGCTTTCCCTGGATGACCGCCAAGACCGCGCTGGCGATTTATTGGCAGGCGCTGCGCCTGTTGCTCAAGCGCACCCCGGTGTATGACCACCAGCGTGCCGACGACCGCTTTCGAACCGCCACCGTACCGACCGAGGAACGCCACCATGAAATCCACTAGCGTCTCGGCCAAAGCCAGCCTGCTCAGCCCCCACGGCCTGAGCGGATCGCTGCTGCGCCGGGGAGTGCTGCGCAAGCTCGAGCAGCTCAAGCAGGGTCAACTGATCGTGATCGAGGACGGCGAACGCCACGTCTTTGGTACGCCGGGCAGCACGCTGGTGGGGGAAATTCAGGTGCTGGATCCCGCCGTCTGGGGGCTGGTCGCCGGCAATGGTTCGATCGGTGCCGGTGAGGCCTTTATTCATGGCTACTGGCGCTCGCCGGATCTGACGGCCGTAGTGCGTGTGTTCGTCAGCAACCTTGAAGTGCTCGACGCCATGGAAGGTGGCCTGGCCCGGCTCGGTCGCCCGCTGGTGCGCGGGCTGCACTGGCTCAACCGCAATACGCGCCAGGGCTCGCAGAAAAACATCGCCGCGCATTACGACCTCGGCAATGACCTGTTCGAGCAGTTCCTCGACCCGACCATGATGTATTCGGCTGCGCAGTTTCTCAGCCCCGACGACAGCCTGGAGCAGGCGCAACTGAACAAACTGGAGCGGATCTGCCAGAAACTCGCGCTCAAGCCCGGTGACCACCTTCTGGAAATCGGCACCGGTTGGGGCAGCATGGCGCTCTACGCGGCGCAGCACTACGGCTGCAAAGTCACCACCACCACGCTGTCGAAGGAGCAGTTCGCCTTCACCGCGGCCCGCATCGAACGCCTCGGTTTGCAGGATCAAGTGACGCTGCTGCTCAAGGACTACCGCGACCTCACCGGCCAGTACGACAAACTGGTGTCGATCGAAATGATCGAGGCGGTCGGCCACCGCTTCCTGCCGACCTACTTCAAACAGTGCGCGCACCTGCTCAAGAACAACGGCCTGATGCTGTTGCAAGCAATCACCATCCGCGAACAGCGCTACGAACAGGCGCGCCGTGGCGTGGACTTCATCCAGCGCTACATTTTCCCCGGCGGCGCCCTGCCCTGCGTGCAGAAAATGCTCGAAATCGTCGGCCGCGACACCGACATGAACCTGTTGCACATGGAAGATTTCGGCCTGCATTACGCCCGCACCCTGCGTCTGTGGCACGAGAACTTTCGCCATGCGCACGGCCGTCTGAGCGAACTGGGCTATGACGATTACTTCCTCAGGTTGTGGGAGTTCTACCTGTGTTACTGCGAGGGTGGATTCCTCGAGCGCACCATCGGCACCGCACAACTGGTGCTGGCCAAACCGGCGGCGATGACGGCGCCTTTGCTGGGCCGGTTCGATGCTTGAACGGTTGGCCAACGCGGTGCTGTTCCAGATCGGCTGGCTGGCCTGCGTGCTCGGCGGTAACAGTTTGTGGTTGCTGCTGGCGCTGGCGGTGCTGGTGATTCATCTGCGCTGGATCAGCAATTGGGCGCATGAAGGCCGATTGATCCTCAGCGTGGTGATTATCGGCACGGCGGTGGACAGCGTGTTGCGCGGCCTCGGGGTTTTCGAGTTCAAGGATCTGTCGCCGCTGATTCCGCTATGGCTGATGTTGCTGTGGGCGTTGTTCGCCACGACGTTGCGTCATTGTCTGCAATGGAGCGCACGGCCGTGGTGGCTCGCCAGCCTGCTTGGCGCAGTCGGGGGCGCCCTGTCCTACGGTGCCGGCGGACGACTGGCCGGCGTGCAGTTTCCTCACGGTGAGCTTGCGACCCTGATCGGCGTGGCGCTGCTGTGGGCGATGCTGTTTCCGTTGCTGCATCAATTGTCCCGACGGCTGGCGCGCTAAACGCCTGTCAGGCCTTTCACACGCTCATCGGTCACTGCCGTACACTGGCGCCATGAAAACCATTCCCCATCGGCAAATTGCCGAGCCTGAGGTCACCTGTTCGACCTGTGCAGCCTGCTGCTGTCAGCTTGAGGTGATGCTGATCACCGACACTGGCGTCCCCGAACGTTTTATCGATACCGACGATTGGGGTGGCGAGGTGATGCTGCGTCTGGACGACGGCTGGTGCGCGGCGCTGGATCGCGACACGATGATGTGCACGATTTACGAGAAGCGCCCGCTGATCTGCCGCGAATTCGAAATGGGCGCCCCGGAATGCATCGACGAACGCCAGGGAATTGCCACGGCGTATCGCTGAATAAAAAAAAGAGCGCTAGGCGCTCCTTTTTTACGGGGCTGACTTTCTGGGGGCTTATAGCGGCATCGTGTAATGCAATGCGTAGCTTTCGACCCCATCGTTGTCGCTGCTCAGACCTGCGTTGGAATAGTGCGTCGCACGGATTCCCACCTCATGCCCGCCATTGAAGCGCAGGCCGAAACCGATACGGTCTTCGAACTGGAAAGAACCGCCGAGCTTGTTGTCTTCGTATTCGGTGTTGGAGAACAGCGCCACGCCGATCCCCGCCTCGACATACGGTTTGACCGACTGACCGGCAAACTCGTAAACAAATACCGGCGAGAACGACAGGCTGTTGTTGCTCGACGTCTTGTCGCCTTCCCAATAAGTGTAGGCACCGCTCCAGTAACCGGTCAGACGACCCACGTCACTTTGCAGCCAGCTTTTGTCCCAATCGAAATTCATGCCCAGACGATAAGTCATCGTCGAATCGCTGGTAGCACCCACTGCAAACTCGACGCCAGCAGCCTGTGCGGTAAAACTTTGCCCCATCAGTGCAGCCGCAATCGCGGCCAAGCAGAATAGTCGCTTCACTTTGAAACTTCCTTTTCCGGAACGATCGTTTGGTTTTCTAGGTCACTCTGCGCTATAGAAATCTGCGCTTGGTCAGAAGTTCAGCTGACTTTTTAGATATTTCACATTTTTTTTACAAAGTGAATCTTTTAACGTCGCCAACGACTTGGTCCAGCAGGACCAGGGTCTTGCGTAAAGACGCGGGATCGGCGCTGGTCCAGAATCTGACCGGTCGGTTCGGACCTTCGGCGAGCAGATCACGCTCGGCCAGCAGCCGCTGCAGTTGCCGCGCTACCGCCGCGCCGGTATCGATCAGGCTGATGCTCTCGGGGATCATCGACTTGAGCATCGGCTTGAGAAACGGGTAATGGGTGCAGCCCAGAATGATCGTGTCGCAGCCGTTGGCCAGTAGCGGGTCAACGTAGTGCTTGAGCAATGCACGCAACTCGGGGCTGTGCAGATCGCCGCTTTCAATGCGCTCGACCAGTCCGGGACACGGCTGAGTGATGACCCGCACATCCGTGGCGAAGCGGTCGAGCAATGCGGCGAACTTGGCGCTCTGCAAGGTGCCGGTGGTGGCGAGTACGCCGACCACGCCACTGCGGGTGGCCGCGGCGGCCGGTTTGACCGCTGGCTCCATGCCGACGATCGGCCACTCGGGAAAGTCCCGGCGCAGATCGGCAACGCCGGCCACGGTCGCGGTATTGCACGCGATCACCAGCGCCTTGGCCCCCTGCTCGCGGAAAAAACCGGCCATCACGCTACAACGCTGGCGGATGAATTCCGGGGTTTTCTCGCCATAGGGAATATGGCCGCAATCGCCGAGGTACAGCAGTGATTCATTCGGCAGCAGGTGCTGGATTTCCGCCAGTACCGACACGCCACCGACGCCGGAGTCGAATACGGCGATCGGCGCTTCACGCATGCTGCGAACCACAAACGCTGCAACCGGGATCGCGCTTGACCCGCAGCTCACGGAAGCGCGAACCCAGCGCATCGATCAACAGCAGACGGCCCACCAGTGGTTCGCCAAAACCCGCCAGCAACTTCAAGGCTTCCAGCGCTTGCAGACTGCCGACCAGACCGACCAGCGGCCCGACCACGCCGGCTTCGCTGCAAGTCAGTTCGGCTTCGCTGCCGTGACCGTACAGGCAGTGGTAGCACGGGCTCTCGGCGCGACGTGGGTCGAACACCGAAAGCTGTCCTTCAAGGCGAATCGCCGCGCCGCTGACCAATGGCTTGCGCGCCGCCACACATGCGGCATTGACCGCTTCGCGAGTGGAGAAGTTGTCCGAGCAGTCGAGCACCAGATCCACCGCCGCCACGGCTGCAGCGAGAGAATCCTCGTCCAGCGCCTGACGATGAGGCACCAGTTTGATTTCAGGATTGATCGCGCTCAGGCGCTTGAGCGCCGAGTCGACCTTGGTCATGCCGACGCTGTCGGTGTCGTGGATGATCTGGCGTTGCAGGTTGGTCAGGTCGACCGTGTCGAAATCCGCCAGGTGCAACTCACCGACACCCGCCGCCGCCAGATACAAGGCCACCGGCGCGCCGAGACCGCCGAGGCCGACGATCAATACCCGGCTGTCCTTGAGCTTCAACTGGCCATCGATGTCGATGTGTTGCAGCAGGATCTGCCGACTGTAGCGCAACAATTCCTGATCATTCAGCACGGCAGGCGCCCCAGGCTGATCCGTTGATGGCCGCCCAGATCGGTGCGGCTATGGACTTCTTCGAAACCTTGCGTCAGCAGCAGATCGCGTACGGCTTCGGCTTGATCATAGCCGTGTTCGAGCATCAGCCAGCCACCGGCCTCGAGATGGGCCGGCGCCTGGGCGATGATCAGCCGCAGATCGTCGAGCCCGTCGATGCCGGCCACCAATGCGCTTTCCGGCTCGAAGCGCACATCGCCTTCCACCAGATGCGGATCGGCCGCGCGGATGTACGGCGGGTTGCTGATGATCAACTCGAAACGCTTGCCTTCGATGGCGCTGAACCAGTGGCTGCTCAGCACCGTTGCGTTATTCAGGTGCAGACGCTGGCGATTGCGTTCGGCCAGGGCCACGGCTTCCAGCACACGATCCACGGCGGTGACCTTCCACGCCGGGCGCTCGCTGGCCAGAGCCAGGGCAATCGCCCCGCTGCCGGTGCCGAGGTCGAGCACTTTGGCCGGGGTCGCCGGCAACAATTCCAGCGCGGCTTCCACCAGCAGTTCGGTGTCCGGACGCGGGATCAGCGTGTGCGGTGCGACTTCCAGATCGAGCTTCCAGAAACCCTGCTGGCCCAAAATGTAGGCCACCGGCTCGCCGCTGCGGCGGCGTTGCAGGTACTCGGCGAAGACCAGTGCGGCTTCGCTGGGCACGATGCGCTCGGGCCAGGTGTGGAGAAAACTGCGCGACTTGCCCAGCGCGGCGGCCAGAAGCAATTCGGCGTCCAGACGCGCGCTGGGCGAATCCGGCAGTTCGGCGGCGCGCAACAGGCTGGCGATGATGGTCATTTACTCACCTATCGCTGCGAGCTGGTCGGCCTGGTATTCGGCCAGCAACGGCTCGATCACCGCTTCGACGCCACCGGCGAGGATTTCGTCGAGGGAATACAGGGTCAGGTTAACGCGGTGGTCGGTGACCCGGCCCTGGGCAAAGTTGTAGGTGCGGATGCGCTCGGAGCGGTCACCGGAACCCACCAGCAATTTACGTTCGCTGGCGATGGCGTTGGCCGCCGCAGCGGTCTGCTGGTCGTTGAGCTTGGCCGCCAGCCAGGCCATCGCCCGGGCACGGTTCTTGTGCTGGGAACGTTCTTCCTGGCACTCGACAACGGTGCCGGTCGGGATGTGGGTGATGCGGATCGCCGAGTCGGTGGTGTTGACGTGCTGACCACCGGCCCCGGAGGAGCGGTAAGTGTCGACGCGCAAATCCGCCGGGTTGATCTCGATGGCTTCGCGCTCGTCCGGCTCGGGCAACACCGCCACAGTGCAGGCCGAGGTGTGGATACGGCCCTGGGATTCGGTGGCGGGTACACGCTGTACGCGGTGCGCGCCGGATTCGAATTTCAGCTTGCCGTAAACGTTGTCGCCTTCGATGCGGGCGATGACTTCTTTATAGCCGCCATGTTCGCCTTCGTTCTCCGAAAGGATTTCCACCCGCCAGCCACGCCGTTCGGCGTAACGCGAATACATGCGGAACAGGTCGCCGGAGAAGATCGCCGCCTCGTCGCCACCGGTGCCGGCGCGGATTTCGAGGAACACGTTGCGCCCGTCGTTGGGATCCTTGGGCAGCAGCATGCGTTGCAGGTCGGATTCCAGCGTGATCAGCAATTCCTTGGCTTCGCGGACTTCTTCCACGGCCATTTCACGCATGTCCGGGTCGCTGTCCTTGAGCAGCGCCTGCGCGCCTTCAAGATCGCTTTGTACGCCGAGCAACTTTTTATAGCCTTGTACCACCGGCTCAAGTTCGGCGTATTCCTTGGAATAGGCGCGGAACTTGGTCTGGTCGGAAATGACTTCGCCGTCGCCGAGCAGCGCGGTCAGTTCCTCGAAACGGTCCTGGAGAATGTCCAGCTTATTGAGCAGTGACGCTTTCATTGCGGTTTTTTATCCGAAAAGCTATCCGGTGAGCCCTCGAGGGCAAAGAGTTCCTGAGCCATGGCCAGCGCATCGAGGCGGCCTTCGGCAGAAAGCTTTTTCAACTGCACGCTCGGGGCGTGCAGGAGTTTGTTGGTCAGGCCGCGGGCCAATTGCCCGAGGACGTCTTCGGCGTTGCCGCCGTTGGCCAGCAGGCGCAGGGCCTTTTGCAGCTCTTCGTCGCGCAGGCGTTCGCTCTGTTGACGATAGGCCTTGAGCACATCGACCGCCGCCAGCTCGCGCAGGCGCACCATAAAATCGTCGGCGCCGACCGAAACCATCTCTTCGGCCGCCTGCGCTGCACCCTGACGGCTCTTGAGGTTTTCGGCGACTACTTCGTGCAGATCGTCGACGCTATAGAGGTAAACGTCGTCGAGTTCGCCGACTTCCGGCTCGATGTCACGGGGAACGGCGATGTCGACCATGAAGATCGGCTTATGCTTGCGCAGCTTCAGCGCACTTTCCACCGCACCTTTACCTAGAATCGGCAACTGACTGGCGGTGGAGCTGATAACGATATCGCTGCGCACCAGTTCAGCCGGGATGTCCGACAGCAACACCGCGTGGGCACCGAACTGTTCGGCCAGCAGGCTGGCGCGCTCCAGCGTCCGGTTGGCGACCACGATGCGCTTGACCCCCAGCTCGTGCAGATGGCGGGCGACCAGGGTGATGGTCTCGCCGGCACCGATCAGCAGGGCCTGGCTGCGTTGCAGGTCGCTGAAAATCTGTTTGGCCAGGCTGACGGCGGCAAACGCCACGGATACCGGGTTTTCACCGATGGCAGTGTCGGTGCGCACCTGCTTGGCGGCATTGAAGGTCGCCTGGAACAGTCGCCCGAGCAGCGGCCCGATGGTGCCGGCCTCCCGGGCCACGGCGTAGGCCGATTTCATCTGGCCGAGAATCTGCGGTTCGCCCAGCACCAGCGAGTCGAGCCCGGAGGCGACGCGCATCATGTGACGAACGGCCGCATCGTCTTCATGCACATAAGCACTCGCGCGCAGCTCTTCGAGGCTCAATTGATGGTATTCGGCCAGCCAGCGCAACACGATGTCCGCCGACACGTGATCCTGTTCTATATACAGCTCACTGCGATTGCAGGTGGAGAGGATCGCAGCTTCGCGGCTGTCGGTGAGTCGGCAGAGCTGCTGCAAGGCCTCCACCAGCTGCTCAGGGGTAAAGGCCACGCGCTCGCGGACGTCTACTGAAGCAGTCTTGTGGTTGATACCGAGTGCAAGGAAGGCCATTCAAGGTCGCTGATGGTGACGTGAAGCCGGCAATTGTCCTACTTCGTCAGATTCAGAACAACTACCGCTGACTATTGTCCCAATTGCCGGCCCCTATAATGGCCACAATCGAGACTCGGTTATGTTTGGCCGAAGGCTTGTGTCATGATGATCCGACCGCAGGTTAGTCGTCCTCTTCCTATATGAATAGATCTTCCGCGTTGCTCCTCGCTTTTGTCTTCCTCAGCGGCTGCCAGGCCTTGGCCCCCGTTCCGCAGGACGGTGCCTCACCGGTCGAAGACACCACGCCGGCCCCTGAAAAGCCCAAGGTTTACAGCTCGTTCAGCCAGGAAACGGTGTTCAGCCTGCTGAGCGCCGAGCTCGCTGGCCAGCGCAATCGTTTCGATATTGCCCTGGACAACTACGTGACCCAGGCCATCAACACCCAGGATCCGGGTGTTTCCGAGCGTGCGTTCCGCATCGCCGAGTACCTGGGCGCCGACCAGCCGGCCCTCGATACCGCGCTGATCTGGGCGAAAAACGCCCCGGACGACCTCGAAGCGCAACGCGCCGCCGCCGTGCAACTGGCCCGCGCCGGGCGCTATGACGACTCGATGGTCTATATGGAGAAAGTCCTGCAGGGCAAGGGCGACACCCATTTCGACTTCCTCGCGCTGTCGGCTGCCGACACCGATCAGGAAACCCGCAACGGCCTGATGAAAAGCTTCGACCGCCTGTTGCAGCGTCACCCGAACAACAATCAGCTGATTTTCGGCAAGGCCCTGCTGATGCAGCAGGATGGCGACACCAAAGGTGCCCTTGCCCTGCTCGAAGACCATCCGCCGGAAGACGGCGAGATCGCCCCGATCCTGCTGCGCGCACGCCTGCTGCAAGGGCTGAATCGTGGCGACGAAGCCTTGCCGCTGTTGCAGAAAAGCATCAAAAAATACCCGGACGACAAGCGCCTGCGCCTGACCTACGCGCGGATGCTGGTGGAACAGGACCGGATGGACGACGCCAAGGTCGAGTTCTCCACCCTGGTTCAGCAATACCCGGAAGACGACGAACTGCGTTATTCCCTGGCGCTGGTCTGCCTGGAAGCCAAGGCCTGGGACGAGGCCAAGGGCTATCTGGAAGACCTGATCGCCCGGGAAAGCCATGTCGACTCGGCGCACCTGAACCTGGGCCGCATTGCCGAAGAGCGCAACGACCCGCAAGGCGCGCTCATCGAGTATGCCCAGGTCGGCCCGGGCAACGACTATCTGCCGGCGCAACTGCGTCAGGCCGATATTCTGATGAACAACGGCAAGACCGCCGAAGCCCAGAGCAAACTGGCCGCCGAGCGTGACGAGCAGCCGGATTACGCGATCCAGCTGTACCTGATCGAAGCCGAAACCCTGTCCGCCAATAATCAGGGCGACAAGGCCTGGAAAGTCCTGCAACAAGCCTTGCAGCAGTACCCGGACGATCTGAATCTGCTTTACACCCGCGCGATGCAGGCGGAAAAACGCAATGACCTGGCGCAGATGGAAAAAGACCTGCGCCTGATCATCAAGCGCGATCCGGACAACGCCATGGCCCTCAACGCCCTCGGCTACACGCTGTCCGACCGCACTACCCGCTACGCCGAAGCCAAGGCGCTGATCGAGCAGGCGCACCAGATCAACCCGGAAGACCCGGCCGTGCTCGACAGCCTCGGCTGGGTGAACTTTCGCATGGGCAATCTGGAGGACGCCGAGAAATACCTGCGTCAGGCCCTTGAGCGCTTCCCCGATCATGAAGTCGCCGCGCATCTGGGCGAAGTGCTGTGGGCCAAGGGCAAACAGCGCGAAGCAAAACAAATCTGGGGCAAGTTCCTCAAAGACCAGCCTGACAGCACCATCCTGCGCAGCACCATCAAGCGCCTGACCGGATCCGAGACTCTTTAACTCATGTTTTTGCGCCACATCATAGTTTTCAGCTTCATCGCCCTGCTCGCCGGTTGCGCGGGCTTCGGCGCCCGTGAATCGGTCGAAGGCCACGGCAATCCGGGCCAATGGCGCGAGCACAAACAACAACTGACCGGCCTCGACGGCTGGCAGATCGACGGCAAGATCGGCATCCGCGCCCCGAAAGATTCGGGCAGCGGCACGCTGTTCTGGCTGCAACGTCAGGATTACTACGACATCCGCCTGTCCGGCCCGCTGGGTCGTGGCGCGGCGCGCCTGACCGGCCGTCCGGGCGCGGTGTCGCTGGAAGTGGCGAATCAGGGCCGTTATGAAGCGCCGACTCCGGAAGCACTGGTCGAAGAGCAACTGGGCTGGAAACTGCCGGTCTCGCATCTGGCCTGGTGGGTTCGAGGCCTCCCGGCACCGGACAGCAAAAGCCGTCTGACCCTGGACGGCAACAGTCGCCTGGCGAATCTGGATCAGGATGGCTGGCAGGTCGAATACCTCAGCTATGCCGAACAGAACGGTTACTGGCTGCCCGAGCGGATCAAGCTGCACGGCACCGACCTGGACGTGACGCTGGTCATCAAGACCTGGCAACCGCGCAAATTGGGGCAATAAAGCATGACCGCTCCACGCCTCACCTTGCCCTCGCCGGCCAAACTCAACCTGATGCTGCACATTCTCGGTCGCCGTGAAGACGGTTATCACGAGTTGCAGACGCTTTTTCAGTTCCTCGACTACGGCGACGAAATCACCTTCGCCGTGCGTGACGACGGCGTGATTCGCCTGCACACCGAATTCGACGGCGTGCCCCACGACAGCAATCTGATCGTGCGCGCGGCGAAGAAACTCCAGGAACAATCCGGCTGCTCGCTCGGCATCGATATCTGGATCGACAAGATCCTGCCGATGGGCGGCGGCATTGGTGGCGGCAGCTCGAATGCGGCCACCACCCTGCTCGGCCTCAATCACTTGTGGCAACTGGGTTGGGATGAAGATCGCCTGGCAGCACTGGGCCTGACACTGGGCGCGGACGTGCCGGTGTTCGTGCGTGGCCACGCAGCTTTCGCCGAAGGTGTGGGCGAGAAACTGACCCCGGTCGAGCCCGCCGAACCGTGGTACGTCGTGCTCGTTCCGCAAGTCTCTGTTAGTACGGCAGAAATTTTTTCAGATCCTTTGTTGACACGTAACACGCCGCCCATTAAAGTGCGCCCCGTTCCCGAGGGAAACAGTCGAAATGACTGCTTGCCGGTGGTCTCGAGGCGTTATCCAGAAGTACGTAACGCATTGAATTTGTTAGGTAATTTTACCGAAGCAAAACTCACCGGAACTGGAAGTTGTGTGTTTGGGGGCTTCCCAAGCAAAGCTGAAGCTGATAAAGTCTCGGCCCTTCTGACAGAGACCCTTACAGGGTTTGTAGCAAAAGGAAGCAACGTTTCGATGTTGCATCGCAAGCTGCAAAGTCTGCTCTAAAGGAATCAAGTGCCCGGCACTTGCAAGCAACAGATACAGGGGCGTCGCCAAGCGGTAAGGCAGCAGGTTTTGATCCTGCCATGCGTTGGTTCGAATCCAGCCGCCCCTGCCATTTTCCTATACTCATCCAGGTATACCCTCAGCCTTCAGGTACTGCGCGTGTCCAAGATGATGGTCTTTACGGGGAACGCTAACCCCGATCTGGCTCGGCGTGTCGTACGTCAGCTGCATATCCCTCTCGGTGACATCTCTGTCGGTAAATTCTCCGACGGCGAAATTACAGCCGAGATCAATGAAAACGTTCGCGGTAAAGACGTCTTCATTATTCAGCCGACTTGCGCTCCGACCAACGATAACCTGATGGAACTGGTAGTGATGGCTGATGCCTTCCGCCGCTCCTCGGCTACTCGTATCACTGCTGTTATTCCTTATTTTGGTTATGCCCGTCAGGATCGCCGTCCGCGTTCCGCACGTGTGGCTATCAGCGCGAAAGTCGTTGCTGACATGCTCACCGTAGTCGGCATCGACCGTGTTCTCACGGTTGATCTGCATGCTGACCAGATTCAGGGCTTCTTCGATATTCCGGTAGATAACATCTACGGCTCCCCGGTTCTGGTGGATGACATCGAAGATCAGCGCTTCGAGAACCTGATGATCGTGTCCCCGGACATTGGTGGCGTCGTGCGTGCACGTGCCGTTGCCAAATCCCTGGGCGTGGATCTCGGGATCATCGACAAACGCCGTGAGAAAGCCAATCACTCTGAAGTGATGCATATCATCGGTGATGTCGAAGGGCGTACCTGCATCCTGGTCGATGACATGGTCGATACCGCCGGCACTCTGTGCCATGCGGCCAAGGCCCTGAAAGAGCATGGCGCAGCCAAGGTCTTTGCCTACTGCACACACCCTGTGCTGTCAGGTCGGGCCATCGAGAATATCGAAAATTCCGTGCTGGACGAGCTGGTGGTGACTAACACCATCCCGCTGTCCGCTGCAGCACAAGCCTGTGCACGTATCCGTCAACTGGATATCGCACCGGTTGTTGCCGAAGCGGTTCGCCGCATCAGCAATGAAGAATCGATCAGCGCGATGTTCCGTTAAGGGCCCTGCCCTTCTCGAAATGTCTCGTTGACGAAAAGCGCCCCGCCCCGGCATTTCTGCCGGGGCGGGGCTTTTTTGCCCATACCGTGTTCGGCGCTGGTCGCAAACGCCACTCGGTCATGGCTATTTTGGAGATACAAAATGAACGATTTTACTTTGAATGCTGAACTGCGTTCCGACCTGGGGAAAGGTGCGAGCCGCCGCCTGCGTCGTCTCGCTGCCCTGGTTCCAGCTGTTGTTTACGGTGGCGACAAAGCCCCTGAATCCATCAGCATGCTGGCCAAAGAAGTTGCCAAACTGCTCGAAAACGAAGCTGCCTACAGCCACGTTATCGAACTGAACGTTGGTGGCACCAAGCAGAACGTGATCATCAAGGCTCTGCAACGTCACCCGGCCAAAGGCCACGTGATGCACGCTGACTTCGTACGCGTTGTAGCTGGCCAGAAACTGACCGCTATCGTTCCTGTGCACTTCATCAACGAAGCTGCTCCAGTGAAGAAAGGCGGCGAAATCTCGCACGTTGTTGCCGAGATCGAAGTTTCCTGCCTGCCGAAAGATCTGCCTGAGTTCATCGAAGTCGACCTGGCTAACGCTGAAATCGGCACCATCGTTCACCTGTCGGACATCAAGGCTCCTAAAGGCGTTGAGTTCGTTGCTCTGGCACACGGCGATGACAAGGCTGTTGCCAACGTCCACGCTCCACGTGTTGCTCCAGAAGCTACCGAAGAAGGCGCAGCAGAGTAATTCACTCTGTCATGCCTGAGTGAGCAGGTAACATCGCGGACTGGAACGTAGCGAGAAAGCGGGCGGGAACGCGGAGTTTACATCCATGGTAAATGAGCATTTTTCGTCCACTTTCGCCGCCTTCCCTGATCGCGGCGATGTTATCCACCACTCAAAGGAAGGGCCCCTATCGTGACTGCCATCAAACTGATCGTTGGCCTGGGAAATCCAGGCGCTGAATACGAGCAGACCCGGCATAACGCAGGGGCCCTTTTTGTTGAGCGCATCGCCCACGCACAGAATGTGAATCTCGTGGCCGATCGCAAGTATTTCGGCCTGACCGGGCGTTTTTCGCATCAGGGTCAGGATGTTCGTCTGCTGATTCCCACCACCTACATGAACCGCAGCGGCCAGGCCGTGGCGGCACTCGCCGGTTTCTTCCGCATCAAGCCTGAAGAGATCCTGGTGGCACACGACGAACTCGATCTGCCTCCGGGCGTCGCCAAACTCAAAGTCGGCGGCGGCCATGGCGGTCACAACGGGTTGCGCGACATCATTGCGCAATTGGGCAATCAGAATACGTTCCACCGCCTGCGGCTTGGCATCGGCCACCCGGGCGTCGCCAGTATGGTTTCAAATTTCGTCCTGGGTCGTGCGCCACGCGCCGAACAGGAAAAACTCGATGCCAGCATCGACTTTGCCCTCGGCGTGCTGCCGGATATCCTCGCCGGTGAATGGAACCGCGCGATGAAAAACCTGCACAGCCAGAAGGCCTGACTCTAATCCGAGGGGAAACACCATGGGATTCAATTGCGGCATCGTCGGCCTGCCTAACGTCGGCAAGTCCACCCTGTTCAACGCCCTGACCAAATCCGGGATCGCGGCCGAGAACTTCCCCTTCTGCACCATCGAGCCGAACAGCGGCATCGTGCCGATGCCGGATCCGCGTCTGGACGCTCTGGCGGCCATCGTCAATCCGAAGCGCATCCTGCCGACCACCATGGAATTCGTCGACATCGCGGGCCTGGTTGCCGGCGCGTCGAAAGGTGAAGGCCTGGGCAACAAGTTCCTGGCTAACATCCGTGAAACCGACGCGATCGCCCACGTCGTGCGCTGCTTCGAAGACGATAACGTGATCCACGTTTCCAACAGCGTCGACCCGAAGCGCGACATCGAAATCATCGACCTGGAACTGATCTTCGCCGACCTCGACAGCTGCGAGAAGCAACTGCAGAAAGTCGCGCGCAACGCCAAGGGCGGTGACAAGGATGCAGTGGCCCAGAAGGCTCTGCTGGAACAACTGATCCCGCACTTCAGCGAAGGCAAGCCTGCGCGCAGCCTGATGAAGAACATGAGCGCCGACGAAAAAGCGATCATCAAGGGCTTCCACCTGCTGACCACCAAGCCGGTCATGTACATCGCCAACGTCGCTGAAGACGGTTTCGAGAACAACCCGCATCTGGACGTGGTCAAGGCCATCGCCGAAGAAGAAGGCGCGATGGTTGTTCCGGTCTGCAACAAGATCGAAGCGGAAATCGCCGAGCTGGACGACGGCGAAGAGAAAGACATGTTTCTCGAGGCCCTGGGCCTGGAAGAGCCTGGCCTGAACCGCGTGATCCGTGCCGGCTACGAAATGCTGCACCTGCAGACCTACTTCACCGCCGGTGTCGAAGAAGTCCGCGCCTGGACCGTCCGCGTCGGTGCCACCGCACCGCAAGCCGCCGGCGTGATCCACACTGACTTCGAGAAAGGCTTCATCCGCGCCGAAGTGATCGCCTACAACGACTTCATCCAGTACAAGGGCGAAGCAGGCACCAAGGAAGCCGGTAAATGGCGCCTGGAAGGCAAAGACTACATCGTCAAGGACGGCGACGTGATGCACTTCCGCTTCAACGTGTAAAAGCTGCACCCATGAAAAAGCCGCGTTTGATACGCGGCTTTTTTGTGCCTGAAATTCGGCCCGTCAGGCCTTCTTGGTTCTTGGCAGGAAGATCGCCAGCACCCCGAACAGCGGCAGGAACGAGCACAGGAAGTACACGTGTTCGATGCCGTGAATGTCCGCCAGATGCCCGAGCAACGCAGCACCAATACCGCCAAAGCCGAACATCAGTCCGAAGAACACCCCGGCAATCATTCCGACATTGCCTGGCACCAGTTCCTGCGCGTACACCACAATCGCCGAAAACGCCGAAGCCAGGATGAAGCCGATCACCACGCTCAGGACGCTGGTCCAGAACAGGTCGACATGGGGCATGAGCAGCGTGAACGGTGCCACGCCGAGGATCGAGAACCAGATCACCGCCTTGCGCCCGATCTTGTCGCCAATCGGCCCGCCAAAGAACGTACCCGCCGCCACCGCGCCGAGGAACAGGAACAGATGCAGCTGCGAACTGGCCACCGACAGGTCGAACTTCTCGATCAGGTAGAAGGTGAAGTAACTGGTCAGGCTGGCCATGTAGAAATACTTGGAGAACACCAGCAGCCCCAGCACCACCAGCGCACTGACCACCCTGCCCTTCGACAGTCCATGAGTGGCGGCCTGGCCGGCCTTGAGCTTGAACAGGTTCAGGTGATGGGCGTACCAGCGACTGATGCGATAGAGCACGAACAACGCAAACACCGCGAACAGCCCGAACCAGGCCACGTTGCCCTGCCCGAAAGGAATGATGATCGCCGCTGCCAGCAACGGGCCGAAGGCTGAACCGGCGTTACCACCGACCTGAAAGGTCGATTGCGCCAGACCGAAACGCCCGCCCGAGGCCAACCGCGCGATGCGGGAGGCTTCAGGGTGGAAGGTCGAAGATCCGATGCCGATCAGCGCCGCCGCCAGCAAGATAAGAGGGAAACTGCCGACCATCGACATCATCACAATGCCGATCAACGTGCACACGGAACCGGCGGGCAGCAGCCACGGTTTCGGATGCCGGTCGGTGTGATAACCGACCCACGGCTGCAACAGCGACGCGGTCAACTGAAAGGTCAGGGTAATCAGGCCGACCTGGGTAAAACTCAAACCATAGTTGGCCTTGAGCATCGGATAGATCGACGGCAGCACCGACTGGATCAGGTCATTGATCAAATGCGCCAGCGCCACCGCGCCGATGATGCGCATCACCAGTGGACTGCTCTGGGGAGGAGCGGACGCCGAGGCAGCGGCGGTCTGAACGTTGCTGATAGCCATGGGAATTTCCGGACTGCAGATGGGTGCACGCGGGCAGGTGCGTCAATGTGCCATTTTTCGGTGCGCCAGCGCCATCCCCTTAGCCAGCTAACGAACTATTCAGTCGTCGCGCCGCAAGTGATAGCGCAACGCCATGGTCTGAATCTTGCCTTGCTTATCCGCTTGAACGCGGCGCCCTTACAAAGGGCATCGAGAATGGGAAGTTTCGCTACAGAGCCGGCCTACAGAGCGGGCAAGGGTGAACTTTCGAGGCCTTTTAGCAGGGCACCAGTCCCGGTCGCAACGACCGCGATGCACGCCGATGGTGCGTGGTGTCCAGAGGAGTCATGGGGCATGCAGGCTTTTTTATCACCGGGGATCAGGTTGCTGGGGCGATTTGGGTTCGCACGTAAATTCCAGTTGTTGTTTCTGCTGTTTATCCTGCCATTGGTCGGCAGCCTGTTGATGATCGGCCAGGACTATCGCGACAAACTTAACCTGATCGCCGGTGAACGTGCCGGTGTGCGGCAGTTGCTCGCCCTCGATGCACTAGACAACCTGCTCGCCGCCCAACGCGACCGCGCCGCCCGCTGGCGCGCCACGGAAACCAACCGCCAGCCGACACCCGCGACTCTGGCCGCCGTGGCCGCCTTCGATGGCGTGCAGCCTGCCGTTGCCCAGGCGACGCTGGAGCTGGGCAGTGCCTTGCAAGCCGAAGGCGCGGAAGGTGAAACCCTGACCCGCTATCAGGCCCTGCAAGCCGCGCTCAATGGTCTGGACTCGAAAAGCCTTTCCGGTGTCGGTTGGTGGCCGGATGGTTACGACCGCTTCACCAACGCCCTCAGCGCCCTGCAAGCTTTGCGTGAGCAAATCGCGATGGACAATCGCCTGATCCTCGCGCCATGGCTGGAAACCTATCTGCTGACACAGATTTCCACCCAGCACGCACCAGACCTGATCGAGCGGGTCGGCCGACTGGCAGCCGTCGGCCAGGCGTCTGTAGTTTCCGGTCAGTTCACCCTGCAAAGCCGCTTGCAACTGCGTGATCTGCGCAGCCGCATCGGCGATGCCCGCGAGCAGCTGGTAAAAACCGCTGGCCTGCTTGAAGCGCGTCTGCCGCCAGCCCTGCAAGGCTGGGCCGGGCAATATCACGACAGCCTCAAACAGCTGGACGCCGGATTGAAAGTGCTGGATGACGGCGTGTTCGGCGGCAGCATCAATCTCAAGCCGGAAGAGTTCGAGCGCAGCCTCGACGCCCTGCTCGGCAACCTCGCCACGCTGCGCCAGCAATCGCTGGTGTCGCTGGATCAGCGGCTGGATGACTACCACGGATCGGCGATTCGTCAGTTCATCATCGTCGCGGCGGTCTTCGGTTGCCTGTTGCTGGCGGCGCTGTACTTGTTCGTCTGCCTGCAAGCCTCGATCCGTCGTAGCGCCAGCGGCATCACGCTGCTCGCCGAGGCTCTGCGCGACGGCAATCTGAGCTTGCAAGTGCCGGTCGTGGGCCGTGATGAACTGGCGTCGATCAGCACCGCGCTCAACGTGGCCGTATTGCAACTGCGCACCAGCCTGCTGGGTGTCGATCACGAGACTTCGCAACTGAGCAACGCGGTACGCAGCCTCAACGATCACTCCAGCGGCGCTCTCAGCGAAGTCGAAGCGCAACAATTGCAGATCAGTCAGATCGCTGCAGCGGCCACGCAACTGGCGGCGACGTCCCAAGGCGTGGCGCAGAGTTGCGAACAGGCTTCGGGCAGCGCCCAGCACACCCGGCGCATCGCTGCCGACAGCAGCCGTGACAGTCAACGCACCACGGCGAGCATCCAGCAGCTCAATCAGCGTCTGAACGAAACTGCCGCAGCGCTCGGTCGGGTCAGCGAGCAAGGGCAGCAGATTCAACTGGTAGTCGACACCATTCGCGGCGTCGCCGAGCAGACCAACCTGCTCGCACTCAACGCCGCTATCGAGGCCGCTCGCGCGGGTGAACAAGGTCGTGGCTTTGCCGTGGTGGCCGACGAGGTGCGCAGCCTGTCGCAACGTACGCAATCATCCACGGCGCAGATCGCCGGTACGGTCGACAGCCTGCGCAATACGGTCAACGAAGCCGTGAGCCTGATGGAAGCGGCATGCGGCCAGGCGCAATCGGACGCGGAAGCCGTCACGGGACTTGGCGAACGCCTGGGGGAAATCGCCAGCGCCGTGCAGAGCGTCACCGACACCCTCGCCCAGATCGCCACGGCGGTCGAAGAACAGGCCAGCACCGCCGATGAGGTCAGCGGCAATATCCAGCAGGTGGATCAGGCGGCGGTTCGCCTGCTCGAAGGCGCGCGGGCCGTGAATCTTGCGGCGGACACCTTGAGCCAGGGCAGCCATGCCTTGAGTGCCAACACCGGAAGATTTCAGCTGCGTTGAAAGCCCCTCCCGCGCCGATTTTCGGCGCGGGAGGATAAGCGGTTGAAAATAAGAAGAAATATTTTGAATTTACGCTTGACGCTTTTCCATTTCAGGGGAATAATGCGCGCCACTTGGCTACATAGCTCAGTTGGTTAGAGCATAGCATTCATAATGCTGGGGTCCGGGGTTCAAGTCCCTGTGTAGCCACCAAGTACTAAAAACGGCTTACCGAAAGGTAGGCCGTTTTTTATGCCTCGAGAAAAGTGCCCTTCCTCAGTGAATCGGCTGGCTCCGTAGGAACCGGGTGCGAAAAGCGTACGAAGAGGATTTTTCGTTCGTTCAAGCACGCGCATCCCGGCAAGTCGATTTGATCGCCATCGCGATTGGTCGACAAGCTCCCCTGTCTTGATCCAAAGACAGACAGGGAGTTGTCATGGACCCGGACAAAAACCTTTTCGATGATATCTGGCGCCGAAAGCTTCCGAACGGCGGCGCCTCATGGGCCGCCTGGTTTCCGCCCCGAGAGCCGGAACCCGTCTACGTTCCAACAGATGAATGGCCAACCCCAAAGCCCCGCGACGATCTGGTATTTGCCAAGTCCTGCACACCGGACAACTGGTGTCGAACGGATGCCGGCACAACACCTGAGCCAGCCTCCAGTTTCGGCAAGATCATGGTGGCGGGCGCCATACGCTTTCCCGCAGCCAGTAAGGTCGTAGCGAAAGCAATCGGCGCCGATCTGGCCTTGGGGCGCATGGCGGGCGGTGGAATTCTGCAGCAACGTCTCAACTGGGCAATCCGTGGTGCGACAGGCCCGGCCAGTGTTTTCATCCTAGGGATGCTGCCGGCCAGAATGGGCGACGGCACCCGTTATACCGACGAACAACTGCGCACCCTACCCCGCGCCACCACTCGCGTGCGCTTCCAGTTCCGACGCGATGCCGAAGGCGTCATGCAGGTCTACGGCATCCACACCGGCGTCTCGGGCGACGACTCCGTGCGTACCGTAAAAGTCGAGTGGAACAACGATAAGACCGCCATGGAGGCGAAGCTCAACGGCATCACGATTTTGTGGACGCCGCAACGCGGGCCGCTGGGATCGATGCCGCCGCTGGTGTATCCGGAACACGGCGAACCACTCAGCACGATTCTCGTCCATCCGATCGCGGCGAACACCGACAGCCAGATTGAAATCCTGCCCGGCGAAGACATCACCGCCGAGGATTGTATTCTGGTGTTTCCGGCGGAGACCGGGCTGAAGTCGTTGTATGTGGTGTTTTCTAAGCCGGCCAGATTGACGCCCGGGACGGTGACGGGGATTGGTGAGGATGTTTCCGGGATATGGCTAGCGGGAGCAGGAACGGGGATTGGTGTGCCAATTCCCACGCGAATAGCGGACAGGCTCAGAGGGCGGGAGTTTTCAAGTTTCGACGCGTTCAGAAAAGCACTCTGGCAAGCCGTGCGGGATGATCCAGAACTTTTCGATCAGTTCAATTCGGATGCCCAAGATCGTTTAATGTCGGGCAACGCACCCGCGGTTCGAGACAGGGAGTCTGTAGGCACAAGAGGGGTATTTGAAATACATCACGTCGAGCGGATTACTGATGGCGGCGCTGTCTACGACATAGACAACCTCCGAATCAACACCCCTAAAAATCACATCTTTCAACATAAAAAACAGTGAACACACATGGAAAAAATATCTGAATACACTGAAACCGAATTTATCCGTTTCATCGAAAAAATACGTGCCACCAATAAAAGTGGATCGGATACGGAGCTTGGCGAGCTGCTGGCACAATTCAGAAAGCTTACGGGTCACCCGGATGGGACCGACTTGATTTTTTATCCCGAACCAGGAGAGGACAACTCTGCCGTGGGCATTACGAAGACCGTGAAAGAATGGCGTGCGACCAACGGACTGCCTGGCTTCAAGCAGTGAACATCAGGCCCCCATAGTCCCACCACTGCAAATATCCAAGCAGTCAAAACGGCTTACCGAAGGGCAAGCCGTTTGTTTATACCTATTATCCCAGGGCCGCGAGCCCTTTCGCCCAGATCTGCCGCGTGCGCAAACCGATCATCGCCCGCCAGTCCGGATCGGCGGGATAGAACTGCTCCAGCAGATTCAGTTTGATCTCGCGCCCCGTCGCATCCAGCGGATCGCCATGCAAATGCAGCCAGTGATCATCGCGCAGGTAACGATGCACGTCCGGCCCCGGATAAGTCCCGCACTCGATCACGAACGGCATCAGTTGCACATTCGGCAGCGCACTAAGCAGCGCCTGCGAGGTGTAACCCGTAGCGGTTGCCGCAACACCGGTATCACTCAAGGTTTCGGCACCGGTGTGCAGCGTGTAGAGCCACGGGCCGTAAATGGATTGCGCTTGGGCCAGTGCCGGATACGGCGCCTGGGTAATCGTCAGCAGCATCGGATGCCCGTACTCGCCGGCGCCGGTGTGCAGGTCGAAACACATCACGGTTTCAGCACCGGCCAGATGATTCTCGATGATTGAATGCAGCGTGCGATTCGACCAGCTCGGCGCGAGCCCGCCAAAAAACAATCCGTCGGGATGACTGTGCTGCCCGCCCTCGACAATCGACATGACTGCCGGCCAGCCATGCTCGGCAATTTGCGCATCGAGCAAGGCATCAGCCTTTTGCCGCTCGGGACCATTCAAGTCGGTGCAGGCGTAGATTTCATGCAGCGCGGCGTAAGCACGGTTGTCCGGAAGCGGTCGGTTGAAATCCAGGTGATTGCGGTTGAGGTCGATGTTGTCTTCATTGACCCGCCGCAGCCATGCCGTGCCCCACGGGTTGATCAGGTGAACCATCACCACCGCGACATCCTTCGGCAGCGACTCCGGCGTGAAATGCTTCAGCCAGTCGATCTGGCACTCCGAACCGTAATAACCCTCAACACCGTGGGTGCCGCTGAGCGCCACCAGGCGCCGTCTGGCCGCTGGATCCCCCAGCACCGCGACATCGGTACCCAAAGACTCGCCAAACGGCCCATTGAGCGGATGCACGTACAAAGAGAGCGTGGCACCCGCCACCTTCGCGGCGGCAAGAAAGCGCTCGCGCTGTTCGCGATAGCTGGGCTGTGTCGGAAATGCGTTGTGCATGGCGGCCTCTTGTTGATTGTTCTGGCTTCACTATTGGCTCTGACCCTACAGAAAATTCGCCAAGGCATGAAGGACAAACACACCTGCGGTTTGCGTCGTACACGGCCGGTCGATACAGTCCGTCAGACTTTTATCCCACGGACGGAGAGCCCCGCGTGTTTCCAGCCCTGCCCCTGAACCGTTTCCGCCTGCCCGCCTTGACACTGATCGTCAGCGCCATCGCCCTCACGGCCTGCAACGCCCCGCCCTCCTCGACCCTGCCGCTGGCACCGGAAGCCGCCTCCGGTTACCGCACCGGCCTGCAAGCCAGCCACGCCGAAAAACACATGGCCGCCGCTGCCAATCCATTAGCCGCCGAGGCCGGGCGCGAGATGTTGCGTCAGGGTGGTTCCGCCATCGATGCCGCCATTGCAATGCAAGCCGTGTTGACCCTGGTCGAACCGCAGTCCTCGGGGATCGGCGGTGGCGCGATGATCGTGCTGTGGGATGGTAAACAGGTGCGCACCTATGACGGTCGCGAAACCGCACCGGCCGGTGCGACCGAAAAGCTGTTTCTACAAGCCGACGGCAAACCGATGCCGTTCCCGCAGGCGCAGATCGGTGGACGCTCCGTCGGCACGCCGGGCGTGATGCGAGCGCTGGAACTGGCGCACAAAAAGCACGGCCGCTTGCCGTGGGCCAAGCTGTTCGAACCGGCGATCAAACTCGCCGAGCAGGGTTTTGCGATCTCCCCGCGCCTGCATTCGCTGCTGAAATCCGATCCGGAGATACGCCGCTCGCCAGACATGGCCAGGTACTTTCTGAACAGCGATGGCAGCGTCAAAGCCGTCGGCACGCGACTGCAAAACCCGGCGCTGGCCGCCGTGCTCAAACGCATCGCCAACGAAGGTGCGGACGCGCTGTACAAAGGCCCGATCGCCGAAGAAATCGTGGCCAAGGTTCAGGGCCACGCCAACCCCGGAAGCCTGTCGCTGACCGACCTTCAGCACTATCAGGCCAAGGAGCGCGCGCCACTGTGCACCGACTACAAACGCTGGCAGGTTTGCGGGATGCCGCCGCCATCATCGGGCGGGATTGCGGTGGCGCAGACTCTCGGCACCTTGCAGGCGCTGGAAACCCGCGATCCGCGTCTGGCTCTGACGCCGCTCAAGCCAGTGAAAACCGATAAACCCGCCGGCATCGAACCGGCACCGCAAGCCGTGCACCTGATCGCCGAAGCCGAGCGCCTGGCCTACGCCGACCGCGCGCAATACGTAGCCGATACCGACTTCGTGCCGGTGCCGGTCAAAGGTTTGGTCGACCCGGATTACCTGGCCAGCCGCGCCAGCCTGATCGGCGAACGCAGCATGGGCACCGCCAAACCCGGCACACCTCCGGGCGTGCAGGTTGCCTACGCGCCGGATCGCTCGCCGCTGCGCATTTCCACCTCGCAAGTGGTTGCCGTGGATGACTTCGGTGGCGCCGTGTCGATGACCACCACCATCGAAGCAGCCTTCGGCTCGCACCTGATGGTTCAGGGCTTCTTGCTCAACAACCAGATGACCGACTTCTCGTTCATCCCGGAAGAGAACGGACAGAAAGTCGCCAACCGCGTGGAGCCCGGCAAACGCCCGCGCTCGTCGATGGCGCCGACCCTGATCTTCGACCGCAACAGCGGCGAGTTCGTCGCCACCGTTGGCTCTCCCGGCGGCTCGCAGATCATCGAATACGTGGCCAAAACCACCGTCGGCCTGCTCGACTGGAACCTCGACCCGCAAAGCGCCATCAGCCTGCCCAACTTCGGCAGCCGCAACGGCCCCACTGAACTGGAACAGGGCCAGTTCAGCCCGACGCTGATCCAGGCACTCAAGGACAAGGGCCACACCGTCAACGAAATCGACATGACCAGCGGCACCCAGGCCATCGTGCGGGTCAAGGATGCTCAGGGGAAGGCAACGCTGTCAGGTGGGGCAGATCCTCGGCGTGAAGGGGTAGCGTTGGGGGATTGAATCAGCGCTGCCAACTGAAAAAGGCTTACCGAGAGGTAAGCCTTTTTTGTATTGCAACATCCGGCCATGACTTGTCATCCAGCGGCGCTCAAACCTAGAGCATCTTGCCATCCACCGGATCGCCAATCGTCAGGAAATGCCCCCCGGCCACGTGGTGCAGCGTGCGCAACTCATCATGCCCTTCAAAATGCCAGCGTCCATCGCTGAACACCCGCGAATCAGCCTGCGCCGCGATCACCTCGGCCAGGAACAGATCGTACTGTTCGTGATTGCGCGGCTCCGGCAGCAACCGGCATTCGAGCCAGGCCACACAACCGTCCAGCATCGGTGCCTCGATCTGCTCGCCAGCGAAGCTTTGCAAGCCGTACGCCTGGAACTTGTCCTGACCTTGATCGCGATTGATTTCCAAGCCCGAAGTCGAGCCGACGGTCTGCACGATGTCAGCCTGATTCACACAAGGAACGTTGAGAACGAAGGTGCCCGACGCCTCGAGCAGTTGCCGGGTCCAGGTTGATTTGTCGAGGACCACCGCGACTTTCGGCGGTTCGAAATCCAGCGGCATGGCCCACGCCGCGGCCATGATGTTGCGCTGCCCGGCATGGGCGGCGCTGACCAGCACGGTCGGCCCGTGATTGAGCAGGCGGTAGGCTTTGTTCAGGGGAACCGGGCGACGGAAAGACTCGCTCATGGGATCTGCTCCGGGAAAAAGAGCCGATTGTAGCGGGATAAAAACCGCGAAGGGATTGCCATGGACAATCCCTTCGCCTGACAGCATCAGCTGGATAACTGATTGGCAAACTGGCCGACCGCGTTCACCACTTTCTGCGCGCCGTCCTGGATCTCGACGATCACCGTACCGGCCTCGGCCGCCAGCGCCAGCCCTTGTTCGGCCTGTTGCTTGCCGTCGGTCATCAGGGCCACGGCGTTGCGCGCCATGTCCTGGTTCTGGCGCACCACGCCGACGATTTCTTCGGTCGCCTGGCTGGTCCGCGAGGCCAGTTGCCGCACTTCGTCGGCCACCACCGCAAACCCGCGCCCCTGTTCACCGGCGCGAGCGGCTTCGATGGCGGCGTTAAGCGCCAGCAGGTTGGTCTGTTCGGCAATGCCGCTGATGGTCTTGACGATGGTGCCGATCACTTGGGATTGCTCGTTCAGCGCCTCGATGCCTTCGCCGGCAGTCTGCATGTGCCTGGACAAATCGCGCATCACATTGACCGCTTCAGTCACCACACGGGTGCCGCGCTGGGCGGTGCTGTCGGTCTGCAGGGACGTGCTGTAGGCGATATTGGCGGCGTCGGCGACGGCCTGTTCCTGATTGACCTGATCGGTGATCACCGTGGCGAACTTCACCACTTTGTAGAGTTTTTCGTTGGCATCGAGCACCGGGTTGTAAGACGCCTCCAGCCAGACGACACGACCATGGCTGTCGATCCGCTTGAAACGGCCGGCGACAAATTCGCCGTTGTTCAGGCGACGCCAGAAGTTCTGGTACTCGGCGCTGTTGTACTCCTCCGGCTCGCAGAACTGGCGGTGATGTTTGCCCTTGATCTGCGCCAGGCTGTAACCCATGCCCTGGAGAAACCGGTCGTTGGCACTCAGCACGTTTCCGCTGAGGTCGAACTCGATCACGGCGGTCGAACGCACCAGTGCGCCGATCAGGTTTTCGTGTTCGCGGGAGGCCTCGATGGTGCGGGTCAGGTCGCTGGAGAAAATCGAAAAATGTTTGATCCGGCCATCCGATGAACGAATCGGCTGCACGATCGAACGCAACCACGCCTCTTCGCCATTACCGCGGGAAAGACGCACAGCGCCGGCGAAATGCTCGCCACGGGTCAAAGCGGCCTTGAAGCGGTGATGAAACTCGTCGGATTTCACATGGGCCGGCACGATGTCTTCGATGGCGCGGCCGATCAGGTCGTGGCTCTTGTAGAGCATTTCGCTGAGGAAGTTCTGGTTGACCGACTGAATCCGTCCGTCAGGCTCGAGATTGAGCACCAGCATCTCGCTTTCCAGGCTCTCCTTCACTTGCAGAAGGCTGGAGAGTTCTTCACGAAGAGCCGCCAGCTCTTGCTTCAGGCGTTTGTTGAACATGGGGGAGAGCACCGATGGACTGGATGGATAGCGGACACACAGCCTAACCATCGGCCTTGGAGGGCTTTTCTGAAGAGCGTTTGAGGCGTGTCCTACAAAAATAGTTACGCCTCGACAACTCAGGCGGTGCCGGCCACGGCACACTGCTCCGCGCGTGGCATTCGCGAACCAAAATACGCCGCACTGGCGACACCTACCGCGCCCATCACAGCGCAGAACATCACACAGATCCACGGACTCCACGGCATCAGACCGATCAGCAGCAACGGTGTGACACTGGCCCAGGCGGCGTAGGCAATGTTGTAGGTGAAGGAGATCCCGGAAACGCGGATCCGCGCCGGGAACAGGCTGACCATCACCGACGGCACCGCACCGACCACGCCACAGCACAATCCGGCGACGGCGTAAGCCAGACCGACCCAGTCACCGCCGCTGATCAGGCAGGTGTAAAGCAGGCCGATCCCCAGTGGCAGCAACAGACTGTAGAGCATGACCGTGCGCCACGCGCCGATGCGATCGACCAGTCGACCGGCAATCACACAACCGATATTCAG
Organism: Candidatus Pseudomonas auctus; assembly: GCF_048654275.1. Taxonomy (NCBI): domain Bacteria; kingdom Pseudomonadati; phylum Pseudomonadota; class Gammaproteobacteria; order Pseudomonadales; family Pseudomonadaceae; genus Pseudomonas; species Candidatus Pseudomonas auctus. The sequence goes on along the minus strand of NZ_JBJYZK010000020.1, from coordinate 20,091 downwards.
GAAGACGATGCCCAATGCGCTGAGCGCGAAGGTGTGGCCGGCGGTCATGCCAAAGGATTTCTGCATCATGGTCGGGGTGATGACCACGAACACCACCACCGCCGAGGTCAGCACGCAGGTCAGAAGCATCGCCGGCAACATGGCCAGGCGATGATCGCGCAGCACGGTGCGCAGCGGCAGTTCGACCCGCGCCTCGCGCTGCGCCTCCATGGCCATGAACACCGGGGTTTCGCTCAGCCAGCGGCGCAACCAGACGCCGATCACACCGAACACGCCGCCGAGCAGGAACGGATAACGCCACGCGTAATCCAGCACTTCGGCGGGGGTGAACACTTGCGCCAGGAAGGTCGCAGTCAGTGCGCCGATCAAATAACCGAAGGTCAAACCGGCCTGCAGAAAGCCCAGGGCATAACCGCGATGGCCGGCCGGCGCGTGCTCGGCCACAAACACCCAGGCGCTCGGCACTTCACCGCCCACCGCCGCGCCTTGCAGGATGCGCAGCGCCAGCAGCAACAGCGGTGCGAAATAGCCGATTTGCGCGTAGGTCGGCATGATCCCGATCAGCAGGCACGGCAGCGCCATCATCAGGATGCTCAGGCTGAAGACTTTCTTGCGCCCCAGCCGGTCGGCGAAATGCGCCATCAGGATTCCGCCCAGCGGGCGCGCCAGATAGCCGGTGACGAAGATCCCGAAACTTTGCAGCAGGCGCAGCCACTCGGGCATTTCCGGCGGGAAGAACAGCTGGCTGAGGGTCAGGGCGAAGAACACGAAAATGATGAAATCGTAGATCTCCAGCGCCCCGCCCAGGGCCGCAAGGCCGAGGGTCTTGTAGTCGGAACGGCTGAACGGCGCCGGTCGGGCTGTGGAATGGGCAGTCATGGCAAGAACTCTGGCAGGCAAAAAACCAAGGCGCCCATGGTCTACGCAAACGGGCCGCCGGACAACCCGTTAGACCATAGTCTGATTCGGCAAAACACGGTCACAAAAATCCGCCGGTTGATTTACTGTTGGCACCTGTCCAGACGGGCCGGCCAGGCCCCGAAGACCACAATAAACATAAAAATCCGAGGTACTCCCGTGGCCGTTGATATCGAAGATAGCCGCTCTGCGCGCTTTGCCTTGCGCTGTTCAAGTTTCGCCGAACGCTGGTTTCCCGACTCCTGGGTATTCGCCGCGCTGGCGGTGATCATCGTCGCGCTGGCGACCCTGGCTATGGGTGCCAAACCCACCGACGCCGCCATGGCCTTCGGGGACGGGTTCTGGAGCCTGATCCCGTTCACCATGCAGATGGCCTTTGTGGTGATCGGCGGTTACGTGGTGGCCAGTTCGCCGCCTGCCGTGAAGCTGATCGATCGCCTGGCGCGGATCCCGAAGAACGGCCGCTCCGCCGTGGCCTGGGTCGCGCTGATTTCGATGGTCGCGTCCTTGTTGAACTGGGGCCTGTCGCTGGTGTTCGGCGGTCTGCTGGTCCGCGCCCTCGCCCGCCGCACCGATCTGAAAATGGACTACCGCGCCGCCGGTGCCGCCGCCTACCTTGGCCTCGGAGCCGTGTGGGCCTTGGGGCTGTCGTCGTCCGCCGCGCAGTTGCAGGCCAACCCGGCCAGCCTGCCGCCGTCGATCCTATCGATCACCGGGGTGATTCCGTTCACCCAGACGATTTTCCTCTGGCAGTCGGGAGTCATGCTGCTGGCGCTGATCGTGATTTCGATCATCATCGCCTACGCCACCGCGCCCGGCCCGAACTCGGCACGTGACGCCAAGGCCTGCGGCATCGACCCAGCCTTCAATTTGCCGCCGCTGCAACCGCGCACCCGGCCCGGCGAATGGCTGGAGCACAGCCCGCTGCTGATCATCCTGCTGGTGCTGCTGGCGGCCGGATGGCTGTTCCACGAGTTCTCGACCAAACCTGCGATCACCGCGATTTCCGGGCTCAACACCTACAACTTTCTGTTCATCATGCTCGGCGCGTTGCTGCACTGGCGCCCGCGCAGCTTCCTCGATGCGGTGTCGCGCGCCGTGCCGACCACCACCGGGGTGCTGATCCAGTTCCCGCTGTACGGCTCGATTGCGGCGCTGATGACCACGGTCAAGGGCACTGACGCCCAGACTCTGGCCCATCACATCTCGACCTTCTTCGTCAGCATTGCCTCCCACGACACCTATGCACTGCTGATGGGCGTGTACTCGGCGATTCTCGGCTTTTTCATTCCGTCCGGCGGCGGCAAGTGGATCATCGAGGCGCCGTACGTTATGCAGGTGGCCAACGATCTGAACTATCACCTCGGCTGGGCGGTGCAGATCTATAACGCCGCCGAAGCCCTGCCGAACCTGATCAACCCGTTCTACATGCTGCCGCTGCTGGGCGTACTGGGCCTGAAGGCGCGGGATCTGATCGGTTTCTCGTTCGTGCAATTGCTGGTGCACACGCCGCTGGTGCTGGTGTTGCTGTGGGCGCTGGGCACGACGCTTTCCTACACACCACCAGTCATGCCGTAGGAAACGGAACCAAATGATGGGCTGGGCTCATCTTCTTACATCCACCGCAGCCCTATCCCACCTGACAAGTGGGAAAGGGCTGACTTTTTCCGCCGGCGCCATCGATTAGCCTTTCGGCTTTCAATCCTCCCCTGCTCCAAGGAAGAACCGATGACACCCATTTCCAAAACACTGGAAGAGCTGATCCGCGATATTTACCAGGATGATCACGTGACCGTGGTTGAGTACAGAACACTGCGCGACGACGCCGATCGGCGCATGGATGCGGTTGTTCGTGAATTCGGCCTGCACAACAATATGACTGCCTTCCAGAAAGCCATGGACGTGGCGATGCAGTTATTGCAGAGCGCCGTGATTGATGCAAAAAAAGGCAAGCTGAGCGACACCGGCGAAGCCGTGGTCAAAGATGCTGTAACCGCCCAGGTAAGGTACCTGCAAGCAGGGAGCGAGCTCGCCTTGCGACTGCTGTAGGAGGTGGCGTCCTGATTCAGCTCGCAAAGACAGATTGCGGGCTGGATCGACATTGTCCTGCCCCCCCTCGTTAGACCAACCCGGAGCGCCTGCGATTTGAGCTGGAGAACGTTCCGGGGTACTCCTCTCTCGACCGCCCGCCGCAAATAATGGCTCAGAGCCATCATCTTTCTTTACCGCGCCACTGCCTCGGTAATATTCTTGCGCGCCAATATCTGTTTCATTTTTTGTCTGAGCGCAAAGGGAGTTCGTTGCAATGATCGTCGGGATTGACCTGGGAACCACCAACAGCCTTGTTGCCGTATGGCGCGGCGACGCCACTGAATTGGTGCCCAACGCCCTGGGGCAGTTCCTGACACCCAGCGTGGTGGGGTTGGACGATCAGGGCCGGATTCTGGTCGGGCAAGCCGCCCGTGAGCGTCTGCACACCCATCCGCGCCTGACCGCGTCGCTGTTCAAGCGCCATATGGGCAGTGCGACGGAGGTCTACCTCGGGGATAAAAAATTCCGCCCGGAAGAACTGTCTGCGCTGGTGCTCAAGAGCCTGAAAGAAGACGTCGAGCGCACTTACGGCCAGACCGTCACCGAAGCCGTGATCAGCGTGCCGGCCTATTTCAGCGACGCCCAGCGCAAGGCCACGCGCATCGCCGGTGAACTGGCGGGCCTGAAAGTCGAAAAGCTGATCAACGAACCCACCGCCGCCGCACTGGCTTACGGCCTGCACCAACGGGACAAGGAAACCTCGTTCCTGGTGTTCGACCTGGGCGGCGGCACCTTTGACGTGTCGATTCTCGAACTCTTCGAAGGCGTCATGGAAGTGCGCGCCAGCGCCGGTGACAACTTCCTCGGTGGCGAGGATTTCGACAACGTGTTGCTCGAGCACTTTATCGACCAACATCGCAACGTGTCGGATTTCCCCGAGCGCTCCACCATCCTCCAGCCGCTGCGCCGCGAAGCCGAGCGTGTGCGCCGCGCACTGGGCCAGGACGCCAGCGCCGAATTCCGAGTGCAAGTCGGCGAAAAACAATGGACCCAGACCATCACCCAGGCGCAAATGGCGACGCTGTACATGCCGCTGCTCGAACGCCTGCGCGCGCCGATCGAACGAGCCCTGCGCGACGCACGCATCCGCGTCAGCGACCTCGACGAAATCCTGCTGGTCGGCGGCACCACCCGCATGCCACTGGTGCGCAAACTGGCTGCCGGGCTGTTCGGCCGCTTCCCGTCGATCAGCCTCGATCCGGATCAGGTCGTGGCACAGGGCGCCGCCATTCAGGCAGCGCTCAAGGCCCGTTCGGCCGCGCTGGAAGAAGTGGTGCTCACCGACGTCTGCTCCTACACCCTGGGGATCGAGACCTCCACCCAGGTCGGTCGCCAGTATGAGAGCGGTCATTACCTGCCGATCATCGAGCGCAACAGCATCGTACCGGTCAGCCGGGTGAAAACCGTGCAGACCCTTCACGACAACCAGGAACAGGTCGTCGTGAAAATTTTTCAGGGCGAAAGCCGCCTGGTCAAAGACAACGTGGCGCTCGGCCAACTGGACATCAAGGTGCCCAAGCGCAAGGCCGGCGAAGTCGAGCTGGATGTACGCTTCACCTACGACAACAACGGCTTGCTCGAAGCCCAGGTCAGCATCCCCCTGACCGGTCAGCAACACTCGCTGGTCATCGAGAACAACCCCGGCGTGCTGACGCCCGAGGAAATCCAGCAACGTCTGCAAGCTCTGGCGCAATTGAAGATCCATCCACGCGAGCAGCAAGTGAACACCCTGCTCAGTGCACGGCTGGAACGTCTGTATCAGGAAAGCCTGGGCGACCTGCGTGATCAGATCGGCCATTGGGCCAAGCAATTCCAGCACGCCCTGGACTCTCAGGACGAGCGGCAGATCCGTGAGACCCGCACCGAACTGAGCAAGCAGTTGAGCGCCCTCGACCGCAGCCCCTGGCAGTAAGGAAGCACGACATGGAATGCTGGTCCGTCCTGCAACTGCCCGAAGACGCCGGGCTGCGCGATATCAAGCGCAGCTATGCGCGCCTGTTGAAAGTCTTCCGGCCCGATGAAGATGCCGCAGGCTTCCAGCGCCTGCGCGAGGCCTATGAGCGCGCACTGTCGATTGCCCAATGGCGCCTGGAAAACGAAGAGACCGAGGAACACGGCGACGTCATCCAGGCTCCGGGGATCGCCGCGCTGGCGGCACAAGAGCAGTCCATGGCTCAGCCGCTGCAGAAGACAGGGACCGATGCCTGGGATTACCCTTCGGCGCTATTTGAACCGTTGACCCCGGCCGCGCCCGAAGCACCGCTCGAATCGCCGATCTTGCGGGTACAGCCCCTGAATCCGGAGCCTCTTAACCTGGAACCCGAGCAGCCGACCGCCGACCCGGCCATTGAAGCCGCATCGCAATTGCTGAACGGCCTCTCGGAAGCCAACCTGGACGAGCGCTGGGAGCAAGCGCGCCAGCAGGATTGTGCGCAGGCGTTCCAGACATTGTTGCTGACGTTGTGCTTCGATCAGCCCGCCCTGCGCCTTTCGATTGCCCGTTGGGCGGTGCAGCACCTGGGTTGGCTGGGCCCCTGGCAGGAGATCGTCATCGGCGACGGGCAGCGCAGCATTCTCGCCAACGAGCTGCTGACGGATTACCGGCAATCGCTGGAAACCCTCCTCGCCTCGCAAAACGAGCGCGAATTTCTCGCGCTGCTCAGGACTTATACGGCCCAACCGTGGCTCCAGGTGTTCGACCGTCGGGAACACTGGCAGCAGATCATTCTGCAACTGCTGCAGGACACGGAGTGGAGCGTTCCGCTGTTCGACCGTATCTCCCAATTATTTGGCTGGGACGACACCAAGGGCATTCATCCGCAACCGGACTGGCTCTGGCAGGCGCTGATCGAGCGCTGCAACCAGGAAAGCCTCTACGACACTCTTTGCGCCCGGGCCGAAGATCTGCGCAACGGGTCGCCCGACGCACTGGCCGCGCGCATGCTGATCAGCCCGATGAAGCCGCGGCAACACAAAGACCTGACCGACCGCTTCATTCCGGCGGACTGGCAGGCCTGCCAGCAGTTGTCGGAAACCCTCAAGTGGCGCTTCCCCGACCTGCTCGCCCGCTTGCCGTACGCCGACGTCTTCTACTGGCGACGGTTTCTGCCGCGCTACATCGCCGCCGAAACCTGGGTGCGGTCATGGGCCGCGATAGCGTTAGCGCTGTGGCTGTTCTATCTGCCCGCCGAGCACAAGACCACGGCAATGAGCATCGTCATTCCCCTGGCCTTCGCCTGCGTTCCTGTCTGGTTTTTCCGGATCGGCTTGAGTTATTGGTTTCTGATCAGCGCCCATTTGATCGTTCAGGATCTGTGGTTGACCGAAAGGATCATTCCACGCCGATGGAACCCTGATACCCGCTGGCTCGTGCTGCGCCATGGCGTACCGCAAGCCGTCATGATCCTGCTGTTCTCGGTCATGCTTGGTGGTCTGGGAGCCTTCACCTATATCGGCGTAATCGTGATCGGGCTCTGGCACAAGCGGCGCATCGGTACGCTCGACCCGGAGTTCAGCGACAAGCACCCATGGCTGACCGCCCTGCACTGGGCGCATTTCAGCCCGTTGCAACTGCTGTTTCTGGTGGTCATGACCGGCGTGATTCTTGCGAGTCAGCTTGGTTATTCGCTGAAACTCCTGTTCCCCGGCTAGGCTAGACGCGGGCCGGATTGCCCTCCACCAAGGTTTTACCCTCGCTGAAAAGGATCTGAGCATGTTGAAACTTGCAGGCCTCACCCTCGCGGCGCTCACGCTGAGCGCCGCCGCCCACGCCGATGTCGACCTGAAACTGGGCAGCACCGAACGCGTCACCCGCCTCTTCGCCTACCCCAACAATTGCAGCGTGATCTGCTTTCGCAACTGGACGCTGGAGCAGACCGTCGCCCATTACCTGAGCCAGAGCGTGCAGCGTGACGGCTACACCAACGCCAAAGTACTGGTGAAAAACGACAACGAACAGCTCTACGCCGAAATCAGCGGCGTACCGAAGGGCTACGACAAACCGCTGACCGCGCTGCTGGACGCCGGCGATCTGGCCTACACCGGCGCCAGCAAACTCAATGCCGACGGCAAATGGGCGTACAGCTGGTACCTGTTCCTGCCACTGGGCATGGCCCTGGAAAACCGCAAGAGTGTCGAGCTGCTGCACTTCCCGCCGGATTACTCGCTGACCCAGGCCCAGGATTACCTGCGCTCGAACACCACCGACCGCTGGGCCGCGCTGCTGACCGACAACGGCATCCCGGTCGAGCAGACGCCGGCTTACCAGACCATCGTCGACATTGCCCCGATCGCCGCGCCTGCCAGCGCCGGCAAGGATCTGGAAGGCGTGTACGACTACTTCAAGGACTACCAGACCACCATGGTCAAGCAGGTCAGCCAGAACGCCAGCGGCGCCGTACTGCCAATGGTTGCCTTTGGTGCGCCGGTGCGTAACTGGATCAAGCAGCAATACGGTGCGAGCGTGAATGTACTGGGCCTGGCGACCATCAGTCCGAGTGCGGGCGTAAATGTGCCGGTGCTGGGCTCCAACCACCCGAGCTACATCTGGTATGCCGCCGATCCGAGCAACTACACCGGCGACGATGCCCAGGCCAAGGCCGATGCGGCCGGTCTGAAGGTGATGGGACAAGACTTGAGCGCCGCCTGCTGGCAGGCCGGGATGGGCAGCAAACCAGGCACCGACCCGAAAACACTGCTCACCAGCTGCACCCAGACCTGGCAAGTAACGCAGAAAGCCAAGACCTGCGAGCTGTTCTACACCACGATTCGCAACGAGACCGTGGCACAAGCGGACAAAACCTGCTCGACCTCACCGGTCAAATCCCAGCTGCAAGAGCTGAAAAGCCCATTGCCGGACATGGCCGCGCCCGCCCCCCACCTCTGAGCAATCGGACGTTCTTCCCGTGTCAGCCCTGGCTGACCCGGGAAAGCGTCTATTTCGCCTGTCAGATCTGACAGTAGACCGTTAGTGTGATTTGCGCGATCTTGGATCCAATCATCGTGTTGCAGGACTGACAGGACGCCAGCCGAGGGAAGTCGCGACACCGAAGCCAACAGGGACCGTTATGAACACTTACGCACTACCGGGTAAACCGGCGCGCGATACCGAGGGCATTTATCCTTTTGCCGGGCTCCCCGTGCGCATGGGATTTCCGTCGAAGCAGGATTTCGAGATTGTTCACGATCCCGAGGGCGTGGCCACCGCTGTCGTAGCATGCCGGGCATTCCTGCGTATCACCCGAATGTGCCGGGTTTCTGGCCAACTGCTGCCCTATCGATGCCGGCAGACCCGGCAACTGCTGGCCGGTATCCACCTCTACGATCCGCGTTTTTGCGGCGCGTTCGAGCATTCCTGCGACCCGAACACCTTTCTCGACATGAGCGAGTTATGGGTATGGGCCCTGCGCGATATTGTGGAGGGTGAAAGGCTGACCATCGATTACACCGCCACCGAAGACAACTGCTGCGGCAGTTTGCCTGTGGTTGCGGGTCCTCGAACTGCCGTGGGTGGATCACCGGTTACGACGAAACACCCAATCTTGAAGGCCAGCGCTATTTGCTGAACTGGCGGCGTCGGCAAGGTTTACGCTGAACGACCGATCAAGGCGCGCCGACCGGACGCAAACGGTACTGCGGCGGCAATTGGTCGAAACCGCTGATCGTGGTGTTCAGACTTTTCCAGCGACCATCCTTGATGCCGTAGATGCAGCCGTGGATCGACAGGCTCTGCCCGCGATGCCAGGCGTTCTGGATGATGCTGGTGTGGGCGACGTTGGCCACTTGCTGGATCACGTTGAGCTCGCACAGACGGTCGACCTGTTCTTCTTCGGTCGGCAGCTTGGCCAGTTCTTCGCGTTTTTCGTAGTACAGGTCGCGGATCGAACGCAGCCAGCCATCGATCAGGCCGAACTGGCGATCCTGCATCGACGCCCGCACACCGCCGCAGCCGTAGTGCCCGGTCACCAGGATATGTTTGACCTTGAGCACGTCCACCGCGTACTGGATCACCGACAGGCAGTTGAGGTCGGTGTGCAGCACCACGTTGGCGACGTTGCGGTGAACGAACAGATCGCCCGGCAGCATGCCGACGATTTCGTTGGCCGGCACCCGTGCGTCGGAGCAGCCGATCCACAGATATTCAGGCGTCTGCTGACGGGCCAGCTTGGCGAAGAAATCCGGGTCTTCCTTGGTGATCGCGTCAGCCCAACGCTCGTTGTTATCAATCAGGTCTTGTAAGTCATGCATGCTGTAAGGCCTCAAGAAAGATGCGCTGGTATGACAGTCGACCGCCCGTCGGGGTCACGCAGGGATCGCGGGTGATTTGCTTTGAATTCTCGCGCGCCTGGTGAGTCCACCTCAGTAAGGCCCACAGTATGAGGATTTGCCATGACTGATTCACGACGTCCGTACGATGCGGTGCAACCGGAGCCCATCGATGATAACGAAGACCGCATGGGGTCGGTGCACGAGCTGGATTTCGACGACGAAGAGCCCAGTGCGAAGATCGGCGATGAACTGCCTGAACGCGAGCGCGAACAGTTGATGCCCCGTGACCGCGTGCGCGAAGCCGGTTTGACCGGGGCATCGACCGCCGATCATGAACCTACCGACGACGACCTCAGCCCGGAAACCCTGATCCGTGAAGATGGCGCCCGGGATGCCCAGGAACTCGGAGAAGGCAATCAGGCCGATTGGGATCTGAGCGTGGTCGACGAGGACGACATCGGCGGCGGCAATGGGCTGGATGAAGCGGAACTGGCGCGGCGTGATCCGCTGGATGGCAACCGCTGACGGGCGTCGCCAGGCAGACCGCTATCGCCAGCAGGCTGGCTGGCTCCCGCATTGGAATGCATTTCCTTGTGGGAGCCAGCCTGCTGGCGATTGTTTTGATCAGTCGACGAGCGTGCAGGCCATGACCACGGCATCTTCACGCCCGCCGACCGCCGGGTAGTAATCCCGACGTCGGCCGATCTCGTTGAAGCCATAACGTTCATACAGGCGAAACGCCGAGGTGTTGCTGTCGCGCACTTCCAGGAAACATTCCCGGGCATTGGCGGCGTAGGCGCGGGACATCAGGTATTCGAGCAGGGTCAGCCCCAGCCCGCGCCCCTGGTTTTCCGGCTTGACCGTGATGTTGAGCAGATGCGCCTCATCGAGAATGATCTGCACCACCCCGTGTCCCACCTGTTGCTCGCCTTCGAACATCAGCCAGATCTGGTACTTGCCCAGGCCATCGAGAAAAATCCCGCGGGTCCACGGATGGCTGTACGCGGCGAATTCAATCTTCAGCACAGCGTCCAGATCCGCCTCGGTCATCGGGCGAAACGATACAGCGTCACTCATTCGATTCTTTCCAGCGCGCCATCAGCCGACGCATGGCTTGCCACACGGCGGCCTTGCGCTGTGGCTCTTCCATCAACAATTCCAGCCCCGGCACGGCCCACGCCAGGCCAAGACCCTCGATTTGCAATTCACGGTTGAACGCTTCGGCATCCGCCTCACCGGCAAAGCGCACCGCCGGCAGGCCGATCAGCCACAGGCAGGCGCACGGCGCCGCCTCCATCTGCACCGACAGGAAACCCTGGACGAAATCCCGGGCCGCTTCAGGGCCCTGATCCATCGTGCCGCGATTCAGCCATGGCCAGCGCACCGGCTCACCTACAATCTGCGGCGCGTCCGGCAGGCCGGCGGCACGCAGCATGTCCTTGAGCAACAGATAGGCAGGATCGCGCGACTGGAAGGCTTCGCCTGTGGGTAACTCCACCAGCAGCAGGCAACGGCCGGCGCGCAGCAATTGCAGGGCGAAACGCGGTGGCGGCACCGGCGCCGGCTTGGCCACCACGGGTGTGTCGTCGACTTCTTCGACCGGTTTGGCGCCCGTACGGGTGCTGGCCAGCGAAGGTCGCGGAACCTCGATCTTCGGCCGCTCGACCGGACGCGCAGCCGGCTGCTCCGGCGCTTCGGCCGGGGTTGCCGGAATCACCGGCGCGGCAATCCCGGGCTCGGGCTCGGGCATGTCCAGCAGCTCGGGCCGCGACGGCGCGGCAAAGGGCAATTCGGTGCGCGGCAGCCAATTGACCACCTGCATGGCGTTCAAATAGGCGCGGCGGCGGGACTCGATTAGCAAGGGTCGGCCACTTGTGGATAACTGAAGTGCGCTGATTCTACCGCCCTTCGCTCAAGATCGCCCGCTGTTGATCGATAGTCTTGACCGATACCTTGACGCAAAGAAAAGCGACAGCCCGTCCCGAGAGTGAATCGCATCCTTCGTGATGCAGTACAATCGCGGCTTTTAATCGCCAACCAGCCGGCCATTCCGATGATCGAACCCAAGCGCGTCTTGCGCGCCCTCGCTGAACACTGGGCACTTCTGGAGCCACTGTGCGAGCACTTCGACCAGGGCACCCTGAGCCTCAACGAACTGCGCACGCAACTGGCCGCCCAACAACTGGACAGCACGCCGCAGGACATTACCAGCCTGCTCGACGTGTGGATCCGCCTCGACATTCTGGTTCCCGTGGCCAAGAGCCCGAACCGTTTCGAGCTGAACGCGCAGATTCACGACTTCCTCGCTTACCTGCGCCGGGAACACCGTCTGGGCCTGTGCCTGGAGATCGAAGCCTATCTGCGTCACCTCGAGCGTCTGGCCGGTTATATCCAGGACGCGTTCGATGTCCGTGACGGCAATGATCTCGCCCGTCAGCTGCGCCTGCTCGACATGCGCGTGCGCGACGTTCTGAAGAAACTCGACAACGACGAACAGGCGTTGGTGGCCGTGGCCGAACGGGCCAAGACCAGCGACCGGCAGATCCCGCTGCGTCAGCGTTATGCCGAAGTGCTGGCGACCTGGGACGAATATGTCGAGCCGATGATCGATCTGGTGAACGCCGACGGCGCCTTCGAGCAAGGCGTGCGCAAGGTCGAAACCGTCCTGCTGAAGATGCTCAGCGAACAGCAGCGCCTCGGCCATCTGGTCGATGACGACATGCTGCTGCGCACCCACGCGCGCATCCTCGAAATGCAGACCAGTGCCCAGTTGACCTTGCGTCACGCCCGGGAACTGTTGCTGCCGCTGCGTGAAGAGGCTCGCCGACACAACGCCGTGACCCGTGGTGCTGCACTGGCGCTGGCCGCGATCCGCCGCAAAGGCATTGACGCCGTACCGCAAGCCGCGATGCCGCTGTTCACCCGGCCGCAAAGCACCTTTCTCGGCAGCGCCAGTCAGGTTGAAGCCTACGTCTACGCCCTGGCCCGTTTCGAGCCGAAACCGGCGCGTTTCCCCAAGGCGCACAAATCACAGAAGACCGGCGATGCTCCGCGCGCACCACGCACCGTGCGCGAGATGGTCGACCGCTGCGAAGAGTCCCTGCCGATGCCGGATCTGATGACCTGGCTGCTGGAGCAGGAACCGGACGGCGCGACCGACGAATTGCTTTACTGGTTCTCGCGTCTGTCGCGGGAAAAACGCTTCAAGCGCGAGCGTCTGGAACGCCGCGAATATCACACTCACGAGCACCAGGTCAGCCTGCGCTCCTTCGCCCTGCTCTCGGCCGCCGACACCGCCGCCGAGGATTCTGCGAGCATCCCCAATGCATCTTGATCTATCCGAACTGTCGCAACTCGCGCCGATCTTCCGCGAGCTGTTCAAGGGTTACCACGTCAGCCGCCGCGACCCGGAGCTGTACGCACAACTGTCGAACTTCCAGGACCAATACCGCACGCTGTTCAAGGCACTGGGCTTCGAACTGGTCTGCGACACCCGTGGTTTTTATTACTTCGTGCCGGACATGGCGGCTGCGGCGGTGAACAAGACAGCCCAGCGCCTGGCGCTGTTCACTTTCATCCTGGTCGAACATCTGGCCGATCAGGGCCGCGACCCGATCGCCGTACTCGACGGTGGCAGCCTCGGCCGTGAAGAACTGCCGTCGCTGCTGGAAAAGTACCGCGACCTGTTCATCCAGGCCGAAGTACAGACCGTTGAAGAGCTGGAAGAAAAAATCATGCGCCGCATGACTCAGCTCGGCTTCGCCAGCGAGGAAAACGGCGTGTACCGTTTCCTGCCGCCGATGCACCGGTTCCTCGACGTCTGCCTGTCGGTTCAGCAGGACCGCGATCTGGCGGCCAGCGTGCACAGCGTTCTGCCCCTGCCGGCACCGGTGCTGATCGACGAAGAGGCCGAGGCGAAATTCCTCGCCACCGACGACCCGCTCGATCTCAGCGAATTTGAGGAAGAGAGCGAAGAAGACGCACTGGCCCGCGCCATTGCCGAAGAACAGGAGTCCGACGCATGAGCCAGGAACGCTACGGCATCCGCCGCTTTGCCCTTTTGAACACCGCCGGTTACAGCCTCGGCCTGTTTCCGCTGGAAGAACCGCTGTCGGTCTACGGCGCAAACAACCTCGGCAAATCCGCCTCGATCAACGCCTTGCAGTTCCCGATCCTGGCGCGCATGTCGGACATGAGTTTCGGCAAGTACAGCCTGGAGCAGTCCCGGCGTTTCTACTTTGCCTCCGACACCAGCTACATCCTCGTCGAAGTGAACCTGCCTCATGGCCCGCACGTGATCGGCGTGGTCGGTCGCGGCCCGGGCGGTGGTTTCGGTCACCAGTTCTTTGCCTACGCCGGCAAGCTCGATCTGGCGCACTACCAGAAAAACGACACTTGCCTGCGGCAGAAAGAGCTATTCAGCAACCTTGAGAAAGAAGGCCTGAAAGCCTACGAACTCAAGCCTGATGAGCTGCGTCGCTTGCTGGTTGGCGGTCACACCTCGATCCCGCTGGATCTGACGCTGATCCCGCTGCGCTCCACCAGCGAGCAGAGCCTGAAGACTTTCCGCGCGCTGTTCATCAACCTGCTGCACATGCGCGAAATCACCGCGGCCAAGCTCAAGCAATTGTTCCTCGATGCGTTCGAACACAGCCTGCGTTCCGGCAGCGTCGATTACATCGCTGCATGCGAAGAAGCCTTCCGCGATGTGCGTCGCATGGAACAGGACTACAACTCGCTGGTGGCTGCCGGCCCGCTGGTCGAAGCCTTGGCCAACGGCGTGAAACAGCGCGACGTACTGCGCGGCAAACTGCATCGCCTGTCGCCGCTGCTCGACTCGTTGCTCGGCACCTGGTCGGACTACGCCACGGCGCGCAAGGAAGAACTGACGATTCAGGCCGAACACTACCGTCGCGAGCAGGACGATCTGCAAAACGATCAGCGTGGCGGCACTCAGGAACTGATGCGTCTGGAGCGGGAAATCTCCGGCATCCAGCGCTGGCTCGGCGAGTTGTCGGTGCTGAAGAACCGCTTCGCCCTGGTCGATGACGTCAAGGTTCTTGAGCAGCAATTGCTGGCAGCCAAGGACGCTCACGACGAACTGGCCGGTGCGCTGGCGCAGTCCCGCCAGTTCAGCGCCGAGGATCTCGAAGAACGTCTTCGCGATCTGGAAAAGCGTCTGAAGTCGGTGAAGCAGCAACTCGATCACGCCGACAACAACAGCTACGCCCGCCTGCGCGAAGAATTCTCGCAACAGGACGTCGAGCGCCTGATGCGTCTGTTCAACAGCGCGCTGTTCAGCCTGCCGCTGGGCGAACACGGCATCACCCTCGACGACGATGGCGAGTGGGTGAAGTCCGTCGAACTGATCCTCGACGGCTTCAAGGGCGAGCGTTTCGAAGTGCCGGGCCTGTCGATCGACATCTCGCACATCGAGCCGCCGGCTCTGCAAGCACTGGCCGACCGTGCGGCGCTGCGCGATCAGAAAGAGCGTCTGGAAAAAGAGCTCAAGCAACTCAAGACCCAGCAAGCCGTGGCCGCTGACCGCGCCGCGAGCAAGACCCAGACCGAAGCGCTGTACCAGCAGGTGCTGGATGCGCAGAAAGCGCTGGAAGACTTCCGCCGCACCCAGACCCTGAGCGCCGAAGAAGGCGACAAGCTGGAGCAACTGGCGCAGATGGAAGCCGCGCAGGACGAACTCAAGCGTTCCAGCGATGCGTTCACCGAGCGCGTCCAGCAGCTGTCGGCCAAGCTGCAACTGGTCGGCCGGCAGATCGCCGACATGGAAGCCAAGCAACGCACCCTCGACGACGCCCTGCGCCGTCGTCAGCTGTTGCCGGCGGACCTGCCATTCGGCACACCGTTCATGGATCCGGTCGACGATTCGATGGACAACCTGCTGCCGCTGCTCAATGACTATCAGGACAGCTGGCAAGGCCTGTTGCGCGCCGATGGCCAGATCGAGGCACTGTACGCGCAGGTGCGCCTCAAGGGCGTGGCCAAGTTCGACAGTGAAGACGACATGGAGCGCCGCCTGTCGTTGCTGATCAACGCTTACGCGCACCGTACCGACGAAGCCCTGACCCTGGGCAAGGCCCGTCGTGCAGCCGTGACCGATATCGCACGGACCCTGCGCAACATCCGCAGTGACTACGACAGCCTCGAGCACCAACTGGCGCTGTTCAACCGCGAGATCAACAAACGTCAGGTGTCCAACCTGCAGAGCTTCCGCATCGTGCTCGCGCCGAACAAGGAAGCGCTCAAGCACATCGACCAGATCATCCACAGCGCCGGTCAGTACGAAGAAGGCGAAACCCTGTCGGTGTTCGACCTGAGCCAAAGTGCGGAACAGGACAACAAGAACGAAGAGGCCAAGGAATACCTGGCGCGGCTGGTGGCGGCGAACCACAACCAGCTCGGCCTAAAGGACTTGTTCGAACTGGCGTTCGAGATCACCAAGGTCAACGGCCAGCCAGTTATCCACACCGACATCGATGGCGCAGCGTCCAACGGCACCACGATGACCATCAAGGCGCTGACCAACATGTACCTGTTGCTGCACTTGATGGACCGCGACCTGGCCGGTCGCGTGCGCCTGCCGTACTACCTCGACGAGGCGGCGGACATCGACGAGAAGAACCAGGCTGCGCTGCTGGAAACCAGCCTGCAACTGGGCTTCGTGCCGATTCTGGCGAGCGTGAAGCCGCAGGTCTGCGCCAGTGTCGCCATCGACCTGGAAGGCGGCAGCGGCCCGGCCGGGATCTACATCGACGAGGCGGACTGGAAGTACATCCGTCGCCACGATGTGGTGAAGGCCACCGTCAATGTCCAGGCCGACGAGCCGGAGCTGGATGCGGTTTGATGCGTAACTGACGGGCACAAAAAAGGGCCGCGATCCATTGGATCGCGGCCCTTTTTTATGTCTTGGAATTTTGTGCTGAATGACAAGGCCTATTCGCGGGTAAGCCCGCTCCCACAGGGATTGATGTCTTACACAAATTTGTATTCAACACAAAAACCTGTGGGAGCAGGCTTGCCCGCGAAGGCGTCCTCAACAACGCCCCATATTTCCCGAATTATTTACCGAGGGGGATTTTCGGTGCCCAGTTCAGCCACTCGTCTTCGAACTTGTCGAACAGCGGGAAGGTTTGTTCGGCGCGCGCGGGGTTGCCCATCTGCTCGCCGTCCGGCGTGGCGAAGGCGATGCCGCCCTGAATAGCTGTCTCAAGCGACTCCGTGCGCACCGTTACGCCTTTGAACAGCCCGATGTCGAAACCGACGCCACTGGTGTTCCAGAAGCGACTGCCGCTGCGTACCAATGGGGCGTATTTCGGCTCGATCAGGATGTGCACCAGTACGCGATCGGCGGTCTGGCCCAGTTCGTAACCGGTAACTTTGCCTACGGTGATCTCACGGTAAGTCACCGGAACACCTGGCTTGAGCGAACCGCGACGGGCAGCGCTCAGTACCAGACTCAAGCCTGCCTCTTGCTTGGTGACTTCCGGCGGCTTGGCCAGGGCCACGAAGTTCTTCTGCGGGCCGAGGTTTTTGGCTGCCGGTTGCACTTCGATGTACTGGCCGGTGACCAGGGTTTCCAGGTTCGAGGTCTTGATCAGCCCCAACTCCGGTTTGACCACCCAGAACTGACTGCCGACCCGGGCGATCTTCTCCGGCACTTCGGTGATGCGCGCGGTGAGGATCACCGATTGCAGATCATCGGTCAGGTCGACACTTTCGATCTTGCCAACGTCCAGGCCTTTGAAACGAACCGGGGTGCCACTGCGCAGACCGTCCGCGCGATCGACCTTGATGGTGACGACGGCGCCTTTCTGATTCGCTTCATCATGGTTGGCGAACAGACGGAAACGCGGAATGCGTTTTTGCAGCGGTGCCTTGGCTTGCGGCGTTTCGAAGGCGATGCCGCCGGCCATCAGGGTCTGCAACGATTCACTCTTGACCTGAATGCCGCCGGTCAAACCGCCGGTCAGCGTGACACCGCTGACGTTCCAGAACCGGGTCGAAGCGTTGACCAGGTTTTCGTATTCCTTCTCGATGTGAACACCGATTACCAGTTGCTTGCGGGTCTTGGAGAACTGATAGCTCTGTACCGAACCGACCTTGACCTGCTTATAGAGGATCGGGCTGCCGACATCGATCGAGCCTAGGGTGTCGGTGAACAGCACCAGGTGCAGGCCGGGTGCGCGCAGATCCAGCGGCGGCGCTTTGGGCCGGGCCTCGAACTCACGCTGTGGCGCACCGCCCTTGTCGCCCGGACGTACGGCGATGTAGTTACCTTTTACCAGCGCTTCCAGACCGGTGATGCCGGCCAGGGAGATCGAAGGTTTGACCACCCAAAACTGCGTGCCGGTGACCAGATAGTCCTCGGCCAACGGATCGAGGGTCAGCTCAGCGGTCGCGCTGGACAGATCCGGATCGATCTTCAGCGCTTTCAGGTTACCCACCTGAATGCCCTTGTACATCACCGGAGTGCGCCCGGCTTGCAGGCCTTCGAAATCGCTGAGTTTGACCTTCACGCGGATGCCGGCGGCGGCCGCATCGAAGTCTTCGTAGAGACGGAACGGCAGGCTTGGATCGGTGGGCGGGCTGTCCTTGCGGTTCTCCGGGGTGGCGAAGGCAATACCGCCAGCGACGATGCTGGCCAGGGATTCGCTGCGCACTTTCACGCCGGACAGGTTGGCGTCGATGCTGATGCCGCTGGCGTTCCAAAACCGCGTGTGTTTGCGCACCAGTTTGGCGTAGGTCGGTTCGATGAACACCTTGAGCTCGACCGTGCTCTGGTCTTCCGACAGCACGTAACTCTTGATCTGGCCGACTTTGATCTGCTTGTAGAACACCGGGCTGCCGCGATTCAACGAACCGAGGCGATCGGCCTTGATCGTCAGGTGCAGGCCGGGCTTGGAGTCCGACAGCGGCGGTTCTTCGGCCAAGGCCTTGAACTTTCGGGTCGGTTCGCCTTCACCGGGGCTGATAGCCACGTAGTTACCCGATACCAGAGTTTCCAGACCCGTGATCCCGGCCAGCGTCACGCTCGGTTTGACCAGCCAGAAACGGGTACTGGTCTTCAGGTACTGATCGACATCCTTGTTCATCTCGATAGTTGCGATGACACCTTTGGAGTTGCCTTCATCATCGAGCTTGAGGGCTTTCACCTTGCCGACCGGCATGCCTTTGTAGACCACTTCGGTCTTGTTGGCCTGAATGCCTTCACCACTTTCAAACCGCACCTGAATCTCGATACCGGTTTCATTGTAGGCACGCCAGCCGAGCCAGCCGCCGATAATCAGGGCGATCAGGGGCAGCACCCAGATGGCAGACCAGTTCGAAGCCGGTCGGGTTTTCGCTACAGGCAAATCAGTCATGGTCGGCGTCCGACTCCGTGTTATCCCAAATCAGTCGGGGATCGAAAGTGACAGCGGCGAGCATCGTCAGAATCACCACAGTGGCGAAGGCGATGGCGCCAAGATTGGCTTCGACACTGGCAAGCCGGCCGAAGTTGACGACCGCCACCAGAATGGCGATCACGAAAATATCGAGCATCGACCAGCGGCCGATGAACTCGATGAAGCGGTACATCCAGATCCGCTGACGTGCGGACAAGGGCTGGCGGCGCTGTACGGAAAACAGCAGCAGCGCGATGCCCACCAGCTTGAATGTCGGCACCAGGATACTGGCGATGAACACCACGGCGGCGATGGGAATCATGCCGTGCTGCACCAATTGGATGACACCGGACATGATCGTGCTGGGATCCCCCTGACCAAGCGAGCTGACTGTCATGATCGGCAGTACGTTGGCCGGGATGTAGATAATCGCGGCCGTGATCAGCAACGCCCAGGTTCGCGCGAGACTATTGGGCCGCCGGACGTGAACCAGCGCACCGCATCGGGTGCAGGTCTGCACATCGCTGTCGGTATCCTGCCTGTTCAGTTCGTGGCATTCGGTACAGATCAGAATGCCTGCATCAATCGCCCGCATGGGCATCTTCTCCTGATAACGCCTGCCAGATCTGATGCGGCGACATCACCACTTCGAGCCAGACCTGAACCAGTAACAAACCGATGAAACATGCCAGACCGAGGCCGACGGTGATGGCCGCCATGTCCGCCAGTTTGACGATCGCGACAAGGACGCCCATGAGATAGACCTCAAGCATGCCCCAGTCTTTGAGGTGGTGATAAATGCGGTAGAGCAACAGACCATAGCTGCGGCCGACATTGAAGCGAATTGTGAGTAAAACGAACAACTGGCAGAGCAGCTTGAGCAGCGGTATGGCCATGCTGCACAGAAATACCACGATCGAAACGCCCTGCATGTCAGTGTTGAACAGACCGAGCACGCCGCTCCATACCGTATCCTGCGAGGATTGCCCGAGGATATTGAGCTGCATGATGGGTAAAAAGTTTGCCGGGATGTACAACAGCAATGCCGCAATCACCAGGGCAAGGCTGCGCTGCACCACATTATGGCGATGGGCATACAGTTCGTAACCGCAACGTGGGCAGAGGGCTTTTTCGCCATGAGCAAGGGTTGGCTTGCGCATCAGCAGGTCGCACTCGTGACAGGCCACCAAGTCTTCCAGCGGTAATTCTGACAGCCCTTGGGCGCCAACCGGATCTGACATAAAGGCTCTGGCTCCGAAAAAGGTGGGGCTATTCTAGTGTTCTAATTCGAAAATAACTGTGCAAATTTGTTCGCTGTCGCTAGTAAAACTTTTCAACGGGCAAAACAAAACCCCAACTGCTTTCGCAATTGGGGTTTCGGAATTTAATCTTGACGATGACCTACTCTCACATG
>NZ_JBJYZK010000019.1:0-117105 GCF_048654275.1 Candidatus Pseudomonas auctus | reverse complement strand
CCAACCGCGTATCAAGCCTGTAAAAGGTGTAAACGATGTCCCCGGTCTAATGTGTAAAGGATGTACCGGTCTCTACACGGGCGGCGTTCCGATGAGGGCTAATTTTCGGATCAGACACAAACCCCGAAAACCACCCAAAACCCTCAATAACCGACAGTAAACCGCTGACGCGAATGCTTAGGCGTTTCCACTTCGTCGATCAGCGCAATCGCGTAGTCGGCAAAGGTGATCGAACTCTGACCGTCATCACTCACCAGCAAGTCATCCTTGCCGACCCGGAACTTACCGGTGCGCTCGCCTTCGACAAACAGCGCCGACGGCGACAGGAATGTCCAGTCCAGTTCCTTCTCCTGACGCAGTGCATCAAGGAACGCCGCACCGGCGCTGGCCTCAGCCTTGTACTCGGCCGGGAAACCGGCGCTGTCGATCACGCGGGTGCCGTCCGGCAGCAACAGCGAGCCGGCACCGCCCACAACCAGCAGACGTTTCACCCCGGCCTGTTTCACCGGGCCGATCAGCGCGCTGGCCGGCACCGTGGTGAAATGCGCGGCGCTGATGACTACATCGTGGCCGGCGACGGCGTCCTGCAATGCGGCGGCGTCCAGCACGTCGACATTCTTGCTGACCACACCGGCACGAGCGCCGATCTTCGAGGTATCCCGAGCGATGGCGGTGACGCTGTGGCCGCGACGCAGGGCTTCTTCCAGCAGTTGGCTGCCGGCACGGCCGGTGGCACCAATGATTGCGATCTTGCTCATGACATTCTCCAGTTGGCTTGAGAGTGCTGCGTTTTTCAGAATCGGATTACCACTGCATTTCGCCTTTGGCGACTTTGGCGCTCAGCTCCAGCGAGCTTTCCTCGCCCAGTGTCGGATAGCGTTTTTTCATCGCGGCGATCAGCGCGGCAGAGTCCTTGGCCTTGGCGGTTTCGGCATCGAACGCCTTGATGTAGTCAGCGGTGAATTTCACCGCCGCCAGCGAACGGGCGCTGTCACCCAGGTAGTGACCCGGCACCACGGTTTTCGGTTTCAGGGTTTCGATCGAGTGCAGGGTTTGCAGCCAGTCGGCATGGGATTGAGCGGTCTGGGTGTCGGCCATCCACACGTGGATGTTCTCGGCGACGACCACACCGCCGACCACCGCTTTCAACGAAGGAATCCACACGAAGCTGCGATCCGGCTGTTTGCCGTCCAGGCCGATCACCTGCAGTTTCTGCCCTTCGAGCATCAGGCTGTCGCCTTTGAGCACGCCCGGTACGATGGTTTTGGCCGGCACGTCGGCGCCCATTTTCGGCCCCCAGAAGGCGAGTTTGCCGTCGACGGTTTGCTTGATGTGATCAACGGTCGGTTGCGAGGCCAGCACCTTGGCATTCGGGAATGCCTTGGTCAGGGTGTCGAGACCGAAGTAGTAATCCGGGTCACCGTGGCTGATGTAGATGGTGGTCAATTGCTTGCCGCTGGCGCGGATCTTTTCCACCACTTGTTCGGCCTGGGATTTGCCGAACTGCGCGTCCACCAGAATCGCGTCCTTCTCGCCGCTGACCAGTACCGAAGTCACCGGGAAGATCGCGTGGGTGCCCGGGTTGTAGACATCGAGGGTCAGATTCGCGGCCGCTGCGTGGGCAGCAAAGCCGAGGGTGGCGGTGGCCAGTAAAACGCGCTTGAGGGTGGTGAAGCCGATCATGGGTTGCTCCGCTGTTCGAATGCCGTGCTTGGCTATGGGGACAGAGCTTAGTTGCCAGACTCGTTACAAAAAATGCGATGCTTGAACATAGTTTGTTTCTGAAAGCGGGCAAATCATGGATCGTCTCCAAGCAATGCGGGTATTCGTCACGGTAGTGGATCTGGGCAGTCAGTCGGCGGCGGCCGATCACCTGGACCTGTCGCGGCCGGTGGTGTCGCGGTATCTGGCGGAACTGGAAGACTGGGTCGGGGCGCGTCTGATGCACCGCACCACCCGCAAGTTGAGCCTGACCGCCGCCGGCAACGAAATCCTGCCGCGCTGCCGGCAGATGCTGGAGCTGTCCGGTGACATGCAGGCCGCCGTCAGCGAACCCGCCGATGCACCAAGGGGGTTGCTGCGGATCAGCGTCAGCACCTCGTTCGGTCAGGCGCAACTGGCCGATGCCATGGCGGCGTTCGTCAAAGCGTATCCGGGGGTGAGCATCGACCTGCAAATGCTCGATCGCACGGTGAACCTGGTGGACGAACGCATCGACCTGGCGATCCGCACCAGCAATGACCTCGACCCCAACCTGATCGCCCGGCGCCTGACGGTCTGCCGTTCGGTGGTCTGCGCCGCACCCGCCTATCTGCGGGAACATCCGCAGCCGCAGCGGGTTGAAGATCTGAGCCGGCACACCTGCCTGACCCATTCCTATTTCGGCAAGAGCCTGTGGCATTTCGAGGAGGATGGCGAACCGGTTTCGGTGCCGGTGCAGGGCAACATCAGCGCCAACGAGGCCAGCACCCTGCTGCGCGCGACCCTGGCCGGCGCCGGCGTGGCGATGCTGCCGACCTATCTGGCCGGGGCACATATTCACAGCGGCGAACTGGTGCGCCTGCTGCCCCACGCCGAGCCCCGGCAGATGAGCATCTATGCCGTGTATGCCTCGCGCAAGCACATGCCGGCGGCGTTGCGCTGCATGCTGGACTTTCTGGTGCAGCGTTTTCCCGAAAACCCGCAGTGGGATATCAGACTGTAAAGCCGTTCACAGAGCCGCTGGCAACTCCACGGCGCTGACCTATGCTGAAAGTAGTACCCAAGGGTATTCGTTCAGAGGTCAACGCCATGAACACCAGAACAAGAAGATACCTCGCGATTTTCATCACCTGCGCGGCCACGCTGGCGCTGTACGGCACCGCGGCGTGGCGCGTGGAGCAGTTGCGGCAACTGCCCCGTGAGTACGCGAGCTGCAACTTCGAGCGCTGCATCCCTCACAACGCCACCCTCAACGCCCTGCGGTAACACAGGACGTCAGGCGTCGTCGTTCTGCTCGGCCTTCAAGCGGTCGCGGAACGCCTTTGGCGAGATCCCCACCCGACGCCGGAACAGGCGCGTGAAGTTGGTCGGATCGGAAAACCCCAACACCTCGGACATCTCGTAAATGGTCATGCTGGTGTACGTCAGCAGACGCTTGGCTTCCAGCAACTGACGCTCGTGCATGATCTGCAACGCCGGCTGCCCCGCCAGTTCACGGCAGGTGCCGTTGAGGTGCGAGACGGAAATCCCCAGCCGATGGGCCAGGTCTTCGACCTTGACGTGCTGGCGGTAGGTTTCTTCCACCAGTTGAATGAACCCGTTGAGGTATTCGCGCTGACGCTGCGGGCGTTGCGTGGCGTTGTGACGGCGGATCGCCTGACGGCTGACCCAGACCATGATCACACTGACCAGCGAATGCATGAGCATTTCACGTGCCGGTTGATGGCCGTTGTACTCGGCCTGCAACGCGGCAAACAGACTGTTGAGGTAATCCGCGTCCTTGCCCGCCGGATAGCTTTCGGCCTGGGCCAGGGCCTGCACCGCGCTGCCCAGTTGCGCCTGCAAATGGTTGATCAACGGAGTGGCGAGGGTGACGACAAACCCTTCGACGTCCTCGGAAAAACGGAATCCATGCACCGATAACGGCGGCAGGATCTGGATCGCGGTTTCGTTCAGTTGCGTGCGTTGGCCTTCGATTTCAAGCTCTGCCTGACCTTTGAATACGAAGAGCAACTGGCACAAATCGGCGTGGCGGTGGGGTTTGATTTCCCATTGGTGTTCGCGGCTGCGTTTGGAAATGGTTTCACAGTGCAGCAAGTCAGGGGTCGGCCAGTCCAGGCTTTCACCGTAGAGCTTGAACACCGGAATCGAAGGCAAGTCAGGCTTGTTCATCACTTCAATCCAGGCCTCGAGGTTTGCGGGCGATAATCGCACCGATTGGCAGAATGTACAGGTATCGGCTCAGTTTTCACCTTCAATTGACAGACCCGCAAGGGAAAAATGCAAGCACTCGAATCCTGAAACTCATTCACCGGCCGTTGTCGCGTGAAGCTTGCGAGTCATAAAAACAATGAAAACGCTGAAAACCCAAGTCGCCATCATCGGCGCCGGTCCGTCCGGATTACTGCTCGGCCAACTGCTGCACAACGCCGGCATCGACACCCTGATTCTGGAGCGCCAGACACCTGACTACGTGCTCGGCCGAATCCGCGCCGGCGTGCTTGAACAAGGCATGGTAGAGCTGTTGCGCGAGGCTGGCGTGGGTCAGCGGATGGACGCCGAAGGGCTGGTGCACGGCGGGTTCGAACTGGCCCTCGACGGGCGCCGGATCCACATCGACCTGCAAGCCCTGACCGGTGGAAAAACCGTGATGGTCTATGGCCAGACCGAGGTCACTCGCGACCTGATGGCCGCTCGTCGGGAGACCGGAGGGCAGACCATCTACGAAGCCCGCCATGTCGTTCCCTGTGACATGAAAAGCGACGAAGCTTATGTCACCTTCGAAAAGGACGGCGAAACCTGGCGCGTCGATTGTGACTACATCGCCGGTTGCGACGGTTTCCACGGCGTGGCCCGGCAGTCGATTCCCGAGGATTGCCTGAAAGTCTTCGAACGGGTTTATCCGTTTGGCTGGCTGGGGATTCTCGCCGACACGCCACCGATTCACGAGGAACTGGTCTACGCCCGCCACGAGCGCGGCTTCGCCCTGTGCAGCATGCGCTCGGCGACCCGCACCCGTTATTACCTGCAAGTGCCCGCCGAAGAAAACGTCGACGACTGGTCGGATCAGCGTTTCTGGGATGAACTGCGCAAGCGTCTGCCGGAGGATCTGGCGCAGAAACTGGTGACCGGTCCGTCGATTGAAAAGAGCATCGCGCCGCTGCGCAGCTTTGTGGTCGAGCCGATGCAATACGGGCGGATGTTTCTCGTTGGGGACGCGGCGCACATCGTTCCGCCGACCGGCGCCAAGGGGCTGAATCTGGCGGCCAGCGATGTCAGCACGCTGTTCAGGATTTTGCTGAAGGTTTACCGCGAAGGTCGCACTGACTTGCTGGAGAAATACTCGGAAATCTGCCTGCGCCGGGTGTGGAAAGCCGAGCGGTTTTCCTGGTGGATGACTTCGATGCTGCACCGCTTCGACGAGCACGATGATTTCAGCCAGCGGATCTGCGCTTCGGAACTGGACTACTTTGTCAGCTCGGAGGCCGGTCAAAAAACCATTGCAGAAAATTACGTCGGGCTTCCTTATGAGGCTATCGAATAGCTTCCTACCGACTTACACTGGCGAGCACTCACCCGCTCGCCCTGGCACTGCGGGTCAATCACTGCCCGCAGGTTCGCCCGTGACCAATCTCAACCATCCCGAAACGCCCAAACCGGCCATTCGCAGCGTGCTGGTTGCGCTGATGATGGCGATCTTCCTTGGCGCGCTCGACCAGACCATCGTCGCCGTTTCCATGCCGGCCATTTCCGCACAGTTCAAGGACGTCAGCCTGCTGGCCTGGGTGATTTCCGGCTACATGGTGGCGATGACCGTGGCGGTGCCGATCTACGGCAAGCTCGGCGATCTGTACGGGCGGCGCAAACTGATGCTGTTCGGCATGGGCCTGTTCACCCTCGCCTCGCTGTTCTGCGGCATGGCCCAAAGCATGGAGCAACTGGTGCTGGCGCGGATTTTCCAGGGCATCGGCGCTGGCGGGATGATTTCGGTAAGCCAGGCGATCATCGGCGACATCGTGCCGCCTCGCGAACGCGGGCGTTATCAGGGCTATTTCTCCAGCATGTATGCGGTGGCCAGCGTTGCCGGCCCGGTGCTCGGCGGCTACATGACCGAGTACCTGTCGTGGCGCTGGGTGTTCCTGATCAACCTGCCGCTGGGCCTCGGCGCGTACTGGGTGGCGCGACGCAACCTGATCGGCCTGCCGATTCCCCAGCGCAAACCAATCATCGATTATCTCGGCACGCTGCTGATGATCATCGGCCTGACCGCGCTGTTGCTGGCGATCACTCAGGTCGGCCAGGGCCATGCGTGGCGCAGCAGCGAAGTGCTCGGTCTCTTCGCTTGCGCGGTGGCGGTGCTGGCGGTGTTCGTCTGGCACGAGCGGCGCGCCCGGGAGCCGTTGTTGCCGATGCACCTGTTCACCAACCGCAGCGCCCTGCTGTGCTGGTGCACGATTTTCTTTTGCAGCTTCCAGGCGATCTCCCTGATCGTGCTGATGCCGCTGCGCTTTCAGAGCGTGACCGGTGCTGGAGCGGACAGCGCTGCATTGCACTTGCTGCCGCTGGCGATGGGATTACCGATCGGCGCGTATTTCGCCGGACGCCGCACTTCGATCACCGGACGCTATAAACCGCAGATTCTGAGCGGCGCGCTGCTGATGCCGATCTCGATCCTTGGCATGGCCTTCAGCCCGCCCGATGCCACGCTGCTCAGCAGCCTGTTCATGCTGCTCAGCGGGATCGCCGGTGGCATGCAGTTCCCGACTTCGCTGGTCGGTACGCAGAACTCGGTGGAGCAAAAGGATATTGGCGTCGCCACCAGCACCACCAACCTGTTCCGCTCACTGGGCGGCGCGGTGGGCGTGGCGTTGATGTCGGCGCTGTTGCTGGCGTTGTTGCAGGACTCCAGTTTCGCCCACCTGGCCGGCAGCTCGCTGATGAGCGAAGGGCATTCCGGCAACGTGCTGCTCGACGGCCTGAACGCGGCGCCCGGCGATGCGCAGAACGCCTTGCGTGCCGAACTGCTGGTGACGTTCCGCCATTTGCTGATGGTCAGCGCGGCGGTGTCGCTGCTCGGGCTGGCGGCGGCGATTGCGATGCCGAACCGGTTGCTGCGGGGCCGTGAGCACGGCGCCCGCTGATTGATGCCGATCGCTCCCACGCGCCGCGTGGGAGCTTTCAGCAATCAAGCACTGTAATAACCGACCGCCACCAGCATGTTCCCGACCTTCTTCAGGTAGGCATGCTTGTTCTCGACCTTGCCGGTCACCGGATTTTTCCAGCGGTATTCGTACTCGCCCTCATCCTGTTTGCCGATCAGCGCCAGAATCGGTTCGCCCACCGGTTTGCCTTCGGGATCGTCGACCTTGGCGAAATCGGTGTTGATCAACCGCAGATTGGTGCCGTGGGCGACGTAGCGATGGTTGTCGAGATTGACCACGAACACATACAGGTCGTCCTGCAGGTAACCGCCCTTGAGTGAGTTGATCGCGGACAGCGTGCCCTTCTCGTCTTTGGTCAGGTCAGTGGCGGCCTTGTCGAGCAACGCTTTCGCCTGCTCCGCCGACGCGCGCGGCAGGTAATAACCCACCGCCAGAATCCGCTGACCGATGCGTTGATAGTAAACGTGCTTGCGCTCGACCTTGCCGTCGGACCAGTTCTGCCAGCGGTATTCGGCCTGCTGGATGCCGTTGCCTTCCGGCACTTTCAAGGCGTCCTTGAAGGACTTCTGCAAGTCCGGCCCGAGGACTTCACTCACGTCGCGACCGATCAATGCCGACGACGGCCCGCCGCTGGCGAGCATCACGCCCTTGGTGTCGACCACGAACACGTAGCGATCCTTGTCGACGAATTCGCCCTGACGGCTGAACGCCGCAAACGCCTTGTCGCCGTTGTCGTGGTAATAGGCCAGAGCCTTTTCCAGCAAGGCGATGGCCGCCTTGCTGTCGTCTTTTTCAGTGGTGGCCGCGTTGGCCTGACCGAAACTCGACAGCAGTACCGCACCGAGCCAGGCCAGCTTGTGCACAAACCCCATGACGCATCCCTCGTTCTTGTTGGTGTTTCAAGAGCGTAGACGGCCTGAAGGCATGTATGGATATTCAGAACGCTTCTGAATGTTGCTGTGGCGAGGGCGCGCACCCTCGCCACACAAGGGGCTTACGGACGCGCGTTGAGTTGCTGTTGCAGGTTCTGGATCTGCGCCTGCAGGGTGTTGATGTTGCGGGTCATCTGCGCGCGGAACGCGTCGAACTCGGCAGTGTTGGTGCCACCCTGCGCAGCAGCCGGACGGTTGTCCTGCTCGCTCTTGAGGATGACGATTTCCTGCTCCAGACGATCGATAGCAGGGTTCGACCCAGCTTGTTTTTTCAGGGCCGTGATGTCGGCACCGAGGCTCTTGAACTGCGCATCGAAGCCCTTCACCTGTGCATCGAGGCTCTTGAGCTGGGCGTCGAGCTTGCTGGTGTCGGCCGGGGTGCTTTTCAGCGTTGCCAGCTCGGCGCTCAGGGCTTTGACCTGAGCCTGCAACTGAGTGTTGGCGTTCTGCTGTTCAGTGGTCTGGGCGGTCATCTGCGCCAGGCGCTTGTCCAGATCCGTCGCCTGCCCGGCCACGCCTTGTTGCTGTTTGCTCTGATCCTGAAGCGCACTTTGCAGCTGTTTGATCTGCAGCTTCAGGGCTTCGCTGTCGGTGGTGACGTTGGTCTGGCTGGCCACGACCTTGCCGGAAATGTCCTGCAGGCGCCCCGCCGCTTCCTCACTGATGCGCGCGAAACTTTCCTGGGTCGCCACCAGTTGCTGCTCCATAAGCGAAATCTGCTGGAAGCTCCACCAGGCCAGACCAATGAAGGCAAAAAATAATGCGCCAACCAATGCCCACAACGGACCGGTGCTGGCGGCCTTGACCTTGACCACCGGCGGCGTGCGCGAATGCACGGAGGTGCGGGCGGTGACCGGAAAATCGTCGTCATCGAGGGTATCGGCGCGCAGGCTCGGTACATCGTCGAAATCGTCGTGGGCATCGTTACGCATGGACATTGAGGCAACCTTTGTGAAACGCGGTGATGGCAGATTGGCGCGAAGTATAAACCCCGCGGCCGCTGGGGTTGACCCTCAAGCCGTGACGCGGTTCAGTGCCGGCCGGCAGATTCGTATCAACGAATGTCCTGAGCCTTCCACCAGCCACAGAACTCATCGAGGGCCGTCCACAGACTGACTTTCGGATCGTAGTCCAGATAATGCCGGGCGCGACTGATGTCGAGGGTGAAATTTTTGTTCATCACCTGCATGCCCAGACGCGACAGGGTCGGCTCGGGACGCCCGGGCCAGAGCTTGCACACACCTTCGTTGAGCGCCGCCACGCTGTAGGCCAGACCGTAGGAACGGTACTTGGTGACCTGTGGGACTTCCATCTTGCGCATCACGTAATTGACCACATCCCACAGCGGCACCGGGGCGCCGTTGCTGATGTTGTAGGCCTTGCCCAGCGCGGAAGCGTCGGCCAGCAGACTGCTGAGCAACGCTTCGTTGAGGTTATGCACGCTGGTGAAATCGACCTTGTTCAGACCGTTGCCGATGATTGCCAGACGACCCTTGCGCTGCATGTTCAGCAAGCGCGGGAAGATGCTCATGTCGCC
The DNA here is from genome assembly GCF_048654275.1 of Candidatus Pseudomonas auctus. Lineage (NCBI taxonomy): Bacteria > Pseudomonadati > Pseudomonadota > Gammaproteobacteria > Pseudomonadales > Pseudomonadaceae > Pseudomonas > Candidatus Pseudomonas auctus. The sequence goes on along the minus strand of NZ_JBJYZK010000019.1, from coordinate 107,773 downwards.
GGCGCCGGTGACGAAACGCGGGCGCAGGGCGAGGGTTTCGAGGCCGAATTCCTGGGCGCCGAAGACCTTTTGCTCGGCCAGGTATTTGGTCGCCGCATAGTGATGCTTGAAGTGCGTGGGCACTTGCTCTTCGGTCAGGCCGAGATGATCGCGACCGTCAAAGTAGATCGAGGGCGACGACAGATGCACCAGCCGCCGAACCCGTTGCTTCAGGCAGGCCTCGACCACGTTTTCGGTGACCTGCACGTTGCCCTGATGAAAGTCCTGATAGCGGCCCCAAAGGCCAACCGCGCCGGCGCAATGCACCACGGCTTCGACGTCATTGCACAGTTCACGCACCAGATCCGGATCGCTCAGATCGCCTTGAACGAACTCGGCACCGCGACGCACCAGATGCTCGACACCCTCGGCCCGGCGACCGTTGACCCGCACGTCCAGGCCCTGCTCCAGGGCGAAACGCGCAAAGCGTCCGCCAATGAAGCCGCTTGCGCCGGTGACCAGAATTTTCATGTAGAGCTCCGCTGTCTTTCGTTTTGCCTGATTCGTGAGTCTTGACGCTGGCCGTCAGTCCAACGGCACCAGCCATTGCGCCGACGAGCGCACCAATTGTTCGGTCAACAGCCCGAGCAACTGACCGCCATTGCGCCAATGATGCCAGTACAAGGGCACGTCGATCGGTTTATCTGGCAACAGTTCGCGCAGCACGCCGCGCTCCAACTGCTCGCGGACCTGTAATTCCGGCACCAGGCCCCAGCCGAGCCCGGCTTCGGTCAGGCGGAGGAAACCTTCGGACGACGGGCACAGGTGATGTTCGAAACCGCCATCGACGCCGAGGGACGCGAGGTATCGATGCTGGAGAAAATCGTCAGGGCCGAACACCAGCGCCGGGGTGCGCGGTAATTGTTCGGCCCGCACGCCGTCGGGGAAATGCCGCTCGATGAACGCCGGGCTGGCCAGCGCTCGATAGCGCATCGCCCCGAGCAACACGCTGCGTGCCCCCGCCACCGGCCGCTCGCTGGCGCACAGGCAACCGGCCACTTCACCGGCGCGCATGCGTTTGAGGCCGACAGTCTGATCTTCGACGATCAGATCCAGCAATAGATGTTGTTCGGCGCAGAAGTCGCCCACCGCCTCGGCCCACCAGGTGGCGAGACTGTCGGCATTCAGGGCGATACGCAGGCGCTCCGGCAGGCCCTCTTCGTCCAGCGCTGGCACCAGCGTCTGCAAATCCCGTTCGAGCAGGCGCACCTGCTGCACATGGTTGAGCAGGCGCCGGCCAATTTCGGTAGGCGACGGCGGCGTGCCACGCACCAGAACCGGCTGGCCGACCCGCGCCTCCAACAGTTTGATCCGCTGGGAGATCGCCGATTGCGAAAGGCCCAGCACCTGCGCCGCCCGCTCGAATCCGGCCTGCTCGACCACGGCGGCCAAAGCAGAAAGTAATTTGTAGTCGAACATCAGTTTTCCTAATGAGCGATCAGCACTATTGGTTTTTCTTATACAGCCTCAACCGGGAGAATAGCCAGCAAGCACTCTTTATCAAGGACCACCATCATGGCTGGCGAAACCTCGTTGACCACCCTGCTGCGCAGCATGAGCCCGCAGCTCAATGCCGGCGAATTCGTGTTCTGCACCTTGTCCGACGGCGAGTTGCCGAGCGGCCTGGAAGTCGTAGGCAGTTTCCGTGAACAGGAAGGCCTGACGGTGATTCTCGAACGCTCCCACGCCGAGCGCGCCGGGTTCAGCTTCGACTATGTCGCGGCGTGGATCACGCTGAACGTGCATTCGGCACTGGAAGCCGTCGGCCTGACCGCCGCATTCGCCACCGCACTGGGCAAGGCCGGCATCAGCTGCAACGTGATTGCCGGCTATTACCACGATCATCTGTTCGTCGGTCAGGCCGACGCCGAACGCGCCATGCAAGTGTTGCGCGATCTCGCAGCCAACGCGGAGTAACCGTCATGTGGCAAAGCTATACCAACGGTTTGCTGGTGGCGTTCGGGCTGATCATGGCGATCGGCACGCAAAATGCCTTTGTCCTGGCCCAGAGCCTGCGGCGTGAACATCACCTGCCGGTCGCTGCATTGTGCGTCGCCTGCGATGCGTTGCTGGTGGCGGCGGGTGTGTTCGGCCTGGCCACGGTGCTGGCGCAGAACCCGACATTGCTGGCGGTCGCCCGCTGGGGCGGCGCGGTGTTCCTGATCTGGTACGGCAGCCAGGCGTTGCGCAGGGTGTTTTCGAAACAGAGCCTGCAACAGGGTGAAAACCAGACCGTACGTTCGCTGCGCGCGGTGATGCTCAGCGCACTGGCGGTGACCCTGCTCAACCCGCACGTCTATCTCGACACCGTCTTGCTGATCGGTTCTCTCGGCGCACAACAGTCGGTGCCCGGCGCCTATGTCGTGGGCGCGGCGAGCGCTTCGCTGCTGTGGTTCTTCACCCTGGCGTTCGGCGCGGCATGGCTCGCCCCGTGGCTGGCACGGCCGAGTACGTGGCGGATTCTCGATCTGCTGGTGGCGGTGATGATGTTCACGGTGGCAGGGCAATTGATATTGGCTTCATGATTTATTCCAAACAGCTCTGGAACCTCTATCCCACACAGTTGTTGCGTGGTTAAGCCGCACCCCCGGTGCTATGATCCGAACCCTGCGCCGCAAAGAGTAAAAACTCGCCGGTGCATTTCTGGCCGCCCGTGATCGGCCTTGCGCTCACCGCAACAGACCTGATTAGGAGAATCATCATGGCTTTCGAATTGCCGCCGCTGCCTTACGCACACGATGCCCTGCAGCCGCACATTTCCAAGGAAACCCTGGAATTCCACCACGACAAGCACCACAACACCTACGTCGTGAACCTGAACAACCTGGTGCCAGGCACCGAGTTCGAAGGCAAGACCCTGGAAGAGATCGTCAAGACTTCCTCGGGCGGCATCTTCAACAACGCCGCTCAGGTCTGGAACCACACCTTCTACTGGAACTGCCTGGCGCCAAACGCCGGCGGTCAACCAACCGGCGCACTGGCTGAAGCCATCAACGCGGCTTTCGGTTCGTTCGACAAGTTCAAGGAAGAGTTCAGCAAAACCTCGATCGGCACCTTCGGTTCCGGCTGGGGCTGGCTGGTGAAAAAGGCTGACGGTTCCCTGGCCCTGGCCAGCACCATCGGCGCCGGCAACCCGCTGACCAGCGGCGACACCCCGCTGCTGACCTGCGACGTCTGGGAACACGCTTACTACATCGACTACCGTAACCTGCGTCCTAAGTACGTCGAGGCGTTCTGGAACCTGGTCAACTGGAAGTTCGTGGCCGAGCAGTTCGAAGGCAAGACCTTCACCGCTTAAGCTGCACGCCAGACAAAAACCCGGCTTTGCCGGGTTTTTTTATACCTGCGGAAATAATCGTGAGTGCGTTGCATCACAAACAAGGCTTTTTCCCACACCTGAAGCAGCCCTTCTCGCCTTGCTCCCAAGCCACGGCGAACTAACATCAAAAGAGGAAAAATTGTCCGACGTCCCTCAAGTTGGAGACCGAAACTACCGACACAGTACAACCAGGGCAAATACTCCAGACAGCAGCATATCGGCCAAGGCCACGGACAAATTTTCCGCGGCTCGATTGTCCCTTTGACTGCCAACACGGGATTGCCAATACTCATGGCAACTTGACGCTACCCGCACGGAACAAGGAATAACCCTTTGAAGCTGGAACTCAAGAACAGCTTGTCGGTGAAGTTGCTCCGGGTCGTGCTCCTGTCGGCATTGATCGTCGGCGTGGTCTTGAGCTGCGCGCAGATCGTGTTCGATGCCTATAAAACACGCCAGGCCGTCGCCGGCGATGCCGAGCGCATCCTCGACATGTTCCGCGATCCCTCCACCCAGGCGGTCTACAGCCTGGACCGGGAGATGGGCATGCAGGTGATCGAAGGCCTGTTCCAGGACGACGCCGTGCGTCAGGCGTCCATCGGCCATCCCAACGAAGCGATGCTCGCGCAAAAGTCGCGTGAGCTGCAGCAATCCAACAGCCGCTGGCTGACCGACCTGATCCTCGGCCAGGAACGCACGTTCACCACCCAGCTGGTGGGGCGCGGGCCGTACAGCGAATATTACGGCGACCTGAGCATCACCCTCGACACCGCCACCTACGGTCAGGGTTTCATCGTCAGCTCGGTGATCATCTTCATTTCCGGCGTGTTGCGCGCCCTGGCCATGGGCCTGGTGCTGTATCTGGTCTATCACTGGCTGCTGACCAAACCGCTGTCGCGGATCATCGAGCACCTCACCGAGATCAACCCGGACCGCCCCAGCGAACACAAGATTCCGCAGCTAAAGGGTCACGAAAAAAACGAACTGGGGATCTGGATCAACACCGCCAACCAGCTACTCGAATCCATCGAACGCAATACCCACCTGCGCCACGAAGCGGAAAACAGCCTGCTGCGCATGGCCCAATACGATTTCCTCACCGGCCTGCCGAATCGCCAGCAATTGCAGCAGCAGCTGGACAAGATTCTGGTGGATGCCGGCAAGCTGCAACGGCGGGTCGCCGTCCTTTGCGTAGGTCTGGACGATTTCAAAGGCATCAACGAACAATTCAGCTACCAGACCGGTGACCAGTTGCTGCTGGCCCTGGCTGACCGGCTTCGTGCCCACAGCGGTCGCCTCGGCGCCCTCGCCCGTCTCGGTGGCGACCAGTTCGCGCTGGTGCAGGCCGATATCGAACAGCCTTACGAAGCGGCGGAGCTGGCGCAAAGCATCCTCGATGACCTGGAAGCCCCGTTCGCCCTTGATCATCAGGAGATCCGCCTGCGCGCGACCATCGGCATCACCTTGTTCCCGGAAGACGGCGACAGCACCGAGAAGCTGCTGCAGAAAGCCGAGCAGACCATGACCCTGGCCAAGACCCGCTCGCGCAATCGCTATCAGTTCTACATCGCGAGCGTCGACAGCGAGATGCGCCGCCGCCGCGAACTGGAAAAAGACCTGCGCGACGCCTTGCTGCGCGACCAGTTCTACCTCGTCTATCAGCCGCAGATCAGCTACCGCGATCATCGCGTAGTCGGGGTCGAGGCATTGATCCGCTGGCAGCATCCGGAACACGGCCTGGTGCCGCCGGACCTGTTCATCCCGCTGGCGGAACAGAACGGCACCATCATCGCCATCGGCGAATGGGTGCTGGATCAGGCCTGCAAGCAACTGCGCGACTGGCACGATCAGGGCTTCGTCGATCTGCGCATGGCAGTCAACCTGTCCACCGTGCAACTGCACCACGCCGAGCTGCCACGGGTGGTCAACAACCTGTTGCAGATGTACCGCCTGCCGCCACGCAGCCTGGAGCTGGAAGTCACCGAAACCGGCCTGATGGAAGACATCAGCACCGCCGCCCAGCACCTGCTGAGCCTGCGCCGCTCCGGCGCCTTGATCGCTATCGACGATTTCGGCACCGGCTATTCCTCGCTGAGCTATCTCAAGAGTCTGCCGCTGGACAAGATCAAGATTGACAAGAGCTTCGTCCAGGACCTGCTGGATGACGACGATGATGCGACCATCGTTCGCGCCATCATCCAACTGGGCAAGAGCCTGGGCATGCAGGTGATCGCCGAGGGCGTGGAAACCGCCGAACAGGAAACCTACATCATTTCCGAAGGCTGCCACGAAGGTCAGGGCTACCACTACAGCAAACCGCTGCCGGCGCGCGAGTTGGGCATTTATCTCAAGCAGGCCCAGCGCAGCAACGCGGCCATCCTCTGAAACGCGCCTGCCAGGCCCGACGCAACCCGGGTTCTGCCGGGCATCAACCTCGCTGTTGATCCAGCGCAGACCCCGCGCAAATAAGAAATATTTCCAGCTACAACCCTTTACACATAATGCGAAAGATTTGCATTATGTCGCAGTTTTGCGCACCCCCGCGCCTGTCCACTCAATCACCGAAGCAGGATGTTCGCCATGATTCGTATGCCTCTGGCTACCGCCAGTCTGCTGGCCATCGCTATTTCCCTCGCCGGTTGCGGCGAAGGTAAAGACAAAGAAAAGGCCGCCGCTCCTGCGCCGACTCCGGCTGCGAGCACCGCTGCACCGGCTGCGCCTGCTGCTGCCGGTAAAGTCGACGAGGCCGCTGGCAAAGCCGTTGTCTCGCACTATGCCGACATGGTCTTCGCCGTTTACAGCGATGCCGAATCCACCGCGAAAACCCTGCAAACCGCCATCGACGCGTTCCTCGCCAAGCCGAACGCCGACACCCTGAAAGCCGCCAAGGCTGCCTGGGTCGCTGCCCGCGTTCCTTACCTGCAGAGCGAAGTGTTCCGCTTCGGCAACACCATCATCGACGACTGGGAAGGTCAGGTGAACGCCTGGCCTCTGGACGAAGGCCTGATCGACTACGTCGACAAGTCCTACGAGCACGCACTGGGCAACCCGGGTGCCACCGCCAACATCATCGCCAACACCGAAGTACAGGTCGGCGAAGACAAGGTCGACGTCAAGGACATCACCCCGGAAAAACTCGCCAGCCTGAACGAGCTGGGCGGTTCCGAAGCCAACGTTGCCACCGGCTACCACGCCATCGAATTCCTGCTCTGGGGCCAGGACCTGAACGGCACCGGCCCTGGCGCCGGCAACCGTCCACCGTCGGACTACCTGGAAGGCAAAGGCGCCACCGGCGGTCACAACGACCGTCGTCGTGCCTACCTGAAAGCCGTGACCCAGCTGCTGGTCAGCGACCTGGAAGAAATGGTCGGCAACTGGAAGCCGAACGTGGCCGACAACTACCGCGCCACCCTGGAAGCCGAACCGGCTGAAAGCGGCCTGCGCAAAATGCTGTTCGGCATGGGCAGCCTGTCCCTGGGCGAGCTGGCCGGCGAGCGCATGAAGGTGTCCCTGGAAGCGAACTCCCCGGAAGACGAGCAGGATTGCTTCAGCGACAACACCCACAACTCGCACTTCTACGATGCCAAGGGCATTCGCAACGTTTACCTGGGCGAGTACACCCGCGTCGACGGCACCAAAATGACCGGCGCCAGCCTGTCGTCGCTGGTGGCCAAGGTCGACCCGGCTGCCGACACCGCGCTGAAAGCCGATCTGGCCGCCACCGAAGCCAAGATTCAGGTCATGGTCGATCACGCCAATAAGGGTGAGCACTACGACCAGTTGATCGCGGCCGGCAACACGGCTGGTAACCAGATCGTGCGCGACGCCATCGCTTCGCTGGTCAAGCAGACCGGTTCGATCGAAGCCGCTGCCGGCAAACTGGGTATCAGCGACCTGAACCCGGACAACGCCGATCACGAGTTCTGATCACAGCGTCCGCGTTAAAAAAGGCGACCTTCGGGTCGCCTTTTTCGTTTCCGCCATATACAAAACTTGTGGGAGCGCGCTTGCTCGCGAAAGCGTCCTGTCAGGCAACGCATCAGTGGCTGAACCAACGCTTTCGCGAGCAAGCTCGCTCCCACAAGGTTTGCACCCAGCCTTAAGATTTGTGAAACCCCTGCCCTGCATCAAGCAAACGATAATTCCTCTTATTCAAACCCACTCGCCCTGTTAGACTTTGCGCCTTTAAATTCGCCCCTCTTGCAGGAAGTCTGATGCCCTCGCTGCCTCTTCGCTTGTCCGCACTGTTTCTGGCCCTGGGCCTGAGTGCTTGCGATGACGCCCCGCGTTTCACCAAGGCCGAGCCAGGTGAAGCCCGTTCCGGCGGCGCGGCGACCGTGCGCAAGAGCGATCAGAACGCGTTTTCCCTGCCGTCGGCCAATCTGCCGCCGTCGCGGCGGGTGGACTTCAGCGTCGGCAACAGTTTCTTTCGCAGCCCGTGGGTGATCGCGCCGTCGACCACCACCGCCCGCGATGGCCTCGGCCCGCTGTTCAACACCAACGCCTGCCAGAACTGCCACATCAAGGACGGCCGCGGCCATCCGCCGACGCCGGATGCGGCCAACGCGGTGTCAATGCTGGTGCGCCTGTCGATTCCCGATGCGCCGCAGTACGCCAAATTGATCGAGCAGGTCGGAGTGGTGCCCGAGCCAGTCTACGGCGGCCAGTTCCAGGACATGGCCGTGCCGGGCGTCGCGCCGGAGGGCAAGGTGCGGGTCGATTACACGCCGGTGCCGGTACGCTTCAAGGACGGCACCGAAGTCGAGTTGCGCAAACCGGTCCTGCAGATCACCCAGCTCGGCTATGGCCCGATGCACCCGGACACACGTTTCTCGGCCCGTGTCGCGCCGCCGATGATCGGCCTGGGCCTGCTCGAAGCGATCCCGGAAGAAGCGATCCTCGCCAACGCCGCCGCGCAGGCCAAAGAAAACAACGGTATCAGCGGCCGGCCAAACCGGGTCTGGGATGACGCGCAGCAAAAGACCGTCATGGGGCGATTTGGCTGGAAAGCCGGCCAACCAAACCTCAATCAACAAAATGTTCACGCGTTCTCTGGTGATATGGGCCTGACCACCAGCCTGAGACCGTTTGATGACTGCACCGACGCGCAAACCGCCTGCAAACAGGCGCCGAACGGCAACGGCCCGGACGGCGAGCCGGAAGTCAGCGACAACATCCTGCGCCTGGTGCTGTTCTACAGCCGCAACCTCGCCGTTCCCGCGCGCCGTGGGGTCAACGATGCGCAGGTGCTGGCCGGCAAGAACCTGTTCTTCCAGGCAGGCTGCCAGTCCTGTCACACGCCGAAATACACCACCGCCGCCAATGCCGCCGAACCTGAACTGGCCCATCAAGTGATTCGCCCGTACAGCGATCTGCTGCTGCACGACATGGGCGAAGGCCTGGCGGACAACCGTACTGAATTCCAGGCCTCCGGCCGCGACTGGCGCACCCCGCCGCTGTGGGGCATCGGCCTGACGCAAACGGTCAGCGGCCACACCCAGTTTCTGCATGACGGCCGCGCCCGCAATCTGCTCGAAGCCGTGCTCTGGCATGGCGGCGAAGCGAAAGCGGCGCAGCAACAGGTTTTGTCTTTCAACGCCGAGCAGCGTGCCGCGCTGCTGGCGTTCTTGAACTCACTTTAAACACTTGAACGAATCGGGAGCCCGACATGTTCCGTCCCAAGCTGTTGTTCACCAGCCTTGCCGCACTGGCCCTCGGCGCGTGCTCGCCGCAGGATCCGCAAGCCGTCACCTCGGCGGCCATCGCCAAATCGGTGATCCTGCCGACCTACACCCGCTGGGTCGAAGCCGACAAGCAACTGGCCGTCAGCGCCCTCGCCTACTGCCAGGGCAAAGAGTCGCTGGACACCGCCCGTGCCGACTTCCTGCATGCGCAGAAAGCCTGGGCCGAGTTGCAACCGCTGCTGATCGGCCCGCTGGCCGAGGGCAACCGCTCGTGGCAGGTGCAATTCTGGCCGGACAAGAAAAACCTGGTCGGCCGTCAGGTCGAGCAACTGGTCACCGCGCAGCCGCAGATCGACGCCGCCGCACTGGCCAAGTCCAGCGTCGTGGTTCAAGGCCTGTCCGCTTACGAGTACATCCTGTTCGACGCCAAGCCTGACGTGGCCAACGACGCGCAGAAAGCCAAATACTGCCCACTGCTGGTGGCCATCGGCGAGCGTCAGAAACAACTGGCCGAAGAGATCCTCAGCAGCTGGAACAACACCGACGGCATGCTCGCGCAGATGAGCAAGTTCCCGAACCAGCGCTACGCCGACTCCCACGAAGCGATCGCCGATCTGCTGCGGGTTCAGGTCACCGCCCTCGACACCCTGAAGAAAAAACTCGGCACGCCGATGGGCCGCCAGAGCAAGGGCGTGCCTCAGCCGTTCCAGGCCGATGCATGGCGCAGCCAGTCGTCCATGGAGGCGCTGGAAGCCAGCCTCGCAGCGGCCAAAACCGTCTGGGAAGGCGTCGACAACAAAGGCCTGCGCGGCCTGCTGCCGGCGGAGCAGAAACCGTTGGCGGACAAGATCGATGCAGCCTACGCGGCGTCGCTCAAACTGTTCGGCAGCACTCAGCGCTCGCTGACCGAAATGCTCAACGATGACGCCGGTCGCCAGCAGCTCAACGATATCTACGACAGCCTCAACGTCGTCCACCGCCTGCACGAAGGCGAGCTGGCCAAGGCGCTGGGCATTCAACTGGGCTTCAACGCCAACGACGGTGACTGATGAGGGCACGTGCCATGCTGCGACGCCAGGCTCTGACTTTAGGTAGTTTGCTGCTGGGAGCAGTGACGCTGGGCGGCTGGACGCTGTTCAAACGCAAGGACCAAAGCCCGCTGCTGTTGTCGGCGCGGGACGACACCGACGGCAAGCATTACGCCGTCGGTTATCGACTGGACGGCACCCAGGTGTTCGCCACCGAAGTCGGCCAGCGTTGCCACGACATCATCAATCACCCGACGCTGTCGATCGCGCTGTTCGTCGCCCGCCGGCCGGGCACCGAGAGCTACCTGATCGACCTGCACAGCGGTGCATTGCTGCAAACCGTGACCTCGCAGCCGAACCGGCATTTCTATGGCCACGCAGTGATCCATCACAGCGGCGACTACCTGTACGCCACCGAAAACGACACCACCGATCCGGGCCGTGGCCTGCTCGGGGTGTACAAATTCGAAGGCGAACGGCTGGTGCACAGCGGCGAGCTTTCCACCCACGGTCTCGGCCCGCATCAGGTGTCGTGGATGCCCGACGGTGAAACCCTGGTGGTGGCCAACGGCGGGATCCGCACCGAGGCCGAAAGCCGGGTCGACATGAACCTCGACGCCATGGAGCCGAGCCTGGTGCTGATGCAACGGGACGGCACCCTGCTGAGCAAGGAAACCCTCGCCCAGCAGATGAACAGCGTGCGCCACCTGGGGATCGCCAGCGACGGCACCATCGTCGCCGGCCAGCAATTCATGGGGCCTTCCCACGAGCGTTCGGAGCTGCTGGCGATCAAACGTCCCGGCCAGCCATTCGTGGCGTTCCCGGTGCCGGAGCATCAGTTGCAGTCGATGGGTCATTACACCGCCAGCGTCGCCGTGCACAGCGAACTGCGCCTGGTGGCACTGACCGCACCGCGCGGCAACCGCTTCTTCATCTGGGACCTGGACAGCGGCGAAGTGCGCCTCGACGCGCCATTACCCGACTGCGCCGGTGTCGGTGCGGTGAAGGACGGGTTTGTCGTGACCTCCGGTCAGGGACGTTGCCGCTACTACGATTGCCGCCAGGATGATCTGCTCGCCAAACCGCTGGATTTGCCCGCAGGGCTCTGGGACAACCATCTTCATCTGATGGCCTGAAATTCGCCGCCGACCGCTCGGTCGGCGGCCCCGCTTTTCTCCACCGTCCTCCCTTACACCCGGTAAAACTGGCAGTTGGAATCCCTGCCGGACTCGGGGTAATGTGCCCGCCTGTCTCGCCTGATTTTCTCCAAGGAACTGGAAATATGCTGCGTCGCCGCATGCTGATCATGTTAGGTGTTGTACTGCTGATCGTTCTGCTTCTCGCCGGTTACAAAGCCTTCTCGATCTATACGATGATCCAGGGCTTTTCCAAACCGAAGCCGCCGATCAGCGTCGCCGTGGCCACGGCCGTCGAGCGCCCGTGGCAGATGCGTCTGCCCACCGTCGGCACGCTGAAGGCCTTGCAAGGTGTCGACCTGAGCCTGGAGAACGCCGGCACCGTCACCGAGCTGAAGTTCGAATCGGGGCAGAAGGTCAAGGCCGGCCAGCCGTTGCTGCAACTGGACAGCGCCGTCGAAGCGGCCTTCCTCGAAACTGCCAAGGCCGATCTCGGCCTCGCGCAGCTGGATTACGGTCGCGGCAGCCAGCTCGTCGGCAGCAGCGCCATCTCCAAAGGCGAATTCGACCGGCTCTCGGCGCAGTTGCAAAAGAACAAGGCCACGGTCAATCAGCTCAATGCGGCGCTGGCCAAAAAACGCATCGTCGCGCCCTTCAGCGGCACCATCGGCATCCGCCTCGTCGACATCGGCGACTACCTCGCCAGCGGCACCAAGATCGCCACTCTGCAGGATCTGAGCAGTCTCTACGCCGACTTCTACGTGCCCGAACAATCGGTGCCGAAACTGGCCCTCGGTCAGCCGGTGCAGATCACGGTCGCGGCGTATCCCGGCCAGCATTTCACCGGCGCCATCAGCGCCATCAACCCGATCGTCGAAAGCACCACCCGTAACATCCTCGTGCGCGCCACCCTGGCCAACCCCGATGGCAAGTTGCTGCCGGGCATGTTCACCAGCATCGAGGTGCTGCTGCCGGATCCGCAGAAACACATCGTGGTCCCGGAAAGCGCGATCACTTACACCCTCTACGGCAACTCGACGTACGTGGTTACCCAGAAAAAAGCCGAAGACGGCACCGTCGAGAAAGACGACAAGGGCCAACCCGTGCTGATCGCCGAGCGCAGGTTCGTCGAGACCGGCGAACGCCGCGATGGCCAGGTGATGATCAACAAGGGCGTGCAGAGCGGCGAACAGGTGGTGACGGCCGGCCAGATCAAACTGGACAACGGCGCCCACATTGCCATCAGCGATGACAAGACCCTCGGCGAGCAGAACAGTCCGCCCCGCGCCGACTGATCAAGGAAACCCCATGGCCTTTACCGATCCGTTCATCCGCCGCCCGGTGCTCGCCACCGTGGTCAGTCTGCTGATTGTGCTGCTGGGCTTCCAGGCCTGGAGCAAATTGCCGCTGCGCCAGTACCCACAAATGGAAAACGCCCTGATCACGGTGACCACCGCGTACCCCGGGGCCAACGCCGAAACCATCCAGGGCTACATCACCCAGCCGATGCAACAGAGCCTGGCCAGCGCCGAAGGCATCGACTACATGACCTCGGTCAGTCGCCAGAACTTCTCGGTGATTTCGATCTATGCGCGCATCGGCTCCAACAGCGACCGTTTGTTCACCGAATTGCTGGCCAAGGCCAACGAGGTGAAGAACAAACTGCCCCAGGACGCCGAAGATCCGGTGCTGAGCAAGGAAGCCGCCGACGCCTCGGCGCTGATGTACATCAGCTTCTTCAGCAAGGAGCTGAACAACCCGCAGATCACCGACTACCTGTCGCGGGTGATCCAGCCGAAACTCGCAACCCTGCCGGGCATGGCCGAGGCGGAGATTCTCGGCAACCAGGTGTTCGCCATGCGCCTGTGGATCGACCCGGTGAAACTCGCCGGCTTCGGCCTCAGTGCCAGCGACGTGACCAATGCGGTGCGCCAGTACAACTTCCTCTCCGCCGCCGGCGAAGTGAAAGGCGAGTACGTGGTCACCAGCATCAACGCCAACACCGAACTGAAGTCCGCCGAAGCCTTCGGCAAGATTCCGCTCAAGGTCAGCGGCGACAGCCGGGTGCTGCTCAGCGATGTGGCGCGGGTCGAGATGGGCGCGGAGAACTACAACTCGATCAGTTCATTCGGCGGTACGCCCTCGGTATACATCGGGATCAAGGCCACGCCCGGGGCCAACCCGCTGGAAGTGATCAAGGAAGTACGCAAGATCATGCCGGAGCTGGAAGCCCAGCTGCCGCCCAACCTCAAGAGCGAAATCGCCTACGACGCCACGCTGTTCATCCAGGCGTCCATCGACGAAGTGGTGAAAACCCTGTTCGAGGCGGTGCTGATCGTGATCGTGGTGGTGTTCCTGTTCCTCGGTGCCCTGCGTTCGGTAGTGATTCCGGTGGTGACCATTCCGCTATCGATGATCGGCGTGATGTTCTTCATGCAGATGATGGGCTACTCGATCAACCTGCTGACCCTGCTGGCGATGGTGCTGGCCATCGGGCTGGTGGTGGACGACGCGATTGTGGTGGTGGAAAACATCCACCGGCACATCGAGGAAGGCAAGACACCGCTGGACGCCGCGCTTGAAGGCGCCCGGGAAATCGCCATGCCGGTGGTGTCGATGACCATCACCCTGGCGGCGGTGTACGCACCGATCGGCTTCCTGACCGGGCTGACCGGGGCGCTGTTCAAGGAGTTTGCGTTGACCCTGGCCGGGGCGGTAGTAATCTCCGGCGTCGTCGCCCTGACCCTGTCGCCGATGATGTGCGCCATGCTGCTGCGCCATGATGAAAACCCCACTGGCCTGGCCCATCGACTGGACCGGATTTTCGACAGCCTCAAGCGGCGCTATCAGAGCATGCTGCACGGCACGCTCAATACCCGGCCGGTGGTACTGGTGTTTGCGGTGATCGTGCTGTGCCTGATTCCGGTGCTGCTCAAGTTCACCAAGTCGGAACTGGCGCCGGACGAGGATCAGGGCATCATCTTCATGATGGCCAACGCCCCGCAGCCAACCAACCTCGATTACCTGAACACCTACACCGACGAGTTCATCAAGATCTTCAAGGAGTTCCCGGAGTACTACTCATCGTTCCAGATCAACGGTTATAACGGCGTGCAGAGCGGCATCGGCGGCTTCCTGCTCAAGCCCTGGAACGAGCGTAGCCGCACGCAAATGGAAATCCTCCCCGAGGTGCAGGGCAAACTCGAGGGCATTCCGGGCCTGCAGATCTTCGGTTTCAACCTGCCGTCCCTCCCCGGTACCGGTGAAGGTCTGCCGTTCGAATTCGTGATCAACACCGCCAACGACTACGAGCTGTTGCTGCAAGTGGCCGACCGGATCAAGAAGCGCGCCACGGAGTCTGGCAAGTTCGCCTTCGTCGACCTTGACCTCGCCTTCGACAAACCCGAAGTCGTGGTCGACATCGACCGCGCCAAGGCTGCGCAGATGGGCGTGTCGATGCAGGATCTGGGCGGTACGCTGGCGACTTTGCTGGGCGAGGCGGAAATCAACCGGTTCACCATCGAAGGCCGCAGCTACAAGGTCATCGCCCAGGTCGAACGGGCCTACCGCGACAACCCGGACTGGCTGAACAATTACTACGTGAAAAACACCCAGGGCGAACTGCTGCCGCTGTCGACCCTGATCACCGTGACCGACCGTGCGCGACCGCGACAGCTCAACCAGTTCCAGCAACTCAACGCGGCCAAGCTGTCCGGGTTCCCGCTGGTGAGCATGGGCGAAGCCATCGACAGCGTGTTGCAGATCGCACGGGAAGAAGCCCCGGCCGGTTTTGCTTTCGATTACGGCGGCGCATCGCGGCAGTTCGTCCAGGAAGGCAGCGCGCTGTGGGTGACCTTCGCCTTGGCCCTGGCGATCATTTTCCTGGTGCTGGCGGCGCAGTTCGAAAGCTTCCGCGACCCGCTGGTGATTCTGGTGACCGTGCCGTTGTCGATCTGCGGGGCGCTGATTCCGCTGTTTCTCGGCTGGTCGAGCATGAACATCTACACCCAGGTCGGGCTGGTGACGCTGATCGGGCTGATCAGCAAGCACGGGATCCTGATCGTCGAGTTCGCCAACCAGCTGCGCAAGGAGAAGGGCCTGACACCCCGCGAGGCGGTGGAGGAAGCAGCGGCTATTCGTCTGCGCCCGGTGTTGATGACCACGGCGGCGATGGTGTTCGGCATGGTGCCGCTGATCGTGGCCACCGGCGCCGGTGCGGTCAGCCGCTTCGACATCGGGACGGTGATTGCCACAGGGATGTCGATCGGGACGCTGTTTACGCTGTTTGTCCTGCCATGCGTTTACACCCTGCTGGCGAAACCCGATCCCAAACCATGACGCAATAAAAAAGGCCTCGCATCAGCGAGGCCTTTGGCTCTAATCGAACGATTCAACTCTGCGGCCTCATCCCTTGAGAAAGTCCGAACATGAACAGCAATAGATCATGATCGGGTTGTGTGGCCACGGCGGCTTTCGCCACCCGTGGCATCGGGCAATGCGGATCACTGGCCGATGCGCCAATGACCTGCATGCGTGGCTGTTCCCAGGCCGCCACCGCCAATGATGCAACTGCCAAGGCTCCTACCAGAAACAAACCTCGTGCAATTTCTAGTTTCATCGCTATAAACCTTTGATAGCGCTGCCAAACGCCGTCTCATAAAAGTAGACGAGTTTTTTCCAGTCCGTAGCGCTGAACGACGAGTGGCGGCGCAGTTGCTTCATGTCATGGGCGGCCGCGCGATGAGCGGTCAGACGCTGACGGCATTTTTCCAGATCGATCAGAGCGACTTCGACCTTGGCCGATTCACCTGCGCCCGTCACCCGCACGAACACGTGCTTGATGTAGATGCAGCTGTGCTGCCAACGGCCCTTGTGCATGCGCGCCAGGTTTTCGGCGAGGTCCTTGAGCACGCGTTCATAGACGGCTTCGCCATATTGCTCACGACCGCCGGCGGCCTTCCATTGCTCAAACTCCTGAAAGCCGTCGAGGGATTTGGTCACCAACAGCGCGCGCCAATTGAATTTCGGATCGGGCTGCGCACCACAGAACACGATTTCAGGAACACGAACCCCGAGACGGGAAACCCCGGTCAGCGCATCCAGTTCACGCAACACGGTAGGCCGCCCGAACGGGTGCCGCCAGCTGCGATAGATATGTCCGGTCTGGCGCTTGGCATACAGCAGTTGACCATCGCGCCCCACCACCCGCTGCACACCACTTTCGCCACCACGACGCACATTGGGTTCTTCCACCCACTCACCGCGCTGGCTCCAGTAGTAGTCGAAGCGATCCTCGGGAGCGACTTCCGCTTCTGCTGCAAATTGCACTGCCATCCTCTTACCTCTTGCGTAATACGTAGACTCGCCACATGGCATAGAGCGGAATAAAGTCCAGTTGTTCCTGGATCCGGAATCCTGCTTCTTCGAATTCCTTTTCAACCGTTGCGGCCGGTAACACAAATCGATTCTGGTAACCTTCCTGCCCACGCTTGCGCTCGGCGCGCTTGCGTTTCCAGGCCTTGAAATTGCCGTCCACCCACAGCGAAATGATTACGCTGTCCCGGGTGACACGCTCGAACTCGCGCAGAATCGCCCGGCGGTGCTCGGCTTCGCCGATGTGATGCAGCAGTCGCATGCAAAAAATGCTGTCGACGGCGTTATCAGGCAAGGCAATGTCGAACGCAGATGTGTGCAAGGGTTGTACCCGTTTCACCACATCCGCCGGTTGTGCCTGCATGGCGGTCTTGATCATCGACTCGGAGTTGTCCGCCCCGATGATCACCCGATTGGGTTTTTCCGCCAGCAGTGGCCAGAAACGTCCAGCACCGCATGGCAGGTCCAGCACCAGGCCCGGCTCGCCAACAAGGGTCAACGCCTTGCGGGCCAACTGCTGATCTCGCCAATTGGACAAACGACGCCCCAGACCGTCCTGATGTTTACGCAGGTACTTCTGCGCATGGTTGTCGTCGTATTTTTCGGAAAAATCGAGCTTGATCGGGCCGGCCATCACCAGGACTCCTGAAATTACTGATGACGTCACCTTAAGCAGCGGCGTGTCAGCGTCAGGTCATCCCTTTGTGAAAAAAACGTCATGTAAACCGGCAAACTATTTCAAGGTTATACAGGATTTAGACAGGTTGGAGGCACTCTCGTGTCAGATGCACCGCTTTCAGCGCTTGCCCAGATCCACCTCGAAACGGCAGCCATTAGGCTCCATCGTGCTCAAAGTGACACTCCAGCCCTGGTTCTCGCAGATGCGTTGAACCAGTGACAGACCCAATCCCAGCCCTTCTCCGCGTTTTTCGTTGCCGCGCACAAAAGGCTGGAACATCGCCTCGCGCTTTTCCTCGGGAATGCCCACGCCCGAGTCCTCGACCACAAAACCGTTCTCATTAAGCGTCAGGCGAATAAACCCCTGCTCCGTGTAGTGCAAGGCGTTACGCAGCAGATTACCCATCACGGCATTGAGCAGTGTCGCGTTGTAACGGGTATCGGGCGGATTGCCCGGTTCGAAAATCAGCTGCAAGCCCTTGGATTCGATGGGCTCTCGCCACAGGCACAGCAAACTGTCAGCCACTTGCGAGAGGCTTTGCTGGGGCGCCGCGCCGGCGTCTTCACGTTGGGCGCGAGCGAGCATCAGGAAGGTCTGTACCAGCTCACGCATCTCTTCACTGGCCCGCGCAATGCGCTGAACCTGAGCCTTGCCGCGCTGATCGATACCCGGGTTTTCCAGCATCAGTTCACAGGAGCTGGCCAGCACCATGAGCGGTGTACGCAACTCATGGCTGACGTCGCTGGTAAACAAGCGTTCCCGCGTCAGTGCCTGACGCAATCGCCCAAGTGTCGCGTCGAACGCCACCGCAAGCTCGCCCACCTCGTCCGCCGCGTAGTCGGGCGCCAGCGGAGGCGCCAGTCCGAGCAACTGATCGCGATGACGCACCTGGCGGGCCAGCCGCACCACCGGGGCCATCACCTTGCGGGCCAGCACCCAGCCGAGGAACACCGCCAGTGCCAGACTGAGCACGAAGCCCACCAGCACCACGGCGAACAATACGCGCTCGCGCTCTTCGAAATCGCTTTGATCCTGCAGGAGCACATAACGCCGACCATCGACGATCTCGACCATTGCGTGATACGACAGCTGCTCGCGAAAGACTTCATGGAAACCTGAATCCAGGTGTCGCAGGTCCTTGGGCAGCTCGAAATCCCCCGGCCCGCCACTGAAATAAAACAACTGATCCGGTTCTGGTCGATGGCTCCAGTCCGAGACGTTGTCCATCAACAGCAGGCGTTGCAGGTCGCCGCCCAGCCCGGCGGAAATCAGTTTTTCCTCGACCAGGTGCACGGTCGCGACGATGCCCATGGCAAACGCCCCGGCTACCAGCGCGCTCATCAGCGCAAAGGCGATGATGATCCGCTGGGCAAGGCTTTGCTTAAACTCCATCGCGGCCCTCGGCCAAGCGGTAACCCACGCCATGCACGGTGTGCAGCAATGGCTTGGCGAATGGTTTGTCGATCACCTGGCGCAATTGGTGAACATGGCTGCGCAGGCTGTCGCTGTCCGGGCAGTCATCGCCCCACAGCGCTTCTTCGAGAATTTCCCGACGCAGGACATGCGGGCTCTTTTGCATCAGCACTGCCAGCAGTTTGAGGCCGACCGGGTTGAGCTTGAGCAATTTGCCTTCGCGGGTCACCTCGAGGGTATCGAGGTCGTAGCTCAGATCACCGACCTGCAGGGCACGACGGCCGCCGCCCTGGGTGCGGCGCATCACGGCTTCGACCCGGGCCGCCAGTTCCGACAGCGCAAACGGCTTGACCAGATAATCGTCGGCACCGGACTTGAAGCCCTGCAAGCGGTCATCGAGCTGATCGCGGGCGGTGAGCATGATCACCGGCGTATCACGACGGGCGTCTTCGCGCAGGCGCTTGCACAGGGTGTAGCCGTCGATCCCCGGCAGCATGATGTCGAGCACGATCAGGTCGTAATGCTCGGTGGCGGCCAGATGCAGGCCCGACAGACCGTCCTGGGCGCAATCGACGGTGTAGCCTTTGAGCCCCAGGTAATCGGCCAGATTGGCCAGGATATCGCGGTTGTCTTCGACCAATAGAATTCGCATGGGCACCTCCTCCGTACACGGTAGCGGCCGTCTTGGCCCGCGCAGCTTACGGCCAAGTGTGGCTCACGGCTAGGCGCTGGGCAGGTTGATTTGACTTAATTGCACGGATCGCCGGACTTGACGAGTTTTTCACGAGCGGTCGACAAATCGCCGACAGAACCAGGCGCAGACTCGCGCGGTTTTGCTTCTTTGAAGACCTTACCGATGAAGGAATTGCCATGGTTTCAATCTCTGCCCGACCTGCCTCAAGGCCTTTGAATGTATGGCTTTGCCTGGGTATTCCCGCCGTTGCGGCGGTCATTCTGGTGTTGCTGGAGCTGACCGATCTGGACATGGATCTGGCCCGGCTGTTTTACGATCCGGTCGCGGGCGACTTCATCGGCCGGCACAGTTATTTTCTCGAAGACATCCTCCACGACCGCGCCAAACAAGTGGTGATCGCCTTTTCGGTGTTTGCCATCCTCGGGTTCATCGGCGCGTTTTTCATCGAGCGGCTCAAACCGTTCAAGCGTGAGCTGGGCTGCCTGGTGTTGTCGCTGGGTCTGGCCACCTCTTTCGTCACGCCGGTGAAAGCGGTGACAGCGGTGCAATGCCCCTGGAGTCTCGAACAGTTCGGCGGCCACGAAACCTACAGCAAACTGCTGGAGCATCGCCCGCCGACCGACAAGCCCGGTCGTTGCTGGCCGGGTGGTCATGCGGCTACGGGTTTCACCTTGTTTGCGCTGTTCTTCGTGCTGCGTGATCGTCGCCCACGGCTGGCCCGTCAGGCGTTCATCTTTGCCTTTGCGCTGGGGTCGGTGTTCTCGATCAGCCGGATGATGCAGGGCGCGCACTTCTTTTCTCATAACGTGTGGACGGCGATCTTCTGCTGGCTGATCTGTCTGGGCTCGTATTACTGGATTCTGTATCGCCCGTCAGTAAAGGCTGAAACAGCAACACAGGCCCGGCCGGTCAACGCCTGAATCCTGGAACGCGGGCAATAAAAAACCCCGTCTGCTCTCGCAGACGGGGTTTTTCGTTACCGGGGTAAGGCTGGCTTACATCATGCCGCCCATGCCACCCATGCCGCCCATGTCTGGCATACCGCCGCCAGCTGCACCTTCTTTCTTCGGTGCGTCAGCAACGGCAGCTTCGGTGGTCAGGATCAGACCGCCGATGGAGGCTGCAGCTTGCAGAGCCGAACGGGTCACCTTGGTTGGGTCCAGGATGCCCATTTCGATCATGTCGCCGTACTCGCCGGAAGCAGCGTTGTAACCGAAGTTACCTTTGCCGTTCTTCACTTCGTTGACGACTACGCTTGGCTCGTCACCGGAGTTGGCAGCGATCTGACGCAGCGGCGCTTCAACAGCGCGACGCAGCACAGCGATACCGACGTTCTGGTCAGCGTTGTCGCCGGTCAGTTCGGTCAGGGCTTCCAGAGCACGGATCAGCGCAACGCCACCGCCAGGTACCACGCCTTCTTCAACGGCTGCACGGGTGGCGTGCAGGGCGTCTTCAACGCGGGCTTTCTTCTCTTTCATTTCAACTTCGGAACCAGCGCCAACCTTGATCACTGCAACGCCGCCGGACAGCTTGGCCAGACGCTCTTGCAGTTTTTCACGGTCGTAGTCCGAGGAGGTCTCGGCAACCTGGGCACGGATCTGAGCGATGCGGGCTTCGATGTCGCCTTGAACGCCAGCACCGTCGACGATGATGGTGTTTTCCTTGGACAGGGTGACGCGCTTGGCGTTACCCAGGTGTTCCAGGGTGGTGCTTTCCAGGCTCAGGCCGATCTCTTCGGAGATCACGGTACCGCCGGTCAGAACGGCGATGTCCTGCAGCATGGCCTTGCGACGGTCGCCGAAGCCTGGAGCCTTGACGGCTGCGACTTTAACGATGCCACGCATGTTGTTCACAACCAGAGTCGCCAAGGCTTCGCCTTCAACGTCTTCGGCCACGATCAGCAGTGGACGGCCGGCTTTGGCAACGGCTTCCAGCACTGGCAGCATTTCGCGGATGTTCGAGATCTTCTTGTCGACCAGCAGGATCAGCGGGCCGTCGAGCTCGGCGACCATGGTGTCCGGCTTGTTGACGAAGTACGGGGACAGGTAGCCACGGTCGAACTGCATGCCTTCTACAACCGACAGTTCGTTTTCCAGGCCCGAGCCTTCTTCAACGGTGATCACGCCTTCTTTACCGACTTTTTCCATGGCTTCGGCAATGATGTCGCCGATGGAGTTGTCGGAGTTGGCGGAGATGGTGCCGACCTGAGCGATGGCCTTGGTGTCAGCGCATGGCTTGGACAGGGCTTTCAGCTCTTTGACGATCGCGATGGTCGCTTTGTCGATACCGCGCTTCAGGTCCATCGGGTTCATGCCGGCAGCGACGGCTTTCAGGCCTTCGTTGACGATCGACTGAGCCAGAACGGTAGCGGTGGTAGTACCGTCACCGGCGTCATCGTTGGCACGGGAGGCAACGTCTTTGACCAGCTGCGCGCCCATGTTTTCGAAGCGATCTTCGAGTTCGATTTCCTTGGCGACGGAAACGCCGTCCTTGGTGATGGTCGGAGCGCCGAAGCTCTTCTCGAGGATCACGTTACGGCCTTTCGGGCCCAGGGTCGCTTTTACCGCGTCAGCCAGAACGTTGACGCCTTTGAGCATCTTGGAGCGAGCGGCATCGCCGAACTTAACTTCTTTAGCAGCCATGATCGATATTCCTTAAATACTTTGTAGTAGCGGGAAAATGAGCGGGGTATCAGCCTTCCAGTACAGCGAGAATCTCGTTCTCAGCCATTACCAGCAGGTCTTCGCCGTCGACTTTCACAGTGTTGCTGCCGGAGTAAGGACCGAACACAACCTTGTCGCCGACTTTAACGGCCAGCGCACGCACTTCACCGTTTTCCAAAGTCTTGCCTGGACCTGCAGCGACGATCACACCGTGGTTGGCCTTTTCAGCAGCCGAACCTGGCAGGACGATACCGCCAGCGGTTTTCTTTTCTTCTTCGCTGCGACGGATGACGACGCGGTCATGCAGAGGACGAAGCTTCATTGTCGATCTCTCCTAATTGTGGTTTTCATCGGCCGGTGTAGTCCCGGCGGGTTTAACGAATCCGGCCTGCGCCGGTTGCGGCTCGTCGAGCGAGCCGCGAAAGTCTGTCCGACTCATATGCCGGAACCTTGCGGTGACCGATACATAAGGGCGCATAAGCTTATTACAAGGGCTGGAGACAAAAAATTTTCATGCGGCTGCATGAATTCGTGCCATAAACGAACACGGCACCCGAAGGTGCCGTATCGATGCAGAATTTACTTGCTGTCGCGGTGTTCGAACTCGCCTTCGATCACATCGCCTTCGCGGCCAAGAGGCTGGCGCGGCGCGGGACCGCCGCGAGGTTGCAGGTCATCGGCAAACGCTCGCTGGCGCATGGCCTGTTCCTCGGCGCGTTGGCGCATCTTGTTGGCGACCAGCCGACGACTGAACGGCAACAGCAGCACCAGACCGACCACGTCGCTGATGAAGCCTGGCAGGATCAACAGGCCACCGGCCAGGGCCAGCATCAGGCCTTCGAGCATGGTCTGCGCAGGCAGTTCGCCACGGTTCAGGCTTTCACGAGCACGCAATGCGGTGGCCAGCCCGGCGACGCGCAGCACGAACACGCCGAACATCGAGCCGAGAATGATCAGCAGCAGGGCCGGGAAAAACCCGATAGCCCCTGCCACTTTGACGAATACGAACAGCTCCAACACCGGGAACAGCAGAAAGAGCAACAAAAAAGGGCGCATCAAAGTTTCCTCAACGCAAGAAATGCCTTGCAGTAAGCCTTAGATGACGTCGCCCTTTCGTGAATTCAAGCGTCGGCCAGCGCATTTTTTGGCCAGACCTCGGCGTGAGCCAGAGAAACCAAGGCCTCGCGCACTTGTATCGGCGTATGACAAGGCGCTTGAAACGGCAGCCAGTACAACGCCTGACCGATCCGCAGGTGCATGCCTTCGGTGTCGATCCCGGCCAGTTGCGCCGGTACGGTTTTCGGCAGACCGGCGAGGTCCACGTAATGCGCGATGGCCTTGACGTGGTCGCTGTTCATGTGCTCGACCATGCTGATTTCGGCCTTGCCGGCGAACGGGTTGGCCAGTGTCAGTTGGTCGACCCAATGGATCGCACCAAAGCCGCCTATATAGCGGTGGCGTACAGGCTTGAGCACCCAGAAATCGAAGTCGTGGGCCTTGTGGTAATTCTGCGAATCGGGAAAGTAGCGGTAGTAACGCTCGGCGGCGGCTTCGATGGCGGCAGCGTCTTCGAGTTTTTCCGCCTCGGCCAGATAGGTCAGGCGACCAACGGCTTGCACATCGTCAGCCTCGCGCTCGCCCACCAGCAGCGAACATTTCGGATCTTTCTGCAGATTGTGAGTGTGCTGGGCGATGCGGCTGATCAGGATCAGCGGCCGGCCCTGGTCGTCCAGGCAGTAGGGAACCACAGAGCCGAACGGAAAACCGGGCATCGATCTGGAGTGGGTCGACAGCACGCCACGGTATTCCTTGAGAAGCAATTCTCGGGCATTCTTAGCCGCTTCAACGCTCAATTTATGACTCCTTAAATAGAATCCGTCGACAAAACGGACAGGCGCATGGGTTTTGTCCCACTCGCCATCGGGCAGTTCTCATATGCAACAGGCTGCTGGCCGGTGCAGATCGAGAGGCTACCTGTAAGGACCACTCTGACCTGCTCTCGGGGGCATGCGAATGCAACTCAACGACAAAGTAATCATTATCACTGGCGGTTGCCAAGGCTTGGGCCGCTCGATGGCCGAGTATTTCGCGGGCAAGGGCGCGAAGCTGGCGCTGGTCGACCTGAACCAGGAAAAACTCGACGACGCGGTCGCGGCCTGCAAGGCCAAGGGTGTCGAGGCGCGCAGCTATCTGTGCAACGTCGCCAACGAAGAGCAGGTGACGCATATGGTCGCCCAGGTCGCCGAAGACTTCGGCGCGATCCACGGTCTGATCAACAACGCCGGGATCCTGCGCGACGGCCTGCTGCTCAAGGTCAAGGACGGCGAGATGACCAAGATGAGCCTGGCCCAGTGGCAGGCGGTGATCGACGTCAACCTGACCGGCGTGTTCCTCTGCACCCGTGAAGTGGCGGCGAAAATGGTCGAGCTGAAGAACAGCGGCGCGATCATCAACATCTCGTCGATCTCCCGCGCGGGCAACGTCGGCCAGACCAACTACTCCGCCGCCAAGGCCGGCGTCGCTGCAGCGACCGTGACCTGGGCCAAGGAACTGGCGCGCTACGGCATTCGCGTGGCCGGTATCGCGCCGGGCTTCATCGAAACCGAGATGACCCTGGGCATGAAGCCGGAAGCGCTGGAGAAAATGACCTCGGGCATTCCGCTCAAGCGCATGGGCAAGCCGGAAGAGATCGCCCATTCGGCGGCGTACATCTTCGAGAACGACTACTACACCGGCCGGATTCTGGAGATGGACGGCGGGTTGCGCATCTGACCTCTATCGCGCAATGAAAAACGCCCCGGTGCACAGGCACCGGGGCGTTTTCGTTTAAACCACAGCCATCAATCGTCGCTGATGGTGATGTTCGGCATTGCCGGCGACGCCGCTTCCTGCAGCACGATCCGCGCGCCGACGTGGCGGGCCAGTTCCTGATAGACCATGGCGATCTGGCTGTCCGGCTCGGAGATCACCGTCGGCTTGCCGCCGTCGGCCTGCTCGCGGATCAGCATCGACAGCGGCAACGAGGCCAGCAGCTCGACGCCGAACTGGGTCGCCAGCTTCTCGCCACCGCCCTCACCGAACAGATGCTCGGCGTGTCCGCAGTTCGAGCAGATGTGCACGGCCATGTTTTCCACCACGCCCAGCACCGGAATGTTGACCTTGCGGAACATCTCTACGCCTTTACGCGCATCGAGCAGCGCCAGATCCTGCGGTGTGGTGACGATCACCGCGCCGGCCACCGGGACTTTCTGCGCCAGCGTCAGCTGAATGTCGCCGGTGCCTGGCGGCATGTCGATCACCAGATAATCCAGGTCGCTCCAGGCGGTTTGCGTGACCAGTTGCAGCAGCGCGCCGGAGACCATCGGCCCGCGCCAGACCATCGGCGTGTTGTCATCGGTCAGGAAGGCCATCGACATGACTTCCACGCCATGGGCCTGCAGCGGCACGAACCACTTCTGATCCTTGACCTGCGGGCGGGTGCCCTCGGGAATGCCGAACATGATGCCCTGGCTCGGGCCGTAGATATCAGCGTCGAGAATCCCGACCTTCGCGCCCTCACGGGCCAGCGCCAGTGCCAGGTTGGCGGCGGTGGTGGATTTGCCCACCCCGCCCTTGCCCGACGCCACGGCGACCACGTTCTTGACATTGGCCAGCCCGGGAATCTGCGCCTGGGCCTTGTGCGCGGCGATCACGCTGTTGACCTCGACCTTCGCAGTCACCACGCCGTCGAGGTTTTCGATGGCCAGTTGCAGCAATTGCGCCCAGCCGCTCTTGAACAGACCGGCGGCATAGCCGATTTCCAGCTGCACGCTGACGCGATCGCCGGTGATTTCGATGTTGCGCACGCAACCGGCGCTGACCGGATCCTGGTTCAGGTAAGGGTCGGTGTATTGGCTGAGGACGGCTTCCACCGCTGCGCGAGTGACGGCACTCATGGGCAACTCCGATAACAAGACTGGGAAAAGATGGCGGGTATCCTACCCCTTCTGTCCTCCGGACGGCATGCCCGGCAACGATTTGCAGAGGTGAAATATCTTTCCCGGCGCTTTATAGTGGCCGACCTCCGTTTCATCAAGTAGCGAAGCCCCACATGTCCGAACCACGCAAGATTCTCGTCACCAGCGCCCTGCCCTACGCCAACGGTTCGATCCACCTTGGCCATATGCTGGAATACATCCAGACCGATATGTGGGTGCGCTTCCAGAAGCATCGCGGCAATCAGTGCATTTATGTCTGCGCCGACGACGCCCACGGTTCGGCGATCATGCTGCGCGCGGAAAAGGAAGGCATCACCCCGGAACAATTGATCGCCAACGTCCAGGCCGAACACAGCGCCGACTTTGCCGAGTTCCTGGTGGACTTCGACAACTTCCACTCCACTCACGCCGAAGAAAACCGTGAGCTGTCGAGCCAGATCTACCTGAAGCTGCGTGACGCCGGGCACATCGCCCAACGTTCGATCACCCAGTATTTCGACCCGGAAAAGAAAATGTTCCTGGCCGACCGCTTCATCAAGGGCACCTGCCCGAAATGCGGCACTGAGGACCAGTACGGCGACAACTGCGAAAAGTGCGGCGCGACCTACGCGCCGACCGATCTGAAGGATCCGAAGTCGGCCATCTCCGGCGCCACTCCGGTGCTCAAGGATTCCCAGCACTTCTTCTTCAAACTGCCGGATTTCCAGGAAATGCTCCAGGCCTGGACCCGCAGCGGCACCCTGCAGGACGCCGTGGCCAACAAGATCGCCGAATGGCTGGACGCCGGCCTGCAACAGTGGGACATCTCCCGCGATGCGCCGTACTTCGGTTTC
Organism: Candidatus Pseudomonas auctus; assembly: GCF_048654275.1. Classification (NCBI taxonomy): domain Bacteria; kingdom Pseudomonadati; phylum Pseudomonadota; class Gammaproteobacteria; order Pseudomonadales; family Pseudomonadaceae; genus Pseudomonas; species Candidatus Pseudomonas auctus. Next base: position 80,935 of record NZ_JBJYZK010000019.1, on the reverse strand, counting down.
GAGATCCCGGGCGAGCCGGGCAAGTACTTCTACGTGTGGCTGGATGCGCCGATCGGCTACATGGCCAGCTTCAAGAACCTCTGCAACCGCACGCCGGAGCTGGACTTCGACGCGTTCTGGGGCAAGGACTCCACTGCCGAGCTGTACCACTTCATCGGCAAGGACATCGTCAACTTCCATGCCCTGTTCTGGCCGGCGATGCTCGAAGGCGCGGGTTTGCGCAAGCCGACCGGGATCAACGTGCACGGGTACCTGACCGTCAACGGCCAGAAGATGTCCAAGTCCCGCGGTACCTTCATCAAGGCCCGTACCTACCTGGATCACCTGTCGCCGGAATACCTGCGCTACTACTACGCGGCCAAACTCGGCCGTGGCGTGGACGACCTCGACCTGAACCTCGAAGACTTCGTGCAGAAGGTCAACTCCGATCTGGTCGGCAAAGTCGTCAACATCGCCAGCCGTTGCGCCGGTTTCATCCAGAAGGGCAACGCCGGTCTGCTGGTGGACACCAACGCCGCACCGGAACTGACCGAAGCCTTCCTGGCTGCCGCGCCGAGCATCGCCGACGCCTATGAGGCCCGCGACTTCGCCCGTGCCATGCGCGAAACCATGGCGTTGGCCGACCGCGCCAACGCCTGGATCGCCGACAAGGCGCCATGGTCGCTGAACAAGCAGGAAGGCAAGCAGGATGAAGTCCAGGCGGTCTGCGCCACGGCGATCAACCTGTTCCGCCAGCTGGTGATCTTCCTCAAACCGGTGCTGCCAGTGCTGGCCGCCGATGCCGAGGCGTTCCTCAACGTCGCCCCGCTGACCTGGAACGACCACACCACCCTGCTGGCCAACCACCAGCTGAACGAATTCAAACCGTTGATGACCCGCATCGACCCGGTGAAAGTGCAAGCCATGACCGACGCTTCGAAAGAAGACCTGACCGCCAGCCAGACCGACACCGGCGCCGCCGCGCCTGCCGGCAATGGCGAACTGGCCAGGGATCCGCTGTCGCCGGAAATCGACTTCGACACCTTCGCCGCCGTCGACCTGCGCGTGGCGCTGATCGTCAAGGCTGAACACGTTGAAGGTGCGGACAAGCTGCTGCGTCTGACCCTCGACATCGGTGACGAGCAACGCAACGTGTTCTCCGGGATCAAGAGCGCTTACCCGGATCCGTCCAAGCTCGACGGCCGCCTGACCATGATGATCGCCAACCTCAAGCCACGGAAAATGAAGTTCGGCATCTCCGAAGGCATGGTGATGGCAGCCGGCCCTGGTGGTGAAGAAATCTACCTGCTGAGCCCGGACAGCGGCGCCAAGCCGGGTCAACGCATCAAGTAAGGTTCTGCCCTGACAGATCCCACAGGCGTACTCCGTGCGCCTGTGGGATTTTTCATATCTGGCCCGCCCTCCACGGCTGCCGGATAATGCCTAACCTTAAGTGACACCCGCCCGCTCCCACCGGCAGAACCATGACCGAACTCGTGCTTACGCTCTTCAGTGCTGCGCTGATCAACAACTTCGTGTTGCACTGGCCGCTGGGCGTCGATCCGCTGCTGGGCAGTGAGCGTCGACAAGTGCATGCGCTGGGGCTGGCGACGTTGTGTCTGATGCTGCTTGTCGGTGTGGCGGGTTACGTGCTCTGGCATTGGCTACTGGTGCCGTTGCAACTGGAATTCCTGCGCCTGTTTGTGTTTATGCCGTTGAGCATCTTGCTGATCACGCCGTTGCTGAAGCTGTTGGCGTATTGGCTCCCCGCTCTGCCATTCGATGGTTTGTGGCCGCTGCTGCTGGGCAATGCCGGTGTGCTGGGACTGACGCTGATCAACGCGCAAGCGGACACGGGTCTGTTGCATGCGACAGCGCTGAGCCTTGGCGCCGGCTTGGGTTTCTGGCTGGTGTTGAGCCTGTTCAACGATTTGCGCGAACGCACAGCCGACAACGATATTCCCCTGCCCTTTCGTGGCCTGCCGATCCTGTTGATCGGCGCCGGACTGATGGCCGTGGCTTTTCTCGGATTCAGTGGACTGATCAAAACATGAGTCTGATTCAACGCATCGATGCCCTGCTGCCGCAGACCCAATGCGGCAAGTGCGGCCATCCCGGATGCAAACCCTACGCTGAAGGCATTGCCGACGGCGAGCCGATCAACAAGTGCCCGCCGGGTGGCGACGAAACCATCGCGGCGCTGGCCGAACTGTTGAAAATTCCTGTGCTCGAGCTGGACATCAGTCGTGGTTCGGCGCCGCCGCAAGTGGCCTACATCCGCGAAGCCGAATGCATCGGCTGCACCAAATGCATTCAGGCCTGCCCGATCGACGCCATTGTCGGCGCAGCGAAGCTGATGCACACCGTCATCATCGACGAATGCACCGGTTGCGATCTGTGCGTGGCGCCCTGCCCGGTCGACTGCATCGAGATGCACCCGTTGCCGCTCGGCACGCTGCCGGTGGTCGGTGGTCTGGCCACCAGCCTTGAGGAACAACAGGCCCGTGCGGCCAAACGCGATCACGCCCGCCAGCGCTTCGAACGGCGCAACGCTCGTCTGCAACGCGAAGAACAGCAGAAGCAGGCCGAACGCGAAGCCCGCGCGCAGCGCGCGGCTCAGGTCGAAGTCGCTGCCACTGCGCTCGATCCGGTGCAGGCGGCGCTGGAGCGGGTCCGCGCGCAAAAAGCCGCGACCGCCGATGCTGCGCTGAAAAAAGCCAAGATCGATGTGGCCATGAGCCGGGCGCAATTGAACAAGTCGCTCAAGGCCTTCGGTCATCCGCCGACCTTCGATCAGCAATCGCAACTGATCGTCCTGCAACAACAGTTCGAAGCGGCCGAACAGGCACTTGCGAAGCTGGAAAGCAACGCGGCACCTGCGCCAGTAGCAGCCGCCCCGGCGAAGGACGCCGATCTGAAACGGGCAAAAATCCAGCTGGCGATGCGCCGTGCCGAACTGAAAAAAGCGCAAACCGCAGAGGCCCCGCCAGCCGAGATCGCCGCGCTGGAGCAAGCGCTGCGTGACGCCGAACGGGCGCTGCACAATGCCGAAGCCGCCAGTGATCAACCGGCGCCGGAGCTTGTGCGTGTCGAGAAACGTCCGATCGACGATCAGCTGCGTCAGCTGAAAACCGAACTGGCCTACGCTCGCGCCGATCTGAACAAACTGCAACGGCGCGACGGCACGCCCGCCGACATCCTCGAAAAGGCTCGCGCCCGCCTGCAAGAAGCAGAGCGGCAGGTACAAGCCCATGTCATCCATTGAAACCAGAGACGAGCGCCTGCAACAGGCAATGAAGCTGGTTTTGCTGGCGACATTGCCGGGATGGCTGGCGTTGTTCTGGTTTTACGGTTGGGGCGTGCTGATCAACCTGATCCTGTCCGTTGTCACGGGTTTGGGGGTTGAAGCTGCCGTGACTTATCTGCGCCGGCAACCGCTGCAGTCCACCTTGAGCGATGGCAGCGCGGTGGTCAGCGCCACGCTTCTGGCGATCGCGCTGCCGCCCTATTGCCCGTGGTGGCTGACGGTCACGGCGATCGCCTCGGGCCTGCTGCTGGGCAAACATCTGTACGGTGGCGTGGGCCGAAACCCTTTCAACCCGGCCATGCTCGGCTTTGCCTTGGCCATGGTGATGTTCCCTCAGCCGATGACCCACTGGCCGGCCCACGGCATGGAGCTGACGGCGGCTTTTGGCCAGGTGTTCAATCTGGGCGCGCAACCGGACGCCTGGGTTCAGGCCACCGCGCTGGACAGTCTGCGCATCAATAAAAGCCTGACCATGGATGAACTGTTTGCCGGCGATCCGGCGTTCGGTCGCGTTGGCGGGCACGGCGTCGAATGGGTGAACCTGGCGTTCCTCGGCGGTGGGTTGTTGCTGTTGCAGCGTCGAGTGTTTGGCTGGCACGCGCCGGTCGGCATGCTCGCCAGCTTGTTCATGATCAGCCTGTTGTGCTGGAACGGCTCGGGATCCGACTCCCACGGCTCGCCGCTGTTTCACCTGCTGAGCGGCGCGACAATGCTCGGGGCGTTTTTCATCGTCACTGAACCGGTGTCGGGGGCAAAAAGCCCGCTCGCCCGTCTGTTGTTCGGCGCGGGCGTGGGGTTGCTGACTTATGTGATTCGCACTTGGGGCGGTTACCCCGATGGCGTGGCGTTTGCGGTGCTGTTGATGAACCTGTGCGTGCCGGCGCTTGATCGTTTCGCCATGGCCCGTCAGGCGCAGGTGGCACCATGAACCGCACGAGCAGCCTGATCACACTGGTGTTGATCAGCGCGCTGGGCATCGGCGTGACATGGTTGGTGCAACGCAGCAATGCGCCGCAGATCGCCGCCGAACAGCGTCTGCTTGAAAGTCGCAAGCTGCTGGACGTGCTGCCGGCCGACAGTTACGACAATCAGCCGCTTGAACAACCTCTGGCGCTGACCGACATCAACCTGAGCCACAGTCAGTTGCTGGGCACTTATCGGGCGAGCAAAAGCGGCCAACCCGTGGCGGTGCTGCTGCGCAGCCAGGCCCAAGGTTATGCCGGCAATATCCAGTTGCTGATTGCCATCGACGCCAACGGCCGATTGCTCGGTGTGAAAACCCTTGAGCAAAACGAAACGCCGTCGCTGGGCGGGCATATCGGTGACTGGCCAAACAGCTGGCTTCAGCGCTTTAGCGGAAAATCGAGCAGCCAGCCGACGGACAGCGGATGGGCTCTGAAAAAGGATCAGGGACAGTTCGACCAGATCGCGGGCGCCACCATTACGTCTCGTGCGGCGATCAATGCCATCCACGATGCCCTGCGTTACTTCGATGAACACCGGACGGCCCTGCTCGGGAGCGCGCCATGAACACGTCAGCGACACTGTCGAATTCAATGATGCTGGTGCTATTGATCGGAGCCACCGACTCCGTGGCGGGTGCGCTGGCGACGCTGTTGATGTTTACGGTTGTCGTGGGCGTTTACGGTTTGTGCATGGCACCGCTGCGCTCGCGCCTGAGCAGCGAGAGCCTGTTGCCGGTCAGCCTGGTGCTGGCCGCAACCCTGGCGGGCTGCGCCGATATTTTTCTGCAACGCGGTGCGATGCAGTGGCATCAACTGATCAGTCTTTATGCAGGGCTGATTGGCTTGCAATGCGTCGTACTGGAGCACAATGGATTTTTTCGCCAACCCGTGCGCACACGGCTGAAGCTGTGCGGCCTGTTTGTCGCGCTGATGATTGCGCTTGCGATGTTGCGTGAGCTGATTGGTCAGGGCAGCATCGGCCATCACCTGTCGGATCACTGGCAAGGTTTGATTCTGTTCGGCGACGGCCTGCATTTCGCGACGCTGGCTCCCGGCGCCTTTATATTGCTTGGACTGTTACTGGCCGCCCGTCAGGCCTGGACTCGCCCTGCCGACCTACCCGAGGAAACGCATCACCCATGAATGCCGCAAAACGTCTGGAGATCTTCCGCCGGTTTCACGAGGACAACCCCGAACCCAAGACCGAGCTGGCGTATTCTTCGCCTTTCGAACTGTTGATCGCAGTGATTCTGTCCGCGCAATCGACTGACGTCGGGGTGAACAAGGCGACGGCCAAACTGTTCCCGGTGGCGAATACGCCGGCGGCCATTCATGCCCTTGGCGTCGAAGGACTGTCCGAATACATCAAGACCATCGGCCTCTATAACAGCAAGGCCAAAAACGTGATCGAGACCTGTCGTCTCCTGGTCGAGCTGCACAATGGCGAAGTCCCGCAGACTCGCGAAGAACTGGAGGCCTTGCCGGGCGTTGGCCGCAAAACTGCCAATGTCGTGCTCAACACTGCGTTCCGACAGTTGACCATGGCCGTTGACACCCACATTTTCCGGGTCAGCAACCGCACCGGCATTGCACCGGGAAAAAATGTGGTCGAGGTGGAAAAGAAGCTGATGAAGTTCGTGCCAAAGGACTACCTGCTCGACTCGCACCACTGGCTCATTCTTCACGGACGCTATGTGTGTCTGGCACGCAAGCCCCGCTGTGGCAGCTGTCGGATCGAAGATTTGTGCGAGTACAAGCACAAGACTTCCGACGATTGAGCGGCTATTGGAGTTATTGATTCATCGATTGAAAAAATCTTTTTTACCATCCGCTGGAATATCGATATAAGGGGCGCCAAAGGCAGTCTTAGCCTGGAGTTGACCTTATGACTGACAGCAAAGAACAACTGGATGTAGACGACGATTTCATCGCTGCCGAAGCCGAAGACGCCGAACCGGTGGTTGAAGTTGCCAAGACCAATCTCAGCAAGCGCCGAACCATCGACAACCTGCTTGAGGAGCGCCGGTTGCAGAAGCAATTGGCCGATTACGACTTTGATCTCTGATATTTGAAAGCCTCCCGAAACGGAGGCTTTTCTCTTTTTGCTACTCGCTGATTCCGATCCGCCCATGATCCGTCAGCCACTGAAAACCTCAGACCAGACCGTTGCGCTGCGCCAGTTCGATCAGATCCACCAAAGAGCGCGCGTTGAGCTTCAATAACAACCGGGTCTTGTAGGTACTCACGGTCTTGTTGCTGAGGAACATCCCGTCGGCGATTTCCTTGTTGGTCTTGCCGCGCGCCAGTTGCTGCAACACCATCATTTCACGCCCGGACAGGCGATCCACCATATCGGCCTCGCTGGCATTTCCCAGGCTGGTCCTCACGGTATGCAACGCCTGATTCGGAAAATAGCTGTATCCGGACAGTACCGCCTTGATTGCACTCAGCAACTCCGTCAGATCCTGTTGCTTGCAAACATAACCCGCCGCCCCCGATTGCATGCAGCGCATGGAAAAGTGCCCAGGCGACTGGGATGTCAGCACAAGTACTTTCAACGGCATCGCGCTTGTCGTAAGGCGCGCAATGACTTCCAGTCCATCCAGTTTCGGTATGCCGATATCCAGTATTACGATATCCGGCATCTGATCACGGGCAAGTTGTAATGCATCCACTCCATTGTCGGTTTCTGCAATGACTTCGTAGCCATGACGTTCCATCAGCATACGCACCGCAAGACGAATGACGGGGTGATCATCCACGATCAGCACTTTATTCATGGGCAAGTCCAGTTTCGCTGTTCGAATTTTTAGAACCGGCACAATAACGCAGTCATTTCACTCATGGCATGGAGAAGTTCATTCACACCGGCATCAAGAGACAACTCCTACAGCCAATAAAGATTATTCCTACAGAAAAGGACCACCAGAAAAATACCAGCCTGAAAAGAACATAAAGCCCGCCACCCTGCCGATCGCCACTCGAAAACTATCCAACAAAAAACAAACCCACCGAAAGAAATAAAAAGCTGAAACAACATACTTATATTAATTCAACGGTATTTCCGATAAACACCAGCTAACTAGCGTCGGAGCACCAACCCGACACCCAGCTATACAAATCACTAGAACCCCATGACGAGATCAGCAATTTCATGAGCAGAGCACATGTTAAAACCCAACAGAAAGATCACCAACCCCATCAGCATTATCGCCGTATTTGCATTGATAACGGAGACCTCGGCAGCGGTTTCCCTGCCCTTTCTGGATAACGAAGAACGGAAGATCTACATTTGGCTTTTAATCAGCTTTCCTTTTTTCCTGTCGTTCCTGTTCTTCATAACTCTTAATTTCAACTATCGATCCCTTTATGCACCTTCAGACTTTGAAAACGACAGTAGTTTTTTAAAGGCATTTGAGGAAACTGGATCCCACATGCATGAAACAGCGACACAGACCGATATAGAATTACACACAGTAAAACTGCAAAAGTTTTTAACTACGCTATATATCGTTGATATCAGGGGACGGACTGCCGAATTTGACACAGACGCGCTATTGAAAAAAATCCCACACTCTTCCAAGCACTCACTCAGAATATTCCTGTTCCTGACCCGCTCGACATCGGACGCTTCATTAACAGAAAACATCTTCAAATCGTTTAAACAGGCAAAGAAGGCTGCCGGAACGGCCTACTGCATTGCTTACGACGTGGATTCAATGAGCATGATCCAGGTGGAAAAGGTTTGAACGCCCCGCAGAAAGCGGGAGCAGCAAGATCAGCGCCAATACGGATCCGGATCAGTTTGAAGTACCGCGCGCCCGGAAACACAAAGGCCTTGTCTTACGACAAGGCCTTTGTTTCACATCCGAACCAACGACTCAGAATAGCTTGCGGCCCTTGTTGGCAGCAATGCGCATGCGCAGTGCGTTGAGCTTGATGAAGCCCGCCGCATCGGCCTGGTTGTAGGCGCCGCCGTCTTCTTCGAAGGTCGCGATGTTGGCGTCGAACAACGAATCGTCGGACTTGCGGCCGGTTACGATGACGTTGCCCTTGTATAGCTTCAGACGCACAACGCCGTTCACGTTGACCTGCGAAGCGTCGATCATTTGTTGCAGCATCAGACGCTCAGGGCTCCACCAGTAACCGGTGTAGATCAGGCTGGCGTACTTGGGCATCAGCTCGTCTTTGAGGTGAGCGACTTCGCGGTCCAGAGTGATCGATTCGATGGCGCGGTGAGCGCGCAGCATGATGGTGCCACCCGGGGTTTCGTAGCAGCCACGGGACTTCATGCCGACGTAGCGGTTCTCGACGATGTCCAGACGGCCGATGCCGTGCTCGCCGCCGATCTTGTTCAGCGTCGCCAGTACGGTGGCCGGGGTCATTTCGACGCCGTCCAGCGCGACGATGTCGCCGTTGCGGTAGGTCAGTTCCAGGTACTGCGGGGTGTCGGGAGCCTTCTCCGGGGAGACGGTCCAGCGCCACATGTCTTCTTCGTGCTCGGTCCAGGTATCTTCCAGCACGCCGCCTTCATAGGAGATGTGCAGCAGGTTGGCGTCCATCGAGTACGGGGATTTCTTCTTGCCGTGACGCTCGATCGGGATCGCGTGCTTCTCGGCGTAATCCATCAGCTTCTCGCGGGACAGCAGGTCCCACTCGCGCCATGGAGCAATCACTTTCACGCCTGGCTTGAGCGCGTAGGCACCCAGTTCGAAACGCACCTGGTCGTTGCCTTTGCCGGTGGCGCCGTGGGAAATGGCGTCGGCGCCGGTTTCGTTGGCGATTTCGATCAGACGCTTGGCGATCAGCGGACGCGCGATGGAAGTACCCAGCAGGTACTCGCCTTCGTAAACGGTGTTGGCGCGGAACATCGGGAACACGAAGTCACGCACGAATTCTTCGCGCAGGTCGTCGATGTAGATTTCTTTGACGCCCATGGCCTGCGCCTTGGCGCGAGCCGGCTCGACCTCTTCGCCCTGACCCAGGTCAGCGGTGAAGGTCACGACTTCACAGTTATAAGTATCCTGCAGCCACTTGAGGATCACCGAAGTGTCCAGGCCGCCGGAATACGCCAGAACGACCTTGTTTACGTCCGCCATGCCATCACTCCACGGGGTTCTACGGAAAGCCGAGGAGTCTACCGCCCAAACGCGATAATTTACAGAGGCGCGACAGCTTAAGACGACAAAGCGACAGAATCTGTCGAGAGGGCGACGATGACCGGCAGGTCAGGAAGTCGCCGCCGTGTTGGCCGGAGTGCTGGCCTGAGGCGCTGGCGCGGTAGTCGGTGCCACCCGCGCCAGGTGCACGTTGACCCGGCGATTCTTGGCCCGGTTGGCGGCATTGGTGTTCGGGACCAACGGGTAGCGCTCACCATGGAAACGCACGGTGATCTGCGATTCCTGAATGCCGTTGGCCTTGAAGAAATCAACCACGGCCAGCGCACGACGGCGCGACAGCTCACGATTGGTCAGACGATTGCCGCTGTTGTCGGAATGGCCGTCGAGCTCGATGTGATTGACCGTCGGATCGGCCTTCATGTATTCGAGCATCACCTGCAACTTGGCCTTGGCGGCGGCGTCCAGCTCGATGCCTTCGCCGGGGAAGCCGATCTGCGATTGTTTGACCTGATCGAAATTCTGCGGGAGCAGTTTCGCCACGCAGGTCTGATAGTCATTGAACGCCTTGCTGAACTTGACCGGCAACAGGCGCACTTCAGACACCCGACCATCGCCCGATGCCCGGCGCACCACCGGGCTGCGACCGTCCATCAGCCCGCTGATCAGTTGCCCGGCCTGGGACTGCGAACTGTTGAACAGCACGTTGCCGCTGCCCAGTCGAACCGTGCCCAGATTGATGTCGCCACGCCCCGGCTGCCACGGCGCAGCCGCCGCCAGCAAAGTCGCCGAACCGCCGCCAAGCATGGCGTTGTAGGCGTTCAGGCGAAAGGTCGCCTGCTCGCCGGCCTTGCGCACGAATTGCCCCGAGCCGAAGTCGGTGATCGGCTGCGTCAGACGGCACTCGAACTTGTCGCCCTCGACCGTCCACTCAATGTTCTCCAGACGAGTCTGGTAGGTCAGTGCCATCGCGGGAAGGCTGGCAAACACACTGAGCAAGGCTAAATATCGCTGGCGCACGGGAGGCTCCATTGGCTTCTACAACAAAAAAGACCGAGACATACATCTTTACGGCATACCTATGGGATATCGGACGCTCGTCGCAAAACTTGATAGCGAGTGCCTGCAAGAGTCTTTTCCGGTAGCATTCGCCTCAGTTTGACCCGCCTGGAATCCCCTCATGTCCGACCGCCTGACCCTGCTGCGTCCCGACGACTGGCACATTCATCTTCGCGATGGTGCCGTGTTGACCAATACCGTTGCGGATGTCGCGCGCACCTTTGGTCGCGCCATCATCATGCCCAACCTGGTACCTCCGGTGCGCAACGCCGCTGAAGCCGACGGCTATCGCCAGCGGATTCTCGCTGCCCGCCCGGCCGGCAGTCGTTTCGAGCCGCTGATGGTGCTGTACCTCACCGACCGCACCCAGCCCGAAGAAATCCGTGAGGCCAAGGCCAGCGGTTTCGTGCACGCCGCCAAGCTGTACCCGGCCGGCGCCACCACCAACTCCGATTCCGGGGTCACCAGCATCGACAAGATTTTCCCGGCGCTGGAAGCCATGGCCGAAGTCGGCATGCCGCTGTTGATCCACGGTGAAGTCACCCGTGGCGACGTCGACGTGTTCGACCGCGAAAAAATCTTCATCGACGAGCACATGCGCCGCGTGGTCGAGCGTTTCCCGACGCTGAAAGTGGTGTTCGAACACATCACCACCGGCGATGCCGTGCAGTTCGTCAACGAGGCGTCCGCAAACGTCGGCGCAACGATCACCGCGCATCACCTGCTCTACAACCGCAACCACATGCTGGTGGGCGGGATCCGGCCGCACTTCTATTGCCTGCCGATCCTCAAGCGCAACACGCACCAGGAAGCCCTGCTTGACGCCGCCACCAGCGGCAGCGCGAAGTTCTTCCTCGGCACCGACTCGGCGCCGCACGCCCAGCACGCCAAGGAAGCCGCCTGTGGCTGCGCCGGCTGCTACACCGCGTACGCCGCCATCGAGCTGTATGCCGAAGCCTTCGAACAGCGCAATGCGCTGGACAAGCTCGAAGCATTCGCCAGCCTCAACGGCCCACGTTTCTACGGCCTGCCGGCGAACACCGATCGCATCACCCTGGTTCGTGACGAATGGACCGCCCCGACCAGCCTGCCTTTCGGCGAGCTGACCGTTATCCCGCTGCGCGCCGGTGAAAAACTGCGCTGGCGCCTGCTGGAGGAACACGCGTGAGTGAAGACCATTTCGACGACGAACTGGACGGTCAAGGTGGCGGCGGTTCGCGCCATCCAATGGCAGCACGCTTTCGCGGCTACCTGCCGGTTGTCGTCGACGTAGAAACCGGTGGCTTCAACTCGGCCACCGACGCTCTGCTGGAGATTGCCGCGACCACCATCGCCATGGATGAAAAGGGTTTCGTCTACCCTGATCACACCTACTTCTTCCGCGTCGAGCCGTTCGAAGGTGCCAACGTTGAGGCGGCGGCACTGGAGTTCACCGGGATCAAGCTCGATCACCCGTTGCGCATGGCCGTCAGCGAAGAAACGGCGCTGACCGACATCTTCCGTGGCGTGCGCAAGGCCTTGAAGGCCAACGGCTGCAAGCGGGCGATCCTGGTCGGCCACAACAGCAGCTTCGACCTCGGTTTCCTCAACGCCGCCGTCGCGCGACTGGACATGAAGCGCAATCCGTTCCACCCGTTCTCCAGCTTCGACACCGCGACCCTCGCCGGTCTGGCTTACGGTCAAACCGTATTGGCCAAGGCCTGTCAGGCAGCCGACATCGACTTCGATGGCCGTGAAGCGCATTCGGCGCGTTACGACACCGAGAAGACGGCCGAGCTGTTCTGCGGCATCGTCAACCGCTGGAAACAGATGGGCGGCTGGGAAGACTTCGACGACTGAGGGTCGCCGGGTTAAATCCCGCGCATGAAAAAACCGGCTCAAGAGCCGGTTTTTTTGTACCTCGACGATGCGCCTTACAGGGCAGCAGCGTTCTCGGTCAGGTAAGCCGCAACGCCTTCTGGCGAAGCGTTCATGCCTTTGTCGCCTTTTTTCCAGTTGGCAGGGCAGACTTCGCCGTGCTCTTCGTGGAATTGCAGCGCGTCGACCAGACGGATCAGCTCTTCCATGTTACGGCCCAGCGGCAGGTCGTTGACGATCTGCGAGCGGACAACGCCTTTGTCGTCGATCAGGAACGCGCCACGGAAAGCCACGCCGCCTTCGGACTCAACGTCGTAGGCCTTGGCGATGTCGTGCTTCATGTCGGCAGCCATGGTGTATTTCACCTGGCCGATGCCGCCATTGTTGACCGGGGTGTTGCGCCAGGCGTTGTGGGTGAAGTGCGAGTCGATCGATACGGCGATCACTTCAACGTTGCGAGCCTTGAAGTCGGCCATGCGGTTGTCCAGGGCGATCAGCTCGGACGGGCAGACGAAGGTGAAGTCCAGCGGGTAGAAGAATACCAGGCCGTATTTGCCTTTGATGGCCGAGGACAGAGTGAAGCTGTCAACGATCTCGCCATTGCCGAGTACGGCCGGGACGGTGAAGTCAGGGGCTTGTTTGCCTACGAGTACGCTCATTGATATCTCCTGGTGTAGAAACTTGAAGTTCAGGGTCCGGGCCAGCCTGCCACCCTCAGGCGACAGCCCTGTGACACGAACCCCCTTCGCAAGGGCCGACCATCATACACTGCGTTTTTGGACTGGCCTTAACGGTTTTTCGCGAAATCCCGGCTGGCATTCAGCCATGCACCACCGTTCGTCAGTCACAGCCGTTGGCGATGAAAACCCTTCGGAAAGCACTTTGACAATCATTCTCGTTAACATTAAGATCCATCGCAATTGAGTCACAACCAGCGACGGTTCTCACTTATGTATGTTTGCCTCTGCACTGGCGTCACCGACGGACAGATCCGCGAAGCGATCTATGAAGGTTGCTGCAGCTATAAAGAAGTCCGTCAGGCCACCGGCGTAGCCAGCCAATGCGGCAAATGTGCGTGCCTGGCGAAGGAAGTGGTTCGCGAAACCCTGACCAAGCTGCAAACCGCCCAGGCCGCGATCCCCTACCCGGCAGAATTTACAGCCGCGTAATTATCCCGATTTCGAAGAACCGGACTTAAGTCCGGTTTTTTTATGCCTGAAAATCAACTGCTTAGCGTCTAGACGCGGAACACAAACATTCTTATTCCGATTAATTTTCATTTATTATTCAATAACTTAGGTTTGACACTTATAAACACCAAGCTCAAACTCTGCCTTATATACCGCTACTTAGGGCAGGACTCCCATCATGAAAGGCGACGTAACAGTCATCCAGCATCTCAACAAGATCCTTGCCAATGAGCTGGTCGCGATCAATCAGTACTTCCTGCATGCGCGCATGTATGAAGATTGGGGCCTGAACAAGCTCGGCAAGCACGAGTACCACGAATCCATCGACGAGATGAAGCACGCGGACAAGCTGATCAAGCGCATCCTGTTCCTCGAAGGCCTGCCGAACGTGCAGGATCTGGGCAAGCTGCACATCGGCGAGCACACCAAGGAAATGCTGGAGTGCGACCTGCGTATCGAGAAGACCGGCCATGCTGACCTGAAGGTCGCCATCGCCCACTGCGAATCCGTTGGTGACTTCGGCAGCCGCGAACTGCTCGAAGACATCCTGGAATCTGAAGAAGAACATATCGACTGGCTGGAAACCCAACTGGGCCTGATCGATAAAGTCGGTCTTGAGAACTATCTGCAATCGCAGATGGGCGAAGACGAGTAATCAGCCAGCGCTAAACTCGAGACACTAAAAAGCCCCGCCCTCTTTCGAGAGGAGGGGCTTTTTATTGCCTGGACTTCAGGGTTGCCGAAGTCCGGACAGAAACCAATCAGGCTTCGGACTTGGCCGCAGCAGCCTTGGCGGATGCTTCCTTGACCAGGGTCTGCAGCTCACCGTTGGCGAACATTTCAGCCATGATGTCGCTGCCGCCGACCAGTTCACCGGCTACCCACAGCTGCGGGAAAGTCGGCCAGTTGGCGTACTTCGGCAGGTTGGCACGGATTTCCGGGTTCTGCAGGATGTCGACGTAGGCGAACTTCTCGCCACAGCCCATCACAGCCTGCGCAGCTTTCGCGGAGAAGCCACACTGCGGGGCATTCGGCGAGCCTTTCATGTAAAGCAGAATGGTGTTGTTGGCAATCTGCTCTTTAATCGTTTCGATGATATCCATGGAGCACCTCGGCTGAACTTTCCGACTCATGGGTCGGCACGGTGGCGCATTGTAACGGAATCCCGAGCGCCCTGCTCGGTCTCCCCGACAGACATGCTCAAGCCGCTGCCACGGTCACCGGCACACCGTTGAGCGCCGCATTGCCTGACAGCTCGTCGAGCTGGCATTCATCGGTCAGGTCATTGGCGCTGGAGCCCGGCTGACCGCTGGCAATCGCCAACTGCACACCCGGACGGGCGTGGCCCCATCCGTGCGGCAGGCTGACCACGCCTTTCATCATGTCCGCGCTGCCCAGCACCTCGACCTCGATCTGCCCGACCCGCGAACTGACCCGCACAAGCTGACCATCACTGAGCCCGCGACTGGCGAGATCGTCCGGGTTCATCAGCAGCTGATGACGCGGTTTGCCCTTCACCAGTCGATGGTAATTATGCATCCACGAGTTATTGCTGCGTACATGACGGCGGCCGATCATCAACAGCTCATCAGCGGCCGGCGCCTGCAACGCGGCGAAGCGCGCCAGGTCGGCGAGGATTTCCGGCGGCGCCGCCTGAACTCGTTGATTGGCGGTCTTCAATCGCGGTGTCAGGTTGGGCTTCAGTGCTCCCAGATCAACGCCATGTGGATGATCGAACAGCGTCGCCAGCGACAATTTGTGTTCGGACGCATCGCCATAGGCGCCCATGCGCAAACCCATATCGATCATCTTCGCCGGCGCCATCGTCGGTTTCAGCTCCTTGCCGGTCTTCGCGGCAAAGGCCCTGGCCAGGCCGACGAAGATCTCCCAGTCGTGCAGTGCCCCCTCCGGTTTAGCGAGGATCGCCCGATTGAAACGGCTGACGTTGCGCACGGCGAACAGGTTGAAGGTGGTGTCGTAGTGATCGTTCTCCAGCGCCGAGGTCGACGGCAGGATCAGGTCGGCGTAACGGGTGGTTTCGTTGATATACAGGTCGACGCTGACCATGAACTCCAGCCCGTCCAGCGCCTGCTCCAGCTGCCGGCCATTGGGCGTGGACAACACCGGGTTACCGGCCACGGTGATCAAAGCGCGAATCTGCCCCTCGCCTTCGGTGAGCATCTCCTCGGCCAGCGCCGAGACCGGCAACTCGCCGCCGTATTCAGGACGCCCGGATACGCGGCTCTGCCATTTGTTGAAATGCCCGCCCGAGGTCGACGCCACCAGATCCACCGCAGGCTCGGTACACAAGGCACCGCCGACGCGGTCCAGGTTGCCGGTGACAAGATTGATCAACTGCACAACCCAATGGCACAGCGTGCCGAAGGCCTGAGTGGAAACCCCCATCCGGCCGTAGCAAACGGCACTTGGTGCAGCGGCGAAGTCCCGGGCCAGTTGGCGGATCTGTTCGGCGGGAACGGCGCACAACGGGCTCATGGCTTCGGCGGTGAAACCCGCTACCGCCGCGCGAACCTCGTCCAGACCATCCACCGGCAGATGACTGTCCGAAGTCAGGCCCTCGGCGAAAAGAGTATTGAGCACACCAAACAGCAACGCCGCATCGCCACCGGGACGCACGAACAGATGCTGATCGGCCATCGCCGCCGTCTCGCTGCGCCGAGGATCGACCACCACCACTTTGCCGCCCCGGGCCTGAATCGCCTTCAGACGCTTCTCGACATCCGGCACGGTCATGATGCTGCCATTGGACGCCAGCGGATTGCCGCCCAGAATCAGCATGAAATCGGTGTGATCGATATCCGGGATCGGCAGCAGCAAGCCGTGGCCATACATCAGATAGCTGGTCAGGTGATGGGGCAGTTGATCGACCGACGTCGCCGAATAGCGGTTACGGGTTTTCAACAGGCCGAGGAAGTAATTGCTGTGGGTCATCAGCCCATAGTTATGCACGCTGGGATTGCCCTGATACACGGCAACCGCGTTCTGCCCATGACGCTCCTGAATCGCCGAGAGTTTTTCGGCGACCAGCTCGAACGCTTCGTCCCACTCGATGGGCAGCCATTCGTTGCCGACCCGGCGCATGGGCTGGCGCAGGCGATCCGGATCGTTCTGGATGTCTTGCAGCGCCACGGCCTTGGGGCAGATGTGCCCACGACTGAACGTGTCCTGAGCATCGCCCTTGATCGAGGTGATTTGCACCTGACCGTCGGTTTCGGTGGTTTCAATGGTCAAACCGCAGATGGCTTCACACAGGTGGCAGGCACGGTGATGGAGAGTCTTGGTCATGGCCAGTCTCTGTCTTGTTCTGGGCAGGCAATCACGCCTGCGGGAACAAAACTATGGCCCGCAGCCCGATGCAGCGCCAGCGACGTTCGTCTTGTGAATCGGCGGCCATCAGGCCCGCCGATAGACCCGCGTCAGTTCGCCGGAAGCTGTGGCGGCGCGGCCAGCTGGATTTCCTGGATGGTCTCGATCTGCTCGTGGGCGACGTGGACGCCGGTGAGTTCGCCGATCAGTCGCCAATGCTCGTCGAGCCCGGCGCTGATGGTCGCCATCCGGTCGATCATCTGTCGACTGGCGGCCTTGACAACGTCGTCTTCGCTGCGCATCAGTTCGAAGGACATCGAGGTCATCGAGGCGGTGAGGTGGGTCAATGAGCGTGCCGTGTGGCCCAGCAGTTCCATTAACAGTTTTTCTTTCGATTCCATGCGGAGGCTTCCTGCGTCGCTCGTGATTTATTTATAACCCAGCACTTTGCTTTAGCAAATGTTTCAACCTGCGCATCCGACCAAGCGAACCGGTGGCTCACCGGTCGCAAACCGACCAGAGCGGTGCCATCCCCGCCGCGGCGGATTGCCAAGCCCGGTGGGGCCAGTGTACAAAGACCTCGCTGCCCTCTCGAAAACTGACCGGAAATCACAGTGTTCGCACTGTTATCACCCCGGCACATTTCTGCAAAAACCGTAGCCTATTGGAAAAACGCGACATTTAGTGTCAATATCGCGCCTTCCCCTATTTCGTCGCCCCCGTGCGGCTTACGCCGCAGGTCTCGCCCGTTGTTCCGATAAACAAGGCTTTGAGCATCTGCGGTTTGTAGCAAAAAGGTAGTCAATGATGAGCGCAAGGCACTTTCTCTCCCTGATGGATTGCACGCCCGAAGAGCTGGTCAGCGTGATCCGTCGAGGCGTTGAGCTCAAGGACCTGCGTAACCGCGGCGTACTGTTCGAGCCTCTGAAAAACCGCGTCCTGGGGATGATCTTCGAGAAATCCTCGACCCGCACACGCATCTCCTTCGAAGCCGGCATGATCCAGCTCGGCGGCCAGGCGATCTTCCTGTCGCCGCGCGACACCCAGCTGGGCCGCGGCGAGCCGATCGGCGACTGCGCCATCGTCATGTCGAGCATGCTCGATGCGGTGATGATCCGTACCTTTGCCCACAGCACCCTGACCGAATTCGCCGCCAACTCCCGCGTGCCGGTGATCAACGGTCTGTCCGACGACCTGCACCCGTGCCAGTTGCTGGCCGACATGCAGACCTTCCTCGAACACCGCGGCTCGATCCAGGGCAAGACCGTGGCCTGGATCGGCGACGGCAACAACATGTGCAACAGCTATATAGAAGCGGCGATCCAGTTCGACTTTCAGTTGCGCGTGGCCTGCCCCGAAGGCTACGAACCAAACCCTGAGTTCGTGGCCAAGGCCGGTGACCGCGTGACCATCGTCCGCGACCCGCAAGACGCCGTGCGTGGCGCGCACCTGGTCAGCACCGACGTCTGGACCTCCATGGGCCAGGAAGAGGAGACCGCCAAGCGCCTGAAGCTGTTTGCGCCGTTTCAGGTCAACCGTGCCCTGCTCGACCTGGCAGCCGATGACGTGCTATTCATGCACTGCCTGCCCGCTCACCGCGGAGAGGAAATCAGCCTCGACCTGCTCGATGACCCGCGCTCCGTCGCCTGGGATCAGGCAGAAAACCGTCTCCACGCACAGAAGGCCCTGCTCGAGTTCCTTGTCGAACCGGCATATCACCACGCATGAGTCATGAATTACTGCTGAACCTGCGCAACCTCGCTTGCGGCTATCAAGATCAACGTGTGGTGCAGAACCTCAATCTGCACCTCAACGCCGGTGACATCGGCTGCCTGCTTGGCTCCTCCGGCTGCGGCAAGACCACCACCCTGCGTGCGATTGCCGGTTTCGAACCGGTGCACGAAGGAGAAATCTCTCTCGGCGGTGAAGTGATCTCCAGCGCCGGTTTCACCCTCGCCCCGGAAAAACGCCGGATCGGCATGGTGTTCCAGGACTACGCGCTGTTCCCGCACCTGAGTGTCGCGGACAACATCGCCTTCGGCATCCGCAAGCACCCGAACAAGGAGCGCGTGACCGAGGAGCTGCTGGAACTGGTCAACCTGAAGAACCTCGGCAAACGCTTCCCCCATGAGCTGTCCGGCGGCCAGCAACAACGTGTCGCCCTCGCCCGCGCCCTGGCGCCGGAGCCGCAACTGTTGTTGCTCGACGAGCCGTTCTCCAACCTCGATGGCGAATTGCGACGCAAGCTCAGCCATGAAGTGCGCGACATCCTCAAGACCCGTGGCACCAGTGCGATTCTGGTGACTCACGATCAGGAAGAAGCCTTCGCCGTCAGCGATCACGTCGGTGTGTTCAAGGAAGGCCGGCTGGAGCAGTGGGACACGCCCTACAACCTCTATCACGAGCCGGCGACACCGTACGTGGCCAGTTTTATCGGTCAGGGTTACTTCATTCGCGGCCAATTGGGCAGCCCGGAATCGGTGCAGACCGAACTCGGTGAACTGCGCGGCAATCGCGCCTACACCTGGCCGATCGGTGGCGCGGTGGATGTGCTGCTGCGTCCGGACGACATCGTTTACGCGCCGGACAGCGGGTTGAAAGCGCGAATCGTCGGCAAGACCTTCCTCGGCGCTTCGACCCTGTATCGCCTGCAACTATCGACCGGCGCACAGCTGGAATCGATCTTCCCGAGCCATGCCGACCATCAGGTGGGTGCGGATGTCGGGATTCGGGTGGCGGCGGAACATCTGGTGCTGTTCCAGGCCTCCGGCAGCACCGCCGCGCAGATTCCGGCGGTGGAAAACGGCGTTCGCCGTTACAGCACCGCGCACTGATCTGCACACAAACAACGAGGGAGCCTGATGGCTCCCTTATTTTTTGCTCTCAGCCCAGCATCAATGTGCCGCTGGCCACCAGCGTCGCATTGCCGCCGATCTTCACCCGCTCGCCTTCCAGCCGACAAAACAGCTCGCCGCCCCGCGCCGAACGCTGGCATGCAGTCAGACTGGATTTGCCCAGACGTTTCGACCAGTACGGAATCAGGCTGCAATGGGTCGAACCGGTCACCGGGTCTTCATTGATGCCGATGGCCGGAGCGAAATAGCGCGAGACAAAATCATGCTGATTGCCCCGGGCCGTGACGATCGCACCCAACCACGGCAGCTTGGCGAGGGCGACCATGTCCGGCTGGCAATCGAGCACCGCCTGCTCCGACTCCAGCACCACAAACAGCTCGTTGGAACTCAGAACATCGACTGCCTGGACATTCAGCGCCCGCTCGATCTCCAGGGTGACGCCTTTCTCAACCGCTTCGATGGCCGGAAAATCCAGCCACAACCGGCCACCTTCGCGGCTGACACTCAACGGCCCGGACTTGCAAGTGAAGTCCAGACGCTCGGCGCTCTCCTTATAGATCTCGAACAGCACATAGGCGCTGGCCAGGGTCGCATGACCACACAGCGGCACCTCGGTGGTCGGCGTGAACCAACGGATGTGCCACGCCTGCCCTTCGCGCACCAGAAACGCGGTTTCCGCCAGATTGTGCTCGGCGGCGATCTTTTGCATCAGGTCGTCCGCGAGCCACGCGTCGAGCCGATAGACCATTGCCGGATTGCCACTGAACGGCCGATCACTGAACGCGTCGACCTGATGAAACTCGAGCTGCATAACCTTCTCCCTGTGTCAGTCGAACGAGCATGCAGCGCCAGCCGGATCAGCGCCAGTGACAGTGCCGGCCAATTTTCTTCATACAGCCGTCAAGGGCGACCGATGTCGGCAAATTTCGCCTGGGTGTGCTCCGCCAAGACCGCCGGCGCCAGCTCCACTTCCAGCCCACGTCGGCCGGCGCTCACATAAATGGTTGCAAAAGGCTGTGCCGAATTATCGATGAAGGTACGCAGGCGTTTTTTCTGCCCCAGCGGACTGATGCCGCCCAACAGGTAACCGGTGGAGCGCTGCGCGGCGGCCGGGTCGGCCATCTCGACTTTTTTCACGCCGGCGGCGTGGGCAAGCCCCTTGAGGTCGAGACTTCCGACGACCGGCACCACCGCCACCAGCAACTCTCCCTTCTCACTCGCCGCCAGCAGCGTCTTGAACACCTGCGCCGGATCGAGCCCCAGTTTTTCCGCGGCCTCCAGGCCATACGACGCGGCCTTCGGGTCATGTTCGTAACTGTGCACGCGATGTTCGGCACGAACTTTTTTCAACAAGTCCAACGCAGGGGTCATGGCAGCTCCGGGCTCGGCAGTGGCAAAAAATCCTGCGGCGGATTTTAGGCCATCGCTGGGTAAAAGGCTCTACCACGCGCCACGTTTCCCGGGGTCTACAGGCCGACAACAACCGCGCAGGCCGGGTAACCCGCAGGATCATTCACATGACTGATAGTTTATTTGTGACTGACGGTTCACTTTCGACCTTTGACAGGTTTGTTTCTTGTCTATATTTTTTCGAATCTGAATAATGTAAGAATTATCGTCATCGCAGCACCCAGCAGTAAACCGGGAACAGGATGGGGATCCTGCCTCGGCGAAAATCGCGCCTTGCCCTGTCGGCAACGCGCCAGACAACAACAAAAACCGAGGTTTTCAATGACAACTGCGTTACAGCAACCTTCGCTTTCGAGCCAGTGCCTGGCCGAGTTTCTGGGTACTGCACTCCTGATCTTTTTCGGTACGGGTTGCGTCGCCGCGCTCAAGGTCGCGGGCGCCACCTTCGGCCTGTGGGAAATCAGCATCATCTGGGGCGTCGGCGTCAGCATGGCGATCTACCTCACCGCCGGCGTTTCCGGTGCGCACCTGAACCCCGCCGTCAGTATTGCCCTGAGCATTTTCGCCGACTTCGAAAAGCGCAAACTGCCGTTCTACATTCTGGCCCAGATCGCCGGTGCCTTCTGCGGCGCGCTGCTGGTTTACACGCTATACAGCAACCTGTTCTTCGATTTCGAACAAACTCACCATATGGTTCGTGGCACTGAAGCCAGCCTCGAACTGGCGTCGGTGTTCTCCACTTTCCCGAACCCTGCGCTGTCAACTGCCCAAGCGTTCCTGGTCGAGGTGATCATCACCGCGATTCTGATGGGCGTGATCATGTCCCTGACCGACGACAACAACGGCCTGCCGAAAGGCCCGCTGGCGCCGCTGCTGATCGGTCTGCTGATTGCCGTGATCGGCAGTTCGATGGGCCCGCTGACCGGTTTCGCGATGAACCCGGCCCGGGACTTCGGCCCGAAACTGATGACTTTCTTCGCCGGCTGGGGTGAAATTTCCTTCACTGGCGCACGTGAAATCCCGTACTTCCTGATTCCGATTTTTGCACCGATTGTCGGTGCCTGCCTCGGCGCTGCCGGGTATCGCGGGCTGATTGCCCGTCACCTGACCGGCGCCACACCTGCTACAAAGGATGCAGAACCGGCCATTGACGGCAAACCAAGAACTTCTTGAAACAGTCGGCGCGGGCTCCTGCCCTTATAGAGCCCGCGCCACGGCCCACTCTCCCTTATTTCGTCCAAGGCAATCGACATGACCGACATTCAGAACAAGAACTACATCATTGCCCTCGATCAGGGTACGACCAGCTCCCGCGCGATCATTTTCGACCGCGACGCGAACGTGGTCTGCACCGCACAACGGGAATTCGCTCAGCATTACCCGCAAGCCGGTTGGGTCGAACACGATCCGATGGAAATCTTCGCCACCCAGAGCGCAGTGATGGTCGAAGCGCTGGCACAGGCCGGCCTGCACCATGACCAGGTCGCCGCCATCGGCATCACCAACCAGCGTGAAACCACCGTGGTCTGGGACAAGACCACCGGCCGCCCGGTGTACAACGCGATCGTCTGGCAATGCCGCCGCAGCACCGAGATCTGCCAACAGCTCAAGCGCGACGGTCATGAAGACTACATCCGCGACACCACCGGCCTTGTCACCGACCCGTACTTCTCCGGCACCAAGCTGAAGTGGATCCTCGACAACGTCGAAGGCAGCCGTGAGCGCGCGCGCAACGGCGAACTGCTGTTCGGCACCGTCGACAGCTGGCTGATCTGGAAATTCACCGGCGGCAAGGTCCACGTCACCGACTACACCAACGCCTCGCGCACCATGCTCTTCAACATCCACACGCTGGAGTGGGACGCGAAGATGCTGGAGATCCTCGACATCCCGCGCGAGATGCTGCCGGAAGTCAAAGCGTCGTCGGAAATCTACGGCCGTACCAAAAGCGGCATCGCCATCGGCGGTATCGCCGGCGACCAGCAGGCTGCGCTGTTCGGCCAGATGTGCGTCGAGCCGGGCCAGGCGAAAAACACCTACGGCACCGGTTGCTTCCTGCTGATGAACACCGGCGACAAAGCGGTGAAATCGCAACACGGCATGCTCACCACCATCGCTTGCGGCCCACGCGGCGAAGTGGCCTACGCCCTGGAAGGCGCGGTGTTCAACGGCGGTTCGACCGTACAGTGGCTGCGCGATGAACTGAAAATCGTCAACGACGCCCACGACACCGAATACTTCGCCAATAAAGTGAAGGACAGCAACGGCGTCTATCTGGTGCCAGCCTTCACCGGCCTCGGCGCGCCTTACTGGGACCCGTATGCCCGTGGCGCCCTGTTCGGCCTGACCCGTGGCGTGCGCGTGGATCACATCATCCGCGCTGCACTGGAATCGATTGCCTACCAGACCCGCGACGTTCTCGACGCCATGCAGCAGGACTCCGGCGAACGCCTCAAGGCCCTGCGCGTGGACGGCGGTGCGGTGGCGAACAACTTCCTCATGCAGTTCCAGGCCGACATCCTCGGCACCCAGGTCGAACGTCCGAAAATGCGCGAAACCACGGCGCTGGGCGCCGCTTATCTGGCCGGCCTGGCGTGCGGTTTCTGGGGCAGCCTGGAAGAACTGCGCGGCAAAGCGGTGATCGAGCGCGAGTTCGAACCGAGCCTGGACGAAGCGGCCAAAGAGAAGCTCTATAAAGGCTGGAAAAAAGCCGTCAGCCGTACCCGCGACTGGGAGCGTGAAGACGCTGAATAAGCCAGTCTGAGGACTGACTAAGGCTGGAAACTGGTCGGGAGGAGATTCCTGCGGCATCATGGGCAAATTTTGCACGGCAGCCCAAAGGAAGCCCCATGAATCTGCCTCCCCGTCAGCAGCAAATCCTCGAGCTGGTCCGCGAACGCGGCTATGTGAGCATCGAGGAAATGGCCACGCTGTTCGTTGTTACCCCGCAAACCATCCGCCGCGATATCAATCAACTGGCGGAAGCCAATCTGCTGCGTCGCTACCACGGCGGCGCCGCCTATGATTCCAGCGTCGAAAATACCGCCTACGCGATGCGCGCCGATCAGATGCGCGATGAAAAGCAACGCATCGGCGAAGCCATCGCCGCACAGATTCCCGATCACGCCTCGCTGTTCATCAATATCGGCACGACGACCGAATCGATTGCCCGCGCCCTGCTCAATCACAGCCACCTGAAGATCATCACCAACAACCTACACGTCGCTTCGATGCTCAGCGCCAAGGATGATTTCGATGTGCTGCTGACCGGCGGCAACGTGCGTCGCGACGGCGGCGTGGTGGGTCAGGCGAGCGTGGACTTCATCAACCAGTTCAAGGTCGACTTTGCGCTGGTGGGCATCAGCGGTATCGACGAAGACGGCAGCCTGCTCGACTTCGATTACCAGGAAGTGCGGGTGTCCCAGGCGATCATCGCCAATGCCCGGCAGGTGATCCTGGCGGCGGACTCCAGCAAGTTCGGGCGTAACGCGATGATCCGCCTCGGCCCGATCAGCCTGATCGATTGCCTGGTCACCGATCAGCAACCGGTGCCGGCCCTGGCGCAACTGCTGAGCCAGCACAAGATTCGTCTGGAAGTCGTTTAACCCTCTCCCGCATAACTCCCTCCCGGCGAACTCTCGTTCCCACGCTCTGCGTGGGAACGATCAGTCACGCCCTGATCCGCGCCCTGACGCGCATTTCATGTTCGAATATTTTCCTTTTTCGGCCCTTCGATGAGTTTTTTCAATCGAAGTCGACTGGCTGCGCGCGTCTTTATGGGCTACCATTTTCGCAAATGAACATTCATGTTCGATTTCCAAGACAGAAAATCAAAAGAGCCCGAGGCCAGCCGATGTCCACATCTACCTTGCGTACGCCCCCTATCTCCGAGATCTACGACATCGCCGTCATCGGCGGCGGGATCAATGGCGTGGGGATCGCAGCGGATGCCGCCGGTCGCGGTCTTTCGGTGTTCCTTTGCGAAAAGGACGACCTGGCCAGCCACACCTCATCGGCCAGCAGCAAGCTGATCCACGGTGGCCTGCGCTACCTCGAACATCACGAATTCCGTCTGGTGCGCGAAGCCCTGGCCGAACGCGAGGTGCTGCTGGCCAAGGCCCCGCACATCGTCAAGCCAATGCGTTTCGTGCTGCCGCACCGCCCGCACCTGCGTCCGGCGTGGATGATCCGCGCGGGCCTGTTCCTTTATGACCACCTCGGCAAGCGCGAAAAACTGGCGGGCTCGAAAAGCCTGAAGTTCGGCGCAGACAGCGCACTGAAAAGCGAAATCAGCAAAGGCTTCGAATACTCCGACTGCTGGGTCGACGACGCCCGCCTCGTGGTTCTCAACGCCATGGCCGCCCGTGAAAAAGGCGCGCACATTCACACCCAGACCCGTTGCGTCAGCGCCCGCCGCGCCAAGGGCCTGTGGCACCTGAACCTGGAACGCGCCGACGGCAGCCTGTTTTCGATCACCGCCAAGGCATTGGTGAATGCCGCTGGCCCGTGGGTCGCCAAGTTCATCCGTGACGACCTGAAGATGGAATCGCCGTACGGCATCCGCCTGATCCAGGGCAGCCACATCATCGTGCCGAAACTGTACGAAGGCGATCACGCGCACATCCTGCAAAACGAAGATCAGCGCATCGTTTTCACCATTCCGTACCTGAACAACCTGACCCTGATCGGCACCACCGACCGCGAATACACCGGCGATCCGGCCAAAGTGGCGATCACCGACGGCGAAACCGATTACCTGCTCAAAGTGGTCAACGCCCACTTCAAGAAGCAGATCAGCCGTGACGACATCCTGCACACCTACTCGGGCGTGCGTCCGCTGTGCAACGACGAATCCGACAATCCTTCGGCCGTGACCCGCGACTACACCCTGGCGCTGTCCGGCAGTACCGAAGAAGCGCCGCTGCTGTCGGTGTTCGGCGGCAAGCTGACCACCTACCGCAAGCTCGCCGAGTCGGCGATGGCGCAGTTGATGCCGTTCTTCACCCAGATGCGCCCGAGCTGGACGGCTACCGCCACCCTGCCCGGCGGCGAAGACATGACCACGCCACAGGCCCTGAGCGCGCAGATCCGCGACAAGTTCGACTGGGTACCGACCGAAATTGCCCGTCGCTGGGCCACTACCTACGGCAGCCGCACCTGGCGCATGCTCGAAGGCGTCGACACCCTTTCCGACATGGGCGAACACATCGGTGGCGGTCTCTACACCCGTGAAGTCGACTACCTGTGCACGGAAGAGTGGGCCACCACGGCACACGACATTCTTTGGCGTCGCAGCAAACTGGGCCTGTTCACCACGGCGGCGGAGCAAGAGCGCCTGGCGGCTTACCTGAACAAGGTCGAGCAGAACCGCAGCAAGATCGAAGCGGCCTGATCCGTTCCTCGTTGAATAAAAAGCCCCTGAATCGAATGATTCAGGGGCTTTTTGCATTCAGGCTGAGAAAGGATGCGCTGAGGACGTTCGGTTTTCCGAACGCGACCTGACGGTCAATTCGGTTAACCGGATCAGATCCACGGAAAAACACCATCACAAAACTTTAATAACGTTATAAATCAATGAATTAACCTGTATCGACTGGTCTGGCACGACTCATGCTCTACACTCCTTCGACGAATGCCTGTTGCGCCAACACAACAGGAGCCGTCAGGCATTCGAAGCTCAAAAGGGCCCGCTCAACCGGCTCCATAAAAAAAACAATGTCGAGGAAAATTTGATGCGCATCGTTCCCCATATCCTGGGCGCAGCCATTGCTGCCGCTCTGATCAGCACACCAGTTTTCGCTGCCGAACTCACCGGCACCCTTAAGAAGATCAAAGAGTCCGGCGTCATCACCCTGGGCCACCGTGACGCTTCCATCCCTTTCTCCTACATCGCTGACGCTTCCGGCAAGCCGGTCGGCTACTCCCACGATATCCAGCTGGCCATCGTCGAAGCGATCAAGAAAGACCTCGACCTGCCAAACCTGCAGGTCAAATACAACCTCGTCACCTCGCAAACCCGTATCCCGCTGGTGCAGAACGGCACCGTGGACGTCGAGTGCGGCTCCACCACCAACAACGTCGAGCGTCAGCAACAGGTCGACTTCTCCGTCGGCATCTTCGAAATCGGTACCCGTCTGCTGTCCAAGGCAGACTCCAAGTACAAGGATTTCGACGATCTGAAAGGCAAGAACGTCGTGACCACCGCCGGCACCACCTCCGAGCGCATCCTCAAGGCGATGAACGCCGACAAGCAGATGGGCATGAACGTGATCTCCGCCAAGGACCACGGTGAATCCTTCCAGATGCTGGAATCGGGTCGTGCCGTTGCGTTCATGATGGACGACGCCCTGCTGGCCGGCGAAGCCGCCAAGGCCAAGAAAGCCTCCGACTGGGCCGTAACCGGCACACCACAGTCGTACGAAATCTATGGCTGCATGATGCGCAAAGGCGACGAGCCGTTCAAAAAGGCTGTCGACGACGCCATCAAGGCGACCTACGCCTCGGGTGAGATCAACAAGATCTACGAAAAATGGTTCATGCAGCCGATTCCGCCAAAAGGCCTGAACCTGAACTTCCCGATGAGCGACGAGCTCAAGGCCCTGATCGCCAATCCGACCGACAAAGCGGCTGACGACAAGAAATCCTGATTTCTGACTAACCTTATCCCCTGAGGAGGCGCCTGCCTTTTCAGGGGATGGTCACTCCCTGCTGGCACTTATTGGAAACACTCGAACCGGTGGCTGTCGAGCCGATCGCGTGTGCCTGATTTTCACAATCAGGGCGGGAACGGAGCTTCCCCAGGCGGGCACTTGTACATCGATCGAATCGAGGGGAGACCCTAATGAATTACAACTGGGACTGGGGCGTGTTCTTCAAGTCCACCGGCGTGGGCAGCGAGACCTATCTCGACTGGTTCATTTCCGGTCTGGGCTGGACCATCGCCATCGCCATCGTCGCCTGGATCATCGCCCTGCTGCTCGGCTCGCTGCTGGGCATCATGCGCACCGTGCCGAACCGCATCGTGTCGGGCATCGCGACCTGCTACGTCGAACTGTTCCGTAACGTGCCGCTGCTGGTTCAGCTGTTCATCTGGTACTTCCTGGTGCCCGATCTGCTGCCGCCGGATCTGCAGGAGTGGTACAAGCAGGACCTGAACCCGACCACCTCGGCCTACCTGAGCGTTGTCGTCTGCCTGGGCCTGTTCACCGCCGCCCGGGTCTGCGAACAGGTTCGCACCGGTATCCAGGCGCTGCCACGGGGCCAGGAATCCGCCGCCCGCGCCATGGGTTTCAAGCTGCCGCAGATCTACTGGAACGTGCTGCTGCCCCAGGCCTACCGGATCATCATTCCTCCGCTTACCTCGGAATTTTTGAACGTGTTCAAGAACTCCTCCGTGGCGTCCCTGATCGGTCTGATGGAGCTGCTGGCGCAAACCAAACAGACCGCCGAATTCTCGGCCAACCTGTTTGAAGCCTTCACCCTGGCGACCCTGATCTACTTCACCCTCAACATGAGCCTGATGCTGCTGATGCGCATGGTCGAGAAGAAAGTCGCCGTGCCCGGCCTGATCTCCGTGGGGGGTAAATAATGGAATTCGATTTCAGTGGCATCGTTCCGGCCATTCCCGGCCTGTGGAACGGCATGCTGATGACCCTCAAGCTGATGGCGCTGGGCGTGGTCGGCGGGATCATCCTCGGCACCATCCTCGCGCTGATGCGCCTGTCCCACAGCAAACTGCTGTCGAGCATCGCCGGTGCGTACGTCAACTATTTCCGTTCGATCCCGCTGCTGCTGGTGATCACCTGGTTCTATCTGGCAGTGCCGTTCGTGCTGCGCTGGATCACCGGCGAAGACACCCCGATCGGCGCGTTCACCTCGTGCATCGTGGCGTTCATGATGTTCGAAGCGGCGTACTTCTGCGAAATCGTCCGGGCCGGCGTGCAGTCGATCCCCAAAGGCCAGATGGGCGCGGCGCAGGCACTGGGCATGACCTACGGCCAGATGATGCGCCTGATCATCCTGCCTCAGGCGTTCCGCAAGATGACCCCGCTGCTGCTGCAGCAGAGCATCATCCTGTTCCAGGACACCTCGCTGGTCTACACCGTGGGCCTGGTGGATTTCCTCAACGCCTCGCGCGCCAGTGGCGACATCATTGGCCGCTCGAATGAGTTCCTGATCTTCGCAGGTCTCGTGTACTTCACCATCAGCTTTGCCGCCTCGGTGCTGGTCAAGCGTCTGCAAAAAAGGTTCGCCGTATGATCTCTATCAAGAACATCAACAAGTGGTATGGGGACTTCCAGGTGCTGACCGATTGCAGCACCGAGGTCAAAAAGGGTGAAGTGATCGTGGTTTGCGGCCCGTCCGGTTCGGGCAAGTCGACCCTGATCAAGTGCGTCAACGCACTGGAGCCGTTCCAGAAAGGCGACATCGTGGTCGACGGCACATCGATTGCCGATCCGAAGACCAACCTGCCGAAGCTGCGTTCGCGCGTCGGTATGGTGTTCCAGCACTTCGAACTGTTCCCGCACCTGACCATCACCGAAAACCTGACCATCGCGCAGATCAAGGTGCTGGGCCGCAGCAAGGAGGAAGCCACCAAGAAAGGTCTGCAACTGCTCGAACGTGTCGGCCTGTCGGCTCACGCCCACAAGCATCCGGGGCAACTGTCCGGTGGTCAGCAACAGCGCGTGGCGATTGCCCGTGCGCTGGCGATGGACCCGATCGTCATGCTGTTCGACGAACCGACCTCGGCGCTGGACCCGGAAATGGTCAACGAAGTGCTCGACGTGATGGTGCAGCTGGCCCACGAAGGCATGACCATGATGTGCGTGACCCACGAAATGGGCTTCGCCCGTAAAGTGGCCGACCGTGTGATCTTCATGGACGCCGGCAAGATCATCGAAGACTGCAAGAAAGAAGAGTTCTTTGGCGACATCAGCCAACGCTCCGAACGCGCGCAGCATTTCCTCGAGAAAATCCTGCAGCACTAAAAACTGCTGCATTCCCCGACATCCACTGTCGGGGAATGCAGGTGGTTGACCCAAGGCAACTGTGATGAAATGCGACCCCACTCTCTATCGCGCCACGCCGCCATCACTTGCCGTGAAACCCCGTCTGATCCGCCACCTGTTCCTGCCGCCGCTGGTCATCGCTCTGATGATCGGACTGGGTTACATCGGCTTCTGGACCAGCGAACATTTCGGCATCCGCAGCCTCGGCGAAAACGGCCAGCGCCAGCTGGAACTGCACGCCCGCGCGGTCGAAAGCGAGATCAGCAAATACACCTACCTGCCCAGCCTGCTGGAGCTCGAATCGAGCGTTTCGCAGCTGCTGGACGACCCTACCCCGGAACACCGGCAAACGGTCAACGATTACCTTGAAGGCCTGAACCGGCGCAGCCGCAGTCGGGCCATCTACGTCATGGACACCACCGGCCGGGTCATGGCCACCAGCAACTGGCGTGACGTCGACAGTTATCTCGGTGAAGACCTGTCGTTCCGCGCCTACTTCCAGAACGCCATCCGCGGCCAGCCTGGACGTTTCTACGGGATCGGCAGCACCAACGGCGAGCCCGGTTATTACCTGGCCCACGGCCTCGAAGAACACGGCAAGATCATCGGCGTCGCGGTGGTCAAGGTACGCCTGGAAGCCATGGAAGAACGCTGGCAACGGGCGCGTCTCGAAGCCTTCGTCAGCGATGAAAACGGCATCATCATTCTGTCCAGCGATCCGGCCCGGCGCCTCAAATCGGTGATACCGCTGAGCGACGAGACCAAGGAAAAACTCGCCCGCAGCCTGCAGTACTACTGGTTCCCGCTGAACGAGCTGCAACCGCTGGCCCGGGAAACCCTGTCCGAAGGCGTGGAAAAACTCACCTTCCCGGCCAACAGCGAAGTGCCGAGCCAACAGGATGGCGATGAAGAAAACATCAGCTACCTGGCGCAAACCCGGCCGTTGAGCGATACCCCGTGGAATTTCACCCTGCTAACGCCGTTGCAGGATCTGCGGCGCGAGGCAATCAATCAGGGAATTCTGGTGGCCGTGGCGTTTGCCCTGGTGGCATTCCTGCTGATCGCCTGGAATGAACGGCGCAAGGTCATCGCCACCCGCCTCGCCGCCCGCGAAGCCTTGCAGGAAGCCAACAATCAACTGGAGCGTCGGATTACCGAACGCACCGCCGACCTGCGCGCCAGCAACGACCGGCTCAAGAGCCAGATCCGCGAACGGCGTCAGGCCGAAGAAACCTTGCGCCGCGCCCAGGACGAACTGGTGCAGGCCGGTAAGCTCGCAGCCATCGGCCAGATGTCCACCAGCATCGCCCACGAACTGAACCAGCCGCTGGCGGCGATGCGCACGCTGTCGGGCAACACCATTCGCTTCCTTGAGCGCGGCCAGCTCGATGTCGCCAGCACCAACCTCAAGACCATCAACGACCTGATCGACCGCATGGGCCGGATCACCGCCAGCCTGCGCTCCTTCGCCCGGCGCGGTGACGACAAGGGCCGCGCCAGCCTCGGCAAAGCAGTGGACGCCGCCCTGCAAGTGCTCGGCGCCCGTGTGGAAAGTGCCGCCCTGAAAGTGCATCGCCAGTTCGACGATGTGCAGGTGCAGATCGACCAGACGCGTCTGGAGCAGATTCTGGTCAACCTGATCGGCAACGCCCTCGACGCCATGCAGGCGCAACCGCTGCCGGAACTGTGGCTGGAAGGCGAAGAATTCAACGGCAAATATCGCCTGCGCGTGCGCGACAACGGCCACGGCATCGACGCGGAAGCGCGCAAGCATCTGTTCGAACCGTTCTTCACCACCAAGCCCGGCGAACAGGGTCTGGGCCTCGGCTTGACCCTGTCGGCCAGTCTGGCGGCCGCCACCGGCGGGCATCTGGGTGTCGAACACCCGGCCAGCGGTGGTACCACTTTCGTCCTCAGTTTACCGTTGGTAAGCCCTACTCCTGCCGAGCCAATATGAACAACGACCTCAGTGTATTGATCGTCGAAGACGACCCCCATGTCCTGCTCGGCTGCCAGCAGGCGCTGACGCTGGAAGACATTCCCTGCATCGGCGTCGGCAGTGCCGAAGAAGCGCTGGAGCAGGTCGGTGACAATTTCGCCGGGATCGTCATCAGCGACATTCGCCTGCCGGGCATCGACGGCCTGGAGCTGCTGACCCGGCTCAAGCAACGCGACCGCAGCCTGCCGGTGGTGCTGATCACCGGCCACGGCGATATTTCCATGGCGGTCGGCGCGATGCAGAAAGGCGCCTACGACTTCATGGAAAAACCGTTCTCCCCCGAGCGTCTGGTCGATGTGGCCCGCCGTGCCCTGGAGCAACGCAGCCTGAATCGCGAAGTCTCGTCCCTGCGCCGGCAACTGGCCGAACGTGATTCACTGGAAGGACGGATCATCGGGCGTTCGCCGGCCATGCAGAACCTGCGTGAACTGATCGCCAACGTCGCCGACACCTCGGCTAATGTGCTGATCGAAGGCGAAACCGGTACCGGCAAGGAACTGGTCGCCCGTTGCCTGCATGATTTCAGCCGCCGTCACAGCAAACAGTTCGTTGCGCTGAACTGTGGCGGGCTGCCGGAAAACCTGTTCGAAAGCGAAATTTTCGGCCACGAAGCCAACGCCTTCACCGGCGCCGGCAAACGGCGGATCGGCAAGATCGAACACGCCGACGGCGGCACGCTGTTCCTCGATGAAGTGGAAAGCATGCCGCTGCCGTTGCAGATCAAACTGCTGCGGGTGTTGCAGGAACGCACCCTCGAACGCCTCGGCTCGAACCAGAGCGTGGCGGTGGATTGCCGGGTGATTGCGGCCACCAAGTCCGACCTCGACGAATCGAGCAAGGCCGGGGAATTTCGCAGCGACTTGTACTACCGCCTCAACGTGGTAACGCTGGAACTGCCGCCCCTGCGCGAGCGCCGCGAAGACATCCTGCAACTGTTCGAACACTTCACCCAGCAATCGGCCCTGCGTTTCGACCGGGCGCTGCCGGAGCTGGACAACCAGACCCTGTCGAGCCTGATGAGCCACGACTGGCCGGGCAACGTACGGGAACTGCGCAACGTCGCCGAGCGTTTTGCCCTCGGTTTGCCGGCGTTCAAGAAAACCGGCGCGGGTAGCGCGGGCCAGGGTCTGGCATTCGCCGAAGCAGTGGAAGCGTTCGAGCGCAACCTGCTCAGCGACGCCCTGCAACGCAGCGGCGGCAACCTGACCCAGGCCAGCCTGGAACTGGGAATGGCCAAGACCACGCTGTTCGACAAAGTGAAGAAATACGGCCTGAGCCATTAAGCGAGAACGAAGTGGATCTGATTTTCAAGGCAATGCTCGGCGCGGCCGTGGTGGTGATCCTCGCCATGCTGGCCAAGACCAAAAACTACTACATCGCAGGGCTGGTGCCGCTGTTCCCGACCTTCGCCCTGATCGCCCACTACATCGTCGGCAAGGGCCGTTCGATAGACGACCTGAAGACCACCATCGTCTTCGGCATGTGGTCGATCATTCCGTACTTCGTGTATCTGGCGACGCTGTACGTGATGGTCGACCGCATGCGCCTCGAAGCTTCGCTGGCGGTCGCGGCAGTGGCGTGGCTGATGGCGGCGACGGTGCTGGTGTCGGTGTGGGTGCGGCTGCACGCCTGAGTCAGAGCAGGTTGTGTTCCGCCACCGGTTCGATCTGCGCCCAGTGCGACGTGTCTTCGCGATGCTCGCGCAAATACGGTAACACCGCCGCCAGCAACGGTTCCTTGAACGCTTCCTGAAAGCGGTGTGCCAGCCCCGGAATCAGCCGCAGCTGACTGCCGCGAATGTGCGCCGCCAGGTGCACGCCGTGCATCACCGGCAGCAACGGATCCGCCGTGCCATGCACCACCAGCGTCGGCACCCGCAACTGGTTGAGCAACGCCACCCGGCTCGGCTCGGCGAGGATCGCCATGATCTGGCGCTTCACGCCTTCGGGATTGAACGCCCGGTCATAGGACAGCGCCGCCTGATGCAGCAAGGCCTGCCGGTCATCGCTGACCGAAGGGCTGCCCAGTGCGGCCAGCAGATCGGCCTGTTGCTCCAGCGCAATCTGGCGATTGGGCGCGCCGCGCCGTGACAACAACTGCACCAGCGCCGCGCTCGGCGCCGGCAGCCCTTCGGCACCGGAGCTGGTCATGATCAGCGTCAGGCTTTCGACCCGTTGCGGCGCCATCGCCGCCAGGTGCTGGGCGATCATCCCGCCCATGCTCGCGCCGAGCACGTGGAATTGCTCGACGTGCAACGCATCCATCAGGCCCAGCGCATCGTCGGCCATGTCGGTCAGGCTGTAAGGCGCCACCACCGGCAGGCCGAGTTTGTAGCGCAGCACCTCAAAGGTCAGGTTGGCTTCGGCCGGCGCCTGGCGCCAGGTCGACAGACCGACATCGCGGTTGTCATAACGGATCACCCGAAAGCCTTGCTGACACAGCGCGACCACCACTTCATCCGGCCAGTGGATCAACTGCCCGCCCAGGCCCATCACCAGTAACAGCGCCGGATCCGACGCACGACCGATGCTCTGGTACGCCAGGCTTACCTGCTCCAGATCGACCCGTTCGGTCGGTACATTGACGTCGCAACGCGACGCCGCGTAGGACGCCGGAACGCAAAAAACCGCGGCCAACAACGCCGCGATTGCAAAAAATCCCTTGAACATGAAAAACACCGAAACGCAGAACCCCAGTAGAGCGTGAGTCTGATGAAGTTTGTTCAAGCGCGCTGCCACAGTTCGATGACAGTTTGATGAAGAGTGCCGAGCGGTCGACACGCTTCATTCGGTGTTGCCGTTACGCCAACTGACTGCGCAACTGCCGAGCCGCCGCGACCATGTTGACCAATGCGGCTTCGGTCTCCGGCCAGGCGCGAGTCTTCAGGCCGCAATCGGGGTTGACCCATAGCCGCTGCGCCGGGATGCGTTTCACGGCCTTGCTCATCAACTTGACCATCTCGGCGGTGTCCGGCACTCGCGGCGAGTGGATGTCGTAGACGCCCGGGCCGATGTCGTTCGGGTAGTCGAACGCTTCGAAAGCCTCGAGCAATTCCATGTCCGAGCGCGAGGTTTCGATGGTGATGACGTCGGCGTCCATGTCGGCGATCGCCTTGATCACGTCGTTGAATTCGCTGTAGCACATGTGGGTGTGGATCTGGGTTTCATCCTTCACGCCCGAGGCGGTCAGGCGGAACGCTTGCACCGCCCAGTCGAGGTATTCCTGCCATTGCTCACGGCGCAGCGGCAGGCCTTCGCGGAACGCCGCTTCGTCGATCTGCACGATCCTGATCCCGGCGTTTTCCAGATCGACCACTTCGTCACGCAGGGCCAGCGCCAGTTGTTGCGCCTGGACTTTGCGCGACACGTCTTCGCGGGGGAACGACCACATCAGCATGGTCACGGGACCGGTCAGCATGCCTTTCATCACCTTGTCCGTCAGGCTCTGGGCGTAGCTGATCCAGTCAACGGTCATGGCGTTCGGACGGCTGAGGTCGCCATAAATCACCGCCGGTTTCACGCAGCGGGACCCGTAGCTCTGGACCCAGCCGAAACGGGTGAACAGGTAACCGTCGAGCTGTTCGGCGAAGTACTCGACCATGTCGTTGCGCTCGGCTTCACCGTGCACCAGTACATCCAGGCCCAGACGTTCCTGCACCTGCACCGCGTGGCGGATTTCGCTGCGCATGGCATCGTGGTAGTCGTTGGCCGACAGCTTGCCCTGCTTGAATGCCTGACGGGCCAGGCGAATCGAGCCGGTCTGCGGGAACGAACCGATGGTGGTGGTCGGGAACGTCGGCAATTTCAAACGCGCCTGCTGTGCGGCGATGCGTTTGGCAAACGGCGAATGCCGCTGGCTGTCGCTGGCATTGATCGCCTCGATCCGCGCTTGCACGTCGGCCTTGTGAATACGCGGCGAGCGGGCGCGGCTCTCTTGAATCGCGCGGCTTGCGGCCAGCGCGTTTTGCACGTTCGGCGCTTGCGGGTCGTTCAGCGCATCACGCAACACCGAGATTTCGCTGCACTTCTGTACAGCGAATGCCAGCCAGCTTTTCAGTTCCGGATCGAGCTTGTCTTCACGCTCGACATCCACCGGGCTGTGCAGCAACGAGCAGGAACTGCTGACCCACAGGTTGTCGCCGAAACGCTCCTGCGCCGGTTGCAGTTGCGCCAGCGCCTGCTCCAGTTCGCAGCGCCAGACGTTGCGCCCGTTGACCAGGCCGACCGAGAGAATCTTGTAGGTCGGCAGACGATCGAGCACCTGACCGAGCTGATCCGGTGCCCGCACAGCGTCGATGTGCAGGCCTTGCACCGGCAGGCCGACGGCCAAACCGAGGTTGTCTTGCAAACCACTGAAATAGGTCGCCACCAGTTTCTTCAGCGGCGAATACTGAAGGATGTGATAGGCGCGTTCGAAGGCGCTTTTCCAGGCTTGCGGCAGATCGAGGGTGAGGATCGGCTCGTCGATCTGCACCCACTCCACGCCCTGGGCGGCGAGGCGGCCGAGGATTTCGTTGTACACCGGCAGCAGGCGCTCAAGCAGATCGAGCTTGTCGAAATCGTTGCCTTTCGCCTTGCCCAGCCACAGATAAGTCAGCGGGCCGATGATCACCGGTTTGACGTTGTGACCGAGGGCTTTGGCTTCTTCGACTTCATCGAACAGCTGTTCCCAGCTCAGCTTGAATGGCTGGTCGGCGGTGAATTCCGGGACCAGGTAGTGGTAGTTGGTGTCGAACCACTTGGTCAACTCTTGGGCGTATTGAGTCTTGCCGTGTTCGCCGCCGCAGCAGGAAGACGTGGCGCCACGGGCCATGGCGAACAGGGTGTCGAGGGTTGGCAGACCGCGTTCGTCACGCACACCGTCGAAACGCTCGGGGATCACACCGAAGGTCAGCGAGTGGGTCAGCACCTGGTCGTACCAGGCGAAGTCGCCGACCGGCAGCAGGTCGATGCCGGCGTCCTTCTGCAATTGCCAGTGCCTGGCGCGCAGCTCGCGGCCGACCTGATTCAGAGCGGCCTGATCGAGATCGCCTTTCCAGTAGGCTTCGAGGGCTTTTTTCAGTTCGCGGTCGGCGCCGATGCGCGGGAAACCCAAGGTGTGTGCCACGGCCATGTCGAGTGTTCTCCATTGCGTAAAAGATGGCGCCATTGTCGACAGCCAGAGCAACATGAGACAAACTCAACCTTTTCGTGTTGATCACAAATTTTCCTCATGGAGCCTGCGGTGCTTGAGATCCGTCACCTGAAAACCCTGCATGCCCTGCGTGAAGCCGACAGCCTGGTCGATGCGGCCGACCGCCTGCACCTGACCCAGTCGGCGCTGTCCCACCAGTTCAAGGAGCTGGAAGAGCGCATGGGCATGCCGTTGTTCGTGCGCAAGACCAAACCGGTGCGCTTCACCAGCGCCGGCCTGCGCCTGCTGCAACTGGCCGACGCGACCCTGCCGCTGCTGCGAGCCGCCGAACGTGATATCGGACGGCTGGCCGGTGGCACCGCCGGGCGACTGCACATGGCCATCGAATGCCACAGCTGCTTCCAGTGGCTGATGCCGACCATCGACCAGTTCCGCGATGCCTGGCCGGAAGTCGAACTCGACCTCGCTTCGGGCTTCTCCTTCGCACCGCTGCCGGCGCTGGCCCGGGGTGATCTGGATCTGGTGGTGACGTCCGATCCGCTGGAAATCGCCGGCATCACCTACGTGCCGCTGTTCACCTACGAGGCGATGTTGGCGGTCGCCAACCAGCACGCACTGGCAAGCAAACCGTACATCGTCCCCGAAGACCTGCTGACCGAAACCCTGATCACTTATCCGGTGGAACGTGACCGCCTCGATATCTTTACCCGCTTCCTCGAACCGGCCGACATCGAGCCGGCGCAGGTGCGCACCTCAGAGCTGACGGTAATGATGATGCAGCTGGTAGCCAGCGGCCGTGGCGTGTGCGGCATGCCGCACTGGGCGCTGCATGAATACAGCTCGCGCGGTTACGTGAAGGGCAAGCGGCTGGGCGAGAAAGGTCTGTTTGCGACGCTGTACGCGGCGATCCGCGCCGACATGCTCGACGCGCCGTACATGCGCGACTTCCTGCTGACGGCCAAGGACACCTCGTTCTCGACCCTGGATGGGGTCAGCGCGGTTCGTTGAGACTGGCGGTTGGCACGAAAGGCTGGGACCACATGTGGATCTTGTCGAAGTAGTCCTCGCCGACCCGCACCGCCATCGGCTCGAGGCCGAACTGGACGAAGCCGCAGCGCTGGTACAGATGAAACGCCGCGTCATTGCCGGCGGTGACGGTCAATTGAATGACTTTCAGCGCCGGATGCTGCTGCGCTTCCCCCAGCACCGCCTCCATCAATTTCAGCCCCAGCCCGCGCTGACGAAACTCGGCCGACACATACATGCCGAACACCGTTGCCTTGTGCCGGGCCTTCTCCCGAGGCTCGAACGCCAAGCCGACGATCCCCACCAGGCGGCCCTCTTCAAACGCGCCAAACACTGCGTCGAGCTTGCTGGTCAGGCGTGATTCCCACCAGCTCAGCGGCATCACTGCGCGCTCGCGCACACTGGAGGTAAACGCCTGCGGATGCCGGTCATACGCCTCCAGCATCAATTCGCGATAGGCCAGCGCATGACTGGCGTCCAGCCGCTCGATCCACATGTTCAGGCGGCCTTGCGCTGTTCAAGCATCAGCCGCACGGCCAGACCGCTCAGCACAAACCCCATGAAATAACGCTGCGCCGCCAGCCAGGTCGGGTTGTTGACGAACCACGACGCGATGCCCGCCGCGAACAGCGCGATCAGCAGGTTGACGCTGAAACTGACGCTGATCTGGGTCAGGCCGAGGATGATGCTCTGGGTGAACACCGAGCCGTGCTCGGGGGTGATGAACTGCGGGAATACCGAGAGGTAGAACACCGCGATTTTTGGGTTCAAGGCACTGGTGAGAAAGCCCATGGTGACCAGTTTGCGCGAAGAATCCGCCGGCAACTGTTGCGCCTCGAACGGCGAGCGGGCGCCGGGCTTCACCGCCTGCCAGGCCAGCCACAACAGGTACAGCGCGCCGGCCCACTTCAACACTTCATAGGCCATCGGCACGGCGAGAAACACCGCGGTCAAACCGGCGGCCGCCGCGAACAGGTGCACGAAGAACCCCGCCACCACGCCGAGCAGCGAGGTCACCCCGGCGCGACGTCCCTGGCAGATCGACCGCGAGATCAGGTAGATCATGTTCGGCCCCGGCGTCAGTACCATCAGCAGTGCGGCGGCGGCGAAAATCAACAGGTCTTGAAGCGGGATCATGACGAAGTCCTTTGCACGAATGATCAGGCGATCGCAGTCAGCGAGGCTCGATAAAACGGCAGGATCAGGTCGCGTGTCAATGGGGCGAGAACCACATCGCCGTCGGTAGCCGGATCGATCCAGATCACCTCTTCGATCTCGGCGGCCGGAGACACCCTGGCGTCGATGGTCAGTTGAAAGATTTCGGCCTGCACAACGAATCCCGGCTCGTTGGCAGCGGGTGCCGAGAACTGGCCGAGAAAGCTAGCCTGCGCCGGATCGATCACCAGTCCCAGTTCTTCCTCCAGCTCACGGGCCAGCGCATGCACCGGCAGTTCATGGGCTTCGATCTTGCCGCCCGGTTGCATGAACGCCGTGGTGTTGCGCTTGCGCACCAGCAGGGTTTGGCCGTCGGGACCGATCAGCAGCGCGGCGGCGATACGGATGATGCGGGGGGAAACTGCGGATACAGAAGTCATGGGTCAGCCACCGGCCTTGAGAAAAGCCGCAAGGATCCCATGCCGGCCGCGCCAGCGTCATCCACCCTGGGCCGCGAGCGGCGTCTCGGGCTCTTGCGGCACCTTCACGAATACCTTGTATTTGCCGCCCTCCATGGCCTCGAAACTGATCAGTTTTTCAACCAGCGGAGCGCTCAGCACTTTGCCGGCGTTGAGCAGCAACATGCCGTTGTCGGCATTGAGGTTGCGCGCGAGGATCATCCCCGCCGCCAACTCCCGGGTGCCCATGACCTTGACGTCCGGATCGGCCAGGGTGATGTCGCTGACCATTGCGCAGACCTTGATGAAATCCTCGATCAGCTCGGGATCGTAGAGTTTGCCGGCGTACTGGCGCAGGTACAGCAAGGCTTCATCGCTGTTCATCTGCCGCTCGAGAATCAGCCCGCGCTGCAACTCGACAAAATCCACCGCCAGTTTCAACAGCCGCGAGCCCAAGGGAATGGCCTCGCCCTTGAGCCGGTCGGGAAACCCGCTGCCGTCCCAGTGCTCCTGGTGGTGCAGGATCAGCCGCGCGGCATCCTTCATCGGGTCCAGGGTCATCAACAGCGATTCGCTCTGTTTCGGATAAGCCCGATAGCGGTCGCGCTCGGTGCTGTGCAGCAAGTCCGACGGCGTGGTCATCATGCTGTCGGTCCAGCTCAGCTTGCCGATATTGTAGAGCGCGGCGGCCATGGTCAGGTCGCGGCTGGCGGCTTCGTCCAGACGGTGCATCTTGCAGTAGCCGCGTACCAGCTCGATGATCTGCCGATTGGTCTGCTTCGCCGGCGGCAGGCGCAGGTTGGCCAGTAACGAGAACATTTCGGTGCCTGTCAGGAAACTGCGCTTGAGCTCCTCGTAGGCAAGGTCGAGCATGTCGGCGGTCTGCTGCAGTTCGGCGGTACGGGCGGCGACGTGTTTTTCCAGGGTGCTGTTGAGCAATTTCAATTGTTCGTTTTGCACTCGCGTCAGTTTTTCCAGACGTTCGCGCTCGTGTGCCAGATGCTGATGCTCGAGGGCCTGACGCAAGGTCAGCAGCATTTCCTCGTCGTTCCAGGGTTTGCTGATGTAACGGTGGATCTGCCCTTCGTTGATGGCCTTGATGATCGCCGAAGGGTCGGCGTAGCCGGTGAGCATGATCCGCGCAGTCGCCGGATACCGCTCATGAACAAGAGCCAGCAGCGTGGCCCCATCCATGTTGGGCATGCGCGCGTCGCTCATCACCAGATTCACCGGTTGCTGCTCGAGTATTTCCAGCGCCTGGGCACCGCTGGTGGCCAGCAAGACGTCATAAGGCTGGCCGCGCAGCAGACGGCGCAGGCTGTTGAGAATCGGTTCCTCGTCATCGACCAGCAGTACTTTGGGCCGGGGCGGCGAAATCGGGGCGGACGGCTCTTCCATGGCGAAGCCTCGTGAAAAACGTTGGACATGACTGACGCGCCGGCAGACCTCCCCTGCTTGCCTGCGCTTGAATCACAGGCTAGATGATTTTCGCAGGGCTCGTGTAAATCCCCTGTTACACCACGCCAGGCGAAGTTGCGCCCCTGCAACTATGCTCAAGTCGCTGGACGACACCATCGGCCTGCGCGCAGGCATGTGATGAGGGGAAAAGGATGCTCCCGATGACGAATGTGCGTGAACACACGGGTATTGCGTCATGAGTGCGCAACCCGGACACACCAACCGCCGCGTGCTCATCGTCGACGATACCGCGTCGATCCATGACGATTTCGCCAAGATCCTCAAACCGGCCACGGCTGAAGCCGACAGCCTGGATGAAACGGAAAGCCTGCTGTTCGGCGATGCGTCCTCCGCCCCCGTCGCACCGAAAGACCGTTTCGAACTGGACTCGGCCTATCAGGGCCGCGAAGCGCTGGACAAAGTCGAAGCCGCACTCGCCGCCGGGCGCCCGTACGCCATGGCCTTCATCGACATGCGCATGCCGCCGGGCTGGGATGGCCTGGAAACCATCGAGCGGCTGTGGCAGGTCGATCCCAAGCTGCAGGTGGCCCTGTGCACCGCCTACTCCGATTACTCGTGGGAAGACATCGACCGGCGGCTGGCCCTGACCGATCGCCTGCTGATCCTGAAAAAACCCTTCGACGCGATCGAAATCCGGCAGATGGCCAGCGCCCTGACGGTCAAGTGGCAAATGACCGAAGACGCCGCCATGAAGATGAACCTGCTGGAGCAGGCAGTTCAGGAGCGTACCCGGGAACTGTCCGACGCCAACATCATCGTGCAGAACAGTCCGACCATCCTCTACCGGTTGCGCGGTGAACCGTCGTTTCCGCTGATGTACATCTCCCACAACATCACCCGCTACGGCCATGTCGCGGCTGATCTGGTGGGTTCGGCCAACTGGGCGCAGACGCTGATTCACCCGGACGATCAGCTCAGTGTCGATACCGCCATGGGCCGGGTGCTCGATCGGCATGCCGAAGGCGCCTCCATCGAGTTTCGCCTACGTACCGGCGCGGGCGACTGGCGCTGGGTGGAAAACCGCTACATCCCGGTGCGCGATCACGACGGCCGCCTGCTGGAAGTCGAGGGGATCATTCTTGACATCACCGAACGCCGGCTGGCCGAAGAGAAAATGGCCTTGCTGGCCCGCACGGACGGCCTCACCGGACTTGCCAATCGCGCCACGCTGATCGAGCGTCTGCATCAGGCCTTCGCCGCCGCGCGTCGGGGAGCGGCACCTTTTGCGGTGTTTTACCTGGATCTGGATCACTTCAAGCGGATCAACGACACCCTCGGCCATCCGGTCGGCGATCTGTTGTTGCAGGCAGTGGCGCAACGGATCAAATCGAATGTGCGGGAAAACGACGTGGTCGCACGTCTGGGCGGAGACGAGTTCGCGATCCTGCAACTGGACGTCAGCGACCCGACCCAGTCTGCTGCCATCGCGACCAAGATCCGCGATGCGCTTCTGGAGCCCTACCAACTGGCAGGCAATGCCTTGCGCATTTCCGTCAGTATCGGCATCTGCCTGTACCGCGCCAACAGTCTGGATGCCGACAGTCTGCTGGCTGGCGCCGACATGGCGCTGTACCGCGCCAAGGAAACGGGCCGTAATCAGTACCAGTTCCATTCCGAGCAAATCACTCGCGAAGTCGCCGAGCGCATGGCCCTGGCCGAGGAATTGATGACCGCCCTGACTCAGGGAGGACTGAAGCTCGACTACACGCCGGAAGTGGACATGCACAGCGGCAAGATTCTCGGCATGGCCGCGCAGGTCAAATGGCAACATCCCCGGCTTGGTCTGCTGCCAGCGTCGGCCTTCGTACCGGCAGCGGAAAAGACCGGTGCAATCATCCCGCTCGGTCGCTGGATACTGGATCACGCCTGCTGGCAGATGCGCCAGTGGCAAAACGAGGGAGTGGCGCCTCCAGTGATGGCGATCAGGATTTCCCTGGCGCAACTCAAGAGCGGCCCGGAACTCATCTATGACGTGCTGCGCACCACCGCCCGCTGGGAACTGGCACCGTGGGATCTGCGTTTCGATGTCACCGAAGCGACCCTGGCCCAGACCAAATGGACCCACAACGATGTGCTGCCGCGCCTCAGTGAGCTTGGGGTAAAGATCGCCATCGACGATTTCGGCACCGAATACTCATCGTTCGATTACCTGAAAACCTACCGGGTCAATCACCTCAAACTCGCTCAATCCCTGATCGACAGTGCGGCCCAGGATGAAGGCAGCGCCAATACCCTGCGAGCGATCGTCAATTTCGCCCGGGATCTGGCGATCGACATCAGCGCCGAAGGCGTCCAGCCCGCAGATCGAGATGACGCCCTCACCTCTTCGGCCCCGCTGAAAAACGTGCAAGGCCTTTGCTTCAGGGAAGCTGTCAGCCCCGAGCAAGCAGCCCGCCTGCTGAAGGACGGAAACGCGACTGCCCCGCTGCCCAGGGAGGATGAGGGATGAAAACACCTTTTCCCCAGACCAACCGGCGCATATTGATCGTCGACGATACCCCGGCGATCCATGATGACTTTCGCAAGATACTGACCCCGGACACCAGCGGTGCAGCAGACCTGGATACGCTCGAGCAAACGCTGTTCGGCACCCGGCAATCATCGCACCTGACGTTCCAGCTCGACTCCGCCTATCAGGGGCAGGAAGCGCTCAAACTGGTGCAGCATGCGGTGGAAGAAGGCCGGCCTTATGCCCTCGCGTTCACCGACATGCGCATGCCGCCCGGTTGGGACGGCCTGGAAACCATCGAAAAACTGTGGGCGGTCGATCCGAATCTGCAAATCGCCTTGTGCACCGCCTATTCCGACTACAGCTGGGAGGCCATGGCCGAACGACTGGAATTCGGCGATCAGTTGCTGATCCTGAAAAAACCATTCGACACCCTGGAAATCCGCCAGATGGCCAATGCCCTGACCTGGAAATGGCAGTTGGCCCAGGACGCGGCGCTGAAGATGCTCAGTCTCGAGCAGACCATCGAAGCCCGCGTGCATGAATTGCTCAAGGTCTCGCACCTGTTGCAGTACGACAGCCTCACGGGCCTGCCCAACAGCACCTTGCTCGGTGACCGTTTGACTCAGTCGCTGGCCGCCTGCCGGCGCCATGAC
Source organism: Candidatus Pseudomonas auctus (assembly GCF_048654275.1). NCBI lineage: Bacteria > Pseudomonadati > Pseudomonadota > Gammaproteobacteria > Pseudomonadales > Pseudomonadaceae > Pseudomonas > Candidatus Pseudomonas auctus. The sequence goes on along the minus strand of NZ_JBJYZK010000019.1, from coordinate 36,503 downwards.
AAACAACTGGTGGTGATGTTTCTCGGGCTGGATCGCTTCAAGCGCATCAACAATGCCCTGGGCCACCCAGCGGGCGACGAGATGCTCAAACGGGTCGGCCAGCAATTGCTCGCCTGCGTGCGCGAATCGGATTCGGTTTTTCGTTATGGCTCCGACGAATTCGTGGTGATGCTCAGCGACATCAACCACCCGCAGCAGACCCGCAGCATTGCCGAGAAACTGCTGGGCGCCATCCGTATTCCACAGACGATTGTCGGGCATCCCGTGAGCATCACGGCCAGTCTGGGCATCAGCATCTATCCCGACGACGGGTTCGAAGCCATCGAATTGATCAAAAAAGCTGAAACGGCCATGCGCAACGCCAAGGAAACCGGGCCGAGCGAGATCGCTTTCTTTATCGAGGCGATGAACCAGCGTGCCCGGGAACAGCAAGGCATCGAAACGGGCATTCGCCAGGCCCTGCAGCGGCACGAATTCGTCCTGCATTACCAGCCGAAAATCGACCTGGTCAGTAGCCGGGTGGTCGGCGCCGAAGCACTGGTGCGCTGGCAAAAACCGGGACATGGCTGGGTCTATCCGTCGGATTTCATACCGGTGGCCGAAGACAGTGGCCTGATCGTACCGCTGAGCAAATGGGTGCTGGGCGAAGCCTGTCGGCAGACCCGGGACTGGCAACAGGCGGGCTTGCCGCCGATCCGCATGTCGGTCAACACCTCGGCCATCGACTTTCGCCAGCGGCACTTCGTCGAGGGCATCGAACAGGTGCTGGCACAGACCGGGCTGGATCCTCGCCTGCTGGAACTGGAGATCACCGAAGGCGTGCTGATGCAGAACGTCGACGCGACGATGAACGCGCTGGGCAGGCTGAAGGCGCTGGGGGTTCGGCTGGCCATCGATGACTTCGGCACCGGTTATTCCAGCTTGAGCTATCTGCGCCGCTTTCCCATCGATGTGCTGAAAATCGATCAATCGTTCATTCGCGGCCTGAGCCATGACAGCGGTGATGCCGCCCTGGTCGGCGCGATCATCAGCCTGGGCAAGAGCCTGAACCTCAACGTCATTGCCGAAGGTGTGGAAACAGCACAACAGTTGGAGTTTCTCAGGGCTCACCACTGCGAGGAGGGCCAGGGCTTTTATTTCAGCAAGGCCTTGCCGGCAGAGGCCTTCGCCCGTTTGCTGGAGTCTGCTCAACCTGGCACGTGGGGTGTTTCATGAATCGCCCGGGGTCGTTGGTTCTACTGCTCGGTCTGTGCGCAAATGCCATCGCCGCACCGCTGGACGAGCCGCTGAAACCCTTGCCGCCAAAGCCGCACCTGGATGCCAGGCGGGTCGAGCTCGGGCGCCAGTTGTTCCATGACCCGCGATTGTCGATCAATAACACGCTGTCCTGCGCCAGCTGCCATCAACTGGATAAAAGCGGCGCCGACACCCGCGCCTTCTCCAACGGCTTCGATGGGCAACCGGTGGCGGTCAACACACCAACCGTATTCAACGCCAGCCTCAATTTCCGCCAGTTCTGGGATGGCCGAGTCGAAACCCTGGAAGAACAAAGCAACGTCGTGATCACCAGCCCCCACGAAATGGGCAGCGACTGGAACACCGTCGTGCAACGGATCGCTGACGACGCAGCCTATGGTCAGAGCTTTCGTGCCGCCTACCCCGATGCCGTGAGCCGGGCCAATATCCAGAATGCGCTGGCCACCTATGAACGCACGCTGCTGACCCCCGACTCCCGTTTCGATCAGTACCTGCTGGGCAATACCGATATCCTGACCCTCGAAGAAAAATACGGCTATCAGCGTTTCAAGGAGTACGGCTGCATTGCCTGCCATCAGGGCGTCAACATTGGCGGCAACATGTTCCAGAAATTTGGCGTGTTCGGCGACTACATCGCCGATCGCGGTAACCCGACGGTGGCCGACCAGGGCCGTTTCAACGTGACCGGCGACGAAGCCGACCGCGCCGTGTTCAAGGTGCCGAGCCTGCGTAATGTCGCGCTGACCGCACCGTACTTCCATGACGGCTCGGCGCCCACCCTCGAACGGGCCGTGGACGTGATGTTCCAGTATCAGTTGGGGCGCATGCCGAGCGAAGAAGACAAGACCCTGATCATCCTGTTTCTCAAGACCCTGACCGGCCATCCGGAGGGCCAGCCATGATGAAGGTTTCACGCCGTGTCAGCCTGATGTTGATCGGGCTCGTCGCCGTGCTGCTGGCCTCGATCCTGGTGTTTCTCTACCTCAAGTCCAGCACCGAGCAGACGACGGCCTACACCGAGTCCCGGGACCTGATCCGCCAGATCAAGCAGCAGGACTCGCTGTGGGAAAACGAAATCCTCAAGGCGCGGGTGGCGATCTCCCACAATTACGACCCGCTGGTCTCGCCGATGAGCGAGATGAACCGCCTGTGGGAACGCTTCGACACCATGGAGTCCGGCCACGGGCGCAACGACTCGACACAATGGGACGAAGCCCACGAGAGTTTTCTCAAGGCGATGCAGGAAAAGACCCGGTTGGTGGAGCAGTTCAAGTCGCACAACGCCTTGCTGCGCAACTCCCTGGCGTTCCTGCCGACCGCCGAAGATGACATTCAGGCACAACTGGCCGGCCTGTCCGATCTCGACAAGATTCAGGTGCAGAACATCGCCACCGATACCTATGACCTGCTGCTCAGCGCACTGGAGTTCTCTCAGGTCACCTCCGACGACAAGGCCGCCGATATCGTCCTGGGCCTGAACAAACTGGCGGTGAACGCGCAACGCCTGCCCCAGGACTTTCAAGCCCCGATCAGGATCCTGAGCAATCACATCAGCCTGATCCTGCGCGAGCAGCCGATCGTCAACCGCTTGCTCGAGGAGATTGAGGCGGTTCCGGTGGCCGAGCGCCTGGACAACATCACCAACATGCTCAACCGGGATCAGCAGCGGGTCGAAAAAATCGACAGGAAATATCACTTCTATCTGCTGCTGTTCTCGGTCCTGCTGATGCTGTCGCTGCTGTGGCTGGCCATCCGTCTGATCCGCAGTTTCGCCGAGATCAACCGGGTCAACGCAGCCCTGCAAACCGCCAACGATGTGCTGGAGCAACGGGTCGACGAGCGCACCCGGGAGCTCAAGAACGCCCAGAGCGAACTGCTCGACGCCGCACGCCAGGCCGGCATGGCCGAGATCGCGACCAACGTGCTGCACAACGTCGGCAACGTGCTCAACAGCGTGAACATTTCCTCCGACCTGATCGCGCGCAAGTTACGCAGCAGCAAGACCCTGGGGCTGGGCAAGGCCATGCAGCTGATCAACGAACACCCCGACGACCTCGGCCAGTTCCTCAGCGAAGACCCCAAGGGCAAATTGCTGCCCGGTTATCTCAATCAACTGGTCGTTGCCATCGCCCAGGAACAGCAGGAAATGGTCGACGAACTGAACCAGATGAACAAAAGTGTCGATCACATCAAGGACATCGTCGCCACCCAGCAATCCTATGCCGGGGCCAGCAGCCTGACCGAGCCGCTGTACATCAGCGAACTGCTCGAAGACGCCCTGCGCATGAACGCCGGAGCCCTGACCCGGCACCACGTCACAGTGGTCAAGGACTACGCCGAAGTGCCGCAGGTGATGGGTGACAAACACCGTTTGCTGCTGATCCTGATCAACCTGATCAGCAACGCCAAATACGCGATGTCCGACCTCAGCAACCGCCCGCGCACCATCACCCTGGGCGTAAAAATCGTCGACGGGAATTATCTGGAAATCAGCGTCAAGGACGATGGCGAAGGTATCGCCCCGGAAAACATGACGCGGATCTTTGCCCACGGTTTCACCACCCGCAAAGAGGGCCACGGCTTCGGCCTGCACAGTTGCGCCCTGGCGGCCATCGAGATGAACGGCCACCTCACGGCCCACAGCGACGGACCTGGCCAGGGCGCCCTGTTCACCTTGCAGATTCCGCTGATCGCGGTAACGGAGAACGCATGAGCGAATTGTCGAACCGCCGCATTCTGCTGATCGATGACATGCCGTCGATCCACGAAGACTTTCGCAAGATCCTCGCCCCGGCTTCAGCGCAGTCGGCAGAGATGGACGAAATGGAAGCCGCGCTGTTCGGCGAAACCGCCAGACCCCGGCGAGCGGTTTTCGAACTGGACTCGGCCTACGGAGGGGAAGAAGGCCTGGCCAAACTCAACCTGGCCTTGCAGGAACAATGTCCCTACGCCCTGGCGTTCGTCGACATGCGCATGCCCGACGGCTGGGACGGGGCGCAAACCATCGAAGCGCTGTGGCAGCGGGATCCGCAGTTGCAGGTGGTGGTCTGTACCGCCTATTCCGACTATTCCTGGGACGAATTGCTGGATCGTCTGCACGCCCATGACCGGCTGCTGATTCTGAAAAAACCCTTCGACAACATCGAAGTCCAGCAGATGGCCAACACCCTTCTGACCAAATGGCAGATGACCGAGCGCGCGTCGCTGCAAATGCATCACCTGGAACATCTGGTGGATCAGCGTACCGCCCAGTTCAAGCAGGCCAGCGAAGCCTTGCAGCGGGAAATCGACGAACGCAAACAGCTGGAAGGCCAGTTGGTGCAATCGGAGAAGCTCGCTTCGCTGGGGCAACTGGCCGCTGGCGTCGCCCATGAAATCAACAATCCGATCGGTTTCATTTCCTCCAACCTCGGCACGCTCGACGGCTATTTCCAGCAACTGCTGGCCATGCTCGGCGCCTATCACACCGCCGGGCAAACTCTGCCCGCCGAACTGGCTGGGCAGTTGCAGCAATTGCGCGAGGACCTCGAACTGGATTTTCTGCTCGAAGACATTCCGGTGCTGATCAGGGAATCCAAGGAAGGCATCGCTCGGGTCGGCCAGATCGTCAGGGACCTGAAGGATTTCTCCCGGGTCGACAGCCATCAGGAATGGCAGTGGGCCAATCTGCAACAGGGCATCGAATCGACCCTGAACATTGTCGCCAGCGAGCTCAAGTACAAGGCCGATGTGATCAAGGAATATCAGGAGCTGCCGGACATCGAATGCCTGCCCTCGCAAATCAATCAGGTCATCATGAACCTGGTGGTCAACGCGGCGCAGGCCATGGGCCCGGAGCGCGGCACCATCACCCTGCGCACCGGGGTGCAGGGCGAAACGGCAATCATCGAAGTGGCCGACACCGGTTCGGGCATCGCCCCCGAGACCCTGCAGAAAATCTTCGACCCGTTCTTCACCACCAAACCGGTCGGCCAGGGGACGGGCCTGGGCCTGTCCCTGTCGTATGGCATCGTGAAAAAACACGGCGGTGACATTTCCGTCAGCAGCAAACCGGGATTCGGTACGACGTTCCGCGTGCAACTGCCGTTGCGCCAAACCCGGCCGGCGGCCTGATGCCTGATCAGGCCGCTTCCTGAAAGTCCATCTCCGGTGGTTGGCGACGGAAGCCACCGGTCAGCACCGCCAGATACAGCACACCAATCGCCAGCCAACTCAGGCCCAGATACACCGCCAGGTGATCGAGGCTGACCATCAGCCACAAGTCCGCCAGCAGACCGATGAACGGGAAGACCAGGAACAGAACCAGTTCGCGCAGGCCTTTTTTCTCGCCGCCGATCCAGTAGTGAAAAATCACCGACAGATTGACCAGACTGAACGCCAGGAACGCGCCGAAGTTGATGAACGAGGTCGAGGTGGTCACGTCGAGTTTCAGCGCCAGCAACGCGACAACGGCGCACAGCAGGATGCTGTTGACCGGCGTACCGAAGCGCTCGTGCAAGGTGCCGAAAAACGACTTCGGCAACACGCCGTCACGGCCCATCGCAAACAACAGTCGCGAACCGCTGGCCTGCGCCGACAGGCCCGAGGCGAACTGACCGACGATCAGGCCGATCAGGAAGATCGACACGAACAGATCACCGCCGATGTTGCGTGCAATTTCGTAGGCCGCCGAGTCGACGCTGTCGAACTGGAACGACGGATGGGCGATCTGCACGAAGTACGACACGCCGACAAAAATCAGCCCGCCGATCAGGGTAATCAACATGATTGCCCGAGGGATGGTGCGACGTGGATCGCGGGTTTCTTCGGTGAGTGTGCTGACCGCGTCGAAGCCGAGGAACGAGTAGCAGGCAATCGCGGCGCCGCTCATGATCAGCGGCATCTGCATGTCGCCGTTGAAGAACGGTTTGATCGACCACAGCGGCGTGCTGGCATCGCCGCCGACGTAATGCACGCACAGCGCGACGAAGGCGATCAGCACCAGGAATTGCACCAGCATCAGCAAGGCGTTGATGCCGTTGGCCAGTTTCAGGCCGATGATGTTGATCGCGCTGGTGATGCCGATGAACGCCAGAACCCAGACCCACTGCGGGATCGACGGGAAGGCCGAAGCCAGATACGCGGCGCCGATCAGCCAGATCGCCATCGGCAGAAACAGATAATCGAGCAGCACCGCCCAACCGGCGATGAAGCCGAGTTTCGGGCTGATGGCCTTGCGCACATAGCTGTAGGCCGAGCCGGCCACCGGGAATGCGGCGGCCATGCGCCCGTAGCTCATGGCGGTGAAGAACATCGCCACCAGCGCCGCCAGATACGCGGCGGGCACCATACCTGCAGTGGATTGGGCGAGGATGCCGAATGTGCCGAGGACAATGATCGGCGTCATGTAGGCGATGCCGAACAGCACCACCGACCCTAGCGAAAGGGTGCGTTGCAAACGAGCCATGGGCGACTTACTCCGGATTTTATTGGATTTATGGCAGAGGCCGAGTTCGGCGAATGTTTCGGGTGTTGCGTTGTTGTTTTTTGGGTTATCTGAATGTTTGTATGACTTGAGATCGATCCCCCTCACCCCAGCCCTCTCCCCCAAGGGGGCGAGGGGGAAAGGGAGCCGATCGGGGACTTTTCAAATCCTGAGTTCGACTGGACATTTCAGGTCGGCGTGCCTCGAGTGAGCGACCCGGTCAGTCCCCTCTCCCTGTGGGAGAGGGTTAGGGTGAGGGCTGGGGTTCAACGGTGTGGAATAAGCAACTCCCGAACACCGCCATCCCGCTCCACCACCTCCCCCGGCAACCTCAACCGCTGATCATCCAGATACCGATAATCCTTGCGCGCCAGCTCCAGCTGAGCGAAATCCAGCTCGACACTGAACCGCCCTTCCTCACGCCCGGCTTCGAACAGCAGCGTGCCCAGCGGATCCACCAGCGCACTGCCGCCGGCGAACATCAACCCGTCATCCCCGACGTCCACCCGATTGACCATCAGCGCAAACGCCTGGTTTTCCTGGGCCCGGGCCATGATCGCGGTGCGGTGGGTCGGGCCGTACGGGTCCATGTTGCCGTTGGTCACGATCAACAACTCCGCGCCCAGTTGCGCCAGGGCCCGGGCCGATTCCGGGAACTCGATGTCGTAGCAGATCAGCAGACCGACCCGCACACCGTTCCACAGGCAGGTGGCGTAACGGTCGCCTGCCTCGAACACACAGCGATCCGAGGCCCAGAGATGGGTCTTGCGATATTTCAGGGCGATGCCTTCAGGGGTAATCAGCAGCGTGGTGTTGTAGAAGCGGCCGTTGTCGTTCTCGGCCATGCCGATCACCACGGCGAGGTTGCGTTCGCGGGCGGCGGCCTGCACGGCGCTGACGGTCGGGCCGTCTACCGGCTCGGCGATCTGCGCCACGGTGTCGGCGGTCGGGAAGCCCATCAGGTGGGTCTCGGGGAATACGATCAATTGCGTGTCGGCGGCGCAGGCCGCAATCGCCGCGAGGGCGCGTTCGAGGTTGTACGCCGTGTCTTTGTCACGGCCCGCCAGTTGGGCGAGTTCGACTTTCATGGGCAGTCCTTGTTATGGGCGCCGGGTGCCGAAAGATTGCCCGGCGGCTGTCTGTGGGCCAGTATGCTTCGCATTCGACCGGCCAGGGAATTACGCGGCCGGGGTAACCCGATAGGGGTAGAGGCATGACTCTTTCGTTTGACGACATCACCTGGCACCGCGCCGTCGGACAGTTGATCGACGCCCTCGACAAGCCGAATTTCTGGGCGCAACTGGTACGCCTGCTCGACCAGTACGTGCCGTTCGATAGCTGGGTGGCGCTGCTGTTCAGCGCCGACCGCCACCCGCAGGTGTTCGCCGAATGCCCCGGCGCAGACGGCAGTCCCGATCAGCTGTTTCAGGATTACCTGCGCGGTCTGTACCTGCTCGACCCGTTCTACATCGCCTGCCGCGAGCAGTCGCGCACCGGGTTGTATCGCCTGTCGGAGGTCGCGCCGGAGCACTTCGAACTGACCGAGTATTACCAGCGATACTTTCGTCTGAATGTGGTGGCCGACGAAATCCAGTTCAATTGCCAGCTCGAGGGCGACCGCACGCTGTGTCTGTCACTGGGCAGCCAGCAGCGCTTCACCGGCGAGCAGATTGCCCTGTTGTCACTGATCCAGCCGTGGGTGCTCGGCCTGTTGCGCCAGCGCCTGCCCTATGAAATCAACGAAACCGTGGCATTGGCTCCGGCGCCTGCGCAACCGGACTGGCGGGTGCAGCTCGAAGCGTCGGTGCAGCAGCTCAAGGGCGCGCAACTGACCGCCCGGGAACTGGACGTCGGGCGCCTGATGCTCAGCGGTTGCTCCAGTAAAGAAATCGCCCGTAAGCTGGAAATCTCTGTTGAAACCGTGAAAGTCCATAAGAAACACATGTACAGCAAGCTGGGGATCAAATCCCAGTCGGAGCTGTTTTCGATCTTTCTGCAGGCGCAGAACGCCTGACTGCCGCAAAAAAAAACCGTCCGAACCAAGGAAACCGTATGAGCCTGTCACTCCTGAGCCGCTACGCCTTCTTTGCCGTCTGCGTGATGTTCACCCTCGCCAGCCTGCCCTTTCTCGAACACGACTGGCTGTGGCCGATCACCGCCGTCACCGGCGTATTGAGCCTGATCGGTCTGTTCGACCTGCTGCAAAGCCCGCACGCGGTGCGCCGCAACTATCCGATCCTGGGCAATATCCGTTATCTGGTCGAAGGCATCCGCCCGGAGATCCGCCAGTACCTGCTGGAATCCGACAGCGACGCCCTGCCCTTCTCTCGTGCCCAGCGTTCGCTGGTGTACTCGCGGGCCAAGAATGAAACCGCCGACAAACCGTTCGGCACCCTGATCGACGTCTATCAGTCCGGCTTCGAATTCATCGGCCACTCAATGCGCCCGGCGCCGTTGAGCGACCCGAGCAGTTTCCGCGTCACCGTCGGTGGCCCGCAGTGCACCCAGCCGTACTCGGCGTCGGTGTTCAACATCTCGGCCATGAGTTTTGGCTCCCTCAGTGCCAACGCGATCCGCGCGCTGAACCAGGGTGCGAAACTCGGCAACTTCGCCCACGACACCGGCGAAGGCAGCATCAGCCCCTATCACCGCGAACATGGCGGCGACCTGACCTGGGAACTGGGCAGCGGCTATTTCGGCTGCCGCACCAGCGACGGCCGCTTCGACCCGGAACGCTTCGCCGCCCAGGCGCAGACCCCGCAAGTGCGGATGATCGAAATCAAGATGAGCCAGGGCGCCAAACCCGGTCACGGCGGGATTCTGCCCAAGCACAAAGTGACCCAGGAAATCGCCGACACCCGCGGCATCCTGATGGGCGAAGACTGCATTTCGCCGTCGCGCCACAGCGCGTTCTCCACGCCGATCGAAATGATGCATTTCATCCAGCAACTGCGTGAACTGTCCGGCGGCAAACCGGTGGGCTTCAAGTTCTGCCTCGGTCATCCGTGGGAGTTCATGGGCATCGCCAAGGCCATGCTGGAAACCGGCATCCTGCCGGACTTCATCGTGGTCGACGGCAAGGAAGGCGGGACCGGCGCCGCACCGGTGGAATTCACCGACCACATCGGCGTACCGATGCGCGAAGGTCTGCTGTTCGTGCACAACACGCTGGTCGGCCTGAATCTGCGGGACAAGATCAAACTCGGCGCCAGCGGCAAGATCGTCAGCGCTTTCGACATCGCCAGCGTGCTCGCCATCGGCGCCGACTGGGCCAACTCGGCGCGCGGCTTCATGTTCGCCATCGGCTGCATCCAGTCGCAAAGCTGCCACACCAACAAATGCCCGACCGGCGTCGCCACCCAGGACACCCTGCGCCAGCGCGCACTGGTAGTGCCGGACAAGGCTCAGCGGGTCTACAACTTCCACCGCAATACACTCAAGGCACTGGCGGAAATGCTCGCCGCCGCCGGCCTCGATCATCCGTCGCAACTGTCGGCCAAGCATCTGGTGCGGCGCATGTCGGCGACTGAAATCAAACTGTTCTCGCAGCTGCACGTGTTCCTGAAACCGGGGGAATTGCTCACCGGGGAAGTGAACGGCGAGTTCTATTCGCGGATGTGGCAGATGGCACGGGCGGACAGCTTCGAGCCGCAGGAAATCGCGGCGGCTTAATCAGTTTCGCAGCGCCAGTCGGGCCAGGCTGGCGCTTTCAGGTTCGAGAACGGCGAAACAATACAAACCGGAAAAAGCTGTACCCCAGCAACAGATCCAGCAGTGAAAACACCGACACCGTCACCAGCCCCGGCAGACTCCATGCATCGGCGATCACACCTGTGCCGTAACTCAACGCCCCCATCACGCTGATAAACATCAGGTACGCCAGCACCGACGTTCCGGTCTCGAACGTGTAGAGCGCGTTCATGTAAAACGCGAAGGATGCGGCGATGCAAAACGCAGCGAAGTTGCTGGCCGCCTGATCGAGCTGAACCGCACTGGTCAGTACGAAAAAAACCTGCCAGTGGACCAGCGTTGCGGCGAGACCGATTGCCGTTTGTGCGGGAAATCCTTTCCACAAGATCCTCATCGTGAATCCTTGCTGTCACTGCAACGGGCGGAGCTTTCACGCTAGGGCAAGGTACGGGTGCGGTCTACTGTCAGAAATTACAGGTAGGCGCTGGTTTCTGACCAACGGTCACCATTGCAATAACCGCCCGTGGGGCGGCTCTTTCATGACGGTGAAGCCGTAGTCGCCGATCAAGTAGAGCCGGTAATAAAGGCTGTCCACCAAGGGTGGATAGCCCATCAGACCGACATGGGTCGCGTTGCGACGTTCGCGCTCGGCGACCACGTTGGTGATACCGGCCGAGGCCAGGTTTTCGGCGAGCATGAAATAGTCGACGTTCAGCAGGTAGCGCAGCACCGGCAGCCGTTGGAAGGTGCCCTGCGCCCCCGCGAGCCAGCGGTCGGAGTACGTCACCGAGAGATAAATCCGTTTGGCTTCGCGCAGTTCTCGATGGGACGAGATGTCGTGGCTGAGGCTGTAGAGCGCACTGCTGGCGAAGGTTTTTTCCATCGTCAGCACCCGGCCATAAGCGAAGGACAGTGACAGCGTGGCCAGAAGCGGAATCGCCAGCATCAGGGGTAATCGCTGATGTAACGGTGCCAACCCCAGATGGGCCAGATAGAACAGCGACATCAGCAATACGCCGAACCCCATCAAGGTGCGCGCGCCTTCGTTGAAGTCGCGAAACAGCAGGGTAAAGCCCGGCACCAGCAGCACAATCAGCGACCATGCCAGCAGGCAACTGAAGCTCAGGAGCAAACCCTTGGCGCGCGACAGGTTGCGCTCACGAATATGCCGCCCCAATTGCACGGCGCCGAACACGGCGCACAGCACCAACACAATACAAACCACCGTGTAGCCGCCGTGAAACAGCAGCGCAACCTTCTCCATCGCCCGACCGATATTGATACCGATCTGCAGCAACGGATCGGCGCTCGTATTCAGCAATTGCGTGCGTCCGGCGTCAGTGAATGGATAAGCCGTGACGCTGTAGATCGACACTGCCAGCAGCAGTTGCGCCAGCCTCCAGCCCGACCGGTGCCAGAGTTCATCCCACGGCACTCGCCGGTGAACATTCCTGAGCAATTCCAGGCAGCACAACCCGAGAAACACATTCAGGCTGATCTGATACAACCCGATCGCCAGCGCCAGCAACACCGATGGCACCAGCCATCGCTGAATGCGTGAAGCGCCGCAAAAGGTGATTGCATAAATCACCGCGACCAGGCTCAGGGCCATGCCGGCGCCGTCGTATTGATAGGACAGGTTCTGCAACAGGAACGGGTTGTACCAGAGCGGCAACGGCACCAGACAACAGGCCAGCGTCGGTTCGGGAAAATAGTGGAAGGTCAGCCGGGTCAGAGCGAACGACATCGCTACGGTGGCGAGCAACAGCGGCAGTGGAAAAATATTCGGCGCAGCGCCGGTGAAGCTCAGCGCCTGATACAGCCAATCCATGAACAACCGCCCCTGCCCCGCCCAGGCGTTGCCGGCAGCGAGGGTGCGCCAGTTGTCGTCGATGTAGGGGAAATCGGCGAGGATCAGCGGCAGGATGTACAGCAGCGTGGCGAGCAGGAAAAACAGCACGACCTGACGGCGGCCGAGTTCTCTTACGAGAAAATCGCTGATCCTCATACCTGCGCCTCTGTTCACGGCTGCGCGGGAAACAACGTAGATAAACCTTCGAACATGACTCTGAATCAGAGGTCGTTTTTTGCGCTGATTTCAGACCAGCGGCATCAACTCACCCCCATGAAAAAGCCCCGGACTTTCGACCGGGGCTTTCAGGTTTCAGCGACAACGAATTACGAAGCCGAACGCATCGCGCCCTGTACCGAATCCTTCGGTTGCAGCTTGAACACGTAGAACAACACGGTCAGCAGCACCAGGAACGCCGGGCCTACATACAGCGCCACACGAGTATCCGGGAAGTACGCCATCAAGCCGACCACCAGCACCAGGAACGCCAGCGCCAGATACGAGCTGACCGGGAACAGCCACATCTTGTACTTCAGGCCCGCACGTTCGCTGGCGCTCAGGCCTTTGCGGAATTTGAGCTGGGCCAGCAGGATCATCACCCAAGTCCAGATCGCGCCGAAGGTGGCAATCGAAGTCACCCAGACGAAGACTTTTTCCGGCACCAGATAGTTGAGCAGCACGCCCAGCAGCAAGGCGAAGATCGACAGCAGCAACGCCCGACGCGGTACGCCGTTGCTCGAGGTGCGAGCGAATCCGGCCGGCGCCTGGCCGTTCTGCGCCAGGCTGTAGAGCATGCGCCCGGTGCTGAAAATGCCGCCGTTGCACGACGACAGTGCAGCGGTAATCACCACGAAGTTGATGATGCCGGCGGCGGTCTTGATGCCCAGACGCTCGAAGGTCATCACGAACGGACTGCCCTGGGTGCCGATTTCGTTCCACGGGTAGATCGACAGGATCACGAACAGCGCGCCGACGTAGAACAGCAGGATCCGCCAGAACACCGAGCCGATAGCATTCGGGATGGTCTTCTGCGGGTTCTTCGCTTCACCGGCGGTCAGGCCGATCATTTCCACACCGAGGTAGGCGAACATCACCATCTGCAGGGACATCAGCACGCCCGTCACGCCGTTGGGCATGAAGCCGCCGTGGGCCCACAGGTTGGAAATCCCCAGCGCCACACCGTCGTTGCCGAAACCGAAGGCGATGATGCCGATGCCGCCGAGCACCATGGCGATGATGGTGACGATCTTGATCAGGGCGAACCAGAACTCGAATTCACCGAAGGCCTTCACCGCGATCAGGTTGATCGAGCCCATGCTGACCAGCGCCGCCAGCGCCCAGATCCAGCGCGGGACATCGGGGAACCAGATGCCCATGTACACCGCCACCGCGGTGATTTCGGCGACGCAGGTCACCAGCCACAGGAACCAGTAGTTCCAGCCAGTCAAAAAGCCCGCCAGCGGGCCGAGGTAATCCTGTGCATAGCGACTGAAAGAGCCGGCAACCGGGTTGTGTACGGCCATTTCGCCGAGGGCGCGCATGATCACCAGGATCGCCAGACCGCCGATGATGTACGAGAGCATGATCGCCGGGCCGGCCATTTCGATGGCCTTGGCCGAACCGAGAAACAGACCGACACCGATACAGGCGCCGAGCGCCATCAGGCGAATATGCCGTTCACCGAGTTCGCGTTTGAGCGGACCGCCTTGAGCGGTTTCGCCATGGGGCGGGTGATTGCCGACTGGCATGGGGGAGTTCCTCGTCTTGTTATTGGATGTGACCACCGAGTGTTCAGACGTCGGCCGATAAGCCTGCGCCTGAGGAAAACCGGCCCTGCTTCGTGGGCAGGACCGTCCCGCAGAAGCAACCTGCGGGATCAGCGGGGCGTGCAGTATAAAAAGCTTGCGACAGGTTTTTTCACTCTATAAGGCATCTGATTCAGACGTAAACCTCGTCTATTGCGAGGTTTACGAGACAAACCATCCTGCATTTCGAGGATTATTCACGGCGCAAATGGGCGCCGAGTATTGCACAGCAATGGTGCAACGTCATGCCGCGACCAAAGTCGCAGCTGCCTCAGGACCTCTCTGTTCGGGACTTTTCAGGCCTGCGATCACTTGCCGGAGGGTTGCAGCCGGATGTGCAGATTTGTTCAGGGTCCCGCCTTCACAATTTTTTCACCCGCGCCAACCACCGACTAAGCTTCAGACAAGTCCGATCAATCTGCGTGAATGGATCAATCGACTATGGGCGCTTTGTGGCAAACCGATTCGAGTGAAAAAGTGGTTCCGACTGAACGTGTGGATGAAGCGCCTTTACCTGAAAAACCCCGCCGCAACCGGCACGGGTGGAAGGCTTTCTGGCTTCTGGTGGTGATCATCGCGATTGTCGTGGGCTTGGCCGCGATGAAGGAAATGCGCACCTCGCGCTTTCAGTCCCGCGAGGTCAGCCAGTACGCCGCCAAACTCAAGTACGAATTGCAACCGGGGCCCAGCGAAGCGATCCGCTATCCGGGCAACGGGCCGTTCGATCTGCGTCTGGGCTACAGCTCGCTGGACGAATTCCTGCCACGGCTGCTCAAGCGCAACTACGTGATCACCGAGCAGACGCGCTTCTCCCCGGCCCTGCTCAATTACACCGACAAGGGCTTGTTCGTGCCCTACTCCGAGAAGATCCAGGCCGGGCTGTCGATCACCGATTGCCGCGCAGCGCCGTTGTATCAGTACAACTATCCGCAGCAGCTGTACGCGAGTTTCGATTCGATCCCGCCGGTGGTGGTCAACAGCCTGCTGTTCATCGAAAACCGTTTTCTGCTCGACCCAAAGCAACCGCTGGCCAACCCGGCGGTGGACTGGCCGCGCTTCGGCATGGCCGCGTGGTCGCAGGTCGCCAAGTTGCTGCACTTGCCGGGGCAGTCGGCCGGTGGCAGTACTTTGGCCACGCAACTTGAGAAATACCGCCACTCGCCTGACGGCCTGACGGTGTCCGGCGCGGAGAAGATTCGCCAGATGATTTCCGCCAGCGTGCGCGCCTATCAGGGCGGCCCGGACACCTTGCCGGCGCGGCAGAACATCATTCGTGACTACCTCAACAGCGTGCCGCTGTCGGCGGTGCCGGGACATGGCGAAGTGCACGGCATGGCCGAGGGCCTGCGGGTCTGGTACGGCGCCGATTTCAACGAGGCCAACCGCAAACTCTCCAGCTCGGCGACCGATCCGCAGTCCATGGCGGACAAAGGCCTGGCCCTGCGCGAAATGCTCTCGCTGATGATCGCTCAGCGCCGTCCTTCGCATTACCTGACCAAGGGCCGCGAGGAACTGGTCGAACTGACAAACAGCCACCTGCGCCTGCTCAAACAGAACGGTGTGATCGACGCCGCCCTGGCCGATGCCGCGCTGGCCAGCACCATCAGCTATCGCGACTGGCAGACCCAGCCGACGATTCAACCGATCGAGACCAACAAGGGCATCAGTGTCGCCCGCAGCCGGTTGGCATCGATGCTCAACCGTCCGCTGTACGACCTTGACCGCCTCGACCTCTCCGCCACCAGCACCCTGCAAGGCGAGCTGCAAACCCAGGCCACAGCCTATCTGAAACGACTGGCTGACCCGGCCTATGCGACCGAAGTCGGCCTGATGGGCGAACGCCTGCTGACGCCCACCAGCACTACTCAGGTGCGTTATAGCTTCACCCTGTTCGAGCTGACCCCGGACGGTTCACGTGTGCGGGTGCAGACCGACAGCACCGATCAGCCGTTCGACATCAACGAAGGCAGCAAACTGGAGCTGGGCTCCACGGCGAAAATGCGGGTGCTGACCACCTACCTGCAAATCATCGCGGAGCTGCATGACAAATTCGCCGCCATGAGCGTGCCGGAGCTGAAGAAAGTCGAGGTCCCTGAACAGGATCGCCTGAGCCGGTGGGTGGTCGATTACCTGATCCAGAACAAGGATCGCGATCTGTCGAAATTGCTCGGCGCAGCCCTTGATCGCAAATACTCGGCCAGTCCCGGCGAAGCTTTTTTTACCGGTGGCGGGCTGCACACGTTTCATAACTTTCGCAAGGAAGACAACGGCCGCCTGCCGACCCTGCGCGATGCCCTGCGCGAATCGATCAACCTGCCGTTCATTCGCCTGATGCGCGATCTGGTGCGCTACACCACCTACTCAGGCCCCAACAACAGCGCCGAGCTGCTCAAGGACGACCGCGACCCAAGACGTCAGGAATACCTCGCCTCGTTCGCCGATCGAGAGGGCACCTCGTTCCTGCTCAAGTTCTGGAAGAAGTACCGGAACAAGGACACCCAGGCCCGGCTCGACACCTTCCTCGACAGCATGCGCCCGACCCCGATCCGCATGGCCGCCGTGCACCGTTACCTGCTGCCTAACGCCAGCCAGGAAGACTTCAACACCTTTGTGCGCTCGCACCTCAAGGGCGTAAAAATTACCGAGAAACTCACCGACGAACGCCTGGAGCGGCTCTATCTGGCCTACGGCCCCGGCACCTACGACCTGCCGGATCAGGGCTTCATCGCCAAGGTTCACCCGCTGGACCTGTGGATGATCGGCTACCTGCTCAACCACCCCGATGCGACCTTCAAGGACATCGTCAAGGCCAGCCAGTTCGAGCGCCAGGAAGTCTACAGCTGGCTGTTCAAAAGCCGGCACAAGGGCGCACGTGACAGCCGCATCCGCACCATGCTGGAGATCGAAGCGTTCCTCGACATTCATCAGCGCTGGCAGAAAGTCGGCTACCCGTTCGATCACCTGGTGCCGTCGCTGGCCACCGCCATCGGCAGCTCCGGGGATCGCCCCGCCGCATTGGCCGAACTGATCGGCACCATCCTCAACGACGGTGTGCGCATGCCGACCCTGCGCATCGACAGCCTGCACTTTGCCGCTGGCACGCCTTACGAAACGAAACTGGTCAATGATCCTCATGTGGGCAAACGGGTGATGCCGTCCGAAGTCGCCACGGCGATGCGTGAAGCGCTGTCGCAAGTGGTGGACTCGGGAACCGCCAAACGTGTTTCCGGCAGTTTCAAACTGGCCGATGGAACACCGCTGACCATGGGCGGCAAGACCGGCACAGGCGACAACCGGATCGAAGCGATTGGCTCCGGAGGACGGATTCTCAGTTCGAAGTCGATCAACCGCACGGCGACCTTCGTGTTCTACATCGGCGACCACCATTTCGGCACGCTCACAGCGTTCGTTCCGGGGCGCTCGGCCGAGAACTTCAAATTCACCTCGGCCCTGCCGGTGCAAGTGCTCAAGGGCATGGCACCGATCCTGATGCCGTACCTGCAACCGGGCAGCGACTCGCAGTGCCTGCCCCCTGCAAACACAGCGGTGGCGGCACTGAGTACGGGCACTTGAAACGGATTCAAAGCCGGGGTGTTATTTATATGTTTTATACATATCAATATTCAATGGATCCGCGATAAACCCCAGCATTCCCAAACAGGCTTTTGAACTAATCATTCCGAGTCTTGAACGTTAGTCTGAAAACTCACGACTTATTCAAGGCTTCACCAATGACTGCAATAAATGAATACAAAGGGCAACATTACGAATTGATAAAATCGCGTATCGACGCTGTTTATCTTGATATGCGCTGGCATCGAAACAATGCATTGCGACATGTTCCGCTGCATCGTCATATGTGGATGACCGATTTGCCGGCCAACCATGCCGAACGCCTGGACAGCGCCAACAAGAAGGCCTGGAGCACGCAGAACAAGGTTGACCGGATACTGTCGCGTTTGCAGGACATTCGTGCATTCGCCGAGCCATTGTTGCGGGCAAAGTTGTTTGAGCAATACAAAATCAATGTCGACGTCGAAAACACCTGTTTGCGACTGTATGTCCCCAAGGAAAGCAGTTGGTGGGTGATTCAAGTTTCAAAAGGATATAGCGCAAGAACCGTGTCACTCCTCGATGCGGCCCTTCATAACTTCGCCTATGACGAAACATTCGCAAAAGACTCGGCTTTCGTCGTCAAGACCGATCCTGCGCGCGACCTGTTCGATGTATCACCGATCAATAGCCGGATCAGTGTCAGCCAGTTTCAGGCGCTGTGCCGCGAACTGGACATCGGCGCGCAGTACAAGGCCCACCTCGAAACGTTCCTGCTTGAGCGGGACCCGGTCTCTGTTGCCTATCTGAAACTCCAGGTCCAGCGCAGCCAGCAATCGGCGCTCAAGGCTGCCGCGCACATCGCGCTGGCGAAAAACGACATCAGCCGTCAGGGGCACGCACTGGTCCGCGAACTGCTCGAAGGTCGGCAGCAATTGAAGCTCGATCAGCAATCCATGCAGCTCTGCGATCTGGGCATGATGGACCTCACGCTCACCGGGATCCTGATCATCAGGCCCGATCCCGATACACCGCAGCGCTCACAGAAAATGATCGCCTATGTACCTCACGACCCCGAGCATCCGCTCAAGGAATACCCGTCCATTCCGGATTTCATGAACGAACTGAGCCGGCAACTGCGCGACAACAACGTCCTGCCATCGACCGGCATGAGCTACCGCCAGTTCTTCAGTCAGTTTGTCGATCACGAACAACGTGGACATTTTTTCGCCGACCTCGAGCAACGTCTCACGTACGTCAAGTGGTATCCGAGGGAGCCGGGTGATCCGCGTCCGTCCTGGCGTGAAACTCCGGTGAGCAATCCCCAGTTGCAGTTCAGCGCCCCGCCGATCAACCAGCCGCTGTGGACTCACCTTTACCAGCAACGACTGAACAAGATTCTCAATGACGCCCGGGGCATCGCGGTGCCCACTGCCGACGCGGACAGCCAGGCGCGCTGGGCCTGGTGGGAAAACTTCAAGAAAATCGCTTCGGATATCTTCAATGCAGCGCTGCTGGTGATGACACCTTTCGTACCGTTTCTGGGCGAACTCATGCTCGCCTATACCGCGTACCAGCTTACGAACGAAGCAGTCGAAGGCATGGTGGACCTGGCCGAGGGGCATTTCGCCGAAGTGGGCGAACATGTGCTGGGGGTGGTGACCGACGTCCTGCAACTGGCGGCATTCGGCGCCGGCGTGACGATCGGCAACACCTTTCGCCTGAAGCTGTCACCGCTGATCGAAGGGATGAGGCCCGTGCGCTCGTTCGACGGCAAGACCCGCCTCTGGCACCCGGATCTCACACCCTATGAGCAACCGACACTGGCACCGAACCCGACATCGAAACCCGACACCCTCGGTCTGCACCAGGTCGCGGGCAAAACCGTCCTGCCCCTGGAGGGCAAGCATTACCAGGTGCTGTACGACATCTCCAGCGACCAATATCGAATCCTGCACCCGACGCGCTCACAAGCCTACGCTCCCCAATTGCGCCACAACGGCCTGGGTGCCTGGGTCCACGAAGGCGAACGGCCCCAGGACTGGGAAGGATCAACCCTGATGCGACGGATCGGGCATTCCGTCGATGACTACACGCCCGCCGAGCTGGAAACACTGCGCCGCATCAGCGGCACGCCGGATGACTCATTACGCCGGATGCATGTCGACAACGCCGCTCCGCCACCGCTGCTGGCCGACACCGTCGCCCGTTTCGATACCTGGGATCGAACCCGCGGTGCGAGCCAGCTCGTGCGTCACGGGCAACCCTTGCCCGCCGACTCCTACTGGTTTGAAACCATCGCGGCGAACCTGCCGGGATGGCCGGCGGATAAAGGGCTGAGAGTCTTCGAGCAAGCCGACCTGACCGGCAGCCACCGCCAGTACGGCAACGCCGCAGCGCCCTCCGACAAGATGCTGGACATCAGTCTTGCCGACCTGATGGCTGGCCGGCTGCCGGAGCGTCTGCCCGGTTTTCTGAGTGAATCCGACATGACCGCCGTGCTGGGCAGACATTACCCCCAGGACTTGCAGGTCCAGGCGCTGCGCAATCGGATGGCGCAAGCCGTCGAGGCGCGAACCCCCGAGATTTTCGATTACGAGTACCGACTCAGGAACCGCTCCGGCAATCCGCAGGTGAATCTGCTGCAGCGCCGACTCCCGCAACTGCCATCGGCGGTCGCTCAGCCCCTGCTGGAGCAGGCGACGCCTGCGGAACGACAGCTCATGTCCGAACAGCAGCGCATTCCCCTGCGCCTGAAGAACCTGGCCCGTGAAAGTGCCTTCGAAGCGCGGGCGGCCCGTGCCGTCGAAGGCCTCTACGAACCGGCATTGCTGGTGCCCGATACCGAGCGCCTGGCTCTCAATGCCCTGCGACTGCATGTCGACGCTTTCGCCGACTTGCGCATCGAAGTACGCGACGGCACCACTGAAGGACCGCTGCGTTGCCGTGCCGGGGCCGAAGACGCGACCAGCGTGCGAATCCTGGTCAGGGACGAGCATGGCCGCTATGAGGTGCACGATGGCGAGAACAGGCTGCTCCACGGTGCCGACAGTCTCTATGAAGCCGTCCTGTCAGCCCTGCCGGTGACAAAACGCAACGCACTGGGCTATCGCCCGGGGCAAGGGGAACTGTTCAGGCAATGGGTGATGGCCAAGGCCCATACACCCGCCGAGCGCCGGACACTGCTTGCCCGGCCACCCCTGCGGGCGTTCGTGCCCCGGCAGACCGAGCTGCTGGTGCAGGGCAAGGGGCTGTCCAAGGTACGCTGGCCGTTCACCGAGAAAACCGTCGAAACCAAGGTGCAGGAACTCTATCCGCACTTTGACCGGGGCGAGGTGGCTGCATTTACCCGTTCGTTGCAGGCCAAGGGCGATCCCCACCAGGAAATCGATCGGCTGAAGCTTGAGCGGACAAACCTGAGGAACATCCTGGAGAACTGGCGCCAACGCCATCTGAGCGGATTCGAGCCGGACGACGCCGGCCGCCTGCCCGACGCCTACTGGGAGTTCGAGCGCAAGGGCGGTCGGCTGATCATGGAGCGTCTGGTGGATTGCTTCGACAGGATTGGCGAGGTGTTCGGCGAGCGTGGTACCCGTCTGGAGGGCGGTTACACCCTGGACCTGTCCTCACAACTACTGCCGCACAATCTCGAACGCTGGTGGCCACCCTTGCCGGAACTCAAACCGTATCTGGAGCAAATCACGACGCTGAGCCTCGATGCCCAACAGTTCTCACCCGGGTCAGGGGGGCTGCTCAAGAACTTTCCCAATCTGCAGCAACTCAGTGCCAGGAACTGTGGCTTGCGAAGCCTGCCCGACAACATCGGCAATATGACGCAGCTCAGAACCCTGCGACTCAGTGACAATATGATCGAGCTGACGCCGTCCGCCATCGAGCAGATGCAGAGACTCGAACGCCTGGAAATCCTGCGACTGGACAACAATCCACTGGGCGACCCGCCGCCCGTACAGCGCATGCCCTGGCTCAAGGTTCTGAACCTGTCCAATACCGATCTCAAGGCCTGGCCGCCGGGGGTATTCAGCCTTGCCCGACCGAAAGGGTTTTTCCTCGATCTGCGCAGAAACCGGCTGCGTTCCATACCCGACGTCGCCCCAGGCTCGGACAAGGCCCTTCTCATCGCCCGTACCCGAGTCGACCGGGAAAAACTGCCGCCCGACCTTCGCATGACTTACGAACAGTACCGGGAGTCCGTGGGGTTGATGCCAGCCGTCAGGTATCGGTTGCCTGCCGCAGATCTGCTGGAGAAATGGACGCCCGACGAAGATGCATCGCTGTACAGCGAATCACCCGGCATCGGTATCCACCGCGCAGAGGATTGGCATGAACTGATTAACGAGCCGGATTCCGAAGGTTTTTTCACGGTCATCCAGGACCTGACCCGTTCCGCCGACTACCTCCAGGGGGGACGCGCTCGCGCACAACTGACCGACCGCGTATGGCGCATGGTGGACGCCATGACGCTCGACCCGATGCTGCGCGAAGAACTGTTGCTCATGTCCACCGAACCGGAAGGCTGTGAGGACGCCGGCGCCCAACTGTTCAACAACATGGGGGTAAAAGTGCTGGCCACGGAAGCCTTGAGCTTCTCCACTACCCTCGCCGAAACCGAATCCCGACTGGTGACGCTGGCCAAAGGGTCGGCGCGCCTTGAGCAAGTGGGTGAAATTGCCCGTGCCGATATCAAGGCACGTGGGCCGGACAGCAACCCCGATCAGGTCGAGGTGCATCTGGCGTATGAAACCGGGCTGGCCAAGCGTCTGGATCTGCCCTGGCAGTCCGAGGCCATGAGGTTTCGCCCGGTGGCAGGCGTCACTGACGAGGCGATCGACAAAGCCTACGGGAAGATCATTGCAGCTGAAGCCGGCGACGGGCTGGTCAATCAAATGATCGAGCAACCGTTCTGGGATCGCTATCTGCGCCAGACCTACCCGAGCGATTTCGCCCGCAACACCGCGCTGTTTCATGACCGACTGGAACTGTTGTCACTGCGCCGGGAATGGCAGCGGGCACCCAGCCAAAGCGAGCAGCAGACCCTGTTGAAAAGCCTGGTGAAACTGGCGGACAAACTGTCCATCCCGCTGGACCAGGTTCTGACGGAGGAGCCATTGACCGATGCCGTCTACGAGAGCCTGCAACGCGACATCGGTTACGAGGAAAAGGGACTGAGCAGACGCCTGACCCGCGAAGCCATGGCCCGGGCCGGGATCTGATCTTCGACCGGTGTACGTGAGGCAAGCGCGCAATACCCTTCGCAACGCCATGCCAGGCCCGGGATCACGCTCCCGGTGCCCTGGCATTGAACAGCAGCATCACGGTGCCGCTGTAATCCCCCGGCCGGAATCCTCCGGTCGGTTTCAACGGTTCTATCTCCAGCAGCACTCGCTTGCCCACCGCCGCCTCCTCCTGTGACAGCACGAGTCGGGAAGGCACTTCAGGCCCGAGCACTACGCCATTGAAAGTGACCTTCAGCCAGATGTCCTCGCTCGACCTGCCGTTCGACAGATGCGCAGGGCTGTCCAGACGTGCCTCTATAGCGCTGGAGTCATGCCGCACATCGAAGTGCTTGCTCAGCGTGCTCAGCGTCTCGCTGCCGGGATTCCAGACCAGGCGCTGGACCCGGTGGATCCAGTCCGGTTCGGCGGGCACGATATAGAACGGCCGACTTGGAATCGTCAGCGACACCTCGAAAACGTGTTCCTCGCGGGCCCCCCATGTCAGGTGACTGGTCAGTGCGGTGATTGCCATCAATGCAAGGACGGCACATTGCTTGTTCATGTTCTTTACCTGGCGCGTCAATGGAAACCGCCGTCAGCGGCTCGTCACCTTCAAGTCTTTTTTGCTGTCGCCTTCGATCAACTTGAAGCGGTACTCGCGGCCCTTCTCCTTGTCGAAGGCAAACGTCTTGCCGGCCAGGATATGGTGCTTGGTGGTCGCGCCGCAGTCGGTTTCGTTACTCAGGGAACAGCTCTTGAACTCATCGACGATGACCACGGTGTTGCCGCTGTTGCGCAGTTCATAGCGATCGCCCGTTTCATTGACGACGGTCTCGAACCGGGCGTCCCTGGGCCGTACGAAAAAGATCGTGCCGAAACCGGTCATCAGGTTGACCCCGGCCGACAGCCCCTCCTTGTACGCGTCACGCTCCTGCTCGCTCACCACGAATTCATCCTCCTTTTCAGGCACCACCGGCACGAAACGCACCCGGAAATAGCGCTCGCGATCCCGCTCGCCCATGTACAGCAGGCGTGTGCCCTGCATGCCTTTGATCGGCACGATCAACCGCGCCGGGCTGGCCATGAGGCCATTGCGCGACGCGCCGTCGGTGGCCGTCTCGATCGGGACTTCCTGCGGCTTGCCCTGATCGTCATAGACGATTTCCAGCACGTTGATCTTGACGAAGGCCGTGCTGTCGCCGCTGTTGAATACACGTTTGAGGTAGGTGCTCTTGTCGCCATCCAGATAGTCGTACACCGTGCCGACATTGATCTGCGGCCCGGCCAGTGCGGGTCCGCCAAGCAGGCCGAGCAGTGAAAGCAGAAACAGGCGTGTCATCGTCTTCAACCTTTTGAAAGATGTAAGGGGTTGATCCGGAGGGTCAGACTTCCGAGTCCCAGATAATGGTGATGCGCCCCGTGAGTGTGTCGTTGACGCCGGGTTGCAATAGAAACTCGATGTCCCGCTGAGAAATCGAAAAATGCAGGTTGCCGGGCTTGCGATCCACATAGTGGGTGGGCTGGAAAGGGCCTATCCACAAGTTGTGGAGCAGCGAGCCCGTCCAGCCGTCGGCACCACCCGGGCCGACGATTCCCCCCGGCACACTGAGCTTGACGGTCGCTTTGGTGGATCGGCCTGTCGGACTGCGCAAATTGCACTCCTCACCACCCAGCGAGTCGCACGTCATCCGGACCTTGAAGCGTGACGACGCCGAGAGGAAATAAGGCTGATCGCGGAAGATTTTGGTCGGCTTGCGGCCGCTGTCGAGCCAGCTCTGCCAGCCCCCGGCCGGCTCCAGCGTCACTTTATTGCCTCCCGGTGGCAGATCGACCTTCAGGGTGTGTTGTACATCCAGTACGAAATCCAGAGTCAGGTTGCTGTCGTCCGGGTACATCTGCATGCCGAGATCGAAATCACCACCGGGACCAAGGGTGTAGGACAACGAGCCGGTATAGAGCCCCGACGACATGCCCAGCGGATTGGGCGTGCGCAGTTCGTAAGCGAAATCCATCGTTCTGAAAGCCATCCCCGGAATCAGGAAAGCCGTTACCTTGGTACAGCTTGCTTCCACCGGCGTTTTCCAGAAAAACCGATACGTCGAAGGCGTGTAGGAACCCACGCCGCTGTACTGACAGGGCGCCGGCGCGTAAACCCAACTGCTGGTGGTCCAGAGTTTTTGATGACCTTCGAGGATGTCCGATACTCCGACCAGATTGGCGGCCGTATCGCTCAGCACAAAATCGGAGCCGATGCCGATGACCCGCACTTCGACGGTTTCGGTTTCCTGGGTGTCCCGGTTGGTGACTGTCAGTTGCCGCCAGTTGGCTGGCACCTTCAGTGAAAGCGGAAAACCGGCTGACATGAAGCGACTGGAAGTGAAACGAATCGGCAACTCGATACTGAACATCTGGTTGTCGACGCATTGATCCGGCCATACCGCGCAATAACCGCTGTTGGGCGTCTGGTTGATGAACACATTTTTGTTCGGATGCGCAGGATCAGGCTGGAACAAGGCACGGATTTCCTGATTCGCCGCCCCTGCCTGCGAGGCGCTCAGCGCCGTCAGCAGCCCCAACCAACACGTCATCTTTTTCATGGTTTCAACCCGCCTTCTGCTCGGTAGAAGTGACATCGGCCAGGGTGTCCGGGGTGCACCGCAGATCACCGATCATCAACACGTTGTTTTCACTGCGATGGCTGTTCGCATCGAGGCGGAACTGACACAGCAACTGGTTGCCCTGACGCACTTCCAGGGTTGGCGCTCCGGCGTTCATTTCCATCGAGAAGAAGCCATCGACTTCCGTCACCCCCCGGCTGGCGTGATTGATCACGTGATGGCCCTTGAGCGGCCGGCCCTGAGCATCGACCAACCGACCCAGCACAGTCAGGGTTCTCATCACCCGGACCTTGCGGTACTCCACCCCGCCCTTGTTCATGTGGTAACGGGTCCGCGCCGGCTCAATGGTCGCGGCCGGGGCGTGATTACCCTGGAAGTCAAAGCTCACCGAACTGTTCTGGTACGCGGTGATCGGGATGAAATTGCGCCCCGGTTTCAACGCCGCACTGCCGCCGCTGTAATCGTCGGCGCGCAGGGCGATGCCATCGATGTCCGACTCGACGTCGACGATCATGCCCGCGCCGCGGGTTTCGCTCTGACTGGTCAGGATCATCTGGTCGGCGCCCATGACCAGCGTGCTGTCGAGGTTCAGGCCACCGGTAAAGTTGCCGTTGTAGGAGGAGCGCTGCACGAATCCGTCGCCATAAACGACATCCGTGTGGAAACTCGCCAGGCTCGACAGGCCCACGCCATAGGTGTCGCTCAGCGCGGTGACCGACACGTTCTGCAGCACGTGATCCTTGAAGTCCTTGCGCCAGCCCAGGGACGCATTGTTGTCACGCCCGCCTTCACGGGCGGTGCGCGAACCGATGCTGCCGGTGATCTGCTGGCCGGGCGGCCCCAGAGCCAGATTGATACTCAGATCGACCCCGCGATTACGCTCGTCGCCGCTGCTGAAAGTGCCCGGTCGGTCAAACAGCGACAGACGCCAGTTGGCGTCGCTGCCCAACAGCGTCGTGCGCTGGGTCCAGCCAAGATCCACGCCGACGCCTTCGGTGTTGCCATCGCTGTGGGAAACCCGGGCGTTGAGCGAATTGCGGCTGTCGAGTCGATGGTTGAGTGCCAGCGATGAGTTGCTGGTCTGCCCGACGAACACATTGCGCTGGCGAATCCGCGTGCCATCCGGCAGGGTTTCGTAGAGATCGGTGGTATCGAGCCAGCTGCGGTTATGGCTGACCACCAGACTGCCGGCGCCGTAGTTGTACAGCCCTTGCAGGTCAAGGCCGGTGCCATGGTCCTGGGTTTCATAGATGTTGGCGAACAGGCTGACGCTGTTGGCCAGCGTCCAATCGATGGACGTGCCGTACTGCAAGGTGTCGCGTATCTGGCGTGCCGACAGGCCGAGAATCATGCGCGGGTGCAGCAGATAGTTGATCGAAGCCCCGGCCGTGGGATCGCCGGTGACCTGGTTGTCCCAGTTGCTCAGCAGTTTGCTTTCCTCACCGGCAAACAGGTTGTAGCGCCAGCGGTCATCGAGATTGCGCCAGTTGTTCGGCTTGTAGACCAGCTCCTGAGTGGTCGAGGTGATCTGGCCGTCCTCGATCAACCGCACCTCCACGTCATAGATACCGCCCGGCAAGGGACGCGTGTCGAGGGTTTGCAGGCCCGCAGGCACCGACTGGGTATTGATCAACAAACCGTCACGCAGGATCTCTACCGACGCCTGACGGTTGGCCGTGACGTAAATCGGGTACACGCTGGGCTGAGGCGAATTGATTGCCAGACTGTCGGAGCTGCCATACATCACCCCGACCGTGGTGTCGGGGCTGGCACCGAAGGAACGAGGCTGGCGCATCAGGCCTTCGGAGGCCGGCGTGAAATACCCCAGACGCAGGAAACTGCCCTGCAGTTCGCGCTGGGTGTGCAGCTCATGGACGGCGTGATAAAGCTTGTCGTCCGGGCCGCCGAGGCGGGCCAGCTGCATGTTGAATGTCTGGGTCCAGTTGCCCAGGCTGCCGCTGGCCGCCAGGCCGAAGCGCCCGCCCAGATCCTGATCCTGGCCACCATTGAGGTTGAGCTGGTTACGCACGATCAGGCCGCTGCTGCCACCCTCGGGTTGCTCATGGAAACGCTTGGCCTCGGTGTCACGTTCGGCATTGGCCGTCACGATCGACACCAGCGAGCTTTCCAGGTTGTAGTGCAGCGCAAGCATCTGCTCGGGGCATCGTCCGCTACAGGCACCCAGCGCGACGCCGGGCTTGAGATAGTCGGCCCAGACGTCCCGCTCGAAGGCGCTGAAACGGCTGTCGCTGGTGTCGGTGAATTCCAGCAGCGTCAGGCGATCGTCACGGGACAGCACCACCATGGCCTCGCCCAGAGGCTGTTGGTCGAGTTCGACCCGTACCGCCAGCGGAACATCAAAAAAGTGCTCTTCAAAATCCGCCGGCAAACCTTTGGCCTGCGCCAATAAACTTCGCGGTGTCGTACCAGAGGCGGCAGGAGCCGCCATGGCTGCGGCACAAAACAGCAACGCAAGTGCAGCCGCGATGGGCGTCATCGGGAACATGAACAGTTACTCTGATTGCAAACAGACAAGAAGTCCGACTGACAGAAACTTCCGTCAGCCGGATTTTGTTACTTCCAGACGTTAGAGCGAGCCGAGTACCGGATCCACGGCATCGAACATCATGGTGACCGCGCCGGTGTAATCACCCGGGGTGAAAGTGGAGCCTTTGGCGGTGATGCTGATCGGTGCGCGATAGTTCACATTGGATTCGGTTTCACCGACCACCAGTTGCGGTGTCTGGGTGAGCACGACGTTGTTGAACTTGACCTCCAGATCGATGATGCTCGAGCCGCCCACCAGCTTCGGCACGCCTTCCAGGTAACCATGCACCGAGCCGTTGTTGTTACGAGTGTCGAAGAAGCCGTTGACCGGTTTCATGCTGCCGGTGATCGGGCTGAAGCTCATGTCCTGGTCCTTGTTGACCAGATCCGGATCGACCGGAACCACATAGAAACCATTGGTTGGAACGTGAGCGATCAGGCTGATGGAGTGACGGGCTTCGCCGGCAGCAAACGCCATGGAAGAACCCAGTGCCAGAACAGCCAGTGGAGCAGCGAGTGCGATTTTCTTGAACATCGTTCATTACCCTGTCTTTATAAGATTGAGCATTGAAAGTTCAAACAACGCCGGCCGATATCGACGGTGTGGCTTTGAAGTTTCAACGCCGGGGCATGATCGACTGTTCGCCATTGAATGTAAGCAGGCAACTTCCCACGAACGCGTAGTTAATCACCCCTGCAACTGGAAAGAAAAAAGAACAAAATCTTCAAATATAAAACAATGACTGTAAGTTATAGACTACCGACACTTTTCTCTGAAAAACCATACAGCAACTTCAGCAAGAAGAATGGGGGGCCGAGTGCAAATTAGAACATAAGCTCAACGATTAATAGAGTGATGACTTTAACTTTTTAGTTATGGTCGTATCGATGAGGTTTCCAGACTCACTGCCACGCACCGTTCGTCGCTGGCGTCGTCTTCGGGTCAGAAAATCCTTGCTCGTACGAAAAGATATATCTTAAGTTGTATCTAAATACGACGAGAGAAGACTGAAATGAGAGACCATCATTCCCCCCACCGCGAGCATGGCGACAGCCGTGACGGCTTCGAAAAACGCCACGGCCGCGAGCGCGGCGGTCGCGGCCCACGGGTGTTTGCCCCCGGCGATCTGAAACTGCTGTTGCTGGCGCTGATCGCCGAACAGCCCTGCCATGGCTACGACCTGATCCGCCAGATCGAAACCATGTTCGACGGCGCCTACAGCCCCAGCCCCGGCGTGATCTACCCGACCCTGACCTTTCTTGAAGAAAGCGAAATGATCAGCGGCGATGCCGAGGGCGGGAAAAAACGCTACGCCGTGACCGATGCCGGTCGCCAGTCCCTGAGCGAACAGGCGGTGGCCCTGGACGGCGTGCGCATGCGCATCGACGTCAGCAAGCGCTCGCTGCGCGGCCATGATCGCCCGCCGGAAATCCACGAAGCGGTGCATAACCTGCGCCATGCCCTGCAGATGCACCACGGACGCTGGAGCCCGGAAGAAATCCTGCGGGTGCGCGACCTGCTCAATGACACCGCCAAAGCCATCGTCGACGGCCCCGCCGTTCAATCTGCCCCGGAGAAAGCCGAATGACTGAAGTACAGACCCAAGGCATCCATCGTGTGATGCACGAAATCAAACGTCGTCGCCTGGAAGTGTTGCGCGTCGTCGACCTGACCCCGCGCATGCGCCGCATCACCCTCGGCGGGCCGGAACTGGCCGGCTTCATCAGCCTCGGTACCGACGATCACGTCAAACTGCTGTTCCCGCAGAACGCCGAACAGGCCGCGGCGCTGGAAACCCTGGTGCTCGGCGCTGGCAAGAGCGACGTGCCAATGCCCGAAATGCGCGACTACACCCCGCGCCGCTACGACCTCGACAAGCTTGAGCTGGACATCGATTTCGTACTGCATGGCGATGGCCCTGCCTCGACCTGGGCGGAGCAGGCCAAGCCCGGGCAATTCCTGCACATCGGCGGCCCGCGTGGCTCGATGATCGTGCCGGACATCTTCGACAGCTACCTGCTGATCGGCGACGAAACCGCCCTGCCCGCCATCGCCCGCCGCCTCGAAGGGCTGGCGGCCAATCGCAAGGCGCTGGTGGTCATCGAAGTGGAAAACGGCAAGGAGCAGCAAACGCTGGAAAGCGCGGCGCAGGTCAACGTGATCTGGGTACTGCGCGAAGGCGGCAAGGACAACCTGCTGACCACTGTCAAACAATTGCAGGTGCCCAAGGGCAATCTGTATGCGTGGGTGGCGACCGAGACCAAGGTTTCGCGGCAGATCCGCCGGGTGCTGCTCGATGAGCACGGACTCGACGAGAAGTTCGTCAAAGCGGTCGGTTACTGGCGCGCAGAAGGCTCCGAAGAGGAGTGAATACGAGCGGCGGCGCTGCTAAAGGCGCCGCCCCTGCCAGCGATCAATCCCGATCACCAGCAACGCAATCAGCACAAACCCCAGCAGAATCCCCCCGGCATTGATGAACACCTGTGGATAACCCAACAGCGCCACGTCGATGAACGGATACGCGTAAGCCCCCAGCAAATGCCCGCGCAACAGCGCATAGGCGAAGTACACCAGCGGATAAATCAGCCACAGCGGCAGGTGCTTCAGACGCAAGCTGCCCTTCGGCACGCACAACCACCAATAAGCCAGGAACAGCAGCGGCATCACGTCGTGGAGCAATTCGTCAGCGATAAACTGCCAGCCCTGCGGATGCCACAGATGTCGCAGCAGAATGCTGTAGGCCAGGCCCACCACTGCAATGCTGACGGTAATCCCGCTGCTGACCCACGGTTGCAGAAACCAGCGTCGTGCTGCGGATTCGCGATCCGTCACCGCACAGGTCAGCACCACCGCCACCAGGGTGTTGGTGATCACGGTGAAGTAGCTGAAGAAACTCACCAGCCCGCCCAGCAGACTGGCGCCGACGCTCAGGCGCGCGAAGAAAATCAGGTACAGCTGAATCCCCAGCCCGGCCCAGCCCAGCACCGCAGCCGAAGTGATCAGGCGTCGCCGCCATACGGCGTTCATCTCAGAGCGGACGCTTGGTGCGCATCAGTTTCACGTACAGCCGCTCGACTTTCTCCCGCGCCCAAGGTGTCTTGCGCAAAAAGGTCAGGCTCGACTTGATGGTCGGATCGCTCTTGAAGCAACGGATGTCGATGCGCTCGGCCAGGCCCGACCATTCGTAGTGGGTCACCAGCGCATTGAGGATCTGTTCGAGGGTCACGCCGTGCAGCGGATCGGGATTGTGGTCGTTCATGCCGGGCCTTTGGGCGAAGTGAAAATACAGAAGCCGCGCACCTTAGCCGAGGGCATGGGCGGGTGGAAGGCCTTGGGTTAAATGTAGGCCAACCGGAGAAGATCGCAGGTCTGCGCCAATGCCCGCAATGCGCTGTATTGCCGCACTGTTACCGAATCCGAAAGGGTTCATGTCTGCAAAAGCCCTTTGTGTTTTTGTAACAGGACATTATCCTGCCGCCCTTCTGCTGAACCGCTTCACTGCCTGCGTCAAATCGTAGCGGCCAGCTTATCCCCCAAAAAGATCAAGAAAGACCCTATTCATGCCCGATTTTCCGTTCTCCCGAGACAGCGCTATCTCCACCCTGCGCCTGATCGGCGGCTGCACCGCCCTTGGCCTCGCCACCTGCACCCAGGCCGCTCCGGCCTTCGACAGTGAATCACCGTGGATGCTTGGTGACTGGAACGGCACCCGCAGCGAGCTCGCGGCAAAAGGTATCGACTTCAAGCTCGACTACACCGGCGAAATGGGCAGCAATCTGCACGGCGGCTACGACCACGACCGCACCGCCCGCTACAGCGACCAATGGGGCCTCGGCACCCATCTGGATCTGCAAAAACTGCTGGGCTGGAACGACGCTGAATTTCAGCTGACCGTGACCAAACGCAGCGGCAACAACATCAGCAACGACCGCATCAACGACCCGCGCGTCGGTGGCTTCACTTCGGCCCAGGAGGTCTGGGGCCGTGGCCAGACCACCCGCCTGACGCAGATGTGGTACCAGCAGAAATTCTTCGACCAGAAGCTCGACATCAAGGTCGGCCGCTTCGGCGAAGGCGAAGACTTCAACAGCTTCCCGTGCGACTTCCAGAACCTGGCGTTCTGCGGCTCGCAGGTCGGCAACTGGGTCGGCGGCATCTGGTACAACTGGCCGGTCAGTCAATGGGCGCTGCGCGTCAAATACCACCTGACGCCAGAGCTGTACGCGCAAGTCGGCGCCTATGAGCAGAACCCGTCGAACCTTGATCGCGGCAACGGCTTCAAGCTCAGCGGCAGCGGCACTCAGGGCGCGATCCTGCCGATCGAGCTGGTGTGGAAGCCGAAGCTCAACGGCCTGCCGGGCGAATACCGCGCCGGTTACTACTACAGCAACGCCAAGGCCACCGACGCCTATAAAGACAGCAACGGCCAGCCCGCTGCCCTGAGCGGCGAAGCCTATCGCAGCGCTTCGAGCAAACACGGCGTGTGGCTCGGCGTGCAGCAACAGATCACCAGCGTGGCCAGCGACAACTCCCGTGGTCTGAGCGTGTTCGCCAACGGCACGATGCACGACAAGAAGACCAACGCCATCGACAACTACGTCCAGGCTGGCGTGGTCTACAAGGGCCTGTTCGACGCCCGTGCAAAAGATGACATCGGTTTCGCCCTGGCCCGCGTCCACGTCAACCCGGCCTACCGCAAGAACGCCGAGGCGACCAACCAGGCCCGCGCTGTCTACGACTACGACGATCCGTCCTTCCTGCCACCACAGGACACCGAATACAGCGCCGAACTCTATTACGGCGTGCACGTCACCAACTGGCTGACCGTGCGCCCGAACCTGCAATACATCCGCCATCCGGGCGGTGTGGACAAGGTCGACGACGCGCTGATCGGTGGGATCAAGATCCAGTCGTCGTTCTAATCCAGCGCACGCGGCTCAGTCCTGCGAAAGAAATTCGATAGCAAGACAAGTTTTTATCTGAACCATGCCTGCGCCCAATCGTCATCTAAAGTGACTACAGCGCGGGACTACATAAACGTCACGGAGAATCACACTATGAGCACTGAAGGTGCTTCGAGTCGAAGCCGTCTTCTGCCGAACCTGCTCGGCATTCTGCTTCTGCTGATGGGCCTGGCCATGCTGGCCGGGGGAATCAAGCTGAGTACGCTCGGCGGCTCGCTGTATTACCTGCTGGCCGGTATCGGCATCACGCTGACCGGCATTCTGATGCTGATGCGCCGTCGCGCAGCATTGGGCCTGTACGCCATCGTGCTGTTCGCCAGCACCGTCTGGGCGCTGTGGGAAGTCGGTCTGGACTGGTGGCAACTGGTGCCGCGCCTGGCACTGTGGTTTGTCCTCGGTTTCGTGATGCTGCTGCCGTGGTTCCGTCGCCCGCTGCTGCTCGCAGGCCCGGCGCCGATGGGCACCGGCGGCCTGACCGTGGCCGTGATTCTGGCCGGCGTCACCGCCCTGGCCAGCCTCTTCACCCACCCGGGCGAAATCTTTGGCGAACTGGGTCGCGACACCGCCGACACCACCAGCACCGCGCCAGCCATGCCTGATGGCGACTGGCAGGCCTATGGCCGCACCGAGTTCGGTGACCGCTACTCCCCACTCAAGCAGATCACCCCGGCCAACGTCGGCAAGCTGCAGGAAGCCTGGCGCATCCAGACCGGCGACCTGCCGACCGCCGATGACCCGGTCGAGCTGACCAACGAAAACACCCCGCTCAAAGCCAACGGCATGCTCTACGCCTGCACCGCCCACAGCAAAGTGCTGGCGCTGGACCCGGACACCGGCAAGGAACTGTGGCGCTTCGACCCGCAGATCAAAAGCCCGGTCGGCTTCAAGGGCTTCGCCCACATGACCTGCCGTGGCGTGTCGTACTACGACGAAGCCGCGTACGCCAAGTCTGAAAACGCAGCCTCCGCTGTCATCTCCGAGGCCGGCAAAGCCGTCGCCCAGGCCTGCCCGCGTCGCCTGTACCTGCCGACCGCCGATGCACGCCTGATCGCACTGAATGCCGACACCGGCAAGATCTGCGAAGGCTTCGGCACCAACGGTGTGGTTGACCTGACCCAGGGTATCGGCCCGTTCACCGCTGGTGGCTACTACTCCACCTCGCCTGCCGCGATCACCCGTGATCTGGTGATCATGGGCGGCCACGTGACCGACAACGAATCGACCAACGAGCCATCGGGCGTGATCCGCGCGTTCGACGTGCGTGACGGTCACCTCGTCTGGAACTGGGACAGCGACAAGCCAGACGCCACCGAGCCTTTGGCGCCAGGCGAAACCTACAGCCGCAACTCGGCCAACATGTGGTCGCTGGCCAGCGTCGACGAAAAACTCGGCATGGTTTACCTGCCACTGGGCAACCAGACCCCGGACCAATGGGGCGCCGACCGCACCCCGGGCGCCGAGAAATTCAGCGCCGGCGTCGTGGCACTGGACCTGGCCACCGGTAAAGTGCGCTGGAACTACCAGTTCACCCACCATGACCTGTGGGACATGGACGTCGGCAGCCAGCCAACCCTGCTGGACATGAAAACCGCCGACGGCATCAAACCTGCGCTGATCGCTCCGACCAAACAGGGCAGCCTGTACGTCCTCGACCGTCGCGACGGCACGCCGATCATCCCGATCAAGGAAATCCCGGTGCCCCAAGGCGCCGTGAAAGGCGACCACACCGCCCCGACCCAGGCCCGTTCGGACCTGAACCTGCTGGCCCCGGAACTGACCGAAAAAGCCATGTGGGGCGCCAGCCCGTTCGACCAGATGCTGTGCCGCATCCAGTTCAAGGAACTGCGCTACGAAGGCCAATACACGCCTCCGTCGGAACAGGGCAGCTTGATCTACCCGGGTAACGTCGGTGTGTTCAACTGGGGCGGCGTCTCGGTCGACCCGGTTCGCCAGATGCTGTTCACCAGCCCGAACTACATGGCCTTCGTCTCGAAAATGGTGCCACGCGAAAAAGTCGCAGCCGGCAGCAAGCGCGAGAGCGAAACCGCTGGCGTGCAACCCAACACCGGCGCGCCATACGCGGTGATCATGCACCCGTTCATGTCGCCACTGGGCGTACCGTGCCAGGCTCCGGCCTGGGGCTACGTCGCCGGTATCGACCTGACCACCGGCAAAGTCGTCTGGAAACGCAAAAACGGCACCAGCCGCGACAGCTCGCCAATCCCGATCGGCTTCACCCTGGGCGTGCCAAGCATGGGCGGCTCGATCGTCACCGCCGGCGGCGTCGGCTTCCTCAGCGGCACCCTCGACCAGTACCTGCGCGCCTACGACGTGAACACCGGTAAAGAACTGTGGAAATCGCGCCTGCCTGCTGGCGGCCAAGCGACTCCGATGACCTACACCGGCAAGGACGGCAAGCAATACGTCCTGCTCGTGGTGGGTGGTCACGGCTCGCTGGGCACCAAGATGGGTGACTATGTGATTGCGTACAAACTGCCGGAATAAGCTTTAGCGGCGGTAAAGGAAAGGCGATGCCCTGAGAGGGGTGTCGCCTTTTTTTGTGGGCTGCGTTTTTTTAAACGGGGTGTTTATGTCCTACAGACGGGGTGTTTGCAGGGGATGTTTCTGACATGTCGCGTCGGTTGTGGCTCGGAAATGGGGTGGATAGGCTTTGGGGGTCGCTGCAAATTCAGCGAACGGGCTTGGTCGTCCGGGTTTAGAATGGCGCACTTTTCAGCATGCTTAATGGCGAACTGTGCGTGGGAGGGCTAACGGCCCTGCCGGGTATCCATTCCCTGGTCGACCAACCTGCGTACGGTTCGCCCCCCTATTGCTTGGTCGCAGTGAGCGGCGAACTCCACATCCCGAATGGAGTTCCATCATGAAAAAGCCAACACCGAATCCACCCGAAACAGACGAAACCTCGCCCTACGAATCCGCCGATTCGAAGAAACTACACGAAGCCGCCGAGCGCGCGCTCGACCACCATTTCAATCCCATTCCAAAAAAATGCCCCGGTCGCCGACCGAGCCAGATGTTCCAGATATCGCCAGACATGGACGATGAAAGCCTGTTGGCCCATGCCTGTGAGTCCCTGGCTACAGCAAGCGTCATGGCCAGTGATGTAGCGGCTTTTGTCGATACGCCGCAGCGACATCGGATCCTCGGGATTCAGCAGGTGATCATGCTGGCGGAACTGGCGGTGAATCGGGTGCTGGATAACGTCGAGATCAGTCGATATCCGGCATAAATGCTGATGAGGTCTCTCTGCGGGAGTCAGGCTTGTGGTGAGTCAGTCATGACGCTGCCCTCACCCTAGCCCTCTCCCGGAGGGAGAGGGGACTGACCGCGTTGTTTGGGAGAGGTACGCCGACGTGAAAAACCGAGTCGCACTCAGGTTTTAAAGCCCCCAATCGACTCCCTCCTCTTCGCACCACCCCCACCACCCCCCCCCCCCCCCCCCCCCCCCCCCCCCCCCCCCCCCCCCCCCCCCCCCCCCCCCCCCCCCCCCCCAAAAAA
>NZ_JBJYZK010000018.1:0-118680 GCF_048654275.1 Candidatus Pseudomonas auctus | reverse complement strand
AGCCGCATGCATCGAGAGGAGGTGCAGCGAAGCAAACCGTAGGCGATGCCCCCGGATGAATCCCGGAACGAAGGAACGCCGAGCCACAGCGAGGCGCCGAACGCAGGGGCCAAGCCTTTTGCTTACTTTTCGGCGTTTGGAAAAGTGAGCCGCTGTAAGAGCGGAACCGCCAGCGGCAACACCCGCAGAAACGGATATTCACCCCAAACACCCAGAGCATGGCCGGCTCTAAGGCCGCCAAGCCCAAAACCCTGTCAAAACCCTGAACACACAAGCAGAAACACCCACCCCCATTGAAACCACCCAAACCCTGCCCCATCTAACAGCCATACCCAATTGCGCAGGTGCCCCATGAGCGACCAGCAAGAATTCCCCGAGAACCCCGACGACATCACCGAAACCGACGCCGAACACATCGAACACCACGTCCCCGGCAAAGGCCTGGCCCTGCCCGGCCAGAACCTGCCGGACAAGGTCTACATCATCCCGATCCACAACCGCCCGTTCTTCCCGGCCCAGGTCCTGCCGGTCATCGTCAACGAAGAACCCTGGGCCGAAACCCTCGAACTGGTCAGCAAATCCGAACACCACTCCCTGGCCCTGTTCTTCATGGACACGCCCCAGGAAGACCCGCGCCACTTCGACACCAAGGCGTTGCCGCAATACGGCACCCTGGTCAAGGTGCATCACGCCAGCCGCGAAAACGGCAAACTGCAATTTGTCGCCCAGGGCCTGAGCCGCGTACGCATCAAGACCTGGCTCAAGCACCATCGCCCGCCGTATCTGGTGGAAGTCGAATACCCGCACCAGCCCACCGAGCCGACCGACGAGGTCAAGGCCTACGGCATGGCGCTGATCAACGCGATCAAGGAACTGCTACCGCTCAACCCGCTGTACAGCGAAGAGCTGAAGAACTACCTCAACCGCTTCAGCCCCAACGATCCGTCGCCGCTGACCGACTTCGCCGCCGCCCTCACATCGGCGACAGGTAATGAGCTGCAGGAAGTGCTCGACTGCGTACCGATGCTCAAGCGCATGGAAAAAGTCCTGCCGATGCTGCGCAAGGAAGTCGAAGTCGCGCGCCTGCAGAAAGAAATCTCCGCCGAAGTGAACCGCAAGATCGGCGAGCATCAGCGCGAGTTCTTCCTCAAAGAACAGCTCAAGGTCATCCAGCAGGAACTCGGCCTGACCAAGGACGACCGCAGCGCCGACCTCGAACAGTTCGAGCAGCGCCTGGAAGGCAAGGTCCTGCCGACGCAGGTGCAGAAACGTCTCGAAGAAGAGATGAACAAACTGTCGATCCTCGAAACCGGATCGCCGGAATACGCGGTCACCCGCAACTACCTCGACTGGGCGACCTCGGTGCCGTGGGGCGTGTACGGCGACGACAAACTCGACCTCAAGCACGCGCGCAAGGTGCTGGACAAGCACCACGCAGGGCTCGAGGACATCAAGGATCGGATCCTCGAATTCCTCGCGGTGGGTGCCTACAAAGGCGAGATCAGCGGCTCCATCGTGCTGCTGGTCGGCCCGCCGGGCGTGGGTAAAACCAGCGTCGGCAAATCGATCGCCGAATCCCTCGGCCGGCCGTTCTACCGCTTCAGCCTCGGCGGCATGCGCGACGAAGCCGAAATCAAGGGCCACCGCCGCACTTACATCGGCGCGCAGCCGGGCAAACTGGTGCAGGCGCTGAAAGACGTCGAAGTGATGAACCCGGTGATCATGCTCGACGAGATCGACAAGATGGGCCAGAGCTATCAGGGCGACCCGGCCTCGGCGCTGCTGGAAACCCTCGACCCGGAACAGAACGTCGAATTCCTCGACCACTATCTGGACCTGCGGATGGACCTGTCGAAAGTCCTGTTCGTGTGCACCGCCAACACCCTGGATTCGATCCCCGGCCCGTTGCTGGACCGGATGGAAGTGATTCGCCTGTCGGGCTACATCACCGAAGAAAAAGTCGCCATCGCCAAGCGTCACCTGTGGCCGAAACTGTTGGAAAAGGCCGGTGTGTCCAAGGGCAGCCTGAGCATCAGCGACACCGCCCTCAAGGCCTTGATCGACGGTTACGCCCGTGAGGCCGGCGTGCGCCAGCTGGAAAAACAGATGGGCAAACTGGTGCGCAAAGCGGTGATGAAGCTGATCGAGGATCCGAAAGCGGTGATCAAGATCGGCCCGAAAGACCTCGAAGCGTCGCTCGGACATCCGGTGTTCCGCAACGAGCAGGTGCTGTCCGGCACTGGTGTGATTACCGGCCTTGCGTGGACCAGCATGGGCGGCGCGACCCTGCCGATCGAAGCCACGCGGATTCACACGCTCAATCGTGGTTTCAAACTCACCGGGCAACTGGGCGATGTGATGAAGGAGTCGGCGGAGATCGCCTACAGCTACGTCAGTTCGCACCTCAAATCCTTCGGTGGCGATCCGAAATTCTTCGACGAAGCTTTCGTTCACTTGCACGTCCCTGAAGGTGCGACACCGAAAGACGGCCCGAGCGCCGGCGTGACCATGGCCAGTGCCCTGCTCTCCCTCGCCCGTAACCAGCCGCCGAAAAAAGGTGTGGCGATGACCGGCGAGCTGACGCTGACCGGGCATGTACTGCCGATTGGCGGGGTTCGCGAGAAGGTGATTGCGGCGCGGCGGCAGAAGATATTCGAACTGATTTTGCCGGAGCCGAATCGCGGCAACTTCGAAGAGCTGCCGGATTACTTGAAGGAAGGGATCACCGTGCATTTCGCCAAGAAGTTTGCGGATGTGGCGAAGGTGCTTTTTTGATTTCGTCTTGAGGTATTGAGGGGGGCTGGCATCGCAGCCCCTCACCCCAGCCCTCTCCCGGAGGGAGAGGGAGCCGAGTGGGGGATATTTAAGAGATACGCCGACCTGAAAGCTCTTCACTGAATCCGTAATCAACTCGATCTTTCAGGTCGATGTATCCCAAAAGACATCTCGGTCGGTCCCCTCTCCCTCTGGGAGAGGGTTAGGGTGAGGGCCGGCGATGCTGAAGAATGACGCCAAGCCTGGCGTTGTCACACTTTGTCTCATCTTCAGTTATGCTCGCCGTTCGTCGCCAAAGCCGGAGCCACTGAATCCATGTCCCCCCTTCGCCTGTTTGTCCCCCTGTCCCTCGCCCTGCTGGCCGCCTGCGCCACGCAACCGAAAACCATCGTGACCGTGGAAAAACAAAGCGAATGCCCGGTGCGCCTTACCAACGGGCAAAACCTCATCGTCACGCTCCCGAGCAACCCCACCACCGGTTACCGCTGGGCCATCCAGGATTCCGCCGGCGGCGTATTGCGCGCCCTCAGCCCCGAGGTCTACAGCAATCCGGAAGATGCCGGCGTGGTCGGCGCGGCCGGCCTCTCGACCTGGCGCTTCCAGGCTTTCGCCCCCGGCACCGGGCGCCTGCGCCTGACTTCGCAGCAACCGTGGGCGCCGGAAGTGTTGCCGGTGGAGACCTTTGACTGCGCCATTTCGGTGAACTGATCGTGGGCTGGCTGATCCTCGCGCTGATGGGCGCGGTGACTTTCCTCTACGGCCTGAGCACCCACGCGGCGCTGCTCTGCCTGTTGGTCAAGCCGTTGCCGGTACTGGCGCTGCTCGGCTGGCTGCATGACGCGCCACCCAGCGACTATCGGCGTTGGATCAGCCTCGGCCTGATTTTCTCGTTGATCGGTGACGTGTTGCTGGCGTGGCCGGGGGATTTGTTCGTGTTTGGCCTGGGTGCGTTTCTGGTCGCGCATCTGGCGTATCTCAAGGCTTACCTCAGCGATTGCCGGCGCGTGGCCCTGCTGCCGCTGATCCTGGCGCTCAGTGTGGGCGCCGTGTTGTTGGGCATCCTGATTTCCAGCGGATTGGGGCCGCTGACCGTGCCGGTGATCGTTTACGGAACGGCCATCAGCGCCATGCTCTGGCGCGCCCTAGCCCGGCTCGGCAGCGGCGTACCTCAGCGTTCGGCGTTGCTGGCGGCGGGCGGCGCGGTGGCGTTCGTGTTCTCCGATAGCGTGATCGGCATCAACCGGTTCGTGTCACCGTTCAATGCGGCGCCTTACATCATCATCCTCAGTTACTGGCTGGGGCAGTGGGGGATTGCGGCATCGGCGTTCTCCCAAACCAAACGTCCCGACCTCTGAAACCGATCGTTACTACGCGCTGCGTCTTTGCGTAAGTGACGCAGAGCGTCACGGGATGCATTCCCACGCGGAGCGTGGGAACGATCACCCGCTGCAAAGCGGTTTATCAGACAACCCGCGCATCTGCGCGCCAGTTTGGCTAAAATGCCGGCCTTTTCATCGACACCGCCGGAACCGCCGTGAGCAAAGAACCCGATCGCATTTTCGCCCAGCCGATGGCCCAGGTGCCTGACTTCGCCTTCAACGAAGACGTGGTGCGGGTGTTCCCGGACATGATCAAGCGCTCGGTGCCGGGTTATCCGACCATCGTGGAAAACCTCGGTGTGCTCGCAGCGCAGTTCGCCCAGCCGAACAGCGTGCTCTACGACCTCGGCTCATCGCTCGGTGCGGTGACCCAAGCCCTGCGTCGCCATGTGCGCACCGACGGTTGCCGGGTGATCGCGGTGGATAACTCGGCCGCCATGGTCGAGCGCTGCCGCGAATACCTCAACGGTCAGGATTCGATGTTCCAGGAGTTGCTGCCGGTCGAGGTGATCGAAGGCGACATCCTCGCCCTCGACTTCAAACCGGCCTCGGTGGTAGCGCTGAACTTCACCCTGCAATTCATTGCCCCGGATCAGCGCACGGCGTTGCTGGCGCGCATCCGCCAATCGTTACTGCCGGGCGGCGCGCTGATTCTGTCGGAGAAGCTGCGCTTCAACGATGCCGAGGAACACGCGCTGCTGACCGATCTGCACGTCGCGTTCAAACGCGCCAACGGCTACAGCGAACTGGAAATCGCCCAGAAGCGCAGCGCCATCGAAAACGTCATGAAGCCCGACAGCCTCGAAGAACACCGCGAACGCCTGCTGGCCGCCGGGTTCTCGAAAGTCGTGCCGTGGTTCCAGTGTCTTAACTTTGCCTCGTTGATTGCCTTGCCATGATTGATCTGTCCCCCCTCGCCCGCCGTCTGGCCGGCACGCCGCTGGCCGAATGGGCCAGCACCCTGCAAGTGCAGCTCGACAAGAAAATGGAGAAGGGCCACGGCGATCTCGAGCGCT
This sequence comes from Candidatus Pseudomonas auctus, assembly GCF_048654275.1. Taxonomy (NCBI): domain Bacteria; kingdom Pseudomonadati; phylum Pseudomonadota; class Gammaproteobacteria; order Pseudomonadales; family Pseudomonadaceae; genus Pseudomonas; species Candidatus Pseudomonas auctus. The sequence goes on along the minus strand of NZ_JBJYZK010000018.1, from coordinate 113,510 downwards.
GGCAAAGTGCGCTGGACGCCCTGCCGAAGATCCAGCCGACCGAAGTCGACCTGCTCGACGGCCTGAAACTGGACACCGATTGCGACGACGAAACCCGCGCCCAGATGCGCACCGCGCTGATGGGGCTGTCGCCGTGGCGCAAGGGGCCGTTCGATCTGTTCGGCGTGCACGTCGACACCGAATGGCGCTCGGACTGGAAGTGGTCGCGGGTCTCTCCGCATCTGGATCTGAAGGGCAAACGCATCCTCGATGTCGGTTGCGGTAACGGCTACTACATGTGGCGCATGCTAGGTGCCGGCGCCGACAGCGTGATTGGCGTCGATCCGAACTGGCTGTTCTTCTGCCAGTTCCAGGCGGTGCAGCGTTATCTGTCAGAGCCGAATGCCTGGCACCTGCCTTTCCCGTTCGAAGACCTGCCGCCGAATCTGGAAGGTTTCGACACGGTGTTTTCAATGGGTGTTTTCTATCACCGCCGCTCGCCTATCGAGCATTTGCTGGCGCTGAAAGATTGCCTGGTGAAGGGTGGCGAACTGGTGCTGGAAACGCTGGTGGTCGAGGGCGACAAGCATCAGGTGCTGGTGCCGGAAGACCGTTATGCGCAGATGCGTAACGTGTGGTTCCTGCCGTCGGTGCCGGCGCTGGAATTGTGGTTGCGTCGTGCCGGTTTCACCGATGTGAAATGCGTGGATGTCAGCACCACCACCGTTGAAGAACAGCGCGGGACCGAGTGGATGAAGTATCAGTCGCTGAGCGATTTCCTTGATCCTGAGGATCACAGCAAGACGATCGAAGGACTGCCGGCGCCGATGCGGGCGGTGATTGTCGCGAAGAAGTAACCCCGACCTCCGGAAATAGGAGATCCCCTGTGGGAGCGGGCTTGCTCGCGAAGGCGATGTGTCAGGTACATCAATGTCGCCTGGCACTCCCTCTTCGCGAGCAAGCCCGCTCCCACATTGGTTTTGTGTTCAGTCTGCCGGTTTCGCGCGCCGCGCCCGGAAGAACTCGGTCAACACCGCCCCACACTCCTCCGCCAACACCCCACCTTCATACAACACTCGATGGTTGAGAAAGCCCTGAGTGAAGAACTGCCCCTGACTCTGCACAATTCCGGCCTTAGGCTCCAGCGCGCCATACACCACCCGCGCAATCCGCGAGTGCACGATCAGCCCCGCGCACATGCTGCACGGTTCCAGCGTCACGTAGAGCGTGCTGCCCGGCAGACGATAGTTATCCACCGCTTGCGCGGCGGCGCGGATCGCGACCATTTCTGCGTGTGCGCTGGGATCGCTGGTGCTGATCGGGCAGTTGAAACCACGACCAATGATCTCGCCGTCCTGCACCAGCACTGCGCCCACCGGCACTTCGCCGAGGGCCGCGCCTTGGGCCGCCAAGGCCAAGGCTTCACGCATGAAGTCGCGGTCTCGGCTGCGGTCGATGATCGCCGCGGGGCGAATCTGGCGCATCACTTCACCTCGATGGCGGCCATCAGGCCGGTTTCCATGTGATCGATCACGTGGCAGTGGAACATCCACACCCCCGGGTTATCCGCCACCAGCGCCACTTGCGCGCGCTCGTTCTTGCCCAGCAGATAGGTGTCGGTGAAGTACGGCACGATCTTGTGCCGGTTTGATGCAATCACCTTGAAGCTCATGCCGTGCAGGTGGATCGGGTGCTGGTACTGGGTCATGTTCTTCAGTTCGAAAATATAGCTCTGACCCAGTTTCAGGCTGGCGATCGGCCGGTCGGCGCAGGTCTTGTCGGTGATGTCCCAGGCCTTGCCGTTGATCTGCCACAGGCTCGGCGGTTTGCCGTTGTCGACATTCACCGACACCGACCCGACCCATTCGAAATTGAAGTTGAGTTTCTCGGCATTGGCCAGGTCCGGCTCGGCCACCGGGTTGGCCGGCAGCGCTTTCGGCCAGTCGGTCGGCGCATCATTGTTGGCCACCGAACGCAGGGTGCCCAGACGCACCGGGCCATTGCGCAGCGACAGTTCCTCACCGGCCGGCGGTGCCTTGATCGCCAGGCAGATGCGCATGCCGGGACCGAGCCAGTACTCCTTGCCCAACGGGCGCGGCTCGACCGGGTTGCCGTCCAGCGCATAGATCTGCGCTTCGACGCCGGGAATGTTGATGCGATAGGTCAGGGTGTTGTCGAGGTTGAGCAAGCGTACGCGGGTGATCTGCCCCGCCGGCAGCTCGATCACCGGCGAAGGTACGCCGTTGATGGTCGACAGCCGCCCCGCCGTACCGCCACGGGCCGCTTCGCGCGGGATGCTGAACTCGACGAAGTTGCCCTCGTCGTCGATGTGCCAGTTCTTCAGGCTGAGGGTCTTTTCGTACTTGAATCCGGTCGGCTCGCGCTCCTCGACGATCAACGGCCCGACCAGCCCGCGACCGAGTTCTTCGCTGCTGCTGACGTGCGGGTGATACCAATAGCTGCCGGCGTCCGGCACACGGAATTTGTAATCGAAGTATTCGCCCGGCAGCACCGGCAGTTGCGATACGTAAGGCACACCGTCCATTTCCAGCGGCAGGCGGATGCCGTGCCAGTGAATGGTCGTCGCCACCGGCAGATGGTTGATAAATCGCACCCGCAGCCACTCACCCTGACGCACGCGCAATTCGGTGCCCGGAGCCGACGGGCCGAAGGCCCAGGCCTCAGTCTTGTGTCCTGGCACCAGCTCGACATCCAGTGGCGCGGCGATCAGTTCGTAGTCGTGACCGGCGTTGTCATCCGCAACCTTGCCCAACCAGTAACGCGTCGCGCCGCCGGCTCCCGCGCCAACCACTGCCAGACCGGCCAGGCCACCGAGGATTTGTCGACGGGAAAAGGACATGGACACAACTACCTCACAGATCAGCCGCAGGCCAGGGCGCCCGCAAAAGGCGAATACGATACACCTGCGCTTGCGAAACAGTAAGGGTGACGCGGCGGATGGCCGCAGATCCGTCCATCGGCGGGTGGTACATATGTACCGCACCGCCCTGGAACGAATGGCTCATTCTCCAGCCCTCTTCTCAAGGATCAGAGCCAATGAACACAGCAGAACCCCGCTCACTGCCCAACGCTGCCGACAAAGCCGCGCTCAAGATCATCGCCACCCAGGTCGTCACGGCTTGCCCGAGCCTCAACGACACAGCCCATCGGGTAGCCAAAGAGCTGCTGGTCAGACACAGCCTTACTGACCTTGACCCCGATCACGTCTATTACCACCGATTCAGAACCGCTCAGAGCCTGGCCGTCTCGTTCACCGGATGGCAGCACTACGGTGAAAAACCCTATGAGAGCCTGACCCTGACGCAACTGGTGATTCAGCGATTCCGAGTCACCGATCAGGACAATGCCGACTTGCTGGATCTGTACGGGGGCTTTTACAGCGCAGGGCCTGACGCCGAAAACTTCGATGCAACCAACGAGGTTCGCCTGCACGGCAACGAGGTGCTCAGGGCGTTCTGGGACATCAACTTCAGCGAGCGTTACCGCAACGAACTGCAAACCTTCTGGAACAACCACTCCGGCGAGTTCCGCACCCTGGCAAAATGCAGCTTCCTCGGCAAAGCCGTCGAAGCGCGGGAGCTCGGTCACCTGGGTGACGATGACTTTCTGACAGTGGTCAATGCGGTCATCGGCCCGCTGACCTGGCCCGTCGACCTGCACACCCTGCAAACAGAAACCGGGGGCGTCCATGGCGCGCAGGTCTACACCCTGGATATCGCCGGCCATGTCGCCACGGACATCCTGCGCATCATCGATTCAAAGGGGCGGCATATCGTTTACGTCCCCGGAGACACTCAGGCATTCCATGTACTGAATACACCTTACGAGCTGCACTGGTGGGCTCTGCAACAACTGAACGAAAACGCGCCGCGCGAGCTGTTCCTCAAACACTTCCCGCTGGCCGACCGGCACTCGATGACCGAGAACATCAGCGATCTGATGAATCGCCTGGTCGCCACCTGGGGGCACGGCGATCATCACCTTATCAATCAGAATGAACAGGCAGTCAGCGAAGACGCGTTCAGCTGGCTTCGTGATTCCACCCGCAACGCCATGTTCGCTGAAGCCGACCTTTCCCTGACCTCAAATGGCGATCTGCGCAAGAAGCTGTGGATCGGCTACTTGAGCGCCGGTCTCAAAGTACTGGGTCCGATGGCCGTCGTCGGCTGGCCCGTGGCATTGCCGGTGATCGGCGCCAGCCTCGCCAGCATGGGGCTGAACATTGATCAGGCGGTCAACGGCAAGACTGCCGCGGAGCGCAAGGATGGAGTGATCGGAGCAATCGTCAGTGGTATCGATGCGTTGTTCAACCTGCCCTTTCTTGCGGAGTTCGATGGTGCGTCGCCAGCCGTCGAGGCCGGAGAAATGGCTGAGGCCGATACGGCAACCGAACTGGAGCCGGAACATCCGAATGAAGTGTTTCCGGCCCTGGAGGAGTTGTCTTCGACAAGGCCTGAAACCGTGCAGGTGCCTGAGATTCCCCCACACTATCGATCGAACGAACTGCTGGAAGGTCTGACGCCGGTATCCGAGACTGGCAAGTTTCAGGGTATCTACAGGCTGAATACCGACCCTCCCTACGCCATCGTCATGAACGACACGGCTTATTACGTCCGCTACTTCACCGACTCACAGGGCGGCGGATTCTGGGCGATCGTCGATCCGGTGAGACCCAATCAGCTTATCCATGCAATGCCGGTGCGCTTGAATGACGAAGGGGTTTGGGAGCGCATGACTCAGTTGGGCCTCAAGGGCGGCGGTCAATGCCTCGGCAAACAATGCACCGTAGACGTGGTACTGGAACTCGACGAGCTCGAGCCGACACCCGAGGAGTCCGCGCAGCCCGTAGAACCCGTCGCTTCATCTGCCCCACCCCCTGCCGAACCCCAGCCTTCGACCTCCAATGCGATCCATCAGGTCCAGACGCCCTATGACGTTGCCGGGGCACGACGGCTCGAGCTGAAACGCTGGGCGCTGCAACTGCGCGAAACCCATGTCCGTCTGCAGATTGGTCCCGATGGCGGGTTTATCGCTCCAGACCGTTATGCGCTGTATTGCGCCGACAAGGCGAGCGCACTCCTGACTTCCGCCAGACGCTTCTTCGGCAACCTTCCATGGGCGAACCTGCCTCCACGCCCGCCGATTCCGGCGGTCACGCCCTCGACGACCTTCGCCGACTTCATTGCACAGGCACTCGAAGAAGCGCCCGGCCTGGTCATTGGCGAGACCCCGGACCGTATCACCAGCATGCGATTGATCATCCAGAACATGCCCGTGCTGGCGCGCAATGGAGTCAAGACACTCTACGTACGTCGATTGCTCAATGACTTTGCCCAGGTCGAACTGAATGACTACTTCAGGTCCGGCGTCATGTCCGAAGACCTGCAACTGTACCTGAGCCGGCTCGGCACCGATCCCGCAGCGCAGTTTGACGAACTGGCGCTGGTCAGGACGGCCCGACAAGACGGTATTCGGGTCCAGGCCACCGATTGTGCGGCGACCTACAAAAAACCCGTTGCGCTCACGCTGCCTGAACAGCAGATGGCGACCACCCACCTGACAGCCGACATCATGTTCATCGACGAGACCATGAATGACGTTGGCAAGTGGGTGGTGCTGACGGGAGTCGAAAATACCAATACGTTCAGAGGGGTGGCCGGTATCAGCGAACTGAAAGGTGGAATCGGCGTTCGGATCGAGGAAGTCGATCCGGGACAGGGCGAGCGCATTGAGCCAGACCCAGGCGTTGCGATAGAACGCGGACCCCATCCACAGACACAGACATTGCGCGGAACCGTCGATACCCATTTCGCCGATCTGCTATTGCGCGCAGAAGCGCCTTTGGTAAGCCGCAGCGAGTTGCAGATCCATCAATTGCTTTATCGCGCAGGCATGTATGTTTTCGATCGTTTCGAAGGGGTCTACCGATTGTTTCACCGCAGCCAGACGGGCGAGGTTGTACAAACCCCCGTTCAGACTTTCGCGGATGGGCGCTACTACATTGATCGACCATCCTGGGGGACGGTCAACCGCGTTCCCTACGATAATCTTGAACAGTTATCCAGCGCACTGAAGCAGATGGGACTGCAACTCCAAAGCCGTCTTCCAGCTTGATCGGAAACCGGGCGGGTCAATTTCGACCCGCCCGGGTTACGGATCGCTCGTTCGCTGCGGAGTTTTCCTATCCGGTTTTCCCCAAATACGACAATCAATCGTCACCCTAGCTGACAGACGTGTCGTGCCTGCACTTGAAATGATCGCGGTGTTTTTTTCAACCACCACGCTCAAGGAAAGACTGTGGACACAACAAAAGACATCGCCCTGCCCAACGCCGACGACCGCAAGGCGCTCAAGGCATTGGTGCCGACACTGGTCACGGCCTGCCCCGACATGTACGAAATGGCGTGCGACATCGCCAGGGACATCCTCGCCAGACATGACCTCGCCCACCTGGAACCCGAACAGGTTTATTGGCATCGGTTTCACGCAGCACAAAGCAGCTCTCGAACGTTCACAGGCTGGGAGCACCTGTTCGAAACTCCGCGTGAATCGATGACCCTGCCACAGCTGGTGATCCAGCGATTCAGCGTTCACGACCAGGACAACGCCGACCTGCTCGACGCCGATGCCGGTTTCTACACCGCAGGACCGGAGGCGGGCACCTACAACGAGAGCAACGAGGTACGCCTGCACAGCAGTGATGTATTGAAAGCGTTCTGGGGAATCAACTTCGCCGATCGTTACCGGAAAAAAGTCGATGCGTTCTGGAGCAAACACGCAAAGACCTTCAGGGCCCTGGCCAAATGCACCTTTCTGGCAAAGGCCATGGAGGATCGTGAAAGTGGTCGGCTGTCGGATGACAACTTCAGAACGGCCGTCAAAGCGGTCGCCGGCAATGTGAGCTGGCCGGTCACCCGCCAGATGCTCGAAGACGAAGCCCTGCCGGCTGACGGCTTGCGGATCGGCCTGCTGAAAATCGGCGGTTTCGTCGCGACCGACATCCTGTGCATCACCGATGGCCATGGCGGCGTGATCCTTTACGTACCGGGGGAAATCTGGGGGGTGCATGCCTTGCAAAACGCTCGCGACCTGCATTGGTGGGTGCTGTCGCAAATCAGAAAACCTTCCGATCGAAAACGCTTCATGGCGCATTTCCAGGTCGCCGATCACGACATCATCGAGGACACATCATGGCGTGCGGTCGCGAAACGGCGATGGCTCTGGGCACTAGGCCCGCTCGCCGGAGTCGTCTCGGAACTGTGGCGCGCCCCGCATATCGAGAATGTCGGACTCAATCATGCGCTGGATCTCTTGGTCAGTACCTGGGACAGCGACGATCACTCCCTCGTCGCCCGTACAGGCAATGCACTGACCACCGATGTGTTCACTTTTCTGGGAACCGCCACCCACGCCCGCATGATCAGCGATGGGGAATTCATGATGCATTCCAATGGCGATCTGCGTAAAAAACTGTGGGTCGGCTATCTGAATGCTTTCAATCGCATGTTCGGTCCCATGGCAGCCGTTGGCTGGCCGGTGGCGCTGGCGGTGGTCGGTGCAGGCATCGCCAACGTTGGCCTGCAGATCGACCAGGCAGTCAATGGCAAGACGCCAGAGGCGCGCAAGACTGGCGTGACCGGGGCGATATTCACGGCCATCGATACCGTGTTCAACGCCCTTTTCATCAAGGGCGGCGAGCTTCTGCCCGAAATTGCCGAAACCGAAACATTTATCGAACCGGAAGAAGAACTCGCTCAAACGGCGCTGTCCATCGCACCGCAAGAAAAACTCGCCGAAGCGGCACTGGCCCGTTCGCCGCTGCCAACGCTGGCCGAGATCGCGCCGAAACAGGTATTGCCTGCGGCACCGGAGGATTTTCTCGCATCGTTCAAGACCGAAATCGGTGAAAGCACCCGGATGGAGACCGGCAATCCGAAACTGCAGGGGATCATTCAAACCGCTTCCGGCAAGCATTACATCTATATGCGCCGTGCCGGATCCGACGGCTTCTACCAGGTGCGCTACGTCGAGCAGATGCGCGGCTGGGTTATCGTCGATCCGAGCAATCCCTATTCGTTTTATCGCAACGTGCCGGTGCGCCTGAACGAAGCACTCAAGTGGCAACCTGTCGCACGCCCAGGCCCCAGGGGAGGCGGAAAAATATTCGGCGACTGGCCCTGGGGACACACTGCCGATCCGCTGCCCGAAGTGGCGATGCAACCCATGCCGTATGACGTTCCTCAACCCTACAGAGCGACGCTGCGCTCGGTAGCGCAAGGCCAGACCGATGACTTTGCGCTGGACAGCCTGCAGGGAAGCGACAGTGTTTATCAGGACTTCAAGATGCTGCGTCGCAGCCTGTATGACGCCTCCATCGACTCTTTCAGCGCCCCGAATCTGCCTCCGCGTCCAGCCATACCACCATTCAAGCCTGCGACTCCCTTCGCGGAGATGACCAAGCGTCTGCTCAAGGAAGTCCCGGGGCTGGTGCTCGGTCAAGACAACGCCGCTTCAGGCGCCCGTGGTGTATTGATCGACAACTTCAAGGCACTGAACAAACAGAAGGTCAGAACCCTGTATCTGGATCATCTGCTGACCGATTTCCATCAGGCGGAACTGGACTTGTTCCACAAGACTGGCAAGCTGCCACCCGCACTCGAAGACTATCTCAAAGCCCTCGACACCCGGTTCGCTGCCGATCCTGCCGGCCCCCATTCCTACACGGAACTGGTGAAAGCCGCCCAGAAAAACCATATCCGCGTACAAGCCATCGATTGCATGGCCAGCCGCCGCTTTCCGACTATGGAGAACACCTCCGAGGTCAGCAGCCGCAAGATGATGAATTATTTTTCCGACGCGGTGATCCGGGCCGACCAAGCAGCACGAGGATCCCATCGCTGGATAGCCCTGATAGACGAGGCACGCGCCAGCACCTTCGACAAGGTCGCCGGACTCAGCGAGCTGGAGGGTGCCGCTTCATTGCGTATCGAAGAACTGCCCGTGGGCAAGGCTGGCGTGTTATCGACCGACCCGGGCAAGAAGGTGCGGGACCTGTTGGGCAACCCCATCGATCTGATCAAAAGCGACATGCGTTTGCAATTGAATGCGCCGCCCCCGTTGGCCTCCGCCCGCACGCTGGAAGAGGCCTTGCCCGCAAGAGGCATGTTCATGCTTCAGGAACCGTCCACGCTGGTCCACCGCAGCGGCGACGGGACGCTGGTACATACGCCGATCCAGCAGGATGCCGGAGGGTTTTTCATCGTTCGCCCCCGATGGGCGACAGTCAGCGGCCGTCATTTCGACAGTGTGCATGAGCTGACACAAGCGCTGGCAGATGAAGGCTTGACGCTCAAACGGGTGCGAATCGATCCGATGGCAACGCCAGAAACCCCAGGTATCGAATCTGCCGGCGCAGGTACGTTGGCCACTCCTGAAATGCCGCTGACTGACACCGCTGCCACCCCTTCGCCCTATGACATTCCCAAGCCGTTTCGCAGCGAACTGAAGAACGCCGCCATCATCGGCAATGAACGCATACTGGGCGATGCATTCGAGAGCCTCGACAGTCACTCCCCGCTCAACGCATTCAGGGCTCTGCGCAGGCAGCTGCGCGAAGCTGCCATGCGTTTATTCGCAGAGCTGAACTTACGTCCGCGTCCGGTCCTGCCTACTGTAGACCCGACCGTGACAGCCGAGTCATTCATCGAACAATTGCTCGCTCGGTTCCAGGGGCTGGTCATCGGTGAGAGCCATGCCGATATCGGCAGTAAACAGTGGCTCATCGAACAGATGCCGACCCTGGCCCGCAAAGGGGTGAAAACGCTTTACATGGAACACCTGCTCACGGACTTCCATCAGGCAGCCCTGGACAACTTCGCCAGGACTTCCGTGATGTCCCAGGACCTTGAGCTTTATCTGGAAAGCCTCGACCAGGGTCACATGACCGACCCGACACGGCGCTACACCTTTCTCAATCTGGTGAAAGAGGCCAACCGCCACGGCGTGCGCATCCAAGCCATCGATTGCATGGCCAGTTACAGACTGGAAGGCATGCGAGGCCTCGACCCGACAATCCGCCAGAAGATGATGAACTTCTTTGCCCACACGATCATCGAGGCCGACCAGGCCGCACGCGGCCCGCACAAATGGGCCGCGCTCATGGGCAATTCACACTCCAATACCTTCGAGGGCGTCGCAGGGGTCAGTGAGCTGGAAGACGCAGTCGGCCTGCGCATCGAGGATGTCGGCTACGGCGAGGCTCGCGGATTCGAACCGGACCCTGGCAAGACTTTTCTTGACCATAACGGCAATCCGACCGGCCGCGTAAAAGGTGATATCCGCCTGCAAGTGCAAACACCGTGGAAAGCCGGGACGAAAAAGGAGATCGATCAATTGCTGAGTCGTCCGGGGATGTACACCTTGAAACAGGAGCCCCGCGAAACGCTGCTTCTGCACCGCGGTCGCGACAACGTGATTGCACGTACGCCGATCCACTTTGAATCCGGCCGCTATTTCATCGAGCGTCCCGCCTGGCCCACGCTCCATGAGAAGCGCTTCGGCAGCGTCGAAGCCTTGATCAAGACGCTGAACGAGCGGGGCCTGACCCTGGCCGGCTGGCACGGGCCTTTGTAAGCGGCAACAAAAAGGCCGCGTGAACACCGTTCACGCGGCCTTGGATTGCCAGCACTCACACCGTCATGGCGCGACGCGGGATCACTCCCACTCAATGGTCGCTGGCGGCTTGCTCGACACGTCGTAAGTAACGCGCGAGATACCCTCGATTTCATTGATGATGCGGCCGGAAACGGTTTCCAGCAATTCGTAAGGCAGGTGTGCCCAACGGGCGGTCATGAAGTCGATGGTTTCCACCGCACGCAGGGCCACGACCCAGGCGTAACGACGGCCATCGCCGACCACGCCAACCGATTTCACCGGCTGGAACACGACGAAGGCCTGGCTGACCTTGTGGTACCAGTCGGCCTTGCGCAGTTCTTCGATGAAAATGTGGTCGGCGCGACGCAGCAGGTCGGCGTATTCCTTCTTCACTTCGCCAAGGATCCGCACGCCCAGGCCAGGACCCGGGAACGGGTGACGGTAGACCATGTCGTACGGCAGGCCCAGTTCCAGACCCAGACGACGGACTTCGTCCTTGAACAGTTCGCGCAGTGGCTCGACCAGTTTCAGGTTCATTTCTTCCGGCAGGCCGCCCACGTTGTGGTGCGACTTGATCACGTGGGCCTTGCCGCTTTTCGCGCCAGCCGACTCGATCACGTCCGGGTAGATGGTGCCCTGAGCCAGGTACTTGATGTTGTCGAGCTTGCAGGATTCGGCATCGAACACGTCGATGAAGGTGCGGCCGATGATCTTGCGCTTCTTCTCTGGATCGGCTTCGCCGGCCAGGTTGTTCAGGAACTGGTCTTCGGCGTTGGCGCGGATCACCTTGACGCCCATGTTCTCGGCGAACATGGCCATAACCTGCTCGCCTTCGTGCAGACGCAGCAGGCCGTTGTCGACGAAGACGCAGGTCAGTTGATCACCGATGGCCTTGTGCAGCAGCGCCGCGACCACCGAGGAATCCACACCGCCGGACAGACCCAGCAGCACGTTGTCGGTACCGACCTGTGCGCGGATGTTGGCGATGGCGTCTTCGGCGATCTTCGACGGGGTCCACAGGGCTTCACAGCCGCAGATGTCCAGCACGAAGCGCGACAGGATGCGACCGCCCTGCTTGGTGTGGGTCACTTCCGGGTGGAACTGCACGCCGTAGTAGGCGCGCTCGTCGTTGAACATGCCGGCGATCGGGCAGCTCGGGGTGCTGGCCAGGATATGGAAATCGCTCGGCATCCTGGTGACCTTGTCACCGTGGCTCATCCACACGTCGAGGCCGAACAGGCCGTCAGCGTCGATATGGTCTTCGATGCCGTCGAGCAGGCGGCTCTTGCCGACCACGTCAACGCGGGCGTAACCGAACTCACGCAGCTCGGAGCCTTCAACCTTGCCGCCCAGTTGTTCGGCCATGGTCTGCATGCCGTAGCAGATACCGAAGACCGGTACGCCCAGGTCGAACACCGCTTGCGGGCAGCGCGGGCTGTTGGCTTCGTGCACGGACTCGGGACCGCCGGCGAGGATCACGCCTTTTGGCGCAAATTCGCGGATCGCATCTTCGTCCATGTCGAACGGGTGCAGTTCGCAGTACACACCGATCTCGCGCACGCGGCGGGCGATCAGTTGGGTGTATTGCGAACCGAAGTCGAGGATCAGGATGCGGTGAGCGTGAATGTCGAGGGCCATGATTCAGTCTCGTCTAAGTAATTCAGAAACAGTCTTTGATTCAGAAACGACTCGGGGCTGAATAAAACAGCCCCGGTCATTTAACGTTTTGCTTGAAGCCTCAACCTACGCGGTAGTTTGGCGCTTCCTTGGTGATCTGCACGTCGTGAACGTGGGATTCGGCCATGCCGGCACCGGTGATCCGCACGAACTCAGGCTTGGTGCGCATTTCTTCGATGTTGGCGCTGCCGGTGTAACCCATCGAAGAACGCAGACCGCCCATCAACTGGTGGATGATCGCGCTCAGGGTGCCCTTGTAAGGAACACGGCCTTCGATCCCTTCCGGAACGAGTTTCTCGGCGCCTGCCGAGGAGTCCTGGAAGTAACGGTCGGAAGAACCTTGAGCCTGGGACATGGCGCCCAGCGAACCCATGCCGCGATAAGCCTTGTAAGAACGGCCCTGGAACAGTTCGATCTCGCCCGGCGCTTCTTCGGTACCGGCGAACATCGAGCCCATCATCACGCAGGAAGCACCGGCCACGATGGCCTTGGACAGGTCACCGGAGAAACGGATGCCGCCGTCGGCGATCAACGGAACACCGGTGCCTTCAAGGGCAGCGGCGACGTTGGCGATGGCACTGATTTGCGGAACGCCGACACCGGCGACGATACGGGTGGTGCAGATCGAGCCAGGGCCGATACCGACCTTGACCGCATCAGCGCCGGCCTCGGCCAGGGCCTTGGCGGCTGCGCCGGTGGCGATGTTGCCGCCGATCACCTGCACTTCAGGGAAATTCTCTTTGACCCAGCGAACGCGGTCGATCACGCCTTTGGAGTGACCGTGAGCGGTGTCGACCACCACCACGTCCACGCCGGCATGGACCAAGGCTGCAACGCGGTCACCGGTGTCTTTACCGGTACCGACCGCAGCGCCAACGCGCAGACGACCCTGGTCGTCCTTGCTGGCCAGCGGGTAGGCCTTGGCTTTTTCGATGTCTTTGACAGTCATCATGCCTTTGAGGGCAAACTTGTCGTCGACGATCAGGACTTTTTCCAGGCGATGCTTGTGCAGCAGCTCGCGGACTTCGTTCTTGTCGGCGCCTTCGCGAACAGTGACCAGACGCTCTTTCGGCGTCATCACTTCACGAACGGTGGCATCCAGACGGGTTTCGAAACGTACGTCACGGGAAGTGACGATGCCGACCAGGTCGCCATCGTGCAGCACCGGAACACCGGAAATGTTGTGCATGCGGGTCAGTTCGAACAGATCACGAACCGTGGCGTCAGCCTCGATGGTGATCGGGTCCTTGACCACACCGGCTTCGAACTTCTTGACCTTGCGAACTTCGGCAGCTTGCTGCTCGATGGTCATGTTCTTGTGGATAATGCCGATGCCACCTTCCTGAGCCATGGCGATTGCCAGACGGGCTTCGGTGACGGTGTCCATGGCGGCAGAAACCAGAGGAATGTTCAGCTCGATGCCACGGGTAAGGCGGGTCTTCAGACTGACTTCGTTAGGAAGCACCTCGGAATAACCGGGCACTAGGAGAATGTCGTCGAAGGTCAGAGCTTCTTGGCTGATACGCAGCATCGCGGGGGCTCCCGAGCGGGAAAATGGAAGCGCGCCATTATACTCAGACACCCTACCGGGCTCAATGTAAAACTTGTCTTATATCAATGTTGCTGATGTACGGGAAAAACGCCCCCTACAACTCGACCTTGACCCAGCTCACCGGTTGATCCAGCCAATCGGCGAATTCGTCGATGAAACTCTGCTTGAACCCCGCCTCCAGCCAGTTGTTGAAGATGAAACCGAGGTTGGAAAACCCGCACTCCTGCAAATACAGGAAACCGTTGATGTCGTCCTCATGCCCGCATTCCGGGCAGGTGAAGTTATCGGTGCGGCCCGGCATCCAGTCTTCCAGGCTTTCGAACAGCGCTTCGCCGATTTCCTGACGGCATTCGGCGCACCCGGCTTCTTCGAGAAAACCCTTGGCCGGGGTGTAGATGCAGCGCTTGGTGATGACCTCGAGACCGTTGATCGGCTCGCCGAACGGCAGCGCCTCGGGGTGCAGCACCACCGCACGGGCGCCATCGGCGATGGCGTAGGCCATGCGATTGCCGGTACGTCCGCAAGTGCTCAGCTCTTCCTTGACGATGTTCTTGCGCACCAGCCAGCGCAGAATCGCCCGAGCGCGGGGCTCGTGCACCGGCAGGTTGGAGATTTTCGGGACGATGATGCTCTGCGAATTCATGAAAAGTCCTGCGGTATGGCTTCTGACGCCTTCGCGGGCAAGCCCGCTCCCACAAGGTTCTCAGTCGCTCACACATCCTGTGTACATCTGAGAAATCTGTGGGAGCGGGCTTGCCCGCGAAGAGGCCCTAAAGGCCGGCAGCTTAATCCCTGAGCCACTCAGGTCAAGTGCTTAAATAGCGGCCGATCAGCGCAATCCCGCTCGCCAGCACCAGCCAGGTCACCAGCCGCACGAAGGCCTCGCGGGACAGGCGCATGGTCAGCCGCCGTCCGACCCACAAGCCCAGCGCCATGGCCGGCAACAAGCACAGCGCCAGCATCAACAAGGGTAGCTCGGCATACACCCCGGCGATGGCAAACAGGCTCAAACGCACCACCGTGCTGCAACTGATCAGCGCACTTTGCGTGGCCCGCGCCGCGTCCTTGGGCAATCGGCTGTTGAGGTAGATCGCATAAAGAAAGCCGCCGCTGCCAAACAATGCCCCGAACAGTCCGCCCACGGTGCCCATCGGCAACGCCCACCCGGCAGACAATTGCGCCGGCCGCGCCTTGATCCACAAGCTGTAGATCGCATAAGCACTGATGAACAATCCCATCAACAGCAACAGCAGATCGGACTTGAGGTTAAGCAGGAAAATCACCCCGAGCGTGCAACCCACCGCCATGCACGGCAATAGCCGCAGCAATTCCGGTTTCGCCACATCCCGCCGCGACGGCAGCAAATTGCCGAACGCCGCGACGAAATCCAGCAGCACCAGCAACGGCACGATTTTCGACAGCGGCATGAACAGAATCAGAATCGGCCCCGCTACCAGCGCCGTACCGAAACCGGCAATCCCGAACACGATGTAGGCCAACGCGATGGCCAATCCGATCACCACCCAGCCCTGGGCGCCCCACGACCATTCGCTCAACAACCCCGCCACGCTCATCCGTTCGCTTCCTTTATAAGTCTGCGATGACTTTAGCCAGCGCCGAGGGTTGCGACTAATATCTTCGAAACCGCCAAGCCATCTCGAAAAGGCATGCCTCGTGCTTTCAACCCGTCAATTGCGTTATTTCGTGGAAATCGCCGAGAGCGGCAGCTTCAGCGCCGCTGCCGAACGCCTGTTCATTGCTCAGTCGGCGCTGAGCCGGCAGATCAAGGACATGGAAACCCGACTGCAAACGCCGCTGTTCGAACGCACCGCACGCCAGCCCCGGCTCACCGCCGCTGGCGAAGCGTTTTTGCCCCGGGCGAGAAACCTGATCAATGAATTGAACAAGGCCAGCGCCCTGGCCACGGAAATCGGCCAGGGCCAGCGCGGCACCTTGCGCCTTTGTCACTCCAGCACCGTGCCAATCAGCGGCCGACTGTTGCACGACATGAGCGCATATCTGGAGCAGCAACCCGGCGTTTCGCTGGACATCGGCTCGCTCTCCTCGGAAGCACAACTTGAAGAACTGGCCGAGGGCCGCCTCGATATCGGCCTTCTGCGCCTGCCGGTGCTGCGCCAGCGCGAGGGCGTTCAGATTGTGCCGCTCTACACCGAACGTTTGCTGCTTGCTGTGCCGGCGAATCATCGACTGGCGTTGGCGGAGGCCGTCGACCTGGCGCAATTGAAGGACGAAGCGTTCATCTCCATCCCGCATCCGCAGCGCGGCGGGCTGAGTTATTTGTGCGCCGACCTGTGTATGCGTCACGGTTTTTTCCCTCAGGCTGCGCGGGTGATGTCGCGCAAGACCACGCAATTGCAGTTGATCCAGGCCGGATTCGGCATTGCTCTGTTGCCGGAATCGATGCAGGACATCGCGCCCACCGGTGTGAGATTTCTGCCGCTGACCAGCGATTGCCAGAGCACCGTCGCCCTCGCTTCTCGGCAAAATCCCACACCTCTGGTGCGACACTTCCTCCAGACATTCACCGGCGAATGCCTTTAAACTGCGCCCCATGATTAAAGATCCCTTTGCAAGACTCGGCCTGGACCGCGAAGTCCTGACCGTCAGCCAGCTCAACGGCCGCGCGCGAGTGTTGCTCGAAGACGTGTTCAGCAACATCTGGGTCGAAGGCGAAATCTCCAACCTCGCCCGCCCGGCGTCCGGCCACGTGTATTTCACGCTCAAGGACAGTGGCGCGCAGGTGCGTTGCGCGCTGTTCCGCCAGAATGCGGCGCGGGTGCGTCAGGCGCTGAAGGATGGCCTGGCGGTCAAGGTGCGCGGCAAGGTCTCGCTGTTCGAAGGGCGTGGCGACTATCAACTGATCCTCGACACCGTGGAGCCGGCCGGTGACGGTGCGCTGCGTCTGGCCTTCGATGCGTTAAAGGAAAAGCTCAGCGCCGAAGGCCTCTTCAGTGCCGAGCACAAAGTGCCGCTGCCGGCGCACCCGCAGCGCATCGGCATCATCAGTTCGCCGACCGGCGCGGTGATCCGCGACATTATCAGCGTGTTCCGCCGCCGTGCGCCGCAAGTGCAACTGACGCTAATCCCGACCGCCGTTCAGGGCCGCGAAGCCACCGCGCAGATCGTCCGCGCCCTGAAACTGGCGGATGCCCGTGGTTTCGACGCGCTGATCCTGGCCCGTGGCGGCGGCTCGCTGGAAGACCTCTGGTGCTTCAATGAAGAAGCCGTGGCCCGGGCGGTCGATGCCTGTGTTACGCCAATCGTCAGCGCAGTCGGCCATGAAACCGATGTGTCGATCAGCGACTTCGTGGCGGACGTTCGCGCACCGACGCCGTCCGCCGCTGCTGAACTGCTTGCCCCGGATTCCAGCCATCTGATCCGGCAGGTCGAAAGCCTGCATCGCCGACTGGTAATGCGCATGCGTGACCGCCTGATGCGCGATCGCCTGCGCCTTGAAGGCATGACCCGCCGCTTGCGCCATCCCGGCGAACGTCTGCGTCAACAGGCACAGCGCCTGGATGATCTGGACATGCGCATGCGTCGGGCGTTCGAGCGCCAGCTCAATACCCGTCGTGAACGCCTGATCCGCCTGGAAACCCGCCTCGCCGGGCAGCATCCGGGACGCCAGCTGGCCCTGTTGCGCCAGCGTCTCGACAGCCTCGCCGAACGTCTGCCACGCGCCATGAACGAAGGCCTGAAACGCCGTCGCCTGCAGTTGCAAAGCCAGATGCAGACCCTGCACGTGGTCAGCCCGCTGGCGACTCTCGGTCGTGGCTACAGCATTCTGCTGGATGAACGCGGCAACGCGATCCGCAACGCTGCGCAAACGCATAACGGCCAACGCCTCAAGGCCAGGCTGGGCGAAGGCGAACTGCAAGTGCGCGTCGAGGACAATCACCTGACGCCCGTCACCCTTTCTTTACTGGACTGATCCATGCCGCGTTTTCTCGCTCCGCTGCTGTTGCTGTGCCTGACCTTCAACGCCCACGCCGACAGTTACATCACCCGCCTGCTGAACAAACCGGTGCCGGGCGGCGTGGCGGTCGTCGATCTGGGGACCGCTGCGCAAGCGCCGAAAGCCACGTATCAGGGCAAACCGGTGCTGGTGGTCAAGGAGCAGAACAACTGGCTGGCGATTGTCGGCGTTCCGTTGACCGTCAAACCTGGCGCTCAGCAGATCAGCAGTGGCGGCCGTAATCTCAACTTCAATGTCGGCAACAAGAAATACCCGGAACAGCACATCACCCTGAAGAACACCCAGCAGGTCAATCCAAACCCGGCCAACCTCAAGCGCATCGAGGGCGAGCTGGCCGAGCAGATCAAGGCCTATCGCAGCTTCAGCCCGAATACCCCGAGCAATCTGCTGCTGGACAAACCGGTCAACGGGCCGCTGTCGAGCAAGTTCGGCGTGCGCCGTTTCTTCAACGGTGAAGAGCGCAATCCGCACGCAGGTCTGGACTTCGCGGTGCCGGCGGGTACACCGATCAAGACCCCGGCGGCGGGCAAGGTGATCCTGATCGGCAACTACTTCTTCAATGGCAACACCGTGTTCGTCGACCACGGCCAGGGCTTCATCAGCATGTTCTGCCATATGTCGAAGATTGATGTGCAGAACGGCCAGCAACTGGCGCGCGGTGCGGTGGTGGGCAAGGTTGGCGCTACAGGTCGGGCGACCGGGCCGCACATGCACTGGAACGTCAGCCTGAACGATGCGCGGGTCGATCCGGCGATTTTCATTGGGGCATTCCAGCCTTGATTTGTGGGTGAAGCGACTGGCTTCATCGCGAGCAAGGTCGCTCCCACAGGGATTGCGCACGACGAACGGACTGCGCAATCTCTGCAAACATTCACTTTGATTCAGAGAATAAAATCTCGGAAAAAACCACTTTCCGGGTATTCCTCTCAATTTTTTCCGACTGCTTGCCATCCTCATCCCTCGCGGTTAGGGTTGAGGGCATGAAAACCTCTCACACCCTCATTCAGCTTCGCCAGCACCGCAGCCTGTGCCTCGTCAGCGCACGACTGCCGGGCTGAATCGCTGCGCCTCGTCCCACGCTTTTCCAAGAACGTTCGTTACACCGGCAGGCCGCCTCTTTTCGGCCCAGACAATAAGGAATTTCCCGATGAGCATGCTCAAAGACCCGTCTTCGAAATACCGCGCGTTTCCTGTGATCAACCTGCCGGACCGCACCTGGCCGTCGAAAACCATCAATGCCGCGCCGATCTGGTGCAGCTCCGACCTGCGTGACGGCAACCAGTCGTTGATCGAGCCAATGGACGCGGTGAAAAAACTGCGCTTCTGGAAAACCCTGGTGCAGGTGGGTGTGAAGGAGATCGAGGCGTCGTTCCCGGCCGCTTCGCAAACCGACTTCGACTTCGTGCGCACTTTGATCGAAGACGGCCACATCCCGGACGACACCACTATTCAAGTGCTGACCCAAGGCCGTGAAGACCTGATCGAGCGCACTTTCGAATCCCTGCGCGGGGCGAAAAAAGCCATCGTTCACCTGTACAACGCCACCTCCCCTTCTTTCCGTCGCATCGTCTTCAACCAGGACAAGGACGGGATCAAGGCCATCGCCGTGAACGCTGCCAAGCTGTTCGTCAAATACGCCGCCATGCAGCCGGACACCGAGTGGACCTTCGAGTACTCGCCGGAAACCTTCAGCGCCACCGAGCTGGAATTCGCCAAGGAAGTCTGTGACGCGGTGATCGAGGTCTGGAACCCGACGCCTGAGCACAAGATCATCCTCAACCTGCCGGCCACCGTTGAATGCGCGACCCCAAACGTCTACGCCGACCAGATCGAGTGGTTCCACCGCAACATCAACCGTCGTGACAGCGTGATCATCAGCCTGCACACCCACAACGACCGTGGCACCGGCGTGGCCGCCACCGAGTTGGGCCTGATGGCCGGCGCCGACCGCGTCGAAGGCTGCCTGTTCGGCAACGGCGAGCGCACCGGCAACGTCGACCTCGTGACCGTGGCACTGAACATGTACACCCAGGGCCTCGACCCGCAACTGGACTTCTCCGACATCGACGGCGTGCGCAAAGTCGTTGAAGAGTGCAACCAGATCCAGGTTCACCCGCGCCACCCATACGTCGGCGACCTGGTGCACACCGCCTTCTCCGGCTCCCACCAGGACGCGATCCGCAAGGGCTTCGCCCAGCAGAAATCCGACGCACTGTGGGAAGTACCGTACCTGCCGATCGACCCGGCCGACATCGGCCGCAGCTACGAGGCGGTGATCCGCGTCAACAGCCAGTCGGGCAAGGGCGGCATCGCCTACTTGCTGGAACAGGAATACGGCATCAGCCTGCCACGTCGCATGCAGATCGAATTCAGCCAGGTCGTGCAGCGTGAAACCGACCGTCTGGGTCTGGAGATGACCGCGCAACAAATCCACGCGCTGTTGCACAGCGAATACCTGCAAGCCAACACCCCGTACGCGCTGGTCAGCCATCGCCTGCAGGAAGAAAACGGCAACAGCGCCGTCGAAGTGGAAGTGGCGAGCAAGGGTCAGGGCGAAACCAATCTGCACTGGCGCGGCAAGGGCAACGGCGCGCTGGAAGCGCTGGTGGCCGGTCTGCCGATTCCGGTGGAGATCATGGACTACAACGAACACGCCATCGGCGCGGGCACCAACGCCAAGGCGGCGGCCTACATCGAACTGCGTGTGAACGGCGAACGTGCGGTGCACGGCGTGGGCATCGATGAAAATATCACCACCGCCAGCTTCAAGGCCCTGTTCAGCGCGCTGAACCGCTCGCTGAGCCAGCCGGAAGCGAAAGCGGCGTAACTGACCGCTGCAATACGAAAGGCCCCGGAGTGCGAACTCCGGGGCCTTTTTTTGCCTGCCAATCTGGTGCTGTCTGTAATGACCCCTTCGCGGGCAAGCCCGCTCCCACAGAGAACGCGGGTGCACCCCAGACTCATGCACACCATAGAACACTGTGGGAGCGGGCTTGCCCGCGAAAAGGCTTTTGCAGACGCTGCAAATGTCAGGTGAACTCGAAGGTATCGGCATCCAGATTTGCCGGGAAGCGCTCGCGGTAAGCGGCAAGCGAAGCCGCTTCCAGAACCACCTTGAACACCCCGTCAGCCTCTCCCGCCGCCAGCAACGTCTCGCCCTGGAAATCCAGCACCTGACTGTCGCCGGTATACGCGAAACCCTTGCCATCGGTGCCAACCCGGTTGACCGCCGCCACATAGCACAGGTTTTCAATGGCGCGAGCCGGCAGCAACCGGTTCCAGTGCTGACGCCGTGCGCCCGGCCAGTTGGCGGTGTACAGCAGCAGGTCGGTGTCTTGAGCGTCGCGACTCCATACCGGGAAGCGCAAGTCGTAGCAGATCAGCGGCCGCACCCGCCAGCCCTTGAGCTCGAACTGCACCTGGCGCTCGCCGGGGGTGTAATGGTTGTGCTCGCCGGCCATGCGGAACAGGTGACGCTTGTCGTAGTGCAGCACTTCGCCGTCCGGCCGCACCCACAGCAAGCGGTTGCGGTGGCTGCCGTCGGCAGCCTGGATGATCACGCTGCCCGTGACGACCGCGTTCAGCTTCTCTGCCTGGGCCCGCAGCCATTTGCTGGTCGGGCCGTTTTCGGCTTCGGCCAGGGTTTCGGATTCCATGGAGAATCCGGTAGTGAACATCTCCGGCAGGATGATCAGATCCGCACCGCGCGCCTGTTCGAGCAAAACGTCGAAATGCTCGAGATTGGCCTGACGATCATGCCAGGCCAGGCTGGTCTGGATCAGCGCCAGATTCAGATCGGGCAACGCACTCAGATCACGCATAGTTTGGCCGCCGCTTCCCGCAGCGTCTCCTCACGTTTGGCAAAGCACAGGCGCACCAGGCGCTGGCCTTCGGGTGGACTCTGGTAGAACACCGACACCGGAATACTCGCCACGCCGTGCTCGCGGGTCATCCACATCGCCATCTCGACATCGTTCAGGTCAGGGCGAATCTGCGAGTAATCAACCAGTTGGAAATAGGTGCCGGTGACCCGAGTGAAACTGAATCGCGACGGCGCCAGCAGATCACAGAACAGATCGCGCTTGGCCTGATAGAAGCCCGGCAGCTCTTCGACGTGTTCCGGATGCTCGGCCATGTAATCGGCCAGGGCGTACTGCAACGGTGTCACGCCACAGAAGCTGACGTACTGGTGCACCTTGCGCAGCTCCGCACTCAGGGCCGGCGGCGCCACGACGTAGCCGGTTTTCCAGCCGGTGACGTGATAAGTCTTGCCGAACGAGCTGACCACGAAGGCGCGCTGATACAGCTCTTCATGGGCCAGCACGCTGACATGCGGGACGCCGTCGAACACCAGGTGTTCGTAGACTTCGTCGCTGATCACGTAGATGTCGCGATCACGGATCAACGCTGCCAGTTGATCCAGCTCGGCACGGCTGATCAGCGCACCGCTCGGGTTGTGCGGGGTGTTGAGGATGATCATCCGCGTGCGCGGGCTCAGGGCTGCGCTGAGTTTGTCGAAATCGATGGAGAAATCTTTCAGCCCAAGTTGCACATGCACGCAGCGTCCGCCGGCCAGCTCTACTGCGGGCTCATAGCTGTCGTAAGCTGGGTCGAACACGATGACTTCGTCACCGCTGTGGATAACCGCCTGGATCGCACAGAAGATTGCCTGGGTCGCGCCAGGGGTCACGGTGACTTCGGTATCGGCATCGACGTTGGCGCCATAACTGCGGGTGATTTTCGCCGCAATCTGCTGGCGCAGCGCCGGCAGGCCGGTCATGGGCGAATACTGGTTATGGCCACTGGCGATGTGTCGACCGACTGCGTCGCGCAGTGCCTGCGGGCCGTCGAAATCGGGAAAACCCTGGGAAAGGTTGATCGCTCCGGTCTGCGCCGCGAGCTGAGACATCTGCGTGAAAATAGTGATGCCGACATTCGGCAGCTTGCTGGTGATCATCGGGGTTCCCTGCTCTGCCCCGGCTCTGACGACGGCGCGGGAGAGCCCGAGGATAGCCCATCCGGCGCCCATAAAAAAAGGGCGCCAAATGGCGCCCCTTCTCTCTGTTCGCAACGACCTTACTTCTTGTCGCGGCGCTTCTTGCTGGCCTTCTTGTTGTGCGACATCAAACGACGCTTCTTGTTGACCTGGCGGTCGGTCAGCGTGTTCTTGTTGCCTTCGTACGGGTTCTCGCCACCCTTGAACTCGATACGGATCGGCGTACCGACCAGTTTGAGCACACGGCGGTAAGTGTTTTCCAGATAGCGTACGTACGACTTCGGCACTTTCTCGATCTGGTTGCCGTGGATCACGATGATCGGCGGGTTCGCACCACCCAGGTGAGCGTAACGCAGTTTGATCCGGCGGCTGTTGACCATCGGCGGTTGGTGCTCGCTGACCGCGTCTTCGAGAATCTGCGTCAGGCGGCTGGTCGGCCAGCGGGTGACCGCGGACTTGAACGAGTTCTGCACCGAGGCGTAGAGGTTGCCCACGCCAGTGCCGTGCAAGGCCGAAATGAAGTGGATATCGGCGAAGTCAACG
This sequence comes from Candidatus Pseudomonas auctus, assembly GCF_048654275.1. Lineage (NCBI taxonomy): Bacteria > Pseudomonadati > Pseudomonadota > Gammaproteobacteria > Pseudomonadales > Pseudomonadaceae > Pseudomonas > Candidatus Pseudomonas auctus. Next base: position 90,092 of record NZ_JBJYZK010000018.1, on the reverse strand, counting down.
AAGAACAACCGACGTTGCAGCTCGACCTTCACGAAGTCGCGCTCGCTTGGCGTCATGCCGTCCCATTTGTTGATCGCGATCACCAGCGCACGACCTGCTTCAAGGGCAAAGCCCAGCAGGTTGAGATCGTGATCGACCACGCCTTCGCGAGCGTCCATCACGAAGATCACCACGTTGGCGTCTTTGATCGCCTGCAGGGTTTTGACCACGGAGAACTTTTCGACTTCTTCGTGGATCTTGCCGCGCTTGCGTACACCGGCGGTGTCGATCAGCGTGTACTTCTCGTCGTTACGCTCGAACGGGATGTAGATACTGTCGCGGGTGGTGCCGGGCTGGTCATAGACGATTACCCGGTCTTCACCGAGCATGCGGTTGACCAGGGTCGACTTGCCGACGTTCGGACGGCCGATGATGGCGATCTTGATCCCGTCTTTCTCGCTCGGGCCAGGAATGCGCTTGGCTTCCTCGCCTTCGGCGACCACTTCTTCCTCTTCACCTTCGGCCGGCTCGTCATCATCGCGCGGGAAGTCGCTCAGGGCGGCTTCCAGCAATTGCGTGATGCCGCGACCGTGGGCGCCGGCGATCGGGATCGCGTGGCCCATGCCCAGCGGGGCGAATTCGGCGCGGGCCATTTCCGGGTCGATGTTGTCGACCTTGTTGGCGACCACGTGGGAACGCTTGTTACGTTTGCGCAAGTGTTCGGCGATCATCTGGTCGGCGGCGGTGAAACCGGCCTTGGCATCTACCAGGAACAGAACGACATCCGCTTCTTCGATGGCCAGCAGCGACTGCTCGGCCATTTTTTCGTCCATACCATGCTCGTCACCGGAGATACCGCCGGTGTCGATCAGAATGTAGGAACGCCCTTGCCACTTGGCCTCACCGTACTGGCGATCACGGGTCAGACCGGACAAGTCGCCGACGATGGCGTCGCGAGTCCTGGTCAGGCGGTTGAACAAGGTGGACTTGCCGACGTTCGGTCGGCCCACCAGGGCGATTACGGGAACCATGCGGCTCTCCACTTCGTTATTTCAGAAAATACAAAAGCCGCTGCGAGGCAGCGGCTGGTGCTCGGGGCAACACCCGTGGGTGCTGCAAACCCTGCAGAAGCAGGGCCGCCTGGGGAATTAACCCCAAGCATAGTCAAACCATTACTTGATGGTCAGGGCTTCCAGTTTGCCGCTGTTGCCATACACATAAATCGTGTCACCCACCACCAGCGGACGGGCACGCAGGCCGTCGCTGTCGATGCGCTCGCGGCCAACGAAACGACCGTCCACCTGACTCAGCAGGTGCAGGTAACCTTCCAGGTCACCGACTGCAACGTAGCTGGAGAACACTTCCGGCGCCGACAGTTGACGGCGGGCCAGCGAGTCGTTGCTCCACAGGGCTGTGGTGGAACGCTCGTCGACGCCTTCAACGGTGCCCGACGACAGGCTTACGTAGACGTTGCCGAAACCCTGGGCAACACCGGCGTAGCTCGACGCGTCGCGCTGCCAGAGTTGACGGCCGCTTTCCAGATCCAGTGCCGCAACGCGACCCTGATAGCTGGCAACGTACAGGGTACCGCCGGACAGCAGCAGACCGCCGTCGATGTCGACCACGCGCTCCAGTTCCGAACGACCTTGTGGAATCGCGATCCGCTGTTCCCAGACCGGCACGCCGTTGGAAATGTCGAGCGCGACCACTTTACCGGTCGACAGGCCAGCCACCGCGAGGCGGTTGGTGACGATCGGTGCGCTGGTACCGCGCAGGGTCAGTACGGCCGGAGTGCTGTCATACACCCAACGCTGATTGCCGGTGGACGCGTCCAGACCGATCAGACGATCGTCCTGGGTCTGTACCACCACCACATCACCGTTGCTGGCCGGTGGCGCGAGGACTTCGCTGTTGACGCGCGAGCGCCACTTCTCTTCACCGTTGATGGCGTCGAGGGCAACGACTTCACCGCGCAGGGTGCCGACCATGACCAGACCGTAACCCACGCCAACGGCGCCGGACACAGGCAGTTCAAGGTCTTTCTTCCATTTCACGTCGCCGTTGCCGCGATCCAGGCCCATCACGATACCGGTCACGTCGGCCGCGTAGATGGTGTCACCGTCGATCGCCGGCACCAGCATGTTGTAGGTTTCGCCCTGACCGTCACCGATCGAACGGCTCCACTGCTTGTGCAGGACCACTTCTTCTTTGAAGTCGGTCAGCTCGGCCGGTGGCAGTTCTTTTTTGCTGTTGCTGCTGCAACCCGCGGCCAGAATGGCCAGAGCCAGCAATGCTGCATGCTTCCAACGGATCACGTCACGCATCCCCTTTGGCCAGGTCGTCCAGCTTGATTTGAAGGCCACCGACCGCCGCTTCATCCGACAGTGCCGCCTTGGCTTTTTGATACGCCGCGTTCGCTTCGTCGGTGCGGCCCAGCTGTACCAGCAGGTCGCCCTTGAGTTCTTCGCGAGTGGCCAGGAACGACTTGTCGGCATCGCCTTCGAGCAGTTTCAGGGCTTCATCGGCCTTGTTCTGTGCGCCCAGTACCTGCGCCAGACGCTGACGGGCGATTTCGCCCAGCGCCGGGTTGGCCGGTTTGGCAACGATGGCCTTGAGTTCGGTCGCCGCGTCGTCCAGCTTGCCGCTGTCGACCGCGACCTTGGCCACGAACAGGCTGCCGTACTGCGCGTAGGCAGAACCGCCGAATTCGCTGTTGAGCTTGCCGGCCAGATCCGCAACGCGCGCGGCGTCAGGCTTGCCGTCCGGGGTCAGCGTGGTTTCCAGCAATTGCTGATAGAGCACCGAGGCGCCTTGCGACTGGTTGCTCTGATACTTGTGATATGCCTGCCAGCCGAACACGATGACCAGCGCCAACAGGCCGCCGGTGACCAGAGGTTTGCCGTTGCGTGTCCACCAGTCCTTCAAATCCGCCAACTGTTCGTCTTCGGTACTCGACACCCCAATACTCCTTAATCGCTAAATCGGCTGTTTGGACAGCTTCAACCCTGCACGACGCAGGTGGCCAGGTGTGCAGCGAGCGCATCCCAGGCAATGCTTTGTTGTTCGCCCTGGCCACGCAGGGGTTTGAAACCTACCACTTGCTGGGCCATTTCGTCGTCACCGAGGATCAGTGCGTACAGCGCACCGCTCTTGTCGGCTTTCTTGAACTGGCTCTTGAAGCTGCCGGCGCCGGCATTGACTTGCAGGCGCAGGTTGGGCAGTTGGTCGCGTACCCGCTCGGCCAGAGCCAGACCGGCCAGCTCTGCTTCTTCGCCGAAGGCGCAGAGATAGACGTCGACCTGACGGGAGATTTCTTCCGGGATCTGCTCCAGGGTTTCCAGCAGCAGCACCAGCCGCTCGATGCCCATGGCGAAACCGACGCCCGGGGTCGGCTTGCCGCCCATCTGCTCGACCAGACCGTCATAGCGCCCACCCGCGCAGACGGTGCCCTGGGCGCCGAGCTTGTCGGTGACCCATTCGAATACGGTTTTGCTGTAGTAATCCAGACCACGCACCAGCTTCGGGTTGAGCACGTAAGGAATGCCGACGGCATCCAGACGGGCCTTCAGGCCTTCGAAGTGGGCACGGGATTCGTCATCCAGGTAATCCGCCATTTTCGGCGCATCGACCAGCACCGCTTGAGTGTCGGCATTTTTGGTGTCGAGCACGCGCAGCGGGTTGGTCTTCAGGCGACGCTGGCTGTCTTCGTCCAGTTTGTCGTGGTGCGCCGAGAGGTACTCGACCAGCGCTTCACGATAACGGCCGCGGGACTCGCTGGTGCCGAGGCTGTTGAGCTCGAGCTTGACCGCATCGCGGATGCCCAGCTCGCCCCACAGGCGCCAGGTCATGATGATCAGCTCGGCGTCGATGTCCGGACCGTCGAGGTTGAACACCTCCAGACCGATCTGGTGGAACTGGCGATAACGGCCTTTCTGCGGACGCTCGTGACGGAACATCGGGCCGATGTACCAGAGTTTCTGCACCTGGCCACCGACGGTGATGCCGTGCTCGAGCACCGCACGCACGCACGCGGCCGTGCCTTCCGGACGCAGGGTCAGCGAGTCGCCGTTGCGGTCTTCGAAGGTGTACATCTCTTTTTCGACGATGTCGGTCACTTCACCGATCGAGCGCTTGAACAGCTCGGTGAACTCGACGATCGGCATGCGGATCTGCTTGTAACCGTAGTTATCCAGCAGACGCGAAACGGTGCCTTCGAAATAGCGCCATACCGGCGTCTGTTCCGGCAGGATGTCGTTCATGCCACGAATGGCTTGCAGAGACTTGCTCACAGAAATTCCTTAGTTCGTTCGATCAGCCGCGCGCAATAACCGCTGCGTCAGCTTCGACCTTCTCGGCCGCTTTCTCGCGGATCAGCTTTTCCAGCTCGTCCACCAGATTGTCATTCGTCAGTTTCTGCGACGGCTTGCCGTCGATGTAAATCAGGTTTGGCGTGCCGCCGGTCAAGCCGATATGGGCTTCCTTGGCTTCGCCGGGGCCGTTGACCACGCAACCGATCACCGCGACATCCAGCGGCACCAGCAGGTCTTCAAGGCGCCCTTCCAGCTCGTTCATGGTCTTGACCACATCGAAGTTCTGCCGCGAGCAGCTCGGGCAGGCGATGAAGTTGATGCCACGGGAACGCAGATGCAAAGACTTGAGAATGTCGTAACCGACCTTCACTTCCTCGACCGGGTCGGCCGCCAGCGAGATGCGGATAGTATCGCCAATCCCCTCGGCGAGCAGCATACCTAGGCCCACGGCGGATTTCACTGTACCGGAGCGCAATCCACCGGCTTCGGTGATGCCCAGGTGCAGCGGCTGGACGATTTCCTTGGCCAGCAGACGGTAGGCTTCAACGGCCATGAACACGTCAGAGGCCTTCACGCTGACCTTGAAGTCCTGGAAATTCAGGCGCTCGAGGTGTTCGACGTGGCGCAGGGCGGACTCGACCAGCGCGGCCGGCGTCGGCTCGCCGTATTTCTTTTGCAGGTCTTTTTCCAGGGAACCGGCGTTGACGCCGATGCGGATCGGGATCCCGCGGTCACGGGCGGCATCGACCACCGCACGCACGCGGTCTTCGCGACCGATGTTGCCCGGGTTGATGCGCAGGCAGTCCACACCCAATTCGGCCACGCGCAGAGCGATCTTGTAGTCGAAATGGATATCGGCAACCAACGGCACCTTGACCAGTTGCTTGATCTTGCCGAACGCCTCGGCGGCGTCCATGTCCGGTACCGAAACACGGACGATGTCGACGCCGGCGGCTTCCAGACGGTTGATCTGCGCGACGGTGGCAGCGACGTCATTGGTGTCGCTGTTGGTCATGCTCTGTACAGCGATAGGGGCATCGCCGCCCACGGGCACGTTACCTACCCAGATCTTGCGCGATTCGCGACGTTTGATTGGAGATTCGCCGTGCATGACTTATTGACCCAATTTCAGGCGAGCGGTCTCGCCACTGGTGAACGGAGCGACATCGACCGGCTGGCCGTTGTAGCTGACCTGCGCGCCACGGGCAACGCCCAGACGCACGGCAAACGGAGGCTTGCCGACGACAGACAGGCTGTCGCCCTTGCGCTTGAGGCCGCTGTACAGAACCTTGCCGCTGCCATCGGTCACCTGCGTCCAGCAATCGGCGATGAATTGCACCTGAACCTGGCCCTGACCTGCCACCGGAGCAACAGGCGCTGTCGGCGCGGGCGCGGCGACGGCCGGAGCAGTGACGGTCGGTGCAGGCGTGGCCGGAACAGCAGGCGCAGGAGTTGCTGGAGCAGCAACCACAGGCGCTGGCGTATGAGCCGGTGCAGCCGGAGTAGCGGCTGGCGCAGCAGGTGCCGGAGCAACCGGTGCGGTCGCTGGGGCTGCGGCCTCGGTTTCGGCGCCGGTCGATTCAGCCGTGGTTTCCGATTGAGGCAGCGCCAGAGCGGTCGAGCCCTCGGCTTCGCCTTCTGCAACGGCCTGGTCTTCCGGCTCGTCGAGCGGATGAATCTGGGTGGTGCCGTCAGCGCCTTCGACTTCGACGTGCTCCGGCGCCAGGCCGATCAGGTCCTTGGTACGCAGCGAGGTCTGATCCTGCCACCAGACGAAACCGCCGCCGATGACCGCAATCAGCAGCAACAGGCTGACGATACGCAAAATGGTGTGGGAAACCCGTACCGGCTCTTCAATACGGCCCAGAGCGTGGACGTTGCTGCCCTGGGAATCGGTGCCGGTGGACTGGTCGAATTGCTGGACCAGAACGGTCTGGTCCATGCCGAGCAATTTGGCGTAGGCGCGAATGTAGCCGCGAGCGAAGGTATGCCCGGGCAACTTGTCGAATGCGCCGGCTTCAAGATTGCTCAGGGAAGTCACGGTGAGGTTGAGCTTGAGGGCCACTTCGGCCAGCGACCAGCCATTGCTTTCGCGGGCCTGGCGCAGGGTCTCACCGGGGTTAACGCGATTCGCTGCTACAACTTCGGGATGCGCCGCTTTCATCATTGCTCCGACAGGTATTGCTGATATTCCGGCGTACCGGGATAGAGTCGTTTTAATTGCAGGCCCGCACTGGCGGCCTTGTCGCGATCTTCAAATACTTTTGCCAACCGAACGGCGAGCAACAGACTACGTGCATTTTGCTCGGAGAGCTGGCTGAAACGATCGTAATAGTCACGCGCGGGCACATAATGCCTGTCTTCGAATGACAACTCAGCCATTTCCAGCAATGCCCGTGGTTGCTGGCGGTTCAAACGCAGCGCTTTTTCCAGCTGCTGCTGAGCCAGATCACGCTGCCCGAGCTTCGCCGCCGTCATGCCGAGGTTCTCGAACACCCGCGAACGCTCAGGATACAGGGTATCGGCGGCCGCCTGTTCAAAACGCTCGTAGGCTTCCTTGTAACGCTGTTCTTCGTAGAGAAAACTGCCGTAGTTGTTGAGGATGCGCGCATCGGCGGGACGGGAGGACAAGGCTTTGCGGAAGTGTTCGTCAGCAAGCGCAGGTTCCATTTCGGCCTGGAACACCAGCCCCAGCGCGGCATTGGCGTCGGGATCCGAACCGTCCAGCTCCAGGGCTTTCTTCAGTGGAACCTTGGCCCGTTCGGTCATGCCCTGCTGCAAGTATCCCAGCCCCAGCTGCACGTAGGCAGCCCGCGCTTCGTCACGGCCCTTGCTGGTCTTCATCGGGTTGTAATCGCCCGACAGGACACAACCAGCACACAGGCTGGCCAACAGCAACAGCAGCGCAAAGCGCAGGGACATAGAGATCCTCTCTTAGTTAGTGTTCGCGGCGTTCTGTGCCAGATCGCTGTCGGCGCTCAATTCGCGCACGGCGATGTAACGTTCGCTGCGACGGGTGCGATCCAGCACCTGCCCTACCAATTGACCACAAGCTGCGTCGATGTCTTCACCACGGGTGGTGCGCACGGTGACGTTGAAACCGGCCTGGTGAAGCTGATCCTGGAACCGGCGGATGGCGTTGTTGCTCGGCCGCTCGTACCCGGAATGCGGGAACGGGTTGAACGGAATCAGGTTGATCTTGCATGGAATATCTTTGAGCAGCTCGATCATTTCCACGGCGTGCTCAAGCTTGTCGTTGACGTCCTTGAGCAAGGTGTACTCGATGGTCAGCACACGTTTCTCGCCAAGGGCGGACATGTAGCGCTGGCACGACTCGAGCAGCATCTTAAGCGGATATTTCTTGTTGATCGGCACCAATTGGTTACGCAATGCGTCATTCGGTGCGTGCAGGGACAACGCCAGGGATACGTCGATGTGCTTGGCCAGCTCATCGATCATCGGCACCACGCCCGACGTGGACAGGGTCACGCGGCGCTTGGAGATCCCGTAGCCCAGGTCATCCATCATCAGATGCATGGCGGCCACGACGTTATCGAAGTTCAGCAGCGGTTCGCCCATGCCCATCATCACCACGTTGGTGATGGCGCGGTCGATGGTAGCCGGAACACTGCCGAAGGATTTGTTGGCAATCCACACCTGACCGATGACTTCGGCGGCGGTGAGGTTGCTGTTGAAGCCTTGCTTGCCGGTGGAGCAGAAACTGCAGTCCAGGGCACAGCCTGCCTGGGACGAAACGCACAGAGTGCCGCGTTTTCCCTGGGGAATGTAAACGGTCTCGACACAGCTGCCGGACGCCACGCGCACCACCCACTTACGGGTGCCGTCGCTGGAAATGTCCTCGCTGACCACTTCGGGACCACGAACCTCAGCAACAGCCTTGAGCTTCTCGCGCAAGGCCTTGCTGACGTTCGTCATGGCGTCGAAATCATCGACGCCAAAGTGGTGAATCCATTTCATTACCTGACCGGCACGGAAACGCTTCTCCCCGATTGAGTCGAAGAATTTTTCCATTTCCGGCTGGGTCAGACCCAGCAGGTTGGTTTTAACAGTCGATGTCGTCATGGATTCACCTTCACTCTTAAGCCAATGCTTAGCGAGTGGTTACTTCAGTAGCTGCGAAGAAGTAAGCGATTTCGCGAGCAGCAGCGGCTTCGGAGTCCGAACCGTGAACGGCGTTGGCGTCGATCGATTCAGCGAAGTCAGCACGGATGGTGCCTGGAGCAGCTTCTTTAGGGTTGGTAGCGCCCATCAGCTCACGGTTGCGAGCGATGGCGTTTTCGCCTTCCAAAACCTGAACGACAACTGGACCCGAAGTCATGAAGGCAACCAGGTCGCCGAAGAAACCACGAGCGCTGTGCTCAGCGTAGAAGCCTTCGGCTTCGGCTTTGGACAGTTGCTTCAGTTTCGAAGCTACAACGCGCAGGCCAGCGTCTTCGAAGCGAGTGGTGATCTTGCCGATCACGTTTTTAGCAACGGCGTCAGGCTTGATGATGGAGAAAGTACGTTGAACAGCCATGGTGTAACTCCAGAAACGGTAATTTGCGAAAAATTAAACCCGCGAATTATACGCGGGTTCTTGGGTATTGCCTAACCTGCGAGGACGATCAGTCCAATTCTTCGGCCCAGAGAGTCTGAACCGCCTCCAACACCTTCTCGCCAACACGACCAGAGGTATTGTCGAAATCCGGCAGCTCTTTGATCCATTGCTGCAGGTCGACGAAATTGACAGAAAACGGGTCTACACCCGGTTTGGCTTCCGCCAGCTCTTCTGCAATACGTTGAACATCATTCCAACCGTAGCTCATGACAGTCTTACCAGTCAGTGCGGCGCTTCGGCCGCATGGTTAAGCGAATATTTCGGAATTTCGACGGTGATGTCTTCTTCACCGACGATCGCCTGACAGGCCAGGCGCGACTGGGCTTCCAGGCCCCAGGCACGATCAAGGAAATCCTCCTCCAACTCGTCGGCTTCTTCCAGCGAGTCAAAACCCTCGCGGATGATGCAGTGACAAGTGGTGCAGGCGCAGACGCCACCGCAGGCGCTTTCCATCTCGATGTGGTGCTCGTGAGCCAGTTCGAGGATCGACGTGCCAGGCGCAGCGTCAACGACCATGCCTTCAGGGCAGAACTTCTCGTGGGGCAGAAAAATGACCTGGGGCATCAGATATCCTCGATTTCATTCAGATTGCGCCCGGACAGAGCGGCTTTCACCGTCTGATCCATACGACGGGCTGCAAAAGCATCGGTCACTTGCGACAGACGCTTGGTCTGCTGCTCGATGGCGTAACCATCGGTACCTTTCATCAGTTCGGTCAGTTCCTGCACTTGCAACTCGATGACCATGCGCTCTTCGGCGTCGAGCAAACGCTCGCCATCCGCCTCCAGAGCGCCCTGCACCGCTTCGATCAGGCGCTGGGCATCGACCTGCTGCTCGCGAAGAACGCGCGCGACTTTGTCGTCATTGGCGTGCTGGAACGAATCTTTCAGCATCTTGGCGATTTCGCCGTCGGTCAGGCCGTAGGACGGCTTGACCTGAATGCTCGCTTCAACGCCAGAACCCAATTCTCGGGCAGAAACGCTGAGCAGACCGTCGGCATCGACCTGGAAGGTCACGCGAATTTTCGCCGCACCGGCCACCATCGCCGGGATGCCGCGCAATTCAAAGCGAGCCAGGGAGCGGCAATCGGAGATCAACTCACGCTCGCCCTGCAATACGTGGATCGCCATCGCCGATTGGCCGTCTTTATAAGTGGTGAAGTCCTGGGCACGCGCGACGGGGATAGTGGTGTTACGCGGAATCACCTTCTCCATCAGGCCGCCCATGGTTTCCAGCCCCAGGGACAGCGGAATCACGTCGAGCAACAGCAGTTCGCCGCCATCGCGCTTGTTGCCGGCCAGCGTATCGGCCTGGATCGCGGCACCGATGGCCACCACTTGATCCGGGTCGATTTCGGTCAGCGGTTGACGACCAAAGGCTTCGGCGACGGCTTCGCGAACACGTGGAACGCGGGTCGAGCCACCGACCATGACCACAGCGTGCACGTCTTCCAGCTCGACGCCGGAATCGCGCACGGCGCGGCGGCAGGCTTTCAGGCTGCGAGCGACCATTGGCTCGATCAGCGCATCGAAGGCGTCGCGGGTCAGCTGTGCTTTCCAGTCGCCGTAGGCAACTTCAACACTGTCGACATCAGTAAGGGCTTCTTTGGCTGCGCAGGCGGCTTGCAGCAGACTACGCTGTGCGCCCGGATCGAGGTCGGCGGACAAACCGGCGCTCTCGATGATCCAGCCGGCAATCGCGTGATCGAAATCATCGCCGCCCAGCGCGCTGTCGCCGCCGGTTGCCAAGACTTCGAAGACACCGCCAGTGAGGCGCAGAATCGAAATATCGAAGGTGCCACCGCCCAGATCGTAAATGGCGACCAGGCCTTCGGCATGCTGATCCAAACCGTATGCCACCGCCGCAGCGGTCGGCTCGTTGAGCAGACGCAACACGTTCAGACCGGCAAGTTTCGCCGCGTCCTTGGTAGCCTGGCGCTGAGCATCGTCGAAATACGCCGGAACGGTGATCACCGCGCCCACCAGCTCACCGCCAAGGGTGGCTTCGGCGCGCTGACGCAATACTTTCAGGATATCGGCGGAGACTTCGACCGGGCTTTTCGGGCCCTGCACGGTGTCGATGAAAGGCATGTGCGATTCGCCGCCGACAAAGCGGTACGGCAGTTGATCGCCCAATTGCTTGACGTCGGACAGACCACGACCCATCAGGCGCTTGACCGACAGCACGGTATTCAGGGGATCGGAGGATGCGGCCAGCTTGGCTGACTCGCCGACTTCGACGCGATCGGCGTGATAACGCACGGCGGAAGGCAGGATGACCCGCCCTTCGGCGTCGGCCAGCGGCTCGGAAAGACCACTGCGCAACGCAGCGACCAGCGAATTGGTAGTGCCCAAGTCGATCCCCACAGCCAGACGACGCTGGTGCGGTTGAGGACTTTGGCCGGGTTCGGCGATCTGCAGTAGGGCCATCGTGATCAGGACTTATCTGTATATCAGGCGTGCGACCGGAGCGGCACTGGGTTAATCGTCGAGGCGCTCTTCTAACTGGCGCACTTCGTAGGTGAGCTTGTCGAGGAACTGCATGCGCCGCATCAGGCGTTCGGCCTGCTCGCGTTGCGCTGCATCATCCCAACAGGCTGCGAAGCTTTCGTTGAGCTCTTCCTGGGCGGTTTTCAGGCGACGCTTGAACGCCGCGACACCGTCCAGATCGGCACTGTCCTGCAGATCTTCGAGCTCTTCGCGCCATTGCATCTGCTGCAAAAGAAACTCGGGATCGTGAACAGTAACCTCCATCGGCACTTCATGCCCGCTGATAGTCAGCAGGTAGCGTGCGCGCTGGGCCGGACTCTTGAGCGTCTGGTAGGCATCATTGAGCCGCGCAGACTGTTCGAGCGCCGACCGCTGCTCTCGCTCGGAAGCATCGGCAAAGCGGTCAGGATGAACGCCGCGCGCCAGCTCGCGATAGCGCGTGGCCAACTGCTCAAGATCCAGACGGAAGCCCGGTTGCAGCTCGAATAAAGCGAAATGACAAGGAATACCCACGACAAGCCTCAGATGTTGAAGCTTTCGCCGCAGCCACATTCACCGCGTACGTTGGGGTTGTTGAACTTGAAGCCTTCGTTCAACCCTTCCTTGACGAAGTCGAGCTCGGTGCCGTCGAGGTAGGCCAGGCTCTTCGGGTCGATGATCACTTTTTCGCCGTGACTCTCGAACACCTGATCTTCTGCAACCACCTCATCGACAAACTCCAGCACGTAGGCAAGGCCGGAACAGCCCGTGGTGCGAACACCCAGACGAATCCCTTCACCCTTGCCGCGCCCGTCGAGGGAGCGCCGCACGTGTCGAGCAGCCGCTTCTGTCATGCTGATAGCCATCGTTGACTCCTTACTCGTCGCCAAATCTTGAAAGTCAGATCAAGCCTTTCTTCTGCTTGTAATCGCGAACGGCGGCCTTGATGGCGTCTTCAGCGAGAACCGAGCAGTGGATTTTCACTGGCGGCAGGGCCAGTTCTTCGGCCAGCTGAGTGTTCTTGATGGTTTCAGCTTCGTCCAGGGTCTTGCCCTTCATCCACTCGGTAGCGAGGGAGCTGGAGGCGATAGCCGAACCACAGCCGTAGGTCTTGAACTTGGCGTCTTCGATAACGCCCTGATCGTTGACCTTGATTTGCAGACGCATCACGTCGCCGCACGCCGGAGCGCCGACCATGCCGGTGCCGACATCAGGATCTTCCGCATTCATCTTGCCGACGTTGCGCGGGTTTTCGTAGTGGTCGATGACCTTTTCGCTGTAAGCCATGATTCTCAATCCTCACTCATCAGGGCCGCTCTTGAGACCCTGCAACTGCGCTGCGTAAACCGCCGCGTCGCTACAGGATCTGTATCCGGCGGCTTCTATATTTAGTGTGCCGCCCACTCGATCTTCGAGATATCGACGCCGTCTTTGTACATGTCCCACAGCGGCGACAGAGCGCGCAGCTTGGTAACGGCCTCGCAGACTTTCTGCGCGGCGTAATCGATTTCTTCTTCGGTGGTGAAGCGGCCGAAGGTGAAACGGATCGAGCTGTGTGCCAGTTCGTCGTTGCGGCCCAGGGCGCGCAGTACGTACGAAGGCTCAAGCGACGCCGAGGTGCAGGCCGAACCGGACGAAACCGCCAGATCCTTGAGCGCCATGATCAGCGACTCGCCTTCAACGTAGTTGAAGCTCAGGTTCAGGTTGTGCGGAACGCGGGCGGTCAGGCTGCCGTTGACGTACAGCTCTTCCAGGTGCTCGACCTGCTTGTAGAAACGGTCGCTCAACGCCTTGATACGGACGTTTTCGGCAGCCATGTCTTCCTTGGCCACACGGAACGCTTCGCCCATGCCGACGATCTGGTGGGTCGCCAGGGTACCGGAACGCATGCCGCGCTCGTGACCGCCGCCGTGCATGGTCGCTTCGATGCGCACACGCGGCTTGCGGCTGACGTACAGCGCGCCGATGCCTTTAGGGCCGTAGGTTTTGTGAGCGGAGAACGACATCATGTCGACTTTCAGTTTCTGCAGGTCGATCTCGACCTTGCCAGTGGACTGAGCGGCGTCGACATGGAACAGGATGCCCTTGGAACGAGTCAGCTCGCCGATGGCGGCGATGTCGTTGACGGTGCCGATTTCGTTGTTCACGTGCATCACCGACACCAGGATGGTGTCTTCGCGCAGCGCGGCTTCGATCATGGCCGGCGTGATCAGGCCATCTTCGGTCGGATCGAGGTAGGTGACTTCGAAACCTTCACGCTCCAGTTGGCGCATGGTGTCGAGGACAGCCTTGTGCTCGATCTTGGAGGTGATCAGGTGCTTGCCCTTGGAGGCGTAGAAATGTGCCGCACCCTTGATTGCCAGGTTGTCGGACTCGGTGGCACCGGAGGTCCAGACGATTTCACGCGGGTCGGCGTTGACCAGATCGGCCACCTGACGACGGGCGTTTTCGACGGACTCTTCGGCTTTCCAGCCGAACACGTGGGAACGGGACGCCGGGTTACCGAAGTTTCCGTCGACCAGCAGGCATTCACTCATTTTTTGCGCAACGCGCGGATCGACCGGGGTGGTCGCAGAGTAATCAAGGTAAATCGGCAATTTCATGGACTATCTCCTAAATCAGGCTGGCTGGCGTGCCGCGAGCTCTCTGGCTGTCATTCGACGGCGGACGCTTCAATCTTGTCCAGGCGCGGCGCCTTGCCATTGCAACGACGCTGATCCTGACGCTGGGCCACTTCCTGTACCTCACGGCGAGTTACGAGGTCGGCCAAGCTGATACCGCTGAGAAATTCGTGAATCTGCAGGCTCAGGTCGCACCACAGGTGGTGGGTCAGGCAGGTGTCACCGGAGTGGCAGTCGCCCTGGCCCTGGCATTTTGTTGCATCGACCGATTCGTTCACCGCATCGATCACCTGAGCCACCTGGATGCCCTGCATGTCGCGGGACAACTGGTAGCCACCGCCCGGACCGCGAACACTGGAAACCAGGTTACTGCGGCGCAGCTTGGCGAAAAGCTGTTCGAGATAGGACAGGGAGATGCCTTGGCGCTCGGAGATATCGGCCAGGGACACCGGCCCGTGTTGCGCGTGCAACGCCAGGTCAAGCATGGCGGTCACGGCGTATCGGCCTTTTGTAGTCAGTCGCATGGACAATTACCACGGAGTTCGGAATGGGCGGGAGTATGCAATTCCCGAGCATTTAAGTCAACTATAAGACCTAGTGCTTTAGTCGGGTTTACCCGCAAAAGAGCGCGCGAATGATAGCAGGGTCTGCGGCCTAATGGCACACCGGTTGGCAGCAGCCCTGCAAGTGCGTCAGTGGAGCTTGGATTCGTCCTTACCCTTGACGCAGGCGAAGTCTTCTTCACGCAGCTCGGGCAGATCTTTCGCACAGTAATTACTGCCCAGATCCTTCAGCGCACCGCACATCCCCTCCAGACGCCCATCCACCGCTTGCAGGTGATCGAGCAACTGGCCGATGGCGCGCGCCACCGGGTCGGGCATGTCTTCGCTGACGCCATAGGCATCGAAGCCGATCTTCTCGGCCATCGCCTTGCGCTTGGCGTCGGCCTCATCATCGGACTTGACGATGATCCGCCCCGGAATCCCCACCACGGTGGCACCCGGAGGCACTTCCTTGGTGACCACGGCATTGGAACCGACCTTGGCACCGGCACCCACAGTGAACGGACCGAGCACCTTCGCGCCCGCTCCCACCACCACGCCATCGCCGAGGGTCGGGTGACGCTTGCCCTTGTTCCAGCTGGTACCGCCGAGCGTCACGCCCTGATAGATCGTCACGTCATCGCCGATTTCAGCGGTTTCGCCGATCACAATGCCCATGCCGTGATCGATGAAGAAGCGTCGACCGACCTTGGCACCCGGATGGATCTCGATCCCAGTCAGCCAGCGACCGAAGTTCGACACCAGTCGCGCCAGCCATTTCAGATCGTTGCGCCAGAGCATGCCGGCCAGTCGATGAATCCAGATCGCATGCATGCCGGGGTAGCAGGTCAGGACTTCAAAAGCGTTACGCGCCGCCGGGTCTCGGTGGAATACGCTCTGGATATCTTCACGCAAACGCTCGAACATCATTAATCCTTCCGCTTAAGGAGCTCGCCACGGGCCGCTTTCTGGGTTTCCGTGAGGATGCCACGCAAAATATTCATTTCCGCCCGGCTGACCGAGCTGCGTCCGTACAACCGGCGCAGGCGCGCCATCAAGTGCCGCGGCTTTTCCGGATCGAGAAATTCGATGGCCACCAGGGTCTGCTCCAGGTGTTCATAGAACCGCTCCAACTCATCCATGGTCGCAAGCTCTGCGCTTTTCACGGAGGCCACTTCTTCCTTCTCGATCTTGGTCGGCTGACCTTGTGCAGCCAGCCACGCCATGCGCACTTCATAGCTCAACACCTGCACCGCCGCCCCGAGGTTCAGCGAGCTGAACTCAGGATCCGAGGGGATGTGCACGTGATAGTGACATCGCTGTAGCTCGTCATTGGTCAGGCCGGAATCTTCACGACCGAACACCAGCGCGATTTCCGCGCCCTGCCCGGCCTCCTCGACCACTTTGGTCCCGCACTCGCGTGGGTCCAGCAATGGCCAGGGAATGCGCCGGTCACGGGCACTGGTGCCGAGCACCAGATTGCAACCGACCAGGGCGTCTTCCAAGGTGGCGACGACTTGCGCGTTTTCAAGGATGTCACCGGCACCGGAAGCGCGGGCATCGGCTTCGTGATGCGGAAAGACGCGCGGATCAACCAGCACCAAGCGTGACAGGCCCATGTTTTTCATGGCGCGCGCGGTCCCGCCGATGTTTCCCGGATGGCTGGTGTTGACCAGGACGACACGAATATTTTGCAGCACGGCGGGCGCTCTCGGACTCGGCAAAGGGGTGCAAATCTTACAGAACAGCCTACCGTTAAGCTATGAAAGCGAACAGCGACCTTCACCTGAAGAAAAGTTCTGATAGAATGCGCGGCTTTCTTTAACAACCTTAGGTGACACATCCATGCAGCCCATGCTGAATATCGCGCTGCGCGCCGCCCGCAGCGCCAGTGAACTGATCTTCCGCTCCATCGAGCGCCTGGATACCATCAAGGTCGACGAAAAAGACGCCAAGGATTACGTATCCGAGGTCGATCGCGCCGCCGAACAGAAAATCATCGACGCCCTGCGCAAGGCTTACCCGAATCACTCGATCATGGGTGAAGAGACCGGCCTGCACGCCGGCACCGGCATCGAAGGCGAAGAATACCTGTGGATCATCGATCCGCTGGACGGCACCACCAACTTCCTGCGTGGCATTCCTCACTTCGCTGTCAGCATTGCCTGCAAATACCGTGGTCGCCTGGAACACGCCGTTGTTCTGGATCCGGTTCGCCAGGAAGAATTCACCGCCAGCCGTGGTCGCGGCGCTCAACTGAACGGTCGTCGCCTGCGTGTCAGCGGTCGTACCAGCCTGGACGGCGCTCTGCTCGGTACCGGTTTCCCATTCCGTGACGACCAGATGGACAACCTCGACAACTACCTGGGCATGTTCCGCGCCCTGGTTGGCCAGACTGCCGGCATCCGCCGCGCCGGTTCGGCGAGCCTGGACCTGGCTTACGTGGCCGCCGGCCGTTTCGACGCGTTCTGGGAGTCGGGCCTGTCCGAGTGGGACATGGCTGCTGGCGCCCTGCTGATTCAGGAAGCAGGCGGCCTGGTGAGCGACTTCACCGGCGGTCACGATTTCCTTGAGAAGGGCCACGTCGTTGCCGGCAACACCAAATGCTTCAAGGCAGTTCTGACGGCGATCCAGCCGCACCTGCCGGCCTCGCTGAAGCGCTAAGCGTTTCGCGAAACCAAAAAAAACACCCTTCGGGGTGTTTTTTTATGGGCATGAAAAAGCACCCCGAAGGGTGCTTTTTTTATAAGCCGTCAACCAGTCACTGGCCCGGCTCGTTCTGCGACAGGATCAGCTTGCCTTCCTTGTCGACCGGGATCTGGTTGCCCGGATCACGATCCATCCGCACCTTGCCTTCCTTGCCGTCCAGCGAATACCGGACGTCATAGCCCACAACCTTGTCGCTGATGTCATTCACCGTGTTACAGCGAGTCTGAGTCGTGGTGTAGGTATCACGCTCCTGCATACCCTCCTGAACCTTGTTACCGGCGTAACCACCACCGACCGCACCGGCCACCGTGGCAATCTTCTTGCCGGTGCCGCCGCCGATCTGGTTACCCAGCAGACCACCTGCCAGCGCACCGACCACGGTGCCGGCAATCTGGTGTTGATCTTTCACCGGCGCCTGCCGGGTCACTGTCACATCCTTGCACACTTCACGTGGAGTCTTGATCTGTGTTTTGACCGGTTCTACGGCCAGCACTTGCGCATACTCAGGGCCGCTTTTAACCAGGCTGTAGGTGGCAACAGCACCCCCGGCAGTCACACCGACAGCACCCAATACCGCACCAACCAGCAACGACTTGTTCACATGAACCTCCTGACCATCACATGCGGGACGCGCCCGCGCTTCTCCCAGCCTTGGAGCAAAAAAAAAGACGCGAGTTCAACTCGCGTCTTTTTTGACTGACAACCGGGAAAACGATGGCCGTTATGGACGGTCGTCGACTTCCTTCTCGGTGTTGACCGGCGGAATCAGATCTTCGGTCGACAGGTTCAGCCAGATCAGCACCACGTTGGCGATGTAGATCGACGAGTAGGTACCCGCCAGAACACCCACCAGCAGCGCCAGGGAGAAGCCGTACAGGTTGTCACCGCCGAAGAACAGCAGCGCCGCGATCGCCAGCAAGGTCGAAACCGAGGTCGCGATGGTCCGCAGCAAGGTCTGCGTGGTCGAGATGTTGATGTTCTCGATCAGCGTGGCCTTGCGCAGAACACGGAAGTTCTCACGCACCCGGTCGAACACGACGATGGTGTCGTTGAGCGAGTAACCGATGATCGCCAGTACCGCCGCCAGCACCGTCAGGTCGAAGGTGATCTGGAAGAACGACAGGATACCCACAGTCACGATCACGTCGTGGATCAGCGACACGATGGCGCCGACCGCAAACTTCCACTGAAAGCGGAAAGCCAGGTAGATCAGGATGCCGCCGAGCGCCAGCAGCATTCCAATGCCGCCCTGGTCGCGCAGCTCTTCACCGACCTGCGGGCCGACGAACTCGACGCGCTTGACGGTCGCCGGGTTGTCGCCGCCGACCTTCTGCAGCGCTTCCGCCACCTGATGGCCCAGCTGCGGGTCTTCACCCGGCATGCGCACCAGCAGATCGGTGGTCGCGCCGAAGTTCTGCACCACGGCTTCGTGATAACCGGAAGAAACCAGTTGCTCGCGCACCTTGGTGACATCGGCCGGACGCTCGTAGGTCAGCTCGATGAGCGTACCGCCGGTGAAGTCCAGACCCCAGTTCATGCCCTTGTGGAACACACTGAAGATTGCCAGCAAGGTCAGGAATACGGTGACGCCGAACGCAAAGTTGCGGACGCCCATGAAGTTGATTGTACGTAACATGGCAGCCCCTTAAATCCACAACTTCTTGAAGTCACGACCGCCGAAGATCAGGTTGACCATCGCGCGGGTGACCATGATGGCCGTGAACATCGAAGTCAGAACCCCGAGGGACATGGTGACTGCGAAGCCCTTCACCGGGCCGGTGCCCATGGCGAAGAGGATGCCGCCGACCAGCAAGGTGGTCAGGTTGGCGTCGAGAATCGCAGTGAATGCCCGACCGAAGCCTTCGTTGATTGCACGCTGCACGGTCATGCCGGCGGCGATCTCTTCACGAATCCGCGAGAAGATCAGTACGTTGGCGTCGACCGCCATACCCATGGTCAACACGATACCGGCGATACCCGGCAGGGTCAGCGTGGCACCCAGCAGCGACATCAGCGCCAGCAGCAGCACCATGTTCACCGCGAGTGCGACGGTGGCGATCAGGCCGAAGAAACGGTAGATGGCGATGATGAACAGCGAGACGAACAGCATGCCCCACAGCGATGCATCGATACCCTTGGTGATGTTGTCCGCACCGAGGCTCGGGCCGATGGTGCGCTCTTCAGCGAAGTACATCGGAGCAGCCAGACCACCGGCACGCAGCAGCAGCGCCAGTTCGGACGACTCGCCCTGGCCGTTCAGGCCGGTGATACGGAACTGCGCACCCAGCGGCGACTGAATGGTCGCCAGGCTGATGATCTTCTTCTCTTCCTTGAAGGTCTGCACCGCGACGTCTTTCTCGACGCCGTCGACCACTTGCTTGGTGTAAGTGGTGACCGGGCGCTGCTCGATGAAGATCACCGCCATGCTGCGACCGACGTTGCTGCGGGTCGCACGGCTCATCAGCTCGCCACCATGGCCATCCAGACGGATGTTCACTTCAGGAGTGCCGTGCTCACCGAAGCCGGCCTTGGCGTCAGTCACCTGGTCACCGGTGATGATCAGGCCACGCTCGATCTGGGCAGGAGGACGATTGCCTTCGCGGAATTCGAAAGTTTCGGAAGTGGCTTTCGAAGCACCCGGCTCTGCAGCCAGACGGAACTCCAGGTTAGCCGTCTTGCCGAGGATACGCTTGGCTTCGGCAGTGTCCTGCACGCCCGGCAGCTCAACCACGATACGGTTGGCGCCCTGACGCTGGACGATCGGTTCGGCAACACCCAGCTCGTTGACGCGGTTACGTACCGTGGTCAAGTTCTGCTTGATGGAGTATTCACGGATTTCCGCCAGCTTGGCCGGGGTCATCGCCAGACGCAGCACCGGTTGACCGTTGAGGTCGGCCGGAACAATGTCGAAATCGTTGAAATTCTTGCGGATCAGCGCGCGGGCCTGTTCGCGGGAATCGGCATCGCTGAAGCCCAGCTGAATGGCGCCATTGAGTTGCGGCAGGCTGCGATAACGCAGTTTCTCTTTGCGCAACAGGCTCTTGACGTCGCCTTCGTAGACTTTCAGGCGGGCGTCGAGGGCTTTGTCCATGTCCACTTCCAGCAGGAAGTGCACACCACCGGACAAGTCCAGACCCAGCTTCATCGGGTGCGCGGCCACGCTGCGCAGCCATTGCGGGGTGGTTTGTGCCAGGTTCAGCGCGACGACGTAGTCATCACCCAATGCCTTGCGGACAACGTCCTTGGCCGGCAGCTGGTCTTCAGCCTTGGTCAGACGGATCAGACCGCCCTTGCCGTTCGCAGCCAGGCTCGAAGCCTTGACGTTGATCCCGGATTCCTTGAGCGCGGTGCTCACGCGATCCAGATCGGCCTGATTGACCTGCAGAGCCGTGCTGGCGCCGCTGATCTGAATGGCCGGGTCATCGGGGTATAGATTCGGAGCGGAATAAATCAGACCGATCGCCAGCACCGCCAGGATCAGAATGTATTTCCACAGAGGATATTTGTTCAGCATCACGCCGCCCGTTATGAACGCGGGGCGCCTTGCGCGCCCCGTCGATTGAGTAGAAGTTGGAACCTTAGATCGCTTTCAGCGTGCCTTTTGGCAGCGTGGCGGCGATGGCGCCCTTCTGGAACTTCATTTCCACGGTGTCGGAAACTTCCAGAACCACGAAGTCATCGGCCACTTTGGTGATCTTGCCGGCGATGCCGCCAGTGGTAACCACTTCGTCGCCCTTTTGCAGGCTGCTCAGCAGGTTCTTCTGCTCTTTGGCGCGCTTGGCCTGTGGACGCCAGATCATCAGGTAGAAGATGACCAGGAAGCCGACCAGGAAAATCCACTCGAAGCCGCCGCCCATAGGCGCTGCAGCCGGTGCAGCCGCGTCAGCCATGGCATTAGAGATAAAAAAGCTCATTTAGCACTCCAGTTGCAAATGTTGAATCTTGGGGTCAGAAAACTCAGTCCAAAGGCGGAACGGGAAGCCCGCGTTTGGCGTAGAAGGCATCGACAAAGGCGGCCAATGTACCCTGTTGAATAGCCTCGCGCAAACCAGCCATCAGCACCTGATAATGGCGCAAATTGTGGATGGTATTGAGCATGCTGCCGAGCATTTCGCCGCACTTGTCCAGATGATGCAGATAAGCGCGGGAGAAGTTCTGGCAGGTATAGCAATCGCAGGTCGGATCCAGCGGCGAATCATCATGGCGATGGAACGCGTTACGGATCTTCAGCACGCCTGTATCAATGAACAGATGCCCGTTGCGGGCATTACGGGTTGGCATCACGCAATCGAACATGTCCACACCGCGGCGCACACCCTCAACCAGATCTTCCGGTTTGCCAACGCCCATAAGGTAACGAGGTTTGTCAGCCGGCATCATGCCCGGCAGGTAGTCCAGCACCTTGATCATTTCGTGCTTGGGCTCGCCCACCGACAGACCGCCGATGGCCAGGCCGTCGAAACCGATCTTGTCCAGGCCTTCCAGCGAGCGCATGCGCAGGTCCTGGTGCATGCCGCCCTGAACGATGCCGAACAGCGCTGCCGTGTTGTCGCCATGGGCATTCTTCGAACGCTGAGCCCAGCGCAGCGACAGCTCCATGGACACACGGGCGACGTCTTCGTCAGCCGGGTACGGGGTGCATTCGTCGAAGATCATCACGATGTCGGAGCCCAAGTCGCGCTGGACCTGCATCGATTCTTCCGGGCCCATGAACACTTTCGAGCCGTCGACCGGAGAGGCGAAGGTCACGCCCTCCTCCTTGATCTTGCGCATGGCGCCGAGGCTGAACACCTGGAAACCGCCGGAGTCGGTCAGAATCGGGCCTTTCCACTGCATGAAATCGTGCAGGTCGCCGTGCTCCTTGATCACTTCCGTACCCGGGCGCAGCCACAGGTGGAAAGTGTTGCCCAGAATGATCTCCGCGCCGGTGGCGACGATGTCACGCGGCAACATGCCCTTGACCGTGCCGTAGGTGCCCACCGGCATGAAGGCCGGGGTCTCGACGGTGCCACGAGGGAAGGTCAGACGACCACGACGGGCCTTGCCATCGGTGGCAAGCAGCTCGAACGACATACGACAGGTGCGACTCATACGGATTCCTCTGGGCCGCGGGGAGCGGGATTACGGGTGATGAACATCGCATCACCGTAGCTGAAAAAGCGGTATCCGTTGTCCACGGCGGCTTTGTAGGCGGCCATGGTTTCCGGATAACCGGCGAACGCCGAAACCAACATCAACAGCGTGGACTCGGGCAAATGGAAATTGGTGACCAGGGCATCGACCACATGGAACGGCCGGCCGGGGAAGATAAAGATGTCGGTGTCGCCGCTGAACGGCTTGAGTACGCCATCGCGGGCGGCGCTCTCCAGCGAACGCACGCTGGTGGTGCCGACAGCGATGACGCGACCGCCACGCTCACGGCAAGCGGCGACGGCATCGACCACGTCCTGACCGACTTCCAGCCATTCAGTGTGCATGTGGTGATCTTCGATCTTTTCGACACGCACCGGCTGGAACGTGCCGGCGCCGACGTGCAGCGTGACGAACGCCGTCTCGACACCCTTGGCGGCGATCGCTTCCATCAGCGTCTGATCGAAATGCAGCCCGGCGGTCGGTGCCGCCACCGCGCCGAGCTTCTCGGCATACACGGTCTGATAGCGCTCGCGATCCGAACCTTCGTCCGGGCGGTCTATATAAGGAGGCAACGGCATGTGCCCGACGCGATCGAGCAGCGGCAGCACTTCTTCGGCAAACCCCAGCTCGAACAGCGCATCGTGACGCGCCAGCATCTCGGCTTCGCCGCCGCCGTCGATCAGGATCTTCGAACCCGGTTTCGGCGACTTGCTGGAACGCACATGGGCCAGCACGCGGTGGGTATCGAGCACGCGTTCGATGAGGATTTCCAGCTTGCCGCCGGAGGCCTTCTGCCCGAACAGGCGCGCCGGAATCACCCGGGTATTGTTGAACACCATCAGATCGCCGGGGCGCAAATGCTCCAGCAGATCAGTGAATTGACGGTGTGCCAGGGCGCCGCTGACCCCATCCAGGGTCAACAGGCGACTACCGCGACGCTCGGCCAAAGGATGGCGGGCAATCAGCGAATCAGGAAGCTCGAAGGTAAAGTCAGCAACGCGCATGATGGGGTTCGTCTAGCAGGGCCGGAAAGTCTAGCGGAAATATCGAAAATTGACCATGAAACGTGATTGACCAACGGTAGGCACCTCTCTATACTTCGCCGCCATTGAGCCCTGATGGCGGAATTGGTAGACGCGGCGGATTCAAAATCCGTTTTCGAAAGGAGTGGGAGTTCGAGTCTCCCTCGGGGCACCAAAATTAGAAAAGGTCTTGCTTAGCAAGGCCTTTTTTTTCGTCTGTCGGAAAGTGCCGTCGGGCCTCCGGCGAGATCCCACACAGGTTCACCCCATGGAAACGTCACTGGAAACCGTCGCCCTGTTCTCCCTCAAACTCGCGTACGAGGAAGAAGGCCTGAGCCCGATTCTGCGCGATGACATGGTCATGGGCGACTATCAGAAGGATGTGTTCGAACTGCTGGTGCGCCGGGGTGATGTCGAGACGATCCAGTTCAAAATGAACGAGTGCCTGACGCTGGCGATGGATGCGTTGGGTGGCGTCGAGAAACCGCTGGGGCGGGAACTGCACAAGTTGTCGGCCGACTTCCGCCAGGCGCAATCGCTGGAGCAACTGGATCAGCCGCTCCTCGCGCTCAAGGGTTATTTGAAGGACATTCTTTAAGCTACGCAGATGAAGAAAGTGGCGCGAAGCTTCTATTTTGATATCTTGCCGTCCACTCGCTAGAGGCCTGTCAACCGCCTCTGTCATCGCGCACTCGGGAATAAACCAAAATGGATGCTGTGTTGTGCTTGCTGGTGATGGCTGGAACCTGGCTATGGGTGGTGAAGCAACGAGGTGAGTGGAACCTGTTGCTGGCCAACCTTGCCGGCGCCGGAAGTGGTGTGGTTACCGGCATTGTGTTCACGCTGATTTACGACGCAGTCATTGGTACGTCGATGGCGACCCCCAACCTGAATCGCAGTCTGGTGGTGTTCCTCACCAGCGCGGGTGTTCTGGCGGGGGTATGGCTTTGGATTGCCAATCGCCGCCAACCCGAACACCCGGTCGCACGTCAGTTGCTCGGCGCGGTGTGTGGCCTGGCTGCCGGCATGGCGACCCTGATGTTTCTCGCGGTGAATTATTTCCCCCACACGTGACAGGACGGCGTGACTGTTTTGCAGTCAGCGCCGAGCCTTCAACACACGAATATCCGTCGCAAACCCATCCGCACCGACAATCTTCTTCCAGCCCACATACTGAAACTCGCCCCGCTCATCGATGTAATCGCCCTTCTCCACCGATCTGCCGCCGACGATCGCCACGCGCTTTTCCTCGCCACACCCGCCATCCGACGGCCGCACGGTGTAGATCACATACGGCTTCACATACTGCGTGGCGCGAAAGTATTGGCCGCAGACTTGATCGACGGTAATCAGCATGGTTTTCAGGCGGGCTTCGCCGTCCATGTCTTCGTGAAGTTTGAGGAAGGAGATTTCGCCGACATCGCTGTAGCCGAGTGAACGGGCGCGTTGGTATTCGGGGGAGTTCTGGTGGGCGATGCGGCCTTGCTCGGCGGCCTGGTTCATTCTGTCGGCGAACTCGGCTTTGCCACGGGCAATCATCGCATCGGCCTCGGCCGCCACGTTTTCGCATTGAGCGAATTCCCCGGAGGCGAGGTATTGGGGAGGCAGGTTTGGGCGGTGTTCATTCATGCTCCCCTGACTGTTCTCCAGATCGCCCATCACCTCAAAGGCACCGGGCACGCGACCGCTTTGGACGTCGGCCATTTTTTCCTGCATGCGCTGACAGTTGGCGAGGTAATACTTCCAGCTGTTTTCCGGGTGCTCTTTCCAGGCGGCGAATGCCGGGGTCAGCGTGGTAGCAAAGACGAACACACAAAACAGACGGCAGGTTTTGAGAGCAGGCATGAGTAGTCCATTACGGAGATGAAGTCAGTGGCGCGACGCTACTATTTTGCTATCTTGCCGTCCACTGTCGACCAAGGTGCCAAGGGCCTGATCAACACCGATTCCGAAGGAAGAATGCGATGGAAATAGCCGTTATGTTTTTTGCCTGGGCGGCCATGTGGGTATGGGTTGTCAGGCAGCGTGGTGCCTGGAATCTGATCCTCGCCAATATGCTCGGTGCCGCCAGCGGCATGATGGTAGGCGTGGTGGTCTCGGAGTTTTACATTCGCTTGTTCGGGGCGGACCGGCCGCCCATACCCGGGCTCATGGGCACAGTGCTGCAGATGCTGACAACCGCTGCGGCGCTGGTGGGTGTATGGATGCTGGTATCCCATCGATCGCAGGTCGAACATCCTGTTGCGCGTCAGCTACTGGCAGGCCTTTGCGGCACCGTGGCCGGCCTGACAACATTCATGTTTTTTGCACTCAAATAATTTTACCGGCGTTGAATGCGATGGTTGCTGTAGCAGCGGATGTCTATTTTGCTATCTTGCCGCCCATCTCAGCACTGCGAGCGCTGAATTCAGGTTTTGCAGGTTTAAGGAAAGGATCGAATGGAGTTTCTGCGTTTTCTGGCATTTGTCGCGGCCTGGGGTTTCATGTGGCGCTGGGTGGTGAAAAACCGCGGCAGCTGGAATCTGTTTTACGCCAACCTGGTCGGTGTCGCGGGCGGTTTCATTGTTTCGATGGTGGTGCTGGCGATCACTTTTTCACTGTTCCCGTCGGCGCATCGCTACGAAGCCGCGCAGACTGCAAACGTCGTGGCACAGCAGCAAGCCGAGCCGACCTCGTTGCTGCCGGAAGCCGAGGCGGTTGCAAGCCCTGCTGCGCTGAAAGATGCGCCGGTGTTTGCCGCTATCGAGCCGGACAACAAGCCCTCTCCAGCGGATTCCGCGTTGTTGCCGAACTATGCCAGTCGCGCGCCGAAGTCGATGTCGGTGCAATCCGTGATCGACCAGAGTGATGATGAGGGGCGCAAGGCCCTGACGGCGCTGAGCAAAAAACTGCGCGCCGACGCGCAGGGCGACAAGTCGATGCTCGCGTATGTCATGTGCAGCCCGTTCGTGACCAGCACCTTGCGCTTCCCCGCCTCTGCCCGGTTTGCTGACAGCAAAAGCCTCACGCCGCAGCGCTTCAAGGATCAGGTTTACTCCTTCAGCAACACCGTCACCGCGCGGAACATGAATGGCGACGACGTGACGTACCGCTTCGACTGCTCCGTACAGGAACAGCCAAGCGTCGACGCGACACCTGCCGAATGGCGCCTGTTGGCGCTGAAGCTGGAAAAAACAGGCTCTTAAGCCTGATTTAAGGGTTCGAGGCGCCGGCTGCGCTATCATCGCCGGCCTGTGCGCCTTGAGCTTTTCCCCTGATGCCTCCGACACCTGATGACCTGAGCCTGCTGCCCGCTATTCTGGCCGGGCCGTTGCTGCGACGGCTGGAGCCAACGCGCTTAGTGCTTTGGCTGGTGGGCAGCCGCGAGCTGTCGCTGACCCTGCGCCTGCAAGGCGTAGGAGACATTCCACTGGGTGCAGGTAAATGCACGATCATTCCGGTAGGCTCCCGGGCGTTTGTTCACCTGATCGACGTTCCGCTGGAAACCGCCCTGCCCTGCGACACCCGCATCGACTACGACCTGTTGATCGATGGCTTGCAGCCCATCGCCGAATGGGCGCCACACCTGCTCTACGACGACGCCACCTGCCCGAACTTCGTCCTGCGCTCGCGCATCGACCAGTTGCTCCACGGTTCCTGCCGCAAACCCCATCACCCGGCCGCCGACGGCCTGCTCTGTGTTGACCGGTTGCTGGCCGCCGAAACCGATCCGCAGCAACGTCCCGCCCTGTTGATGATGAGCGGTGATCAGGTTTACGCCGACGATGTGGCCGGTCCGATGTTGCGGGCGATTCACGCCCTGATCGAGCGCCTCGGCCTGTTCGGTGAGCACCTCGAAGGCGCGGTGGTCAGTGACAGCGCGAAACTCTACGAACACCCGGCCAGCTACTACCACCGCGCGGATTTGCTGCCGGCACTGGAAAGCAACGAGACATTGCGCGAGCGTTTCTTCGGCGGTGCGCGCAAACCGATTTTCACCAGCAGCAGCGCCGACAATCACCTCGTGACCTTCGCTGAAGTCATGGCGATGTATTTGCTGGTGTGGTCGCCAACGCCCTGGGCGCTGGTCAATCCGCAGCCGCCAGCGCTGACGCCGGAACGCCTCAAGCGCTATGCCCTCGAACAGACCCGCATCGACGGGTTCAAGGCCGGCCTCGGCCAGGTGGCCCGGGCCTTGGCGCATTTGCCGAGCCTGATGATCTTCGATGACCACGACATCACCGACGACTGGAACCTGTCCGCGCAATGGGAGGAAACGGCCTACGGCCACCCGTTCTCCAAACGCATCATCGGCAACGCGCTGATCGCCTACATGCTGTGTCAGGGTTGGGGCAACAATCCGGATGCATTCAGCGCTGTACTGGAGAAAACCCGAGGCCTGAGCGCCAGCGGCTATGACCGCTATCTCGACGCTCCCGTGCAGGACGAATTGATTGAGGAACTGCTGCGCTTTCAGCAATGGCATTTCGTAATGCCAACCAGCCCGGCACTGGTGGTGCTCGACACCCGAACCCGACGCTGGCGCAGCGAAATGGCGCTCAAGCAACCGTCGGGTTTGCTGGACTGGGAAGCATTGAGCGAACTGCAGCAGGAACTGCTCGACCATCCTTCGGCGATCATCGTTTCGCCGGCGCCGATCTTCGGCGTGAAGCTGATCGAAACCGTGCAGCGAGTTTTCAGCTGGTGCGGTTATCCACTGCTGGTGGACGCGGAAAACTGGATGGCCCATCGCGGCGCCGCCCAGGTGATCCTGAACATTTTCCGACACTCACGTACACCGGGCAGTTACGTGGTGCTGTCAGGCGACGTGCATTATTCCTTCGTCTACGAAGTCCTGATCCGACACCGCAAGGCCGGGCCGCGCATCTGGCAGATCACCAGCAGCGGCATCAAGAACGAATTTCCCCCGACCCTGCTGGAATGGTTCGACCGTCTCAACCGCTGGCTCTATTCACCGCGCTCGCCACTCAACTGGCTGACCAAACGCCGCCGCATGCGCATCGTCCCGTACGTGCCGGAACACGCCGAAGCGGGTGAACGGTTGTGGAATTCGGCGGGGATCGGTCAGGTATTTTTCAATCATCAGGGACAGCCGAGCGACATCATCCAGCACAACGCGAACGGCGCACCGAAGACCCGGATGCTGGCGCCGGATTTGTCGGACTACCCTGATTAGAAAAATCTCACGTAGACAGTGAGAGGGATGGCAGGCTCGTCGGAATCAGCTTACAGAAGACCCAGAAACGTCTTGATGGGACTTCGGTGATACTCAGCACACCGCAGGCAGCCCGTCTGTGGCGCAACCACTGATAGGTATCGCCTTGTCATCCTGTACTCATTTCTGTACGTTCTTTGCATCAAGCGAGGACTACAACATGGACACTATCAACTACACCACAGCTCGTGCGCACTTGGCCGAAACCATGGATCGCGTGAATGAAGACTGCGCCCCGCTTCTGGTAACCCGCCAAAAAGGCGAGCCTGTAGTGATGATGTCTCTGGCCGAATACAACGCGCTGGAAGAAACGGCTTATCTGCTGCGTTCTCCGGCCAATGCCGAGCGCTTGATCAAATCGATTGGCGAAATGCGCGCTGGAAAAGCCAAAGTCAGGCAACTGATTGAAGAATGAAAATCCAGTTCACGCCAACGGGCTGGGAAGACTACTTATGGTTTCAACAAAACGATAAGGCCGGTCTCAAACGAATCAATCTTTTGATCAAAGCGATCCAGCGCCAACCCTTTGAAGGCTTGGGTAAACCGGAGCCACTCAAGCACAACATGAGCGGCTTCTGGTCACGGCGGATAACTGCCGAGCATCGCTTGGTCTATGCGATCGTAGACGGCGAAATCTGCGTCATAACTTGCAGATTTCACTACTGACCAAGTGATCAGACATGGCTCAGGGAACGGCCCACCCCTCTGACAATCATCCCCACCTCCCGCTCATCAATCGTCAGCGGCGGCAGCAACCGAATCGTCTTGCCGCGAGTGACGTTGATCAGCAGTCCATGATCCCGCGCGGCAATCAGTGTCAGGTCGCGGATCGGCTGTTTGAGTTCGATGCCGATCATCAGCCCTTGTCCACGAATCGCCAGCACATTCGGATTGTCTGCCAGCTCTGCACGCAAGCGGGTCAGCAGGCGCTCACCCTGGACCCTGGCATTTTCCAGCAGGCCTTGTTCCTCGATGATCTCGAGCACGGTGCAGCCCACCCGACACGCCAATGGATTGCCGCCGAAGGTGCTGCCGTGGCTGCCGGGGGTGAACAGATCCGCCGCTCGGCCCCGTGCCAGGCAGGCGCCGATCGGCACGCCGTTGCCCAGACCCTTGGCGAGGGTCATGACGTCGGGAACGATGCCTTCGTGCTGGAACGCAAACCAGCGACCGGTACGGCCGATACCGGTCTGGATTTCGTCGAGCATCAGCAGCCAGGCGTGACGGTTGCACAGCTCGCGCAGGGCCTTGAGGTAGCCGGACGGCGCCAGTTGCACGCCGCTTTCACCCTGAATCGGCTCGACCAGAATCGCCACGATTCGCTGGCCATGCTTGCGCTGTACCTGCTCCAGCGCCTCAAGATCGCCGAACGGAACCTTGACGAAATCCCCGGGCAAGTCATTGAAACCGAGCCGCACCGCCGGGCCATCGCTGGCGGACAAGGTGCCGAGGGTACGGCCATGAAACGCGTTGGCCATCACCACCACCAGCGGCTGCTCGATGCCTTTGCGCCAGCCGTAAAGGCGCGCCAGTTTCAGTGCGGTTTCATTGGCCTCGGCACCGGAGTTGTTGAAGAACGCCCGCTCCATCCCTGCCAGCCGCGTCAGCTTCTGCGCCAGCGACTGTTGCCAGTCGATGCTGTAGAGGTTGGAGGTGTGCAGCAGCAATCCCGCCTGCTCGCTGATCGCCGACACGATGCGCGGGTGCGAGTGACCGACATTGGTCACCGCCACGCCCGCCACCGCGTCCAGATACTCGCGGCCCGCCTGATCCCAGAGTCGGGTGCCCAGGCCTTTGATGAAGCTCAGGTCCAGCGGTTGATAGGTGTTCATCAGGGCGGCGGTCATGTCGGCAAACTCCAGCGAGGTGAGAGGTGCTGGCAGTATGGTTATCCACCTGAACTGGATAAACTCGGCAAAACTTCAATCATTTAAAAGTCGGGCTTGATAATGGATCTGTTCCAGTCGATGAGCGTGTACGTCAAGGTTGTGGAGTCCGGCAGCATGACGGCGGCCGCGCTGCAGTGCGAAATGTCCACGACCATGGTGGGCAATCACCTGCGGGCACTGGAGCAACGGCTCGGTGTGCAATTGCTGCAACGCACCACCCGCCGCCAGCGGCTGACCGAGTTCGGCAGCGTTTACTACCAGCGCTGCCTGGAGGTATTAGGTCTGGTCGCCGACTCCGAACGCCTCGCCGAACAGACGCTGGATGAACCGCGCGGCATCCTGCGGGTGACCGCGCCGCTGACCTTTGGCGTCGAACGCCTGGCCCCGGCGCTCAGCGAGTTTTCCCTGCAATGTCCGCAGGTCAAACTCGATGTGATCCTGACCAACCGCCGCCCTGATCTGCTGGAAAGCGGTCTCGACGTGGCCTTCCGACTGGGCCACTTCGACCAGTCCAACCTGATCGCCCGCCCGCTGATCGACTACACCCTGACCGTCTGCGCCTCCCCGGAATACGTGGCCCGACGCGGCATGCCGCTCACGCCTGAAGAACTGCGCCAGCACGACTGTCTGTCCTTCGCCTACCCCGCCGGCGATGACTGGCAATCGGTGGAAAAGCAGTGGCGCCTCAGCGGCCCGGACGGGGACATCATGGTCGACGTAAAAGGCCCGATGCTGATCAACAGCTCCGCCGGCCTGCATCAGGCCGCGCGCACCGGCATGGGCATCGTGATGCTGCCGGATGCACTGGTGGAACAGGATCTGCGCGACGGCCGACTGGTCGTCGTGATGCCGGACTACCAGCCGCCGAACCGCCCGATGCATCTGCTTTACGCGCCGGATCGCTATCGGCTGCCGAAACTGCGTCGCTTCGTCGAGTTCGCCATGCAGATGTGGGGCAGACCGTAAGCAACGCGACTACTGTTGGAAATACACCAGGGACGGGATCAACGAATGAACAAGGACATTTCAATACGCGACCTCCTGCCGACGGAAGTCGAGGCCGCAAGGCAGTTTCTGGGGCGGCACGGCTGGGGTCATCGCACCGGCACCGCCGAGCATTTCGCAAAGCTTGTTCAGAACTCCCAACGCACTGCCGTTGCATTGAGCGGCCAGCAGGTTGTCGGTTTCGCCCGTGGCATCACCGATGGTTTGTCCAACGGTTACCTGTCGATGGTCGTGGTCGACGGGCAACACCGGCGCGCGGGAATCGGGCGGGCGCTGGTCGAACATGTGATGGGCGACAACACCGACATTACCTGGGTTCTGCGTGCCGGCCGCGAAGGTGCGGAAGCGTTTTTTGCCAGCCTGGGGTTTGAAACCTCGGTGATCGCGATGGAGCGTTTGCGACTGAAATAGCCGACGGTTACTGTGACCCCGACTATGCTCCACCCTCCTCCTTTTCCAGCATGGATGCTGCGCAATGCTCACGATTCTGCAAAACACTCCGATACGGGTTTACCTGATTTTTCTGCTGGTGGTTTGTTTCGGTATAAAGGCGTTCTCTCCCCGCCGCGAAAGCCGTGCCTCTATGCTGATAACACCCCCGGCGTTTTTGGCGTGGTCGCTGTACTCCCTGAACCTGTCGATCAACCCGGCCTTGTTTTTCAGCACCTGGCTCGGCGCGCTGTTGCTGGGCGGTCTCTCGGCCTGGCTGGTGTTCTCCCGCCGGGGCGTGGTGCTCGACGACTCTGCGAAAGGGCTGATCATGCCGGGCACCCCAAAAATCCTGATCATGTACCTGATGTTCTTTTCCGCGAACTACTACTTCAATTATCAGCATGACGTGCATCCGGAGCGTTCCGCGTCCCCGGACATGCTGCTGCTCAAAGCCTGCATTGCGGGCTTCATTTGCGGTCTGATCGGTACCCGTTCTCTGAAGCTCTACTGGACGCTGCGTGGCCTGACATCCCGGCGGCTACCGGAGAACGCTGTCGCCAATGAATGAGCCAAGGCACGCGCGGTGTCTGGTTGCCCTTCACAAATCATCCGGATAAATAATCGGCACCGCCGGCCCCTTGCTCCGTGACAACGCTGCCGCGCTCCCCTAAATTAGTCGGCCTGAAAAAGCCCCCAGCGCTTTCTCGTCTCATCTCAAGTTAAAAAAGTAGTGAAATTTCAATGTCCGATTTCAACACCGCTGAATCCGTAGTCACTCTGTCGTCCAAAGCGGAATACGAAAACTCCATCAATCTTTCACAACACATCCCACAGGCGAAGATCATCAGCGAGATGGTGCTGGACGCGTTCCAGTCGAGCCGCGAAAGCGATCAGATCCGCGAACTGCGCGCCGCGATCCGTCAGGCCCACGACCGCTTCGATGACGACCAGGCTTACGAGCTGATGGGCGAACTCAAGCGCCTGAAGGACGCCGAGGCTGCCGACATCGCCGCCCTCGAAGATCTGAGCAGCAAATTCCCGATCAGCCGCATCCTGTCCAGCTTCAAGGACGATCCGGCGTTCCAGGAAATCGTCTATGGCCTGGCCCTCAAGGTTCTGAACCAGACCCATCAGGCGATCAGCAACCCGAGCGGCGGCAAGAGCAAGGCCGCACGCGCCAAGAAAGACGTCGAAGTGTTCAGCATCAGCAAGGACGGCATCAGCGTGACCCTGCCAATGCGCACACCGCGTTCGCGCCTGAGCGTGGATCGCGAGGCGCTGGAATTCCTCGGCTTCACCTTCGTCGGCGAAGGCGATGAGGCGGAAATCGAAGGCGAAACCTTCGTCGACAACGCCGGCACCGAACACGCGATCAACCGCAAGAACATCATCACCGCCCTGCAACAGCAGACCGCGTTTGATGGCTACAGCATCGCCGCCCAGTAATACCGGGCGCTGACAAAAAAGCCCCGCACTGAAATTCAGGCGGGGCTTTTTGTTGTGCGGCTTTCAGCGATTACGCCGAAGGATGCACTGCGGCGATCATATCGACTTCGATGGCTGCGTTTTTCGGCAACTGATAGACGCCGACGGTGGTGCGGGTGTGTCGCCCGACATCGCCCAACACATAACTGAACACATCCGACGCGCCATTGGCGACTTCGCTGAGGTCAACGAAATCCGGCGTGGACTTCACGTACACCGTGACCCGCAACAACGACCTGACCTTGTCCAGCGAACCGACTGCATCGACGATAAAGGCCAGACAGCGCATCGCACTGATGCTCGCCGCGGCCTGCGCATCCTTGAGCGTCAACTCCTGCCCCACCCGCCCTGGATACTGAATCTTGCCCTCGGTGCGCGGCACCATGCCGCTGATGTAGATCTCATCGCGATGACGGATCAACGGCGCGTAATTGCCACCCACCGTGTTCTCGCCATTGATGTCGTAGTTCAGCTCTTTTGCCAGGGCAATGAATCGCTCGTCGCAGGTCATCCTCTCAGTCATTTCGCCCAGCCTCTTGATCGATGCATGAAGTTGGATCCGAATCTAGGGCTTTTGCCTGTTGATCGCAACCTGTCGATTTCTAGCTAGTCGTTTCGAGGGAATGGCTGATTACCGCACCCCTTTGGTAGCGAGGCTGTTCACGACAAAGGACGTCGTTTCTCCATCATCCGAGCAACAAAAAACCCCGCTCATCTCTCGATGAACGGGGTTTCTCGTACAACGTTCGAACCTTACGGCGCGTACGTCAGCAGCAGCTCGGTCGGCACCTTGAAGTCCAGGGACATCATGACGCTCAGCGCGGTGATGGTGAAGATCGAGAACACGAACAGCTTGCGTGCCCAGACCGTGTCATCCACCGCCTTGTAGCCGGTCCAGGCCATGTACAGCCAGTACATGCCCATGGCCGCGGCGACGGCGAGGTAGCTCATGCCGGCGTAACCGCTGAAGGTCAGCATCAAGGTCGCCACGAGGAAGGCCAGGATGTAGAACAGGATGTGCTTCTTGGCCACCTGGATCCCGCGCTTCACTGGCAGCACCGGAATCGATGCGGCCAGGTAATCGTTGAAGCGGAAGATCGCGATGGCGTAGGAATGCGGCATCTGCCACAGGCTGAACATCACCAGCAGGGTCAGCGCGGCCATGTCGAAGCTGTTGGTCACGGCCACGTAACCGATCACCGGCGGCATCGCGCCCGACAGACTGCCCACCAGCGTGCCGTGAACCGACTTGCGCTTGAGGTACAGGCTGTAGAAGCCGACGTAGATGATGAAGCCGATCACGGCGAACAGGGCAGCCAACGGGTTGGCCACCTTGTACAGCAACGCAACGCCGGCGACACCCAGGACGGTCGCATAGACCAGGGCCAGTTTCAGGGAGATCAAGCCCTGGACCAGCACCCGGTTCTTGGTGCGCTCCATCTTCAGGTCGATGTCGCGGTCGATGCAGTTGTTGAACACGCAACCGGAGGCCACGACCAGGGAAGTGCCGATCATGGCTGCCAGAAACACGGCCAGATCGACATGCCCTTTCGAGGCCAGGAAGAACCCGCCTGCCACAGAAAGCACGTTACCGAAAATGATCCCCGGTTTGGTGATTTGGATAAAGTGCTTGAGCGACATCGGGTTTACCTCACTTCGCCATCATGTAGGTGTGGATGCTGAACATGATCCACAGCGACAGACCGACCAGCAGCACGATCACGATGGCCGTAAAGACGAACGCAATCACGTTGTTACGTTGAGCGATGGAACGGTCCAGGTGCAGGAAGTAATACAGGTGAACGATCACCTGGATCACGGCGAACAGCAGGACGATTGCCAGCGTCGTCGACTTCGGCAGGGTCGGGAACATCACCAGGCCGAACGGGATGACGGTCAGGATTACCGACAGGATGAAGCCGATGGCGTACGACTTAACGCTGCCGTGGCCAGCATCATGGCTGTCATGGGAGTGTGCATTAGCCATTACAGGGTCCCCATCAGGTAAACAACGGTGAATACGCAGATCCACACCACGTCCAGGAAGTGCCAGAACAGGCTCAGGCAGCTAAGACGGGTCTTGTTGGTCGCCGTCAGGCCGTGCTTGTTGACCTGGTACATCATGATGCCCATCCAGATCAGACCGGCGGACACGTGCAGACCGTGGGTACCGACCAGCGTGAAGAACGCCGACAGGAAGCCCGAACGGCTAGGACCGAAGCCCTCGGAGATCAGCAGGTGGAACTCGTTGATCTCCATGGCGATGAAGCCTGCGCCGAGCAGGAAGGTCATGAACAACCAGCCCAGAACCTGCTGCTTTTTACCCTTGTACAACGCCAGCATGGCGAAGCCGTAGGTGATCGAACTGAACAACAGCAGAGCGGTTTCGCCCAGCACGTATGGCAGTTCGAAGATGTCGTGGCCCGACGGGCCACCGGCGACGTTGTTTACCAGTACCGCGTACACCGCGAAGATCGACGCAAACAGAATGCAGTCGGTCATCAGGTAGAGCCAGAAACCGTATACGGTCATCTCGCCCGAGTCGTGGTGATGGTCATCGTGCCCATGGTCATGACCATGGGCGTGTCCAGCATTGGTCACTAAGTTCGACATTGTTTAAGCCTGTTCCAACTTGGTTTCAACACGGGTTGCGGAAGCAGGGATCTTCCCGGCCGCTACCAGACGCTTGTGCTGCTCGGCTTCGATGCGCTCGATCACGTCGACCGGCACCATGTAGCCCTGATCGTCACGTGCTGCGTGGATCACGAAGTAGATGACAGTGCCGGCCAGGCTGGCGATCGCCAACCACCAGATGTGCCAGATCATCGCGAAACCGAACACGGTCAGCAGTGCGCCCATCACCACGCCAGTGGCGGTGTTGTTCGGCATGTGGATCGGTTCGTACTTGGCCGGAGCCTTGTACGCGGTACCGTTTTCCTTGGCCTCGGTAAACGGATCGATGCAGTCTGCCTTTGGCAGTACAGCGAAGTTGTAGAACGGAGGTGGCGACGAGGTCGACCATTCCAGGGTATGGGCATTCCACGGGTCACCGTGTTCGCACATGTTTTCCGGTTTCTTGCGGTCACGCACCGACACGTACAGCTGGATCAGCTGGCAGGCGATACCCACAGCAATCATCACCGCACCGAACATGGCAACGTACAGGTACGGTACCCACTCAGGGTTGGTGGTGGCGTTCAGACGACGGGTCATGCCCATGAAGCCCAGAGCGTAGAGCGGCATGAACGCGACGAAGAAGCCCGAGATCCAGAACCAGAACGCTGCTTTACCCCAGCCTTCGTGCAGCTTGAAGCCGAACGCTTTAGGGAAGTAGAAGCCGAAACCTGCGATGTAGCCGAATACCGCGCCGCCGATGATCACGTTGTGGAAGTGCGCGATCACGAACAGGCTGTTGTGCAGAACGAAGTCAGCACCCGGGATGGCCAGCAGTACGCCGGTCATGCCGCCGATGGCGAAGGTCACCATGAAGCCCAGGGTCCACAGAACCTGGCTGGTGAAGCGCAGACGGCCCTGGTAGATGGTGAACAGCCAGTTGAACAGCTTCACACCCGTCGGGATGGAAATCAGCATCGTCGCCAGACCGAAGAAGGCGTTGACGCTGGCACCCGAACCCATGGTGAAGAAGTGGTGCAGCCAAACCATGAAGCCCAGTACCGAGATCGCGCCCGAGGCGTAGATCATCGAGTGGTGGCCGAACAGTTTCTTGCCGGTGAAGGCCGAGATGACTTCCGAGAAAATGCCGAATGCCGGCAGGATCAGGATGTAAACCTCAGGGTGGCCCCATGCCCAGAACAGGTTGACGTACATCATTGGATTGCCACCAAGTTCATTGGTGAAAATGTGGAAATCCATGTAACGGTCAAGGGTCAGCAGTGCCAGGGTAGCGGTCAGGATCGGGAACGAAGCCACGATCAGAACGTTTGCCCAGGTGCAGGTCCAGGTGAAGATCGGCATGTCCATCAGTTTCATGCCAGGGGTACGCATTTTCAGCACGGTCGCGAGGAAGTTGACCCCGGTTAACGTTGTACCCAGACCCGATAGCTGTAGCGCCCAGATGTAGTAGTCCATCCCCACGCCAGGGCTGTATTGCAGACCCGACAGCGGTGGATAGGCAACCCAGCCGGTCTTGGCGAATTCGCCGACGCCCAGGGACAGGTTGATCAGCACGACGCCGGACACCAGCAGCCAGAAGCTCAGGGAGTTCAGGAACGGGAACGCAACGTCACGCGCGCCGATCTGCAGCGGCACTGCAAGGTTCATCAGGCCGGTGAAGAATGGCATCGCCATGAAGATGATCATGATCACACCGTGAGCGGTGAAGATCTGGTCATAGTGTTCAGGTGGCAGGTAGCCAGGCGAACCCTCGGTGGCCATGGCCAGCTGGGTCCGCATCATGATGGCGTCGGCAAAACCGCGCAGCAGCATGACCATGGCGACGATGATGTACATCACGCCGATTTTCTTGTGGTCGACCGACGTCAGCCACTCGGTCCACAGGTAAGTCCACTTCTTGAAGTAGGTGATTGCAGCGAACAACGCCAGACCACCGAGCGCGATCATCGAGATGGTGACCATCACGATCGGCTCGTGGAAAGGGATCGCTTCCCAACTTAATTTACCAAACATCGTTTACTCCTCTGCCCCGGCAGCTGAATGCGAATTCGAGTCCATATCCGTTGCCGCCACTTCTTTCTCTTTCTTCTCGTGCTTCAGCGGCTTGCCTGGTTTCATGCCTTCGTACTTGTCGACGATGGTCTGGAACAGGTTCGGCGTGACCGAGGAGTAGAGCTCGACTGGATTGTTCTGGCTTGGCTTGGCAAGGGCTGCGTATTCAGCGGCTTCAAGCTGTTTAGGTGCCTTTTTGACTTCACTTACCCAGGCGTCGAAATCTTCCTGAGAAGTTGCGATCGCTTTGAATTTCATACCGGTGAAACCAGCGCCGCTGTAGTTGGCGGAGATACCGTCCATTTCAGCGTTGCGGTCAGCGATCAGGTGCAGCTTGGTGGTCATGCCCGCCATCGCGTAGATCTGGCCGCCCAGGCCCGGGATGAAGAACGAGTTCATCACCGCGTCCGAAGTGATCCGGAAGTTAACCGGGGTGTGCGCCGGGAACACGATCTTGTTGACCGTGGCGATGCCTTGTTCCGGGTAGATGAACAGCCACTTCCAGTCCAGCGCGACCACTTCGATGGTCACCGGCTTGACGTCGGATTCGATCGGACGATACGGATCCAGCGAGTGGGTCGACTTGTAGGTGATGTAACCCAGGGCAATGATGATCAGGACCGGGATGGTCCAGACTGCCACTTCGATCTTGGTCGAGTGCGACCATTTCGGGGTGTAGACGGCGTTCTTGTTGGAGGCGCGGTACTTCCAGGCGAACAGGAAGGTCATGACGATGACCGGCACAACGACCAACAGCATCAGCAGCGTGGCGGTGATGATCAGGTTGCGCTGTTCCAGGCCGACCTGGCCCGTTGGATTGAGCAAGGTCATGTTGCAGCCTCCCAGCAACAACGTGCCGAGCAGCGGCACTAGGCCTAGTAATCTGGGGTACCTGTTTTTACTCATCTCACGACCTCTAAAGCAGCTTGCGCAATGCAGTTGGGTTTTGATCGCCAACACTTCACCCTGCCAAGGGTTGGCATTTTCTTTGGATTGAATAAGGGCCGCCCGTCGCGCGTCAGACGCTCGACAAAACCTGGGACAGCGGTCAGTTCTTATTCGAATTCGTGGTCAAAGGCCTTGTTACAGACCAATTCCATTTGGTGCGGAAAGTTGGAAAGGCACCGACACCTGGGTGTCTCGCAAGCCTCTCGGCTGCCCGACACCCGACTTCCTGCTCGCCTCCTTAATAAAGGCTGAACAGTGCCGGGAATTCAGTGCGGGCGATTGTAGATAGGTAGCGCCCTATACACCATGTCTTATCCCGAAATAATTTTTATCGCTCAGAGCAACAATCCATCATCGTTTTTGCAAAAGTGCCCCATGTTATCGAAATCGATTCTCAACAAAAACATCAAAAAATGTAGGCCTATCGGCCTCAGTTCAGACAGCTCCGAGAGCTTTTTCCCACGGCGCGATCCGCGCAAAGCCCGATATGCCAAGGCTTTTGGCCATCTGTCAGAGTCTGTTAAAACTGCCTGATCCGGCACTCCCGTGCAAAAACCAAAAAACGCTGAAACAGACCAATCCTTTTTTGTAACAGCACTCCAATCCGGGCCTGTGAACCGCGCTGCGACTGGGCGCGTGTGACAACATGTCGCACACCTGTCGCACCCTTCCTTGCCGTTCGTCACGGTGTTTTCACCAAGACCCTGAAATGCAAAACGCCTCGATTTGCGTCACCGCAAATCGAGGCGTTTGTATTATCGGCGCAGGCGCCGAAAAGTTGATTCAGCGCAATGCTTTTCGGTTACGCGAGGTCAGCAGCGGCACCAGAATCACCACCAGCACAAAGGCCACCAGCGCCCATTGCGCCAGCGACAGGCCGAGGATCGGCGGGTACGGCGTCGAGCAGAAACCGTCAACCTGGAAGCCCAGCGGGAAGATCTTCGCCAGCGGCAGGTCATCGACGATCGGCTGCAACACATCGATGCCGCAGCTCACCGCCGGATAGAACTGGGTGTACACGTGATGCCCGGCGACGCCGGCCCCGGCGATGGCACAAATCACCACCAGCACCTCGAACACGGTGATGGTGCGCCGGGTGCGCATGGCCGCGCCGATGAACGCGAACAACGCGATCAGCAGCAACGCATAACGCTGCAGGATGCACAGCGGGCACGGCGCCTCGCCCAGCACGATCTGCATGTACAGCGCGCCACCGATCAGCGCCAGGCAGATGATGCCCAGCAACACCAGATAGCGCCGTTCACGTCCCAATCGAATCGTTTCCTCGCTCATCGCGTTTCCCTTTCATGTCCATGGTTCAGCTGGCCGGCGGCTGCGCTTGCAGTTGCGCCATCAGGCTGATGTTGTCTTCGATATGCCAATTGGCCGCGATGCGACCGTTGTCGATCTGATAGATATCGGTTGCCCGGAAGTCTACACGCTGGCCCTGCCCATTGAGAGCCTTGAACGTGCCGGTGAAATGCCCGCGAAAGTGCAGGTGCACCACCACGCGATCCCCGGCGACGATCATTTGCTCGATCTCGCAACTCAAGTCCGGCACCGCCGTGCGAAAGAACTTCGACGCCAGCAACGGCCCGGTCGGCCCCTGCACCCGGCCTTCCGGCGGGGTCTTGTCGACGAACTGCGGCGACAGGGCGGCGGTGGCCAACGCCTCTTCGCCCGTGTTCCAGAAACTGCCATAACGCCGCGCCGCCAGTTCCATCGCATCACGCTGGGCCTTGGGCAGGCTCTGATCGACGATCAGGGTCTGCGGCTGGATCAACGCGGATTCGGCGAAGGCGAACGGACTGGACAGCAAGACAAGCGACAGGCCCAACGTGGCCAGGCTGAAACGACGGGAAGAGGCGAAGTGCGACATGGGGACGATCCTGATCATGTAAACGAACGAGCGCCTATCATCAGCATCGGGGAATAAACGATAAACCGGTTAAGAAACGATTAACCTTTAAACAGAATTTAAGAATCAGGGCCGTGTAACGGCCAATCGCTGGCAAGCCAGCTCCCACAAGGACCGCGTCGAACTCAAATCCTGTGGGAGCGGGCTTGCCCGCGAATGAAGGCGACTCGGTTCCGAATTATTCCAAAGCAGCCGCCGGCCCGAAGAACTCATACCGGCTCTGCTTCTCCGGCACACCCAGTGCCTTCAGGTGACGCTTGATCGCCCCCATGAAACCTTTCGGCCCAAGGAAGTAAGCGTCTACATCACGCTCCGCCGGCAGCCACTCGCCCAGTTGCTCTTCACTCAACAACCCGACCTTGTCCGCCGCCGGGCTCACGCCGTCATCTTCGGCGTAGCAATAGAAGCGCTTGAGCTGCGGATGGCGCGCGGCCAGCCCGTCGACCCAGTCACGAAACGCATGCACGCTGCCGTTGCGCGCACTGTGAATGAAGTACACCGGACGCTCGGTTTCCAGCGCCGCTTCCAGCATCGCCAGCGTCGGCGTGATGCCGACGCCGCCGCTGATTAGCACCAGCGGTTTATCACTGGCGGTCAGGGTGAATTCGCCCGATGGCGGGAACAGTTGGATGCTGGAACCGACATGCAACTGATCGTGCAAATAATTGGAAGCTCGACCACCCGGTTCACGCTTGACGCTGATGCGGTACTGACCTTTGTTGGCCAGGGCCGACAGCGAATAGTTGCGGCGGATTTCCTCACCGTCGAGCACCAGCTTCATGCCGATGTACTGGCCAGGTTCGGCTGCGAGGATCGGGCCTTTGTCCGCCGGTTCAAAGTAAAACGAAATGATTTCCGCACTCTCCTCGACCTTGGCCGCGACAATGAACTCCCGCGCCCCGCGCCAGCCGCCGACGGCTTGTTCTTTCTGGTCATAGATGGCGGTTTCGGCGCCGATCAGGATATCGGCCAACTGCCCGTAGGCCGCGCCCCAGGCGCTCATCACCTCCGGGGTGGCGATTTCTTCGCCGAGCACTTCGGAGATGGCGCGCAGCAGGCAGCTGCCGACGATCGGGTAGTGTTCCGGCAGGATCTGCAGCGCAACGTGCTTGTTGATGATCTTGGCAACCAGATCGCCCAACTGGTCGAGTTGATCGATGTGGCGGGCGTACATCAACACACCGTTGGCCAGGGCGCGAGGCTGGTCACCGCTGACCTGGTGAGCCTGGTTGAACAGCGGGCGGACTTCCGGGTACTCGGAGAGCATCATCCGGTAAAAGTGGGTGATCAGCGCTTCACCGCCGCTTTCCAGCAGAGGCACGGTGGACTTGATGATGGCTCGATCCTGGACGCTAAGCATAAGGGTGACTCCTGAGCTTTCTCTAAAAGTGCCTTATCCATTCCAGTATTCGTGCCAACTATTTTTTCTATATAAATCAATAGCTTGAAAATTATGTAGTCAGATCGACACAAGCCACTCTATAGTCGCTTCGACTACAACGTGTCTCTTTGACTACAAGCCTATGTCCGCCAAATCATTGCTCACCGCCCTGCTCCCACTAGTCTCCGACCTGTCCCGCGAACTGCCTGAAGGCGAGCGCTATCGGCGCCTGCTCGAAGCCATGCGCGCCCTGCTGCCCTGCGATGCCGCCGCATTGTTGCGCCTCGACGGAGAATGGCTGGTGCCGCTGGCGGTGGACGGTTTGAGCACCGACACCCTCGGCCGGCGCTTCAAGGTCAGCGAACACCCGCGCTTTGAAGTGCTGTTGGCCGGCCAAGGGCCGACCCGTTTCGCCGCCGACAGCGATCTGCCCGATCCGTATGACGGGCTGGTCGACGGCCTCGACGATCACCTCGAAGTTCACGATTGCCTCGGTTGCCCGTTGTTCGTCGATGAAAAACTCTGGGGCCTGATCACCCTCGACGCCCTCGATCCGGAGCGTTTCGAACCGATCGAACTTGATGCTCTGCAAGCCTTCGCCAGCCTCGCCTCGGCCACTGTGAATGCCGCCGAACGCATCGAACGTCTGGCGATCCGCGCCGAAGACGAACACCAGCGCGCCGAGGTCTATCGCCAGGCCAGCGGCCAGCAGAACCGCGAAATGATCGGCCAGAGCAAGGCGCATAAACGGCTGGTGGAAGAGATCAATCTGGTGGGCGGCAGCGACCTGACCGTGCTGATCACCGGCGAAACCGGAGTCGGCAAGGAGCTGGTGGCCCAGGCGATCCACGCCGCCTCCAAGCGTGCCGACAAACCGATCATCAGCCTCAACTGCGCAGCGCTGCCGGATACCTTGGTGGAAAGCGAACTGTTCGGCCACGTGCGCGGTGCCTTCACCGGCGCCACCAGCGACCGGCGCGGCAAGTTCGAACTGGCCAATGGCGGCACGCTGTTTCTCGATGAAGTCGGCGAGTTGTCGCTGACCGTCCAGGCCAAGCTGTTGCGGGTGTTGCAGAGCGGCCAATTGCAGCGTCTGGGTTCGGACAAGGAACATCAGGTCGACGTGCGCCTGATCGCTGCGACCAACCGTGATCTGGCCGAAGAAGTGCGCAGCGGCCGCTACCGCGCCGACTTCTACCATCGCCTCAGCGTCTACCCGTTGCGGGTGCCGGCGCTGCGTGACCGGGGGCGCGATGTGTTGCTGCTCAGCGGTTATTTCCTGGAACAGAACCGCTCGCGCATGGGCCTCAACAGCCTGCGTCTGAACAGCGACGCCCAGGAGGCGCTGCTGGCCTACAGCTGGCCGGGTAACGTGCGGGAACTGGAACACCTGATCGGACGCAGCGCACTGAAAGCGCTGGGCAACTGCAAGGTGCGGCCGAAGATTCTCAGCCTCAGTGCGCTGGATCTCGATCTGCCGCGCGAGGTTGTGGATAACTCGCCGGCGCCGTCCGAAGCAGCCACCATTCAGCCGTTGATCAGCGGCGACCTGCGCACCGCCACCGAGCAGTATCAGCGGCATTTGATCAGCGCGGCGCTTGAGCGCAATCAGAACAACTGGGCCAGTGCGGCGCGGGAGCTGGGGCTGGACCGGGCGAATCTGGGGCGGATGGCGAAGCGGTTGGGGATGAAAGGCTAAAAGCACACCCTCACCCTAGCCCTCTCCCTGAGGGAGAGGGGACTGATTGGGGGATATTGCAGAAATCCGCCGACGTGAACGATCTTTACTGAATCCAGATCGACTCGGTCATTCAGGTCGATGTACAACGCCAGACACCTCGGTCGGCCCCCTCTCCCTCCGGGAGAGGGCTG
This sequence comes from Candidatus Pseudomonas auctus, assembly GCF_048654275.1. Taxonomy (NCBI): domain Bacteria; kingdom Pseudomonadati; phylum Pseudomonadota; class Gammaproteobacteria; order Pseudomonadales; family Pseudomonadaceae; genus Pseudomonas; species Candidatus Pseudomonas auctus. The sequence continues at coordinate 45,859 of NZ_JBJYZK010000018.1, read as the reverse complement.
GGGTGAGGGGCTCTGGATCTCAAAGCCACCCGACAACTAACCTAAAGCCCAACCTTTTGACGCCGATAACCCGGCATCAATAGTTTCTGGCGACTTCCACCCTCGCCCACCCACCTTTCTCCACAGAAGGTTTTTATGTCTTCCAACAAAGCCCGCGCAGATTCACTTTCGCTTCTGCTGTTTACCTTGCGCAGCGGCAAGCTGATGGCGATCAACCTGCTGAAGGTCAGTGAAATCATCCCCTGCCCGCCGCTGACCAAGCTGCCGGAGTCGCACCCGCACGTCAAAGGCATCGCCACCCTGCGCGGTGCTTCGCTGTCGGTGATCGACCTGAGCCGCGCCATCGGCGAGCGGCCGCTGGAAGACCCGAACGGCGGCTGCCTGATCGTCACCGACGTCAGCCGTTCGAAACAGGGCCTGCACGTGCAGGCGGTGAGCAAGATCGTGCATTGCCTGACCACCGACATCAAACCGCCGCCGTTTGGTTCCGGCGGTTCGCGCGCCTACATCACCGGCGTGACCTCGGTGGACGGCACGCTGGTGCAGGTGCTGGACATTGAAAAAGTCATCCACGGCATCGCCCCGGCACAGATCGAAATGGCCCCGACCGAGCTGAGCATGGAAGACGCCGAAGTGCTGGGCAACGCGCGGATCCTGGTGGTCGACGACAGTCAGGTGGCGTTGCAGCAATCGGTGCACACCCTGCGCAACCTCGGCCTGCAATGCCACACCGCGCGCAGTGCCAAGGAAGCCATCGACTGCCTGCTGGACCTGCAAGGCACGGCGCAGCAGATCAACCTGATCGTCTCCGACATTGAAATGTCCGAGATGGACGGTTACGCCTTCACCCGTACCCTGCGCGAAACCCCGGACTTCGCCCACCTCTACGTGCTGCTGCACACCTCGCTGGACAGCGCGATGAACAGCGAAAAGGCCCGCCTCGCCGGAGCCAACGGCGTGCTGACCAAGTTCTCCTCGCCGGAGCTGACCCACTGCCTGATCGAAGCGGCCAAGCATGTCGCTGCTCAGGGTCACTGAGTCTTGAGCGAGACGTTCTGTTTTCTGATGCGGCGCGACCTGAGCCAGGACGTGCCGACCATCGAATGGCCGAACGGCATCGAACTCACGACTTACAGCGCCGAACGCGCAACCGCCGTGCATGAACTGATGCAGATCGGCTACCGCGAAGGCGGTGGCCGGGTGCCGGCGCTGGACGTCTGGCAACAGCAGTTCGAAACCGACCCGGAATACGATCCGGCACTGTGTTTCATCGCCAGCGATGCCAACGGCGTCATCGGCGTGGCGCAATGCTGGACCAGTTCCTACATCAAGAATCTGGTGGTGCACCCTCGCGCCCAAGGACGTGGATTGGGTCGGGCGTTGCTGCTTCATGCATTCAAGGCGTTTCAGGATCGACGTGAAGGGTTTGTCGACCTGAAGGTGCTGGAAGACAACCGGCGGGCGCAGCGCTTGTACGAAATGTCTGGAATGTATGTGGTTCGCCGGGAAATGGTGCCGGACTGATCCTACGCCATCGCTTGCAGGCAAGCTCCCACAGTTTGAAATGCATTCCAAAGTGGGAGCCAGCCTGCTGGCGATGAGGTCGGCACAAGCAACTTAACGCCTCAGCGGCAATCCAAAGTCCGGCCACACAGACCAAGGATGCCTACACCATGAAATCCATTACATTAAGCCTTCTCTTCCTTAGCGCCCTCGCCTCCCAGGCCCACGCCTCCAGCCCCGACGCCTGGGCGGCCTACGACAAAGCCGTGCTCACCAGCTGCACCAAGGCCAGCGGCCTGAAAAACGCCAAACCGGTCGGCAACGCCGCGCAATTCGATGACCGCGTCGGCTACACCGCGCTGTTGTTGCAAGGCCAGTATCCGCAAAAACACATGAAGGGCCAGCAAGGCACCGAGCTGTGCCTGTACAACAAAAAGTCGAAAACCGCGTTCGTCACCGAATGGGACTCGATCCGCCCCACCGCCAAACCCTGAGCGAATGGCGCACAACTTGCTTCACTCCGGGCCTGTACGGCGGCTTTATGTCGCCGATTCACACCCTGATTGAAGATTGCCCGCTCAATGAATACGACCTTTTCCTGCGTAGGCTGCGGCAAATGCTGCACCGATCACCATGTGCCCCTGACCCTGGCTGAAGCCCGTATGTGGGCGGCTGACGGCGGTCAGGTGATCGTGCTGGTGGAGGCGTTTCTCGCCAACGGCCTGGGCCTGCCGGAACAGCAGCGCGAGCATGCACAACGGCGTTCGGCGGTTGTGCGCAGCGGAATGTCCGACGTACATGTGGCGATCACCTTCGCCGCCTACAACGTAGGTCCCTGCCGGAATCTTGACGAAGACAAGCTGTGCCGCATCTACGAGCGCCGACCGCTGGTGTGCCGCATCTATCCCGCCGAAATCAATCCGCACATCCCGCTGAACCCTGCGGCCAAGGACTGCCCGCCGGAATCCTGGGAGCAAGGGCCGCAACTGATCGTCGGTGGTGAACTGGTCGATCAGGAACTGGTGACGCTGATCCAGCGCTCGCGTCAGGCCGATCGCGACGACATCCGGATCAAGGATGCGATCTGCGGTTTGCTCGGCATCCGCACCACGGCGCTTAAGGGCGATGGGTTCACCGCGTACCTGCCGGACATGGGCGCGTTTGCCTCGGTGATCGATCAGGTCGCGGCGCAGCCATTGAGCGAAGTTTCCAGCGAATGGCTGTTCCATGTCTCCGGCGACGACATCGCCGGGCAAGTGCGGGCGGCCGGGGCACAGGTGGTGTCCGAGCCGCCGCAGACCTACGCGTTCATTTCGTTGCGAGCGGCCTAAGCGCCCTGCCGCCGCCCCCAGAACTCCCGCGCCAGCGAACGCAAATCCCCCGCCAGCCCCGCCACATCCTGTGAGTTGAGCTGGCTCTGGCGCCCTTCATCCACCGTCAACTCGCACGCCGTGCGAATACTGACGATGTTGCGGTTGATGTCCTCGCTCACCGCGCTCTGCTCCTCGACCGCTGCGGCAATCTGCAGACTCATCTCGGTGATCTGCTCGACCCGCCCGCTGATTCCGTCCAGTGCCCGGGCCGCACGCTGGGCCTGTTCGACGCTGTTATCCACATGCTCACTGCTCTGCTGCATCACCAGCACCGCATCCCGCGCGCCGTTTTGCAGGGTGCTGATCATCCGTTGAATCTCGTTGGTCGACTGCTGAGTACGCTGAGCCAGACCACGCACCTCATCGGCCACCACCGCAAACCCGCGCCCGGCATCCCCGGCCCGCGCCGCTTCGATCGCCGCGTTGAGCGCCAGCAGATTGGTTTGCTCGGCGATGCTGCGAATCACCTCCAGCACCCCGGAAATCTCGCTGCTGTGGCCTTCGAGCTGATGAATCACCTCGGTCGCCCGGCCCAATTCCTCGGCCAGCCGCAACACCGCACTGCGACTCTCGCCCACCAGCAGATGCCCCTCACGGGTCTCCGTCCCCGCCATGTCCGCCGCCACCGACGCCTGCTGCGCATGGCTGGCGACCTCGGCCACACTGGCCGCCATCTGATGAATCGCCGCCGCCACCTGATCGGTTTCCGCCTGCTGCGCCAACGTGCTGGTGTGACTGCTGTGCAGATGATCCACCAATTGCGCCGCATGCCCGGCCAGCCGCTGCGACGCATCACCGATCCGCCCCACCACCGCGCCGACCTGCGCTTCAAGCATCTGCAAGGCAAACTCGATCTGCCCGAACTGATCCCGCCGCCCGGTATAAATGCCCTGGCTCAACGGGTTATCGGCAATCAGCCGGGCACGCTCGGTCAAATGCTCCAGCGGCCGCAATAACCAACCCACGCCCAGCGCACACGCGCCACTGCCGGCCACCAGCGCAGCGGCTTCGATGCCCATGGACTCCGGCCGCAGCCAGGCTTCCATCCCCAGCACCAGCGCCAGCACCGAACTGGTCAACGCCATGATCTTCGCCCGCAAACTCAGGCTCGGCAGCCGCGGCCACCGCGCCACCCGCCCCTCGCGCAACTGCGCATACGCCCGCTCCGCTGCCGCAATCTGCCGCGTATCCGGCCGCGTGCGCACCGACTGATACTCCACCGCCGCACCGTTCTGCGTGACCGGCGTGACATAGGCACTGACCCAGTAGTGATCACCATTCTTGCAACGATTCTTGACCAGCCCCATCCACGACCGCCCACCCTTGAGCGTCTGCCACATATGGGCAAACGCCTGCGCGGGCATGTCCGGATGACGCAGCAAATTGTGCGGCGCACCCAGCAGCTCGTCGCGGCTGTAACCGCTGATCCTGATGAAGTCGTCGTTGGCGTAGGTGATCGCGCTGGTCAGATCGGTGGTCGAGAGAATGTTCGCATCCGGCGCAACATCGACATTGCGCCCGGTCACCGGGAGATTGATCTTCATGGAAAGCGCGCTCGTTTTATTGGAAAGAGTCGGCAGGGCTGCTGACTCTAAGCGCACTAACTGGTTAAACGTTGATCTGGCTCAGGAACTGAGCAATTAGCCATCACTGTGACCGAAAATCACAGCGACGGCCGAGGCGGGATTGAATCAGCGCTTGCCCATCGAACGGCGAGTACCCGACGGCGCCACACCCGGAATCTTGGCGTGACGATCACCGTCCTTGCCCTTGAATTGCGGCTGCTTGGCCGCTTTGGCCGCCGCCAGCTCACCTGGCTTGAACGGAAACTTGAACGCAGGAATGGTCGGCTTGGATTCGCCGGCCTCGGCCAGCTCTGCCGGGACATCGCTCACAGCGTTGTCGATTGGGGAAGTCATGAAAGCTCCGCGAAGCAAAAAAGTCCGGCCCGTTGGACGAGCCGCGAAAGCGCGCAGTATACCTGCGTGAGCGGACTTTAAAGAGCCCCCAAAAGGGTACGACTGGTCCCTTTTGGGGACTCTTCGACTAGCGGATCACGTTTGCGGATCAACCCGATCCAGCGCCCTGTTCACCGCCAACTCGGCCAGCATGATGATCTGCTGGATTCCCAGCGCCGTACTGCGCTGCGGGCCCGAAAGCTCATTGGCGAAGTTGCTGGCAATGGTACTGGCCGAGGCCAGGGATTCGCAGGCATTGGCCAGCAGGCTTTCGGTGTCGACGTCAGGAGTGACCATGTACATCGTGCTCGGGCGCGGCTTGGTGGGGTTGGGGCAGAGGTAGTAGTCGAGGGCGCGTTTGATGGCTTCGCGGTTTCGGGCGAGGTCTTCGGCGCGCATGGCCTCTTCGAGTGGGGTGGGTGATTCGAGGGGTGGGTCGGGTATCAGTTTGTCCATGAAAAGCTCCTACTTGGCTATGGAGCCATCCCTTGTCGTTTCCACACGACAAAAGGTGGCAGCTGTACGCAGGGTGGAAAACCGATAAGTAGGCAACCGGCCAGACCGAAGTCTGCCTGCGCACAGCCGCCGCGACGCAGTTTGCAGACGAAAGAAGACATCGGCAACGATTACGGGGAGATGCTTTGCAACTACTTGAAATCAGGTTTCCACGCCTGTTCGCTGAATTGGCAGCGACAGCCAAAGACTAGAGAGCGTGCTTCCGACGGACAACCTGAAAACCTTGTGGGAAGGATCCTGTTTGGTTGTTGAGATTTAAACAACCTCAAAAGCTCCCCTCACCCTAGCCCTCTCCCAGAGGGAGAGGGGACTGACCGAGGTGTTTGGAGGAGGTACGCCGACGTGAAAGACCGAGGTGAATTCAGCTTTTGAAAAGCTCCTGTGTTGTCCTCCACTCCCTCGAGAAAGGGCCGAGGTGAGCAAACCCAACAAAAACCAAAAGCCGACCGCACGCCCTTCACCACTCAGCACGATGAGCGTTAGCTCGAGTACCGCTCTTGACGTGCCGGCCCCATCGGAAGGCTGAGTGGAGGGATTTATCCGGGGGTGGGAGCGCAGCGACCGTGCGGCGCAGCCGCATGCATCGAGAGGAGGTGCAGCGAAGCAAACCGTAGGCGATGCCCCCGGATGAATCCCGGAACGAAGGAACGCCGAGCCACAGCGAGGCGCCGAACGCAGGGGCCAAGCCCTTTGGTTACTTTGGGCTGGGCCGGCATTCCGGCGTTTGCCAAAGTGACCCGCTGTAAGAGCGGAACCGCCAGCCGCAACACCCAAAGAAACGGATATACACCAAAACCCAAAACAGCATGGTCGGCCCAAAGGCCGCCAAGTCAAAAGCCGAAACTGACAGCGCCGTCAGCTAGCCGTCACCCTCCTGACCCCCAAACAAGTTTATAAAGACAAAACCTGCCCAAACCCCGTCCCCCTGGCACCCCACAAGCATGCAAATCCAGAAGAAAAAGGCCCTGCTCGCCACCCTGCTGATCGCCCTCGCAGCCGCCGGCCTGTGGTATGCGATAAAACCCGCACCGGCCAAACTCGCCGCCCCGACTGCGATCCCGGTCAGGGTCGTCGCCGTCAGCGAAAAAGACGTCCCCCGCTACACCAGCGGCATCGGCTCGGTTCTCTCGCTCCACAGCGTCGTGGTGCGCCCACAGATCGACGGCATCCTCACCAAACTCCTGGTCAAGGAAGGTCAGTTGGTAAAACAGGGCGACCTGCTCGCCACCATCGACGACCGCTCGATCCGCGCCAGCCTCGACCAGGCCCGGGCACAACTGGGCGAAAGCCAGGCGCAACTGCAAGTCGCTTTGGTCAACCTCAAACGCTACAAACTGCTCAGCGTCGACGACGGCGTCTCCAAGCAGACCTACGACCAGCAACAGGCACTGGTCAACCAGCTCAAGGCCACCGCCCAAGGCAACCAGGCCTCGATTGACGCGGCACAGGTACAACTTTCCTACACCCAGATTCGTTCCCCGGTCACCGGTCGCGTCGGGATTCGCACGGTCGACGAAGGCAACTTCCTGCGCATGACCGACACCCAGGGTCTGTTCACCGTGACCCAGATCGACCCGATCGCCGTCGAGTTCTCCCTGCCCCAGCAAATGCTGCCGACCCTGCAAGGCCTGATCAGCGACCCGCAGCGCGCGCAGGTCAAGGCCTACATCGGCGCCGACACCGACGGCGAAACCGGCAACCTGCTGGGCGAAGGTCACCTGACCCTGATCGACAACCAGATCAACGCCAACACCGGCACCATCCGCGCCAAGGCCGAGTTCGACAACCCCAACCAGAAACTCTGGCCGGGCCTGCTGGTGACGGTAAAGATTCAGACAGCGCTGGATAAAGACGCGCTGGTGGTCCCGCCCACCGTCGTACAACGCGGCCTCGATCAACACTTCGTGTACCGGGTCAACGGCGACAAGGTTGAAGCGGTGCAGGTGCAAATGGTTTATCAGGGCAGCGGCCAGGACATCATCAAGGGCGTGAAACCCGGCGACATATTGGTCAGTGACGGCCAGTCGCGGCTCAAGCCCGGTTCGACCGTGCAAGTCATGAGCGAACCGCCGCAGGTGGTGCAAGCGGAGCCCAAGCCATGAAGCAGCACAAAGGCGTTTCGACCTGGTGCATCGATCACCCGGTGGCGACGATTCTGCTGACCATCGCGCTGGTACTGGTCGGGTTGATTGCCTTCCCGCGCCTGCCGATTGCCCCGCTGCCGGAAGCGGAATTTCCGACGATCCAGGTCTCCGCCCAACTGCCCGGCGCCAGCCCGGACACCATGGCTTCGTCCGTGGCCACGCCGCTGGAGGTGCAATTCAGCGCCATCCCCGGCATGACCCAGATGACCTCCAGCAGTGCGCTGGGCTCGACCCTGCTGACCTTGCAATTCACCCTCGACAAGAGCATCGACACCGCCGCCCAGGAAGTGCAGGCCGCGATCAACACCGCCGCCGGCAAACTGCCGAAAGACATGCCGACCCTGCCGACCTGGAAGAAGGTCAACCCGGCCGACAGCCCGGTGCTGATCCTCAGCGTCAGCTCCACGCAAATGCCCGGCACTGAACTCAGCGACCTGGTGGAAACCCTGCTTGCGCGTCAGATCAGTCAGATCGACGGTGTAGGCCAGATCAACATCACCGGTCAGCAACGTCCGGCAATCCGCGTACAGGCCTCGGCCGACAAACTGGCGGCCATCGGCCTGACCCTCGCCGACATTCGTGTGGCGATCCAGCAGACCAGCCTCAACCTCGCCAAGGGCGCCTTGTACGGCGACTCGAGCATTTCCACGTTGTCGACCAACGACCAGTTGTTCCACCCCGAGGAATACAGCCAGCTCATCGTTTCCTACAAGGACGGCGCCCCGGTTCACCTCAAGGATGTCGCCAAAGTCGTCAACGGTTCGGAAGATGCCTACGTGCAGGCCTGGGCCGGCGATCGACCGGGGGTCAATCTGGTGATCTCGCGCCAGCCCGGCGCCAACATCGTCGAAACCGTCGACCGGATTCAAGCCGCCCTGCCCGGCCTCGAAGCCATGCTGCCGGCCTCGGTGCAGGTCAAAACCCTGATCGACCGCACCCAGACCATCCGCGCCTCGCTGCATGAGGTGGAAATCACCCTGCTGATCGCGATCCTGCTGGTGGTGGCGGTCATGGCGCTGTTCCTGCGTCAGCTGTCGGCGACGATGATTGTCTCGGCGGTGCTCGGCGTGTCGCTGACGGCCAGTTTCGCCTTGATGTATTTGCTCGGTTTCAGCCTGAACAACCTGACCCTCGTGGCCATCGTGGTGGCCGTGGGCTTCGTGGTCGACGATGCCATCGTGGTGGTGGAAAACATCCACCGTCATCTGGAGGCCGGCGACAGCATGCGCGACGCCGCGATCAAGGGCGCCGGCGAGATCGGTTTCACCGTGGTCTCGATCAGTTTCTCGCTGGTGGCGGCGTTCATTCCGCTGCTGTTCATGGGCGGCGTGGTCGGGCGCTTGTTCAAGGAATTCGCCCTGACGGCCACCTCGACCATCATGATTTCCGTGGTGGTATCGCTGACGTTGGCGCCGACGCTGGCGGCGCTGTTCATGCGCAAACCGGTGCATCACGCCCATGACAAACCGGGCTTCAGCGAACGCCTGCTCGGCTGGTACGAAAAAGGCCTGCGCCGCGCCCTCGCTCACCAGAAATTGATGATCGGCGTGTTCGGCATTTCCGTCGCACTGGCGATTGGCGGCTACGTGTTTATCCCCAAGGGTTTCTTCCCGGTGCAGGACACCGGTTTCGTCCTCGGCACCACCGAAGCCGCCGCCGATATTTCCTACAGCGACATGGTGAAAAAACACCTGGCGATGGCCGAAATCGTCGCCGCCGACCCGGCCGTGCAGGCGTTCTCCCACTCGGTGGGCGTGTCCGGCAGCAACCAGACCATCGCCAACGGCCGCTTCTGGATCGCCCTGAAAAAGCGCGGGGATCGTGATGTTTCCGCCAGCCAGTTCATCGACCGCATCCGTCCGCAACTGATGAAAGTCCCCGGCATCGTGCTTTACCTGCGCGCCGGCCAGGACATCAACCTCAGTTCCGGCCCGAGCCGTGCGCAATATCAATACGTGCTCAAGAGCAACGACGGGCCGACCCTCGCCACCTGGACCCAGAAACTCACCGAGAAACTGCGCAGCATCCCGGCGTTCCGCGACATTTCCAACGACCTGCAACTGGGCGGCAGCATCACCCACATCAGCATCGACCGCAGCGCCGCCGCGCGTTTCGGCCTGACGGCGAGTGATGTCGACGAGGCGCTGTACGACGCCTTCGGTCAGCGCCAGATCAACGAGTTCCAGACCCAGGTCAACCAGTACAACGTGATCCTGGAACTGGACACCAAACAGCGCGGCAAGGCTGAAAGCCTCAACTATTTCTACCTACGCTCACCGCTGAGCGGAGAGATGGTGCCGCTGTCGGCGCTGGCCCGATTCGACGCGCCGACCATCGGCCCGCTGTCCATCGCCCACGACGGCATGTTCCCGGCCGCCAACCTGTCGTTCAACCTGGCGCCCGGTGTGGCACTGGGCGACGCGGTGATTTTGCTCAATCAGGCCAAGGCCGAGATCGGCATGCCGACCGCGATCAGCGGCAACTTCCAGGGTGCGGCCCAGGCGTTCCAGAGTTCGCTGAAAAGTCAGCCGTGGCTGATTCTCGCGGCGCTGGTGGCGGTGTACATCATTCTCGGCGTGCTCTACGAGAGCTTCGTCCATCCGCTGACGATCATTTCGACCTTGCCAGCGGCGGGTCTCGGCGCGGTGATCATGCTGTGGATCTGTGGCCAGGACTTTTCGATCATGGCGCTGATCGGGCTGGTGCTGCTGATCGGTATCGTGAAGAAGAACGGCATCCTGATGATCGACTTCGCCCTGGAAGCGCAGCGTCATCGCGGCTTGTCGCCGCAGGATGCGATTTTCGAGGCATGTATCACGCGGTTCCGGCCAATCATCATGACCACCCTCGCCGCCCTGCTCGGCGCCCTGCCACTGATGCTCGGCTACGGCACCGGCGCCGAACTACGCCAGCCGCTGGGGATCGCAGTGGTGGGTGGCCTGCTGGTCAGCCAGATGCTGACGCTGTTCACCACGCCGGTCATATACTTGTGGCTTGAGCGGCTGTTCCACAAGCCCAAACCTGCGCCCGTCGCGGCGCTGGCAACGACAGACTGAGGCGGGTCATGCGCGTTCTGATTATCGAAGACGAAGAGAAAACCGCGGACTACCTGCACCGCGGCCTGACGGAACAGGGCTACACCGTGGATCGGGCCCGCGACGGCGTCGAGGGCCTGCATCTGGCGCTGGAAAGCGACTACGCGGTGATCGTCCTCGACGTGATGCTGCCGGGCCTCGACGGCTTCGGCGTACTGCGCGCATTGCGTGCGCGCAAGCAGACGCCGGTGATCATGCTCACCGCCCGCGAGCGGGTCGAAGACCGAATCCGCGGCCTGCGCGATGGCGCCGACGATTACCTCGGCAAACCGTTTTCCTTCCTCGAACTGGTGGCGCGCCTGCAAGCGCTGACCCGGCGCAGTGGCGGCCATGAACCGGTGCAAGTGAGCATCGCCGATCTGTGGATCGATCTGATCAGCCGCAAGGCCACCCGCGCCGGCACCCGGCTGGATCTGACCGCGAAAGAGTTTTCACTGCTCAGCGTGCTGGCCCGGCGCCAAGGCGAAATCCTCTCGAAAACCGCGATTGCGGAAATGGTCTGGGACATCAATTTCGACAGCGACGCCAACGTGGTCGAAGTCGCGATCAAGCGCCTGCGCGCCAAGCTCGACGGGCCGTTCGACGAGAAACTGCTGCACACCATCCGGGGCATGGGTTATGTGCTGGAGAGCCGTGGTGTCCAGTAACTCTATCGCGCTGCGCTTGAGCGGGATGTTCACGCTGGTGGCGCTGCTGGTGTTCCTGTTGATCGGCGGCGCGCTGTATCAACAAGTGGACAAAGGCCTGGGCCTGCTGCCGGAAGCGGAACTGGATGCGCGTTACAGCGTTCTGGAATCGGCGCTCAACCGCTATGGCACCCCCGAGCACTGGGTGAAGATCAACGCCAAGCTCAAGCTGCTCGGCGAAGAAGACAAGCGCATCCGGTTCTGGGTGGTCAGCGGCAATCCGGGCTATGAATTCGGCGAGCCCGATGTCTCGATCCGCGCGTTTGCCCAAGGCCCGCTGGGCATGCACGACCTGCAACTGCCCGACCATCCCTATCCGCTGAAAGTGCTGCTCACCGAACTGCCGGCCAAGGATCAACGCCCGCCGCTGCGCTTCATGATCGGCATCGACACCGAGACCTTTCACCAGACCCAGCATCAGTTGCTGATCGCGCTGGTGAGTCTGGCGGTGATCGGCGTGCTGCTGGCCTCGGCGTTGGGTTACTGGGTGGCGCGAATCGGCCTCAAACCGCTGATCAAACTGTCCCACGAAGCCCAGCGGCTGGCACCGCCGTTGCGGGCCGGGCGTCTGCGACTGTCGCCGTTGCCGCCGGAACTGGAGCAGTTCGTCGACTCGTTCAACTCGACGCTGGAGCGGGTTGAGCAAGCCTATTCGCGGCTCGAATCCTTCAACGCCGACGTCGCCCATGAACTGCGCTCGCCGCTGACCAACCTGATCGGCCAGACCCAGGTCGCCCTGACTCGCGGGCGCTCGGCCGAGCATTATTTCGAAGTGCTGCAATCCAACCTCGAAGAACTGGAACGCCTGCGTTCGATCATCAACGACATGCTGTTCCTGGCCAGCGCCGATCAGGGCAGTAAGGCCACCAAACTGACCTCGACCTCGCTGGCCGACGAAGTGGCGACCACCCTCGAATACCTCGATTTCATCCTCGAAGACGCGCAGGTCCAGGTTCGGGTAAGCGGCGATGCGCAGGTGCAGATCGAGATTGCTCATCTGCGCCGGGCCTTGATCAATCTGTTGAGCAACGCAGTGCAACATACCGCGCCGGGACAGGTGATCGAGGTGCAGATCACGGTCGAGGAACATCAGGTCAGCATCGGCGTGGCCAACCCCGGCTCACCGATTGCCAGCGAGCATTTACCGCGCTTGTTCGAGCGCTTCTACCGGGTCGATGCGTCGCGCAGCAACAGCGGCAACAACCATGGCCTGGGGCTGGCGATCGTCAAGGCGATTGCGCTGATGCATGGCGGGGATGTGTTCGTGCGCAGTGATCGTGGGATGAACACTTTCGGAATCCACCTCCCGGTCTGAAAAGCCCCCTCACCCTAACCCTCTCCCGGAGGGAGAGGGAACTGACCGAGTTGTTCTCTCAAGTTACGCCGACCTGAAAAATTTAGTCGAACTCATGCTTTGAAAAGCATGAAGATCGGCTCCCTTTCCCCCTCGCCCCCGTGGGGAGAGGGCTGGGCGGGCGGCGTTCCGATGAGGGGGTAGGCCCTTAGCCACTCTGCAAAAACCGACTCTTACCCGATACGCAACAGTCATTTATGAAAATCACGCTGTTTCCCAACGCCCGGCAACCTTATCTTTGCCCGCACCAAACAGCACTTGCCAAGCAAGAAGGTTTTCAAGATGTCCAACAGTATGGGTATTGCCAGCGCTTTCGTTTTGTCCTCATTGATCCTGTCGCCGATGGCGATGGCTGAAGAATCCCAGACGTTTGTAGCGCAAAACGCCGCTCGCGCTCACGCATTCGAACAGCATCAGGCAGAAGTGATGGCCAAGGCTCAGGACGCTACGCAAGCCCCGCAGGCCTTAAATTCTCAGGCTCAAGCCTCCGAGAAAGACAGCTGAGTCGCGCACTGCGCATCGTTTCCCTCGACGCGGTTGTTTGGCTCTTCCCGTTCAACCGTCGTCCTTGCAGGCCGCTGATTTTCAGCGGCCTTTTTTCGTTGTGGTCTGAAAGCTGTCTGGTACGTCTTTAACAACTGGAAACATCCCGCACCTCATGACATTGAAGTGTCAGTTGACCCAAGGAGCTTTACCGCACGTGCGTTACCCAGTTCGCGTTACCCCGCTGTTCATTGCAATTGCCGCAACGATTGCCCCCGCCGCCCACGCTGCCGAAGCCGAGCAGCAAGGTTTCGTCGAAGGCTCGAGCCTGAACCTCAATGCCCGCAACTACTACATGAACCGCAACCGTCTGCAGCAGACGGACGACAACATCGAGTGGGGCCAGGGGTTTCTCGGCAAATTCGAGTCGGGCTACACCGAAGGCACGGTCGGCTTCGGCATCGACGCCCACGCCATGCTCGGCCTGAAACTTGACGGCGGTGGCGGCACGGACAACTCCAGCATCCTGCCGGTCAGTGACGGCAGCGGCAAAGCGCCGGGCTCGTTCTCCACGGCGGGCGCCACCCTGAAAATGCGTGCGTTCGATACCGAACTGAAGGCCGGCGACCTGTTCCTTGCCAACCCGGTGATCGCCGGTGGCGAGACGCGCATGCTGCCGCAGACCTTTCGCGGCATCAGCCTGACCAACCACAGCTTCGATGGCTGGATGATCGAAGGCGGCCAGGCCAGTTTCACCAAGCCCTACAACCAGAGCGGGCACAAACGCATCGGCACTTCTTACGGCACCCTCGCCGACGACGATAAGAGCCAGCACCTGAACTGGGCCGGCGTGGCCTGGAGCGGCGTCGAAGGCCTGACCAGCAGCCTGTATGCCTCCGAGTTGAAGGACATCTGGAACCAGTACTACTACGACCTCGACTACACCTGGGCACTGAATGACTTGGTGACCCTCAACCCGGGCCTGCACTTCTATCACACCCAGGACACCGGCGACGCGCTGCTGGGCAACATCGACAACAACACCTACAGCCTGCATTTCACCGTGGGCATCGGCAGCCACAGCGTTACCGCCGCGTATCAGCGGGTCAACGGCAACACGCCGTTCGATTACATCAGCCAGGGCGACAGCGTCTACCTCGACAACTCGCAGCAGTACTCGGACTTCAACGGCCCGAACGAGCGCTCGTGGAAACTCAAGTACGCCTACGACTTCGCCGGCGTCGGCCTGCCGGGCCTGACCTCGGCACTGTCCTATTCGCGCGGCACGCTGGACCTGACCAAAGTCGATCCGGACAGCAAGGGTTACGCCTCGTGGTACAGCGCCGAGGGTCGCAACGCCAAACACTGGGAGCGCGACATCGACCTCAAATACGTGGTGCAGAGCGGCCAGGCCAAAGACCTGGCGGTATGCCTGCAATGGGCGACCAACCGCGGCGGCAACGGTTACGGCGCAATCGATACGGACACCGATGAATACCGTGTGATCATCGACTACCCGATCAACGTCTTCTAAGATCGGCACTGCGATAAAAGGCCAGCCTGACGCGCTGGCCTTTTTCTTGCCTGTGGCAGCGAGCGGGTACAACTACGCTTAGAAGAACCCCCAACCGAAAACCGGACCATGATCGCGAGCCGCACCCCTACCGTTCCCGGCACGACCGGACGCTCCGAGCTGCTGCTGATCTCAGGCAGCCTGCTGAGCGTGATCGCGATTGTCTGCATCGTCACGTTCCTGCTGATCCGTGAACGCGCCAACGCCCAGGAATCGGCCACCCGTGGCGCCACCACCATCGCCCAGTTGATCGACGCCGATGTACTGCGCACCGTCGAGCTGTATGACCTGACGCTGCAAGGGCTGATCGCCGCCGCCCAGCGTGACGACCTGAAAGACGTGTCGCCGCAGATCCGCCATCTGGCGTTGTTCGACCGCTCCACTACGGCGCGCTTCAAGGGCGACATCCTGTTGCTCGACAAGTATGGCGAGGTGATTGCCGACTCCTCGCGGGTCGATCCGCTGCCGGGCAATTTCGCCGACCGTGACTACTTCCTCGCCCACGCCTTCAACCGCGACACCGGCATGTTCATCAGCCGTCCGTTCAAACCCCGCTGTGACTGCGATGACGCGGACCAGTGGCGGATCAGTTTCAGTCGGCGCATTTCTTCAGACACCGGTGAGTTTCTGGGCGTGGCCGTGGCGTCGATGAAGCTCGATTACTTCGATCAGTTGTTCAACAGCCTCGACATCGGCATCGACAGCACTCTCAACATCATCAACAACGACGGCATCCTGCTGGCGCAGAAGCCTTATCTGCAGAGCGACTCGATCGGCAAGAGCTTTGCCGCCCGGCCCAATGTGGTGCGGATTCTGCGCGACAACAACGGCAATGGCAGTTTCAACAGCATTTCGAGCATGGATTATCAGCAACGGCTGTACACCTATTCGCGGGTCGGCAATCTGCCGCTGACGGTAATCGTTGCCCTGTCCAGCGAGGAAGTGTTCGGCGCGTGGCGACGCACGGCGATCCTGATCAGCGGCGCTACCGGCGTGTTGTGTGCCGGTCTGCTGTGGCTGACCTGGCTGCTGGCCCGGGAGCTGCGCCTGCGTCAGCGGGCCGAACATGAACTGGCACAACTCGCCGCAACTGATGCCCTGACCGGGGTCGCCAACCGGCGGATGCTCGATCAGTCACTGCGCCACGAGTGGTTCCGCGCCCAGCGCTCGGGCAAGCCGCTTTCATTGCTGATGATCGACGCCGACCACTTCAAGGCCTTCAATGACCGCCACGGGCATCAGGCCGGAGATCAGGCGTTGCGTGAACTGGCCAGGGTGATCACCGCCAATGTGCGGCGTCCGGCGGATCTGGTGGCTCGGTATGGCGGTGAGGAGTTTTCGGTGATCCTCGCGGAAACCGACAGTGCCGGGGCGCAGCAGATCGCCGAACACATTCGTGCAGCGGTGGAGCAATTGCCGAGCCTGAATCAAGACCAGTCACCGATGACCGTGAGCGTCGGTATCAGTACCTGGACGGCGACGAGCGAAATCAGTCTGGAGCAGCTGTTGTTCGCGGCGGACAAGGCGTTGTATCAGGCCAAGGAAGGTGGGCGAAACCGGGTCGTCGTCGCCTGAAAACAGGCATAAAAAAAGGCCACCCAAAGGTGGCCTTCAAAAAACTAGAGAGGTTTTTTACTTACACCGCCGCAACCGGGCGCATGTAAGAGATTGGTGCAGTGCTGGCGTCTTCGAACGTCACGACTTCCCAGGCATCCTTCTGCTCAATCAACTTGCGCAGCAGCTGGTTGTTCAGTGCGTGGCCGGACTTGAAGCCCTTGAACTCACCAATCAGGCTGTTGCCCAGCAAGTACAGGTCGCCAATCGCATCGAGGATCTTGTGCTTCACGAATTCGTCTTCGTAGCGAAGGCCGTCTTCGTTCAGTACGCCATCGGCATCGACCACGATCGCGTTTTCCACGCTACCGCCGAGTGCGAGGTTGTGCTTGCGCAGGTACTCGATGTCACTCATGAAACCGAAAGTACGGGCGCGGCTGACTTCTTTTACGAACGAAGTGCTGGAAAAATCCACGCTTGCACTTTGGGTGCGGTCCCGGAAAACCGGGTGATCGAAATCGATCTCGAAGCTCACCTTGAACCCTTCGAAAGGGACGAAAGTGGCGCGCTTGTCGCCGTCTTCCACTGTCACTTCACGCAGGATGCGGATGAATTTCTTGGCGGCGTCCTGTTCTTCCAGGCCAGCCGATTGAATCAGGAATACGAAAGGTCCTGCGCTGCCATCCATGATCGGGACTTCAGACGCGGAGAGCTCGACGTAGGCGTTATCGATGCCCAGGCCAGCCATGGCCGAGAGCAAGTGCTCCACCGTGTCTACCTTCACGTCACCGTTGACCAGCGTCGTCGACATGGTTGTCTCGCCGACGTTGGCCGCGCGAGCCGGTATCTCGACAACCGGATCGAGATCGGCACGACGAAAGACGATCCCGGTATCGACAGGTGCAGGCTTGAGGGTCAGGTAAACCTTCTCCCCGGAGTGCAGACCTACACCGGTGGCACGGATAATATTTTTCAGTGTGCGTTGTTTAATCATGGCATGGGCCGCTTCAGCGCAAATTGCGAACTGGTATCAACAAAGGCTGGCGATGATAGCAGACCGAGCCTTTGCTGAACACCAATCACCTGAATACCCCTGATACATTTCATCAATCGGCCTGACGACGCAGGAAAGCCGGGATGTCCAGGTAGTCCAGGTCATCTTGCGGATTCATCTTCGCGGCAGTCGCAGCACCGGCCTGAGCCTGGTTGCGCATGACGGTCGGACGGTCCAGGTCACGGTAATTCACCGCTGGCTGCTCCTGACGAGCGGGTGCCGGTTGCTGTACCTGAGCAGCGGCCATCGAGGTGTGAACGGTGTTGTCGATGACCTTCACAGGCTTCTCGATTTTCGCGCCCAGACCGGTGGCAACCACGGTCACGTGCAGTTCGTCGCGCATGTCCGGATCGATAACGGTACCGACCTTGACCATCGCGTGCTCGGAAGCGAAGGCTTCGATGATCGAACCCACATCGGAGTACTCACCCAGGGACAGGTCAGGACCGGCAGTGATGTTCACCAGGATGCCGCGTGCGCCTTGCAGGTTCACGTCTTCCAGCAGTGGGTTGCGGATGGCCGCTTCAGTGGCTTCACGTGCACGGTTCGGACCGCTGGCGCAGCCAGTGCCCATCATCGCCATGCCCATTTCGCTCATCACGGTACGTACGTCGGCGAAGTCGACGTTGATCATGCCCGGACGCTTGATGATGTCGGAGATACCGCGAACGGCACCGGCCAGTACATCGTCAGCCTTGGCGAAAGCCGACAGCAGGCTTGCGTCCTTGCCGAGGATGGTCAGCAGTTTTTCGTTCGGAATGGTGATCAGCGAGTCGACGCTTTCCGAGAGCATGCGGATGCCTTCGTCGGCGATCTGCATACGCTTGCGACCTTCGAACGGGAACGGACGAGTCACGACCGCAACGGTCAGGATGCCCATTTCCTTGGCCACTTCGGCGATGATCGGCGCCGCACCGGTACCGGTACCGCCGCCCATGCCGGTGGTGATGAACACCATATTGGTGCCGGCCAGCACTTCAGCGATGCGCTCGCGATCTTCCAGCGCAGCCTGACGGCCGACTTCCGGGTTGGCGCCGGCGCCCAGGCCTTTGGTCACGCCGGTGCCCAGTTGCAGAATGGTGCGCGCGCCGATGTTTTTCAGCGCTTGAGCATCGGTGTTGGCGCAGATGAATTCCACGCCTTCGATGTTGCTCTTGACCATGTGATTGACAGCGTTGCCGCCGCCACCGCCAACACCGATAACTTTGATTACCGGGCTTGCGGGGATGTTGTCTACGAGTTCGAACATTTTCCCTCTCCTTACATTCTCTAGTTTTTTCGCCTACTGCTGTTTGTTGCGGTGCTGCGGTAAAGCTTTAGAAGTTGCCTTGAACCCACTTCTTCAAACGGTCCAGCAACGGCGCCTGCGGCTCATCGTTGCTGTAGCTGTCGCGGCTGCCGATGCCCGAGAACGAGATCCCGTCGGACTGCTTTTGCAGGCCGTACATCAACAAGCCAACGCCAGTGGAATAAATCGGGTTGCGTACCACGTCATCCAGACCTTTCACTCCGTGGGGCACGCCCAGGCGGACCGGCATGTGGAAGATTTCTTCGGCCAGTTCGGTGGCGCCTTCCATCTTCGACGTACCACCGGTCAGCACGATGCCGGCCGGGATCAGGTCTTCATAGCCGCTGCGACGCAGCTCGGCCTGGATCAGGGTGAAGAGTTCGTCGTAACGCGGCTCGACCACTTCGGCCAGGGCCTGACGGGACAGTTCGCGCGGCGGACGGTCGCCGACGCTCGGCACCTTGATGGTCTCGCCGGCACCGGCCAGTTTGGCCAGGGCGCAGGCGTAGCGGATCTTGATCTCTTCGGCGTACTGGGTCGGGGTGCGCAACGCCATGGCGATATCGTTGGTCACCTGGTCGCCCGCAATCGGGATCACCGCCGTGTGGCGGATCGCGCCTTCGGTGAAGATCGCGATGTCGGTGGTGCCGCCGCCGATGTCGACCAGGCACACGCCCAGCTCTTTTTCGTCGTCGGTCAGGACCGAGTAGGCCGAGGCCAGTTGCTCGAGAATGATGTCGTCGATTTCCAGACCGCAGCGACGCACGCATTTCTCAATGTTCTGTGCGGCGTTGACGGCGCAGGTGACCACGTGAACCTTGGCTTCCAGACGCACGCCGGACATGCCCAGCGGTTCGCGCACGCCTTCCTGGTTATCGATCACGTAATCCTGCGGCAGGGTGTGCAGCACACGCTGGTCGGCCGGGATCGCCACCGCCTGGGCGGCGTCGAGTACGCGCTCCAGGTCAGCCGAGCTGACTTCGCGATCACGAATCGCCACGATGCCGTGGGAGTTCAGGCTGCGAATGTGATTGCCCGCCACGCCGACGAACGCCGAGTGAATGCGGCAGCCCGCCATCAGCTGGGCTTCTTCGATCGCGCGCTGGATCGACTGCACGGTGGACTCGATGTTGACCACCACGCCTTTCTTCAGGCCGCGGGACGGATGAGTGCCGATCCCGACGATTTCCAGCGAGCCGTCGTCCGCAACCTCGCCGACCAGCGCCACCACCTTGGAGGTGCCGATATCGAGACCGACGATCATTTTGCCGCTTTGCACGTTTGCCATGGGTCCTGCCTCTTCTTAATTCTTTGCGACAGCGGGTTGGGCTGTCGTCGGCGCTACTGGTTCCCGCCAGCCAACAGCGAGGCCGTTGGCGTAGCGCAGATCGATGCGCGCAATGTTCGTAATCTGTTCTTTGAGCGTCTTGTCATAGATGGCAATGAAGCGGCGCATCTTTTCCACCAGGTTGCCGCGTCCCAGCAGCAGCTCGATCCCGGGGCCGGAACTGCCGGCACCGGTGGTCAGGAACCAGCTGCCGCGTTCACGCAGCTCGAGCCGCGCAATCGAGAAGCCCAATGGCCGGAGCATCTGGCTCAGCACCTGGTATTGCTGCATCACTTGCTGCTGGGCCCGCTGTGGACCGAACAGCTGCGGCAGGTGTTCGTAGTTCGCCAGTTCCTTGGGCGTGAACGCCTGGCCCTGGTTGTTGAGCAACGACTCGTCGCCCCAACGGGCCACCGGCAGTTGCTCTTCGAGGCGGATCACCACCTGGTCCGGCCACACCCGACGTACTTCGGCGTGGGCGATCCACGGCATCTGCTCAAGCTCCGTGCGCATGCTCGCCAGGTCGATGGTGAAGAAGCTCGACGCCACGTACGGGGCGATCCGCTGCTGCACCGCTTGCTGACTGATGTAACTCAGGTCGCCCTGCACCGCGATCTTGGTGATTGGCCGGTCGGCGTACGGCAGCAGACGCTGTGCGCCTTCGTAAGTGCCGAACCCCAGAGCCACCAGCAGCACCGGCCAGAACAGACCTTTCAAAAAGCCGAAGTTGGCTTTTGGCAGGCGCGCGGACATCGGCTCTTTGGCCACCATTCGGCTGGCACCCCGCGGCACCGGCTTGCGGCCGGGGGCGGGTGGCTGATGTCTGAGATGAGCGCCTTGCATGGTCTTAACCTCGCGCCTCTTTCTTGCCATCGGCATCGACACTGGCGGCCAGAATGGCCAGGACCAGTTGCTGGAAATCCAGACCGGCCGCTTTCGCCGCCATCGGTACCAGGCTGTGATCGGTCATGCCGGGAGCGGTGTTGACTTCCAGGAACCAGAACTTGCCGTCGGCGTCCTGCATCACGTCCGCCCGACCCCAACCGGCAATACCCAGCGCCTCGCAGGCTTGCGCCGTGAGGTCCATGAGTTCTTTTTCCTTGGCGGCATCGAGCCCGCACGGAATCCGATACTGGGTATCGTTGGCAATGTACTTGGCGTCGTAGTCGTAGAACGTGTGTGGCGTACCCAGGGCGATAGGAGGCAACACCTGGTCACGCAGGGTGGCGATGGTGAACTCCGGACCGTGGATCCATTGCTCGACCAACACTTGCGAATCGTAGGTACTGGCCGCTTTCCATGCGTCGATCAACTCGGACGCGGAAGTCACTTTGGCCATCCCGATACTTGAACCTTCATGCGCCGGTTTGACGATCAAAGGGAAGCCCAGTTCCGTCGCTGCCGAAATACAATCGGCCTCGCTGCGCAGCACGGCGTGACGTGGCGTCGGAATCCCGAGCGTGTGCCAGACCTGCTTGGTGCGCAGTTTGTCCATCGCCAGCGCCGAAGCCAGGATGCCGCTGCCGGTGTACGGAATGCCGGCCACTTCGAGCAGGCCCTGCATGCTGCCGTCTTCACCGCCGCGACCGTGGAGGATGATGAACGCGCGGTCGATCTTCTCGCTCAGCAGGCGCTGCAGGATATCGGCGCCGACGTCAATGCCGAACGCGTCCACACCCGCGCTTTGCAGCGCACTGAGCACGGCATTGCCGGACTTCAGCGAGACTTCACGCTCGGCACTCAGGCCACCGAACAGCACGGCCACACGGCCGAAATCCTTCGGGGCGATGGTGGAGAACAGGTTGGCGTAGGCAGCAGTCATTTCAACTTCCCCTCGACCGATGCCGCCACGGCACCGGCGAACAACTCGCTTTTCAACAGTTTCGGTGCGAGGCCGCCGATGTCACCGGCGCCCTGGCACAGCAGAATGTCGCCGGCACGCAGCAACGGCTTGACCAGCGGCGCCAGGTCGACACCGCGCTCGATGTAGATCGGATCGAGCTGACCGCGCTGGCGGATGCTGTTGCACAGCTTGCGGCTGTCCGCGCCCGGAATCGGCTCTTCGCCGGCCGGATAAACTTCCATCAGCAGCAGCACGTTGGCGTCGGCCAGGACATTGACGAAATCGTCGTACAGGTCACGGGTGCGGCTGTAACGGTGCGGCTGGTAGACCATCACCAGACGGCGCTCCGGCCAGCCACCGCGCACGGCTTTGATGACTGCGGCAACTTCGGTCGGGTGGTGACCGTAGTCGTCGACCAGCATCACATTGCCGCCGTCCACCGGCAGTTCGCCGTAGACCTGGAAGCGTCGGCCGACACCCTGGAACCCGGACAGGCCCTGGACGATGGCTTCATCGCTGACGCCTTCGTCGGTGGCGATGCAGATGGTCGCCAGGGAGTTGAGCACGTTGTGGTTGCCCGGCATGTTCACGGACACATCAAGAGGCTCGCGATCAGGGCGCAGCACAGTAAAGAAGGTCTGCATGCCCTGCTGACGAACATTGATCGCGCGCACGTCGGCGTCTTCGCTGAAGCCATAGGTCACGGTCGGACGCTTGACCAGCGGCAGGATTTCACGCACCACCGGATCGTCCAGGCACATCACCGCAAGCCCGTAGAACGGCAGGTTGTGCAGGAACTCGACGAAGGTTTTCTTCAGTTTGTTGAAGTCACCGTCGTAGGTCGCCATGTGGTCGGCGTCGATGTTGGTAACCACGGCCACCAGCGGTTGCAGGTGCAGGAAGCTGGCGTCGCTTTCATCGGCCTCGGCGATCAGGTAACGGCTGGTGCCGAGCTGGGCATTGGTGCCAGCGGCGTTCAGACGGCCACCGATGACGAAGGTCGGATCCAGACCACCGGCGGCGAACACCGAAGCGATCAGGCTGGTGGTGGTGGTCTTGCCGTGGGTACCGGCGACGGCGATGCCGTGGCGGTAGCGCATCAGCTCGGCGAGCATTTCGGCACGCGGCACCACCGGGATGCGGCGTTCCAGCGCAGTCGCGACTTCCGGGTTGGAGGTGTTGACGGCGCTCGACACCACCAGCACATCGGCGGCAGCGGCGTTCTCGGCACGGTGGCCGATGAAGATCTGCGCACCGAAGGATTCCAGGCGCTCGGTCACCGGCGAAGCTTTCAGGTCGGAACCGGACACTTCATAGCCCAGGTTCAGCAGCACTTCGGCAATACCGCACATGCCCACGCCGCCGATCCCGACGAAGTGGATGCGACGGATGCGGCGCATTTCCGGTTGCGGCATGGCTTTCTGATTCTCAACCATGGGCCACCTCCAGACAGGTATCGACCACGCTGCGGGTGGCTTCGGGTTTCGCCAGACGGCGGGCCGCTTGGGCCATTTGTTCGAGTCGTTGCGGTTGCATCAAGACCTCTGTCAGGCGCGCGGCAAGGTCCGCGGCACCAGTCGTTCTTTGCGGCATCAGGAAGGCAGCGCCTTCGCGGGCCAAATAATCGGCGTTGCGGGTCTGGTGATCGTCGATCGCGTGGGGCAAGGGCACCAGCATCGAGGGCAGACCGGCGGCGGCCAGTTCGCTGATGGTCAATGCGCCGGCGCGGCACACCACCAGGTCAGCCCAGCCATAGGCCTGGGCCATGTCTTTGATGAACGGCTGCACCTGCGCGTCCACGCCGGCGGCGCGGTAGCGCTCTGCAGTCACTTCATCGTGGTTTCTGCCGGCCTGATGGAACACTTCCGGACGCAAGTCGGCAGCGACTTGTGCCAAGGCTTCAGGCAGCAACTTGTTCAACGGCTCTGCGCCCAGGCTTCCGCCCAGGATCAGCAAACGCGCCTTGCGTCCGGCCAGGACCGGGCGCGGTGTTTCGAGGAACAGCTCGCTGCGCACCGGGTTACCGGTGGTACGGCGGCTGTCCGACAGGGTAAAGGTGTCGGGGAACGCTTCACACACCCGGGCGGCGAACGGCACCAGCAACCGATTGGCGGTGCCGGCCACGGCGTTCTGCTCATGAACGATCACCGGCACGCCGGCCAGTTTGGCGGCAAGACCACCGGGGCCGGTCACATAGCCGCCGAATCCGACCACGCACACCGGCCGCAAGCGGCGAATGATCGCCCGCGCCTGCCATACCGATTTCAGCAGCATGAACGGCGCCTTGAGCAGCGACAGCTTGCCCTTGCCACGCAGGCCAGTGGCGTTGATGCGGTGCAGTTCAATACCTGCCGCCGGTACCAGATCGTTCTCGATCCCGCGCGGCGTCCCGAGCCAGTGCACGGTGTAGCCGCGCGCCTGGAATTCGCGGGCACAGGCCAGCGCCGGGAACACGTGGCCACCGGTACCGCCGGCCATGATCAATACGTTAGCGCCCATGGTTCGGCTCATCGGCGAAGTCGCTCTCATGGAATTCCATCTCTTCACTGCCCAGGTGGGTCCGGCTCTCCCACTCGATCCTCAGCAACAGGCCAAGGCAGGCGCAGCAGATCACCAGGGAACTGCCGCCATAACTGAGGAACGGCAAGGTCAGGCCCTTGGTCGGCAACAGGCCGACGTTCACGCCGATGTTGATCAGGAACTGGCCGATCCACAGGAACGACAGGCCGTAGGCAACATAAGCGGCAAAAAACTGTTTGGCCTTCTCGGCCCACAGACCGATGTACATCCCGCGAATACACACGAACACGAACAGCGCCACGGTGCACAGCGAGCCCACGGCGCCGAGCTCTTCGGCGAGAACCGAGAACACGAAGTCGGTGTGCGCTTCCGGCAGGTAGAACTGTTTCTGCACGCTGTTGCCAAGACCAACACCCAGCCATTCACCGCGACCGAACGCGATCAAGGCTTGCGACAATTGATAACCGGCGCCGAACTGGTCGGCCCACGGGTCGGCGAAGTTGGTCAGACGCGCCATCCGGTACGGCTGCATCTGAATCAGCAACACCACCGCACCAACGGCCAGCACCACCATGAGCGAGAACCGGAACAGCCCGACCCCGCCGAGGAACAGCATCGCCGCCGCAGCGCCCATCATCACGACGGTGGCACCGAAGTCCGGCTCCATCAGCAGCAGGCCCGCCATCGGCAGCAGCACGATGAATGGCTTGAAGAAGCCCATCCAGCTCTCGCGCACCTCTTTCTGGCGACGCACCAGGTAACCGGCGAGGTAGATCACCACGAACACCTTGGCGATCTCGGACGGTTGAACGTTGAAGAAGCTGAAACCGATCCAGCGCATCGAACCGTTCACCTCACGGCCGATCCCCGGGACGATCACCATCACCAGCAGACCGAACGCACCGATCAGCATCATCCAGCCGAGGCGCTGCCAGGTGGCGATCGGGATCATCATGGTGACGATGCAGGCACCGAGGCCGAGCACCACGTAGATCAGGTGACGGGTCATGTAATAGAGAGCACTGCCCGACTGCGCCGCGCCGACTTCTGTCGATGCCGAGGCGATCATGATCAGGCCCAGACCGAGCAACGCCAGGCAACCGGCGAGCATCGGAAAGTCGAGGTCGATTCCGCGTCCGGTAATCAGCGGCGACGGATATGGCTTGATGATGTTTCTCAAGCTCATGCCAGATCCTCCACGGCGCGGACGAACTGGTGACCACGGTCTTCGTAGTTCTTGAACATGTCGAAACTGGCGCAGGCCGGCGACAGCAGCACCACGTCACCCGGCTGGGCGGCGGCGCGGCATTGGGCGACCGCGTCGACCAGCGTAATCGCACGAGTCAGCGGTACGGCATCGCCGATCGCTTCGCCGATCTTGTCGGAGTCGCGACCCATCAGGATCACGGCGCGGCAGTGGGCCGCCACCGGATCGCGCAGGTCCTTGAAGTCGGCACCCTTGCCATCGCCACCGGCGATCAGCACGACCTTGCCGTCGATGTCCGCACCCAGACCTTCGATGGCGGCCAGCGCAGCGCCGACGTTGGTGGCCTTGGAATCGTTGTAGTAACCGACGCCGTCCAGATCACGTACCCACTGGCAACGGTGTTCGAGACCGGCGAAGGTGCGCAGCGCCGACAGCATGGCGTCGAACGGCAGCCCGACCGCGTGGCCGAGCGCCAGCGCCGCCAGGGCGTTGGACTGGTTGTGGGCGCCGCGAATCTTCAACTCGCGCACCGGCATCAGGTTCTGGAATTCGAAGGCCAGGTATTTCTCGCCATTCTCTTCGCGCAGGCCGAACGCCTTGAAATCGGGTTTGGTCAGGCCGAAGGTCCAGCACGGCTGGCCCTCGCCCATCAGCGGACGGGTCAAAGCGTCCTGGCGGTTGACCACGAACTGCTTCGCACCCCGGAAGATCCGGTGCTTGGCCAGGTGGTAGGCCGGCAGACCGCTGTAGCGATCCATGTGGTCTTCGCTGATGTTGAGCACGGTCGCCACTTCGGCGTTGAGCTGGTCGGTGGTTTCCAGCTGGAAGCTCGACAGCTCCATCACGTACAGCTCGACGTCATCGCTGAGCAGATCCAGCGCCGGCGTACCGAGGTTGCCGCCCACGGCCACGCGCTTGCCGGCCGCAGCCGCCATCTCGCCGACCAGGGTGGTGACGGTGCTTTTCGCATTGGAACCGCTGATGGCCACGATCGGCGCCTTCGCGTTGCGCGCGAACAGCTCGATGTCGCCGGACAGCTTCACGCCACGGGCCGCGGCGGCTTGCAGGGCCGGGGTCGCCAGCGCCAGGCCGGGGCTCACGTAGAGCTCGTCGGCACGGCACAGGAACTCGACGTCCAGCTCGCCACAACGCACTTCCACGTGCGGATAGTCACGCTGGAGCGTGGCCAGTTCCGGTGGATTTTCCCGCGTATCGGCCACAGCAAACGCCACGCCCCGGTTCGCCAGGAAGCGAACCAGGGACATGCCGCTCTTGCCGAGGCCGACAACGATGCGGAAGTGGTCAGAAGCGATCAGAGACACTCGTTCTACCTCAGCTTCAGGGTGGCAAGGCCGATCAGCACGAGAATCACGGTGATGATCCAGAAACGGACGATCACGCGCGGCTCGGGCCAGCCCTTGAGTTCAAAGTGGTGGTGAATCGGTGCCATGCGGAACACACGGCGACCGGTCAGCTTAAAGGAGGCAACCTGAATGACGACTGACAGGGTTTCCATCACGAACACACCGCCCATGATGAACAGGACGATTTCCTGACGGACGATCACCGCGATGGTGCCCAGGGCCGCGCCCAGCGCCAGTGCGCCGACGTCGCCCATGAAGACTTGTGCCGGGTAGGTGTTGAACCACAGGAAGCCCAGGCCGGCACCGATCAGTGCGCCGCAGAACACGATCAGCTCGCCTGCGCCCGGTACGTAAGGAATCAGCAGGTATTCCGCGAATTTCACGTTACCCGACAGGTAGCAGAAGATGCCCAGACCACCGCCCACCATCACTGTCGGCATGATCGCCAGACCGTCGAGGCCGTCGGTGAGGTTGACCGCGTTGCTCGAGCCAACGATCACAAAGTACGTCAGCACGATGAAACCCGCGCCCAGCGGAATGCTGTAGTCCTTGAGCATCGGCAGGATCAGGGTGGTTTCCACCGGAGTGCTGGCAGTCATATAAAGGAAGATCGCCGCACCGAGGCCGAACACCGACTGCCAGAAATATTTCCAGCGGCTCGGCAGGCCACGGGAGTTCTTCTCGATCACCTTGCGGTAGTCGTCGACCCAGCCGATGGCGCCGAACAGCAGGGTCACCAGCAGCACGACCCACACGTAGCGGTTGCTCAGGTCAGCCCAAAGCAGAGTGCTGACTCCGATCGAAGACAGAATCAGCGCACCGCCCATGGTCGGCGTACCGGATTTGGACAGGTGCGATTGCGGGCCGTCGTTACGAACGGACTGGCCGATCTGACGGTTCTGCAGGGTGCGGATCATCCACGGGCCGTAGCACAGCGACAAGACCAGCGCGGTCAGCACACCGAGGATCCCGCGCAGGGTCAGGTACTGGAAGACCGCGAAGCCTTTGTAGAACTGTTGCAGATACTCCGCTAGCAGCAGCAGCATTAATGTTTCTCCAGACTGGACCCGCACAGGGCCGCAACGATGTTTTCCATCGCTGCGCTGCGCGAACCCTTGATCAAAATGGTGGTGTTTGTGTCCTGCTCGGCGCCGAGGGCCTGGATCAGTTCGGCTTGTGTGCCGAAGTGCTGCGCCTCGTTACCGAATGCGTTCACGGCGTGGACCATGTTCGGCCCGACAGCGTAAAGCGCGGAAACCTTGCCCCGGGCGTATTCGCCCACGTCGCGGTGCCCCTGCTCCGCCCAGTCGCCCAACTCGCCGATATCCCCGAGCACCAGAACGGTGCGACCGGAAAAGCCGGCGAGTATATCAACGGCCGCGCACATCGAGGTGGGGTTCGCGTTGTAAGTGTCATCGATCACGCGCATGCCGTTTTTCGCCAGTTGCGCGACGGTGCGACCCTTGACCGGTTGTACCGCGCCAAGCCCGGTGGCAATGCCGAACAGCGACACGCCCAAGGCGTGAGCGGCAGCGGCGGCGGCCATGGCGTTGGCGACGTTGTGGGTGCCGAGCAGGTTCAGTTGAACCCGTTCCATACCTTCAGGAGTGTGAAGGTTGAACGCCGGACAACCACGGGCATCGGTGGCCAGATCGCTGGCGTAAAAATCCGCATGAGTGTTGCTCAGGGCAAACGTCAGCACCTTGCGCGCGCCGGCGCGGGTTTTCCAGATACCAAACGCCTTGTCATCGAGGTTCAGCACGGCGACGCCATCGGCCGCCAGCCCGTCGATGATCTCGCCCTTGGCTTCGACGATTTTCTCCGGCCCGCCGAACTCACCGACGTGGGCGGTCCCGGCGTTGTTGAGGATCGCTACGTGCGGCTTGGTCAGCCCTACGGTGTAGGCGATTTCACCCAGACGCGAGGCGCCCAGTTCGATCACCGCCGCGCTGTGTTCCGGGGCGAGTTCGAGCAGGGTCAGCGGCGCACCCAGATCGTTATTCAGGTTGCCACGGGTCGCCAGCACCGGACCGCGTGTGCGCAGGATGCTTGCGAGCATTTCCTTGACCGTGGTCTTGCCACTGGAGCCGGTAACCGCAGCGACCGGTTTGGTGAACGCGGCACGGTTCAAGGCACCCAGCTGGCCGAGCGCCTGGCGAGTGTCCTTGACCAGCAATTGCGGCAGCGTGCTGTCGGCGACTTCGCGCTCGACCAATGCCGCAACGGCGCCTTTGGCGGCGACTTCATTCAGATAGTCATGACCGTCGAAACGCGGGCCGGTCAGGGCGATAAACAGTTGGCCAGCCTTGATCGCGCGGCTGTCGATGCTCACGCCGTCAAAACTGGCGTCGGCGCTGATCAGGCGGGCGTCGAGCGCGCTGGTCAGCTCGCTGAGTTTCAGGGCCTTAAGCATGGGCCACCTCCCACGCGGTCAGGGCGTGATCCGCCTCGACCAGATCAGAGAATGCATGGCGCTCGCCGTTGATTTCCTGATAGTCCTCGTGACCTTTGCCGGCCAGAACGATCACGTCATCCGCCGAAGCGCCGGCAATCAGTTGCGCGATGGCCTGGCCACGACCGGCCACGAACGTCACCTTGTCCACAGCCGTGAAGCCGGCGCGGATATCATCGAAAATCACCGCCGGGTCTTCGGTGCGCGGATTGTCATCGGTGACCAGCACGCGGTCGGCCAGACGCTCGACCACTTCAGCCATCAACGGACGCTTGCCGCGATCGCGATCACCGCCGCAGCCGAACAGACACAGCAATTGGCCTTTGACATGCGGGCGCAGTGCGGTCAGCACTTTTTCCAGGGCATCCGGAGTGTGGGCGTAATCGACCACCACCAGCGGCTGGGTGCCGCCGCCGAGACGCTGCATGCGACCGGCCGGGCCTTCGAGCTTTGGCAGCACCTTGAGAATTTCGTCGAGGGCGTAATCGAGACCGAGCAATGCACCGACGGCGGCCAGTACGTTGCTCAGATTGAAACGGCCGAGCAGCGTGCTGCGCAGATGGCGTTCGCCTTGCGGCGTGACCAGCGTGGCGCGCACGCCTTCGTCGTCGAACTGCGCTTCACGCACATAGAGATAGGCGCTGCTGTCGAGCAGGCTGTAAGTGATCAAACGTGACTCGCGCTTTTCAGCGGCCAGTTGCCGGCCGAAATCGTCGTCGAGATTGACCACGCGGCACTTCAGGTCATTCCAGGCGAACAGCCGGGCCTTTGCCTCGGCGTACGCTTCCATGGTGCCGTGGTAATCGAGGTGATCACGGGACAGGTTGGTCATCACTGCCACATCGAATGCCAGCGCGGTAACCCGGCCTTGATCCAGACCGTGGGACGAGACTTCCATGGCCACGGCTTTGGCGCCGGCCTTTTTCAGGTCGCCCAAGGTCGCTTGCATGGCAATCGGATTCGGCGTGGTGTGCAGGCCGCTTTGCAGCGCGCCATGAAAACCGGAGCCGAGGGTGCCGACGATGCCGCAATGCTGGCCGAGCAAGTCCAGCGCCTGCGCCACCAACTGGGTCACGCTGGTCTTGCCGTTGGTGCCGGTCACGCCGATCAGGTTCAGGTGATGACTCGGCTCACCGTAAAAACGCCCGGCGATGTCAGACAGTTGCGCCGCCAGGCCCTTGACCGGAATCAGCGGAACTTCGGTGATCGGCAGCACGGTGGCGCCTTCCACTTCATAGGCCACCGCAGCAGCACCGCGCTGCAAGGCGTCGGCGATGTGCGCACGCCCGTCGAACTTACCGCCCGGCACCGCGAGGAACAGATCACCCGCGCGTACATTGCGACTGTCGAGCGCCAGTTCACGGATCAACAGATCATGGCCGGCGTGGGGGAAAATCTTGTTCAGACTCAGAGACATCAGCCGCGCCCTCCATTGGCTTTCAGCGGAACGACCGGGGTGGCGTTGGCCTGTTGTGTGGTCGGCAGGTTGTCCGGGGTAACGTTCATCAGGCGCAGGGTGCCCGACATCACGCGGCTGAACACCGGCGCCGAGACCAGACCACCGAAGTAACCGGCCTTGGTCGGTTCATCGATCACCACGACGATTGCATAACGTGGATCGCTCATCGGGCCGAAACCGGCGAACAGCGAGCGGTAAGAGTTTTCGGCATAGCCCTTGGTGCCAACCGATGTTTTACGCGCGGTACCGGACTTGCCGCCCACGTGATACGCCGGCACCTGCGCACGGAACACGCCGCGCGGGGCTTCGATCACTTGTTGCAGCATGCCTTGCATGGTTTTGGCGACGGCTTCCGGCAGCACCTGGGTGGTCTGCGGCGCCTTGTCGGTTTTGATCAGGGTCAGTGGTGCCAGACGCCCGTTATTGGCCAGCGCCGAGAACGCATGCACCAGCTGGATCGCGGTCACCGAGATGCCGTAGCCGTAGGACAGCGTCGCGGTCTCGGCCTTGCGCCACTCGCGGTAGTTCGGCAGGTTGCCGACACGTTCGCCCGGGAAGCCGAGGCCGGTGTCCTGGCCGAGGCCAACTTTCTGTGCGAGGCGGAAAATGGTTTCGCCGCCGATATCGAACGCGACCTTACTCATGCCGACGTTACTGGAATTGATCAGAATGCCGGTCAGGTCGAGCACCGGACCTTCGGTCTTCGACACGTCCTTGATCGTGTATTTGCCGATCTGCAGGGAGCCCGGATACACCTCGACGGTGTCGCTCGGTTTCCAGCGGCCGGTTTCGATCGCGGCGCTCATCGAGATCGCTTTCATGGTCGAACCGGGTTCGAACACATCGATCATCGCGCGGTTACGCATCATCGCCGGTTGCAGGTTGCGACGGTTGTTCGGGTTGTAGGTCGGCTGGTTGACCATGGCGAGGATCTCGCCGGTCTTCACGTCCATGATCACCAGACTGCCGGCTTTCGCACCGTTCTCAATGATCGCGTTGCGCAGTTCGCGGTTGGCCAGGTATTGCAGGCGCAGGTCAATCGACAACGCCAAGGGCTTGCCGGCCTTGGCGTTTTTGGTGACCTGGACATCCTTGATCAGCCGTCCACGCCGATCCTTGATGACTTGCCGCTTGCCGGGTACGCCGGCCAGCCATTCGTCGTAGGCCAGTTCGACACCTTCACGACCGTGGTCATCGATGTCGGTGAACCCGACCATGTGCGCGGTGACTTCACCGGCCGGGTAGAACCGGCGGAACTCTTCGATGCCGTAGACGCCCGGCACTTTCAGGTCGAGCACGGCCTGGCCCTGCTCGGGGGTCAACCCGCGCACCAGATAAATGAATTCCTTGTTGGCCTGGGCTTCGAGGCGTTCGGCCAAGGCTTTAGGATCCTGCCCCAGCGCGGCGGCCAGTGCCGGCCACTTCTCTTTGGCGGTCTGCATTTCCTTGGCGTTGGCCCACAGCGTGGTCACCGGGGTACTCACGGCCAGCGGCTCGCCGTTACGGTCGGTGATCAGACCACGGTGAGCCGGAATAGGAATGTGCCGAAGACTGCGCGCGTCGCCCTGGCCTTTGAGGAAGTCACGGTCAACCACTTGCAGGTCGATGATGCGCCAGCAGATCGCCGCGACCATCACGCCGAGCAGTGCCACCATCAGACGGAAACGCCATGGGAAAAGAGCCCCCTCGAGTTTCATCATGGCGCCACCATCTTCACGTCAGCCGCGCCGGGAATGTGCATCTTCAGTTGTTCGGTGGCCAGCACTTCGATCCGGCTGTGGGCGGTCCAGGTGCTTTGCTCCAGGATCAGGCGCCCCCATTCGGCCTGCGCCTTGTCGCGCACGCTCAGTTCGTTGTAAAGGGTGTTGAGCAACTGCCGGTTCCAGTGAGCGCTGTAAGACACGCCGATGGCCGACACGAGCACGCCGATGAACAACAGCAGCATGAAAAAGCTGCCGCCGGGCAGTGGCTTGGCGAAAAGCTTGCTCACCGCAGCTTCTCCGCGACGCGCATGACGGCGCTACGGGAACGTGGGTTGGCTTTGAGTTCGGCGTCGGAGGCCGTCTGCGCTTTGCCATGGACTTTGATTTTCGGTTCGAACGCAACATGGCGAACCGGCAGGTTGCGCGGCAGGTTGTCGGCTTCGCCTTTCACCAGCTTGCGCATGAACAGTTTGACGATACGGTCTTCCAGCGAGTGGAAGCTGATCACGACCAGACGACCGCCCACTTCCAGGCATTCGAGCGCGGCTTCAAGACCCGCTTCCAGATCGCCCAGTTCGTTGTTGACGTGAATGCGCAGGCCCTGGAAAGCGCGAGTTGCCGGGTTCTTGCCCTTTTCCCACGCCGGGTTGGCGACTTTCAGGACTTCGGCCAGATCGGCGGTGCGCTCGAACGGCGTGATGTCACGACGTTCGGCCACGGCACGGGCCATGCGACCGGAGAAGCGTTCTTCGCCGTATTCCTTGAACACACGGGCGATTTCTTCCACGGGCGCGGTGTTGACGAACTCGGCGGCGCTGATGCCACGGGACGGATCCATGCGCATGTCCAGCGGACCGTCGTTGAGGAAGCTGAAGCCGCGCTCGGCATCATCGAGCTGCGGCGAAGACACGCCCAGATCCAGCAGAATGCCGCTGACCTTGCCGGCCAGACCCTGTTCGGCAACCACCGAACCGAGCTCGGCAAAGCTGCGCTGCACAACGACAAAGCGGCCGTCTTCGGCCGCTAGCGTTTGCCCGGTGGCAATCGCTTGAGGATCCTTGTCGAATCCGATGAGCCGACCATCCGGCCCGAGCTTGCTCAGGATCAACCGGCTGTGCCCGCCGCGACCGAACGTGCCGTCCAGATAGCAGCCATCAGGACGTACGGCGAGAGCCTCGACGGCTTCGTCAAGCAGTACGGTGATGTGGTTAAAGCCGCTATCAATAGTCACAGGATCAGATCACGCAGTTCGTCAGGCATGGCGCCCGGTTGTTGTATGGCAGCCAGGTCAGCGGCAGAAACCGCGTTCCAGGCATCTTCGTCCCACAGTTGGAACTTGTTCAGTTGGCCCACCAGCATCGCGCGCTTGTCGAGCTTCGCGTATTCGCGCAGGCGCGGCGGCACCAGGAAACGACCACTGCCGTCGAGCTCGAGGTCAACGGCATTACCAATCAATAAACGTTGCAGACGACGGTTCTCTTCGCGAAGCGAAGGAAGCGCGCGCAACTTGGTTTCAATAATTTCCCACTCATCGAGCGGGTAGACACACAAACATGGATCAACGGCATCAATGGTCACGATCAACTGGCCAGAGCTGCGCGAATCGAGCTCGTCACGGTACCGGCTCGGCATGGCGAGACGGCCCTTTGCATCGAGACTGATAGCGTTAGCTCCGCGAAACACGTCTGCGTTTCTCCAATTTTTATCGTTTTGAGCTCAAAAAACCCACTTCATGCCACTTTCCGCCACTTGCGCACACTATAGGAATGCGCCCACCACACCGTCAAGGCGCGGATTAAAGGAAAACCCTTACAGAACGGAGATTTAGGAGCATAAAAGGAGGAGCAACGAGAATCTGGCGGATGCTTTTATCCAATAACTTGAAGCAGCACTGAAAGCTGCGCTCGAAAGTTAAAGTAATTTGTTAAGAGTAAGATTTTTTCGGTATTACAAAAGCGCTTCTGCTGTTGATTGAAGCAAGGTGGGAAATGGCTATTACTGCGTTTGCCGCTGCCAGGTTTCCAGCGCAGGCCTGCTGATAATAAACAGCCCTGTCGCCTTTAATTCAAGCAGGGAAAAGAAAAAGGTGGAGAGTCGATCTGTAAGCCGGGTTCTGTCTTGAACAGTCATTCGTCTACGATGGCCATCACTGGACATCTTTAGCAACCTACCCGGTCCCAGCGCGGGCCACGCCTTGGGACCCTATTTGGTCTTGCTCCAAGTGGGGTTTACCTAGCCACGAACTGTTGCCAGACGTGCGGTGCGCTCTTACCGCACCTTTTCACCCTTACCGGCGCCGAAGCGCTTAGGCGGTTATTTTCTGTGGCACTTTCCGTAGGCTCACGCCTCCCAGGCATTACCTGGCACTTCGCCCTATGGAGCCCGGACTTTCCTCCCCCCCCTAATTTTCATAGAGGGCAGCGACTGTCCGATCGACTCTCCGCCGCGCAGGTTAACGGCAGAGCGGCCGAAGAACAAGCGCTAATAGCCCGCAAACCGGTCTGCGCGACGGGTTACGCGTCTTTTTGCTGATCCAGCGCCACCTGGTACAGCACGTTTTTGCGCTCACCGGTGATTTGCGCCGCCAAGGCCGCCGCACGCTTGAGCGGCATCTCTTCCAGCAACAGATTGAGGATGCGCATCGCCTCGCTGCTGACGGCGTCTTCGGATTCCGGCGCGGTCCAGCCCGCCACTACCACAACGCATTCGCCGCGCTGCTGATTACTGTCCGCCTCGACGAACGCCCGCAACTCGCTCAACGGCAATCCCTTGAGGGTTTCAAAGGTCTTGGTGATTTCACGAGCGAGCAATGCAGGGCGATCAGCGCCGAATACCGCCTCCATATCCTGCAGGCATTCCAGAATACGATGCGGCGCCTCGTAGAAAATCAGTGTGCGCGGTTCTTCCTTGATGGCTTCCAGACGCGCTTTGCGCCCCACGGCCTTGGCCGGCAGAAAGCCTTCGAAGATAAAACGGTCGGACGGCAGACCGGCAGCCGACAACGCCGCGATCAATGCGCACGCACCTGGCACCGGCACCACATTGATCCCCGCAGCACGCGCCTGACGTACCAAGTGATAACCGGGATCGGAAATCAGCGGCGTACCGGCATCGGAAATCAGCGCGACGTTGTCTCCTGCCAGAAGACGGGTGATGAAACGACTGCCTTCGTCCCGCTCATTGTGCTCATGACAGGCTGCCAGCGGCGTGGTAATGCCGAAGTGCTGCATCAGGCGTTGGGAGTGGCGCGTATCTTCGGCGGCGATCAGCGCCACCTCGCGCAGGATCTTCAACGCCCGGGCGCTGATGTCATCCAGGTTGCCGATGGGCGTCGCCACCACATAAAGCGAGCCCGCAGCGGAATTCAAAGGACCTGGAGCAGTCAAAGCGCACACCTCATGATCGGTAAAAGCCGCCATTGTAGCGCGTCGTGCGCCGGACGATGCGTCCGGGTCGGACACGGTTTGTCGCACCATTGTGAGGCTGCGCACTCTTTGTATCAGCTAAATTGACGGTTTCACGCCAGTAACATCGCGCCCCGGCCAGTGCTTGGGTACAATTCGACGCTAATTTGATCGAGTATCAGGAACACTTACATGATCGCTTGCCTGCGGCTGTTCACTGCCCTCTGCCTCGCTGCCTTGTTGGCGGCTTGCGCCAGCTCCCCTTCCTCCAGCCTTGGCGAACTTCCACGGACCCCGGATGCCACCATCGAGCAACTGCTCGAACAGGCTGCCCAGGCCAAATCGCCGGACAAGGCTGCGCTGCTGCGCCTGAGCGCGGCAGATATGGCGTACCGCCAGGGCAATGCCGGACAGTCCGCGCAAATCCTGCAGCAAGTGCCGATGGAACAACTCCAGCCCGGCCAGCAGGCCTTCGCCAGCACGCTGTCTGCAGAACTGGCCATGACCCGCAACCAGCCGAAAGCCGCGCTGACCGCCCTGAGCCACCCAAGCCTGCAACGCCTGAGCGAAATGTCCGTACCGCTGCAAGTTCGCGCCGGCACCGTTCACGCCCGCGCCCTTGAAGCCGACGGCCAGACCCTGGCGGCCGCCCGCGAACGCATCTTCATCGCGCCGATGCTGGAAGGCGAAGCCGCCAGCAAGAACCACGAAGCGATCTGGACCCTGATTGCGTCGCTGCCGGCCGATCAACTGCAAGCGAACACCACCGATGATCTTGGCGGCTGGATGAGCCTGGCTCTGGCAGTGAAAACCGCCGGCACCCTGGAGCAACAGCAAGCCGCCATCGACAACTGGCGCAACCAGCATCCGAAACACCCAGCTGCAATCAACCTGCCGCTGCCCCTGACCAAACTCAAGGAGCTGGCCAGCCAGCCTCTGAGCAAGATTGCCCTGCTGTTGCCACAGGACGGCCAGTTGGCCTCGGTCGGCAAGGCCCTGCGTGACGGCTTCATGGCCGCGCACTATCAGGCTCAGCAAGCCGGCCAGAAACCACCGGCCATCGAATTCTATGACAGCTCGAAACTGACCAACCTCGACGAGTTCTACCGCAAGGCCCAGGCCGATGGCGTGCAACTGGTCGTCGGCCCGCTGGAGAAGCCGCTGGTCAAACAGCTGAGCACTCGCCCGCAATTGCCGATCACCACCCTCGCCCTGAACTACAGCGAAGGCGATCAAGGCCCGGCGCAGCTGTTCCAGTTCGGTCTGGCCGCTGAAGACGAAGCCCGCGAAGTCTCCCGCCGCGCCCGTGCCGACGGCCTGCATCGCGCCGCCATCATGGTGCCGAAAGGCGAATGGGGCGACCGCGTCCTGCGTGCCTTCAGCCAGGACTGGCAAGCCAACGGCGGCAGCATTGTCGCCACCGAGCGCGTCGACCAGCCGGTGCAACTGGCCCAGCAGATCGCCGACATGTTCCAGCTGCGTCAAAGCGAAGCCCGCGCGAAGAGCCTGCAGAATGCCGCCGGCACCAACGTTGCCGCCCAGCCTTCGCGTCGCCAGGACATCGAATTCATCTTCCTCGCCGCCACCCCACAGCAGGCGCAGCAGATCAAGCCGACCCTGAACTTCCAGTACGCCGGTGACGTGCCGGTCTACGCGACCTCCCACGTGTTCAGCGCCAGCGGCGACGTGAACCAGTACAACGACATGAACGGCGTGCGCTTCTGCGAAACCCCGTGGCTGCTGGAAACCAGCGATCCGCTGCGCCAGCAGGTCACCGCGCAATGGCCACAAGCCGCCGGCAGCCTGGGCCGCCTGTACGCGATGGGCGTTGATGCGTATCGTCTGGCGCCACGCCTGGATCAGCTCAAGGCACTGCCGGACAGCCGTATCGAAGGTCAGTCGGGCAGCCTGGGCATGACCCAGTCCCAGCGCGTTGTGCGTCAGTTGCCATGGGCGCAGTTCGTCAGCGGTCAGATTCAGCGCCTGCCGGACACTCCACGCTGATGCCCGACAGGTCACACCTGCAAAGCGGCAAGGATGCCGAGCGCCAGGCGCTCGAGCATCTGCAACACCAGGGTCTGCGCCTGCTGGCGCAGAACTGGTTATGCAAGCGCGGTGAGCTTGATCTGGTCATGCTTGATGGCGATACAGTAGTATTCGTCGAAGTCCGTTACCGAAAGAACACTCAATGGGGTGGCGCACTCGACAGCATCGACGAGCGCAAACAGCAGAAACTGATTTTCGCCGCACAGTATTTTCTTCAGCGCGAGTCGCGTTGGGCCAATTCCCCCTGCCGCTTCGACGTGGTGGCCATCGACAGCCGCCACGGTCAGCTGAACTGGTTGCAGAATGCGTTCGACAGTTGACCGCCTGCTCCGACCCGGACACTTTCACTCAACACTTTTGCTCTTTGCTTTGCGGGCTGCACATTCACGTGCCGGACAGCCGCGCTAATTAAGGTCACACAGATGGACATGCAATCCCGAATTCGCCAGCTTTTCCAGGCCAGCATCGACACCAAGCAACAGGCGATGGACGTACTTGCACCGCACATCGAGCAAGCCAGCCAGGTGATGGTCAACGCCCTGCTCAACGAGGGAAAAATGCTCTCGTGCGGCAACGGCGGCTCGGCCGGCGATGCCCAGCACTTCTCCTCGGAACTGCTCAACCGCTTCGAGCGTGAGCGTCCTAGCCTGCCAGCCATCGCACTGACCACCGACAGTTCGACCATCACCTCGATCGCCAACGACTACAGCTACAACGAAGTGTTCTCCAAGCAGATCCGCGCACTCGGCCAGCCGGGTGACGTGCTGCTGGCAATTTCGACCAGCGGCAACTCGGCGAACATTATTCAGGCGATCCAGGCCGCACATGATCGCGAAATGATTGTCGTAGCATTGACCGGACGCGATGGCGGCGGCATGGCTTCGCTGCTGCTGCCCGAAGACGTCGAGATTCGCGTACCGGCCAATGTCACCGCACGTATTCAGGAAGTCCACTTGCTGGCGATCCATTGCCTTTGCGATCTGATCGACAGCCAACTGTTCGGGAGTGAAGAATGACCCCTAATCGCCTTGGCCTTCTGGCCTTGACCCTGTGCCTCGGCATCAGCGGCTGCACCTCTGTGGTGAATGCCAGCCGTGAAGCGCCGATCGAAGACGACCGCGGCACCCGCACTTTCGGCAGCAAGATCGATGACTCGCTGATCGAAACCAAAGTCGGCGTTAACGTGGCCAAGACCGATCCGGCCCTGGACAACGACTCGCACATCGTCGTCACCAGCTTCAACGGCGTTGTGCTGCTGGCCGGTCAGACCCCGCGCGCGGACCTCAAGGAGAAGGCCGAACAGGCCGCCGCCAACGTTCAGCGCGTGAAAAAGGTCCATAACGAACTGCAAGTGTTGCAGCCCTCCTCCCTGCTGGCCCGCCAGAACGATGCCTGGCTGACCACCAAGATCAAGACCCAGATGCTCACTGACGCCAGCATTCCTGGCTCGCGGATCAAGGTCGTGACCGAGAATGGCATTGTCTACCTGCTGGGACTGCTGACCAAACAGGAAGCCGCCCAGGCGACCAACCTGGTGCAGGGCGTTTCCGGTGTGCAGAAGATTGTGAAGCTGTTCGAGTACATCGACTGAGAACGACTTGCCCTCGGTGGCGCTTACGACAGCGCTATCGCGAGCAGGCTCGCTCCCACTGGCACAAAAAAGGCGATCCAACCGGATCGCCTTTTTTATTACTTCACCACTTTCAGGCTTGGCCGGCCGCTTGGGCGCGGCGGCTCGCTGTCCGGTGGCGGAACGTCGTCGTCCTGCTCGATCTCGTCCTCGTCATCCATCGGCGACTCGAGATCGAACACCATGCCCTGACCGTTTTCCCGGGCGTAGATGCCCAGGATTGCAGCAATAGGCACGTACAGACTATGCGGGACGCCGCCGAAGCGACCTTCGAAGGTCACAACGTCGTTGTCCATGTGCAAATGCCGCACGGCACTTGGCGAAATGTTCAGGACAATCTGCCCGTCGCTGGCAAATCCCTGTGGCACCTGCACCGCCGGGTACTCGGAATTGACCAGCATGTGCGGGGTGCAATCGTTATCTACAATCCACTCGTAGAGCGCGCGGACCAGATAAGGTCGACTGGAGTTCATAGCGGCTCCTTAAGCCTTAGCGCATGTCGCGTTCGACACCAGACAGACTCGCCTGGAATGCCTCACGCGCAAACTGACGCTCCATATAATCAAGCAGCGGCTTGGCCGGCCGCGGCAGTTCTATACCCAGAATCGGCAAACGCCAGAGTATTGGCAATAGGCAGCAATCCACCAGACTTTGTTCCTCACTGAGGAAAAACGGCTTGTCGGCAAACAGCGGCGACACGCCCGTCAGGCTTTCGCGCAATTCCTTGCGCGCCACGGCACGAGCCGCTTCCTTGGTGCGCGAATCCAGAATCAGATCCACCAGACCACACCAGTCGCGCTGAATACGATGAATCAGCAGACGGCTGTTGGCACGCGCCACCGGGTACACAGGCATCAACGGTGGATGCGGGTAACGCTCATCCAGATACTCCATCACCACGGTCGACTCCCACAACGCCAGGTCACGATCGACCAGCGTGGGCAGACTGCCGTAAGGGTTCACTTCAATCAGTTTAGGCGGCTGACGACCAGCCTCCACAAAAATGATTTCGGCGCTGACACCCTTCTCTGCAAGCACGATGCGCACTCGGTGGGAATAGTGGTCGGCGGGGTCGGAGTAACAGGCCAACCGATTGGTCACGCCCATGGCGATCCTCCTCGCTTGTTGAAATTGTCGGAGCCGGAAAAACGCGCGCGCCCAGAGGGCGCCTCCCGCAACCGTTGGATAACCAGGCGTTGCGTTTTCAGAGGCGCCCTTGGGCGCGCGCGATTAACAGCAATTGCTTGAAGCGTTATCAGTGCACGTCTTTCCAGTATTCACGCTTGAGCAGGTAGGCGAACACAAAGAAGAACGCCAGGTACAACAAGACGTAAGTACCGATGCGCTGATGTTGCAGCTTAACCGGGTTAGCCGAGTAAGCCAGGAAGGTTACCAGATTCTTGACCTTCTCATCGAACTGCTCTTCGTTGAGGGTTCCGGTTTTCGGCACGATGGTCAACTGATCGCACGCTTCATGAGTCAAAGGCGTACCGGTCAGCGGGTCATATTGCTTCTTGCCGTCTTCGACGATCTGTACCTGTTTGCAACCTACGACCTGACGACCTTGCAGGCCGACCAGCACGTTAGGCATGCCGACGTTCGGGAAGACCTTGTTGTTCACGCCCCATGGACGTGCAGGATCTTCGTAGAACGACTTGAGGTAACCGTAGAGCCAGTCGGTGCCGCGAACACGAGCCACCAGCGTCAGGTCCGGCGGCGCTGCGCCGAACCAGGTCTTGGCGTCGGCCGGCTGCATACCGATGTTCATGTGATCGCCGATCTTGGCGCCGGTGAACACCAGTTTTTCCAGCATCAGCTCGTGCGGAACACCGAGGTCATCGGCGACACGCTCGTAACGCTGAAACTTGGCACTGTGACAACCCATGCAATAGTTGGCGAACGTACGCGCACCATCCTGCAGGGCAGCCTTGTCGGAAACGTCGATGTCGACCTTTTCCAGTTCCGGACCACCGTGTTCGGCCGCGAAAGACAGCACTGGCAGAGCAGCAAAAATCAGAGCAAAAAATAACTTTTTCATCAGCCAGTCACCCTTTCCGGAACCGGTTTGGTCTTCTCGAGCCTGGTGTAGAACGGCATCAGAATGAAGTAGGCGAAGTACAGGAAGGTGCAGACCTGCGACAGCAGCGTACGGCCTGGCGTCGGGGCCAGAACGCCCAGAATGCCGAGGATCACGAACGAAATGCAGAACACCACCAGCCAGATCTTGCTCATCCAGCCTTTGTAGCGCATCGACTTGACCGGGCTGCGGTCCAGCCATGGCAGGACGAACAGCACCGCAATGGCCGCCCCCATGGCGATAACGCCCATGAGCTTGTCAGGGACCGCCCGCAAGATTGCGTAGAACGGTGTGAAGTACCAGACCGGTGCAATGTGCTCAGGGGTCTTGAACGGGTTGGCTTGCTCGAAGTTAGGCTTTTCGAGGAAGTAACCGCCCATTTCCGGGAAGAAGAACACAATGAAGCAGAAGATAAACAGGAACACCACGACGCCGACGATATCTTTCACGGTGTAGTACGGGTGGAAGGCGATGCCGTCCAGCGGGATACCGTTTTCATCTTTGTGCTTCTTGATGTCCACGCCGTCAGGGTTGTTCGAACCGACTTCGTGCAGCGCCAGGATGTGCAGCACCACCAGACCGAGAATCACGATCGGCAGCGCGACCACGTGCAGGGCGAAGAAGCGGTTCAGGGTGATCCCGGAAATCAGGTAGTCACCACGGATCCACTGGGTCAGGTCGTTGCCGATGACCGGAATCGCGCCGAACAGCGAGATGATCACCTGGGCACCCCAGTAGGACATCTGGCCCCACGGCAGCAGGTAACCCATGAAGGCTTCAGCCATCAGCGCCAGATAGATCAGCATGCCGAAGACCCACACCAGCTCACGCGGTTTCTGGTACGAACCGTAGAGCAGGCCACGGAACATGTGCAGATAGACCACGATGAAGAACGCCGAAGCGCCGGTGGAGTGCAGCAGACGCAGGATCGATCCGTACTCGACGTCGCGCATGATGTATTCGACGGAAGCGAACGCTTCTTCCGCCGACGGGGTGTAGCTCATGGTCAGCCAGACGCCGGTGACGATCTGGTTGACCAGAACGAGCAGCGCCAGCGAGCCGAAGAAATAGAAGAAGTTGAAGTTTTTTGGAGCGTAATACTTGCTGAGATGGTCTTCCCACATTTTGGTGGCGGGGAAGCGTGCATCAACCCAATCCATGAACTTGCTCATCACGCTTTCTCCGTATCGACGCCAATGACAATCAGGTCATCGGTCTCATAGGAATGCGGGGGTACTGGCAGGTTCAAAGGCGCAGGTTGCGACTTGTAGACGCGGCCAGCCAGATCGTAGTGGGAACCGTGGCAAGGGCAGAAATAACCGCCTACCCAGTCTTTGCCCAGATCCGCGGGTGCCACTTCGGGACGGAAGGTCGGTGAGCAACCCAGGTGAGTGCAGATCCCGATCAGCAGCAGGATTTCCGGCTTGATCGAGCGCACTTCAGGGTCGACATAAGTGGGTTGCGTGGAGTTTTTGGAGGTCGGATCGGAGAGTTGGCCTTCGATCTTTTTGAGATTCCCCAGGATTTCCTCGGTACGGCGGACAATGAACACCGGCTGGCCGCGCCATTCAGCAATCATCTGCTGTCCTGGCTCGATTTTGCTGACATTCACTTTCACCGGTGCTCCGGCAGCCTTCGCCT
The DNA here is from genome assembly GCF_048654275.1 of Candidatus Pseudomonas auctus. NCBI lineage: Bacteria > Pseudomonadati > Pseudomonadota > Gammaproteobacteria > Pseudomonadales > Pseudomonadaceae > Pseudomonas > Candidatus Pseudomonas auctus. Next base: position 2,605 of record NZ_JBJYZK010000018.1, on the reverse strand, counting down.
TGGCACTGGGAAACCATGACCCCACGAACGGGACCGCAGCCCCCACCGCTCCTGCAGCACCCACCACGGATGTGGCTGCTACCAAGAAGCGACGCCGGCCTGCATTCACGCCGTCATTGCTCATTCAGTCCTCTCCCATCAGCTTTGTGGCCTGTTAAATCAGGCGTCTACTAAATTGAAACTATGTACTTATAAAAATTTTGCCGAATGGTAATGAAAACCCCCAATTCTGACAAGGTAATTACCCGGAGGGCTGGCCCTCAAGCCTTGTAGTATAGGGGGTCTACGAATGTGGCAAGTTGTCACAGCGCAATTATTCAAGAAATCGCACGCATAAAAAAACGCCCGGTTCCGTGAGGAATCGGGCGTTCTTTTTGAACGTGGAAGCGAAATTAACGCTTCGAGTACTGCGGACGCTTACGCGCTTTACGCAGACCAACTTTCTTACGTTCAACTTCACGGGCGTCGCGAGTAACGAAGCCAGCTTTGCGCAGAGCGCCACGCAGGGTTTCGTCGTAGTCCATCAGAGCGCGAGTGATGCCGTGGCGAATTGCGCCAGCCTGACCACTTACACCACCACCGATGACGGTGACGTAGATGTCGAACTTCTCGACAGTCTCAGTCAGTTCCAGCGGCTGACGAACTACCATGCGGGCAGTTTCGCGACCGAAGAACGTGTCCAGGGAGCGGTTGTTGATGGAGATGTTACCAGTACCCGGACGCAGGAAAACGCGTGCGGTTGCGGTCTTGCGACGGCCAGTGCCGTAATTTTGAGTCGCCGACATAATGAACTATTCCGTTAAATCTTCAGTTCTTGGGGCTGCTGAGCAGTATGAGGGTGTGCAGCGCCCGCATAGACTTTCAGCTTACGGTACATGTCGCGACCCAGTGGGTTTTTAGGCAGCATGCCTTTAACCGCGGTCTCGATCACGCGCTCAGGGGCCTTGGCGATCAGCTTTTCAAAGTTGATCGACTTGATGCCGCCCGGGAAACCGGAGTGGGAGTAGTACATTTTGTCAGTGGTTTTAGCACCGGTAACACGGATCTGCTCGGCGTTGATTACGACGATGTAGTCGCCGGTGTCAACGTGAGGAGTGTACTCAGGCTTGTGCTTGCCACGCAGACGGCTCGCGATTTCGGTGGCCAGACGACCCAGGGTCTGACCAGCAGCGTCGACGACAAACCAGTCGCGCTTTACTGTTTCCGGTTTAGCAGTAAAAGTTTTCATTCTTTATAGCCTCAGGGGCCGCCTGTAAATAAGACGGCGGATCTTACTGAATAGTGCGTACTTTGACAAGTCAAAGGCAGCCGGATACAGACGCTTTCGGGGGCTCGGGTCGGCGCGTCCGTTCAACGGCAAGATTCTTCGGCGGCGGGGCATCACTTCCACTGCAGAAAGAGGTCGGCAATTATGCAGATTGCGAAAAAAATTTCAACCTGCTTTTATGCTTGTTTTGCCCAAGGAGCACCCGATGGACTATCGCCAGCTAGGCCGTACCGACCTGAACGTAAGTGCAATCTGCCTCGGCACCATGACCTGGGGCGAGCAAAACACTGAAGCTGAAGCCTTCGCCCAGATCGAACGGGCAAAAGAGGCCGGGATCAATTTCCTCGACACCGCCGAGATGTATCCGGTGCCACCGAAAGCCGACACCTACGCCACCACCGAGCGCTACATCGGCAATTACTTCAAGAGCCGCGGCGACCGCGCCGACTGGATCCTCGCCAGCAAGATCGCCGGCCCCGGCAACACCATCGACTACATCCGCGACAGGAACCTGCGCCACAATCGCCAGCACATCACCGAAGCGGTGGATGCCAGCCTCAAGCGCCTGCAGACCGACTACATCGACCTCTACCAGTTGCACTGGCCGGAGCGCAGCACCAACTTTTTCGGACAACTGGGCTACAAGCACCAGACCGAAGCCAACCTGACGCCGCTCGAAGACACCCTTGAGGCGCTCGATGAGCAAGTGAGGGCCGGCAAGATCCGCCACATCGGTCTTTCCAACGAAACGCCGTGGGGCACCATGCGTTTTCTCGCCCTGGCCGAAGCGCGGGGCTGGCCGCGCGCAGTGTCGATCCAGAACCCGTACAACCTGCTCAACCGCAGTTTTGAGATCGGCCTGGCAGAAATCGCCATCCGTGAACAGTGCGGCCTGCTCGCCTATTCGCCGCTGGCGTTCGGTTTCCTGTCGGGCAAGTACGAAGGTGGGGCGCGTCCGCCGAAAGGTCGCCTGAGCCTCTACAGCCGCTTCAGCCGCTATTTCAACCCGCAATCGGAAGCAGCATGCAGCCGCTATGTGGCACTGGCCCGTGAACATGGCCTGGATCCGGCGCAAATGGCCCTGGCGTTTGTAAATCAGCAACCGTTCGTCACCAGCAACATCATCGGCGCGACGACGCTGGAGCAACTGGACAGCAACATCGCCAGCTACGAGCTGAAACTGTCGAGGGAAGTGCTGGAAGGGATTGAAGCCATTCACAAGGATCATCCGAACCCGGCACCTTGATCAGCCGCTAGAAGCTTCGCGAGCAGGCTCGCTTGTATGTTTAGACTTGAAGGGGTGGGCGGGACTAAAAGCTCGATTCCGACTCTAGCCAG